>NZ_SSDJ01000066.1 GCF_004794465.1 Microbacterium sp. K24 | reverse complement strand
TCCGCCGTCCGCCACCGCGCGCTGGCCACGACGCGGACGCATCGCCGCCTCCGGCGCGGCATCCCTCTGCCCCTTGCTCTCCGGGGCGGTCGGAAGCGGTGCGGGCCGGCGCATGGCTACGCCTCGTCGGTCCGGCGCAGCGACTCCAGCACCTGCGGGATGATCTGGTAGACGTTGCCGCACCCGAGCGTGATGACGAAGTCGCCGTCGCGCGCGACGGTGGCGGTGTAGTCGGCGGCCTGCTGCCAGTCCGCGACGTAGTGGACGTGCTCCTGGTCGCGGAAGGCGTCGCTGACCAGCTCCCCGGTCACACCGGGAACCGGATCCTCGCGGGCGCCGTACACGTCGAGCATCACCGTGTGATCGGCGAACTCCTCGAGCACGTCGGCGAACTCCTGGAACATGTGCTGCGTGCGCGAGTACGTGTGCGGCTGCTGGATCGCGATGATCCTGCCCGGTCCGGCGATGCTCCGCATGGCCTCGAGCGCCGCGCGGACCTCGGTCGGGTGGTGCGAGTAGTCGTCGTACACGGTGACCCCGCGTTCGACGCCGTGCTGCTCGAGCCGGCGCACCGTGCCCGCGAAGCCCTCGACGGCACGCACGGCGTCGGCCAGCGGGTGGCCGAAGGATCGCAGCACCGCGACGGCGCCTGCGGCGTTGATGGCGTTGTGCACACCGGGGACCGCGAGCTGCATGCGCACGCTCTCCCCGTCGTGGGTCAGGGTCGCCGCGACGGGCCCCGCCGCCACGATGTCCGTGACGCGGAGATCCGCATCCTCGGCCTGACCGAAGGTGATGACGTTGTCATGCGAGAGCCCGGCGCTGACGCGCAGGGCCCCGGGATCGTCGCTCGAGATCACGACGGCCTCGGAGGCGGCATCCGCGAATCGCACGAACGCATCGTGGAACGCCTCGTCCGAGCCGTAATGATCGAGGTGATCCGGATCGACGTTCGTGATGAGCGCGACCGCGGTGTCGTAGAGCAGGAAGGTGCCGTCCGACTCGTCGGCCTCGATCACGAACAGGTCGCCGGTGCCGGTGGCGCTCGACGTGCCGAGCTGCTCGATCACACCGCCGTTCACGAAGTGCGGGTCGGCGCCGAGCTCACGGAGCGCGGTGACGATCATCCCGGTGGACGTGGTCTTGCCGTGCGCGCCGGCGACGGAGACGAGCCGGCGGGAGCCGATGAGCCAGTGCAGCGCCTGCGAGCGGTGGATGACGTGCAGCCCGCGCTCCTTCGCCGTGACGAACTCGGGGTTCTCGGGCCAGATCGCTCCGGTGTGCACGACGGTGTCGGCATCGCCGAGATACGCGGCGTCGTGGCCGACGTGCACCGTCGCCCCGGCAGCAGCGAGAGCACGGAGGTTGTCGCTGTCGGCCCGGTCGGTGCCGGAGACGCGGATGCCCGCGTCGAGGAACATCCTCGCGAGGCCGCTCATGCCGGAACCGCCGATGCCGATGAAGTGCGCGGAGGTGATCGTCTCGGGGATCGGGAGGGAGAGGTCGGGTCTGATCATGTCGGTCTCAGTCTACTTTTCCTGGGGCATCTCGACCGCGTCACGCGGCGCCGAGAGCACGGTCCACCAGGGCGATCACGTTCTCGGTGCCGCTGCGGGTGCCGACGTTCTCCGCGGCCGCGGCCATCCGCTCGATGCGTGCAAGATCGCCGAGCAGAGGAACCACGAGGCGCCGCACGGCATCCCCGTCGAAGGTCGCGTCATCGAGCAGCTGCGCGGCCCCGGCGGACACAGCCGACGCCGCGTTCAGCCGCTGCTCGCCGTTGCCCACGGAGTACGGCACGTACAGGGCCGGGATGCCGAGGGCGCTGACCTCGCTCACCGTCGCCGAGCCGGAGCGCGACACGATCAGATCCGCCAGGGCGAACGCCAGGTCCATCCGGTCGACGTAACGCCGCAGCGCGTAACCGGGAACCTCGGGGTCGACCATGTCGCTGCGCTCGCCCGTCACGTGCAGCAGCTGCCAGCCCGCGGCGAGGATGTCGCCCCAGGAATCGGCCATCGCGTCGTTCAGCCGCTGCGCACCGAGCGAGCCGCCGAACACCAGCAGGACGGGACGCGAGGGGTCGAGTCCGAAATGCGCGGCCGCCTCGTCGCGCGTCGCCTGGCGGTCGAGGGCGATCACCTCGCGTCGCAGCGGCATCCCGACGACCTCGCTGCCGCGCAGCGGTGTGCCGGCGAACGCGACACCGACGCCGGCGGCGGAACGCGCGCCGAGCACGTTCGCGAGTCCTGGCTTGGCGTTCGCCTCGTGCACGACGAAGGGCACGCGCTCGCGGCGGGCGGCGACGTAAGCGGGTGCGGAGGCGTAGCCGCCGAAGCCGACGACGATGTCGATGCCGTGCGTGCGGATGTGCGCACGCACCTGGGCGATCGCACGACGGAAGCGCGACGGGAACGCCGCGGCCTGCCGATTCGGCCGCCGCGGGAAGGGAACCTTATCGACGATGAGCAGCTCGTATCCGCGCTCCGGGACGAGTCGGGATTCCAGACCCTCCGCGGTTCCGAGGACGAGGACGGATGCTCCGGGGTCGCGCTCGCGCAGCGCATCGGCGACGGCGAGCAGGGGGTTCACATGGCCGGCGGTGCCACCGCCGGCGAGGAGGTACGAAGTCACCTGGTGACCCTACCGGCTGCGGCTGAGGGCTTCTCCTCGACGGGGAGCGTGCGTGCGAACGCGAGCAGCACGCCGCAGGCGATCAGCACCGCGAGCAGCGCCGTCCCGCCCTGGGACATGAACGGCAGCGGGACTCCCATGACCGGGAAGACGCCGATGACGACGCCGATGTTCAGCACGGCCTGGCCGACGATCCACACCGTGATGCCGCCCGCGGCGACGCGGATGAACGGATCGGACGTCTTGCGGATGATGTGGAACGCCCCGACGGTGAAGAACGTGAACAGGGCCAGCACCACGATGCATCCGATGAGGCCGAGCTCCTCGCCCACGATGGCGAAGATGAAGTCGTTGCCGGCCGCGGGCAGCCACCCGTACTTCTCCTGCGAATTGCCCAGGCCGAGGCCGAAGACGCCGCCGGACGCCATGCCCCAGATCCCGTGGATCGACTGGTAGCAGTCGGTGTAGTACAGCGACATGTCGTCGCAGGTCGCCGTGATGCGGCGCATCCGGTCCTCGCTGGAGAGCGCGTACGCGAGCACCGCGACGACGCCGAGGATCACGGGGATGATGAACAGCCGGAGCTTCACCCCGGAGAAGAACAGGCAGCCCAGCAGGATGAGCACGAGCACCATCGCGGTACCGAGGTCCTTGCCCGCGAGCACGGTGCCGATCGCGAGCGCGCCGACCGGGATGACGGGGATGAACACGTGATGCCACGTGCCGAGCATCGTGCGCTTGCGCAGCAGCACCGCCGCGATCCAGAGGGCGAGGGCGAGCTTGAGGAACTCGGACGGCTGCAGCGTGAACCCGGCGATCTTGATCCAGTTGCGGTTTCCGCCGTCGGCGATGCCGAGGGGCGTGAACACGAGCATCTGCAGGGCCACGGCGCCGAACAGCGCCGGCCAGGCCATCTTCTTGAGGAAGGCGATCGGCAGTCGACTGATGAGGAACATCAGGGGGATGCCGAGCAGGGCGAACACGCCTTGACGCAGCGCGCCGTCCATCGGGTTCGCGCCGTCGGCGACGGCCGTCGCACTGGTGGCGGACAGCACCATCACCAGACCGAAGAGCGTGAGCAGCAGGGCGGTCGACGCGATGAGCAGGAACTCGGTCGACACCGGGGTGAACCGGCGGCCGAGCGAGACCCGGGCGGCGAGTCCGCCGGACTCAGACCGCGGAGGGCGGGATACCTGCGTCATCGGCGCTCCCCCGGTCGATCCAGTCCCGCACCGCCTCGGCGAAGCGGTGTCCGCGATCCGCATAGCTGGAGAACTGGTCGAAGGATGCCGCCGCCGGGGCCAGCAGAACTGTGCCCTCGTCGCCGACGACCCCCGCCGCGATCTCCACGACACGGTTCATGACCTGACCAGTCTCGCCAGCATCGACCTCGAACACCGGGACCACGGGCGCGTGTCGCCGGAATGCCGCGACGACGTCGCCCCGTTCGACCCCGATCACGACGGCTGCGCGAGCCGTGGATCCGACGTCGGCGACCAGCTCCGCGATGTCGACGCCCTTGAGATCTCCGCCGACGATCCACACGGCGCCCGGGTAGGCGCGGAGCGAGGATGCCGCCGCGTGCGGGTTCGTCGCCTTCGAGTCGTCGACCCAGACGACGCCGGCATGCCGGGCGATGACCTGGATGCGGTGCGCGTCGAGCTGGAACCGCTGCAGGGCCTCGTGGATCGCCGCCGGCTCCGTGCCGAGCGACCGCGCGAGGGCGCTGGCGGCGAGGATGTTCTGCACGATGTGAGGGGCGGCGAGCCCGGCCTTGTCGAGATCGGCGATGGTGGTCAGCTCGAGCGCGCTCCGGGCGCGGTCATCCAGGAACGCGCGATCGACGATCAGGCCCTCCACCACGCCGATGTCGCTCGGACCCGGGATGCCGAGATCGAACCCGATGGCGCGGGCGCCCTCGACGACCTCCGCCTCCTCCACCATCAGCCGTGTGGCGGCATCGGCCTTGTTGTAGACGCAGGCGACCCGGGTGTTGCGGTAGACCACCGCCTTCGCGTCCCGGTAGGCCGCCGCGCTCCCGTGCCAGACGAGATGATCGTCGGCGAGGTTGAGACAGACCGAGGCGTACGGGTACAGCTCGCCTTCGGGCCGCGACTGCCCGAGGTACCAGAGCTGGTGGCTGGACAGCTCGACGACGAGCACGTCGAACCCCGCGGGGTCGCGCACGGCGTCGAGCACGGGCACGCCGATGTTGCCGCACGGCGCGGCGCGGAGACCGCCCTCGACCAGCAGCGAAGCCGTGAGCTGGGTCGTGGTGGTCTTGCCGTTCGTCCCGGTGATGAGCACCCAGTCGGCGGGAGTGCCGTCCGCCCGGAGCACCTTGTCGCGCACGCGCCAGGCGAGCTCGACATCGCCCCAGATCGCGACATCCGACTCCTGCGCCCAGCGGATCAGCGGATGCGACGGCGAGAAGCCCGGCGAGGCGATCACGACGTCGGGGCGGAAGTCGACCAGCGACGCCGGCACCTCGGCGAGCGGACCCAGCTCGAGCCGTGCGCCGATCACCGGCAGCAGCCGCTCGTACTCCTCCTCGGCGGACTCGCTGAGCACCAGGACGTCGGAGCCGAGTTCGGCGAGCGTGTCCGCGACCGAGAATCCCGTCATCGAGAGACCGAGCACCGCGACGCGGAGCCCGCGCCAATCAGCGTGCCAGCTGGTGAGGGTGCTCAGCCGATCAGCCGACACGCGTGAGCCATTCGACGTAGAACAGACCGATGGCCGACACGGCCAGGAGGCCGGCGATGATCCACATGCGCACCACGATCGTGATCTCCGACCAGCCGCGCATCTCCAGGTGATGGTGGAAGGGACTCATCAGGAACAGCCGCTTTCCGCGCGTGATCTTGAAGTACGTGCGCTGCAGGATCACCGAGCCGGACGACAGGACGAAGACGCCGGCGATGACGAGGAGCAGCAGCTCGGTGCGGGTGAGGATCGCCATCGCGGTGATCACGCCGCCGATCGCCATCGATCCGACGTCGCCCATGAAGACCTTCGCCTTCGGCGCGTTCCACCACAGGAAGCCGATCAGTCCCGCGGCGAACGACGCGGCGATGACGGCCAGGTTGAACGGGTCGCGCACCTCGTAGCATCCGCCCAACGAGCCGGGGTCGCCGCCGATGCAGGGCTGCTTGAACTGCCAGAACGCGATCACGCTGTACGCGCCGACCACGATGACACCGGCGCCCGCGGCGAGCCCGTCGAGTCCGTCGGTCAGGTTCACGCTGTTCGACGTCGCCACGCCGATGATCGCGATCCACGCGAGGTACAGGATCCAGCCGAGGATCACCCCGAACGCGAAGAGATCGAGCCAGGTGAAGTCGCGGAACAGCGAGATCGCCCCGCTCGCCGGCGTCTGCCCGAACTTGTTCGGGAAGTTGAGCGCCACGATGCCGAAGGGGATGATCACCAGCAGCTGGCCGATGATCTTGCGCCAGCCGGACAGGCCGAGGCTGCGCTGGCTGCGCACCTTCATGTAGTCGTCGATGAATCCGACCGCGCCGAATCCGACCATCAGCCAGATCACCAGGAGCGCCGACAGCGCAGGCACCTCGCCGCTGACGAAGACGCCCGTGAAGTATCCGATGATCGAGCCGGCGATGAAGATGACGCCGCCCATCGTGGGGGTGCCGCGCTTCGCCTCGTGGCTGGGGTTCTCCACGGCCTCCGGGGTGCGGATGACCTGCCCCCACCCCCACTTCCGGAAGAGCCGGAGGAACACGGGAGTCAGGAACAGGGTGAAGGCGAGCGAGATCGCCGCCGCCATGATGAGAGACCTCACGAGAACAATTCTCCCAGACGATCGCCGAGATGCCGGAGGCCCACGGAATTGGATGACTTCACGAGCACACGATCTCCGTCACGGAGCTCCGTGCGGAGGTACTCGAAGGCGGCGTCCTGGTCGGGCAGATGCACGGCCTCGCTGTCCCACGAGCCCTCGCCGACGGCGGCGAGGTAGAGCCTCCGGGCTTCGGGGCCGACGACGACGATCCGCTGGATGTTCAGGCGCACGGCGAGCAGACCGATCCGGTCGTGCTCCTCCCCTGCGGCCTCGCCGAGCTCGCTCATCGCGCCGAGGACGGCGACCGTGCGCTCGTCGGGGGCGGTGATCTGGGCGAGCGTGCGCAGAGCCGCTGCCATCGAGTCGGGGCTGGCGTTGTAGGCGTCGTTGATGATGCGCACGCGGTCGTTGCCCAGGGGCTGCATGCGCCACCGCTCGGCGATCTCGACCGTCTCCAGCCGCGCGACGGCATCCGCCAGCGGCACACCGAGCACGCCCGCCGCGGCGATGGCCGCGAGGGCGTTGGTGATGTGGTGCGCGCCGAGCACGCGCAGGTGCAGCGGGATCCGCTCACCGCCCGACTCGATCTCGCAGGTGGTGCCGGATGCCGAGACCACGATGTCATGGGCCCGCACATCGGCCGCGGTGCTCTGGCCGAAGCCGACCACGCGCAGGCCGCGCTCGCGCGCGAGCTCCTGCATGGCGGCGACGCGGGCGTCGTCGATGTTCAGCACCGCGGTGCCCGGGGTCTTCGCCGCGGCGACGAGCTCCGCCTTCGCCTTCGCGGTCTCCTCGATGCCGCCGAAGCCGCCGGCGTGCGCCATGCCCACCATCAGGACGACCGCGACATCGGGCTCGACGAGTCCCGCGAGGTGCGCGATGCTGCCGGGTGCGGCCGCGCCGAACTCGCTCACCAGGAACCGTGTGCCGTGCGTGACCCGCAGCATGGTCACCGGCGCGCCGACCTCGTTGTTGAAGGAGTTGACGGGCGCGACGGTCTCACCCTCGTCCTCGAGGATGCGCGCGAGGAAGTTCTTCGTGGTGGTCTTGCCGTTCGATCCGGTGATGCCGACGATCCGCAGGTCGCCGCCGGCGCGCACACGGGCCACCACGTCCTTCGCGAGGGCGCCGAGGGCCGCCACGGCATCGGGCACGACGATCTGCGACACGGCGACGTCGACGACGTGCTCGACGATCGCCAGCGCGGCACCGGCCTCCACGGCCGCGCCGACGAACCGGTGGCCGTCGGTCTCTGCACCGGGCTTCGCCACGAAGACCGAGCCCGGGACCATGTTCCGGGAATCCGTGTCGACCACGCCGTCGACGACGGTCGCCGCCGTGTCTTCTCCGGCGACGCGCAGATCACCGCCGACTGCGGCGGTGATCTCAGCGAGCGTCAGGGCGATCATGTCATCTCCATGCGCGGCTCTCGCCGTCTATCCGAATTTGGGGAGGAGCGCGTCCATGGGGATGGTGGACGGCATCACGCGATAGGTCTTCATCACCTGCGTCATCGCCTTCTGGAAGGCGGATGCGGTGGCCGCGGACGATACAACCTTAGTCGGCTCGTCGAGGGTGACCACGACGACGTACTGGGGGTCGTCCACCGGCGCGAAGCCCACCATGCTGGTGTAGTACACCCCGGCCTTGTACCCGCCGTTGCCGTCGGAGACCTGGGCGGTACCCGTCTTGCTAGTCACCCGGTAGCCGGGCACCTGGATCCGGTCGGCGTTGCCGCCCTGCACGGCGACGTTCTCGAGCATCTGCGTGAGCTCCGCCGCCGTCTTCTCGGCGACGACCTGCTGATGCGCCGGCGCGTCGGGGGTGACGACCGTGCCGTCGGAGCCCGTGCACGACTCGATGAGCGACAGGTCGATCTTCTCGCCGCCGTTCGCGATCGCCTGGTAGGCGCCGGCGAGCTGCGGTGCGGTCACGGTGAAGTACTGGCCGAACGTGGTCGTGTAGAGCGACTGGTTGTCCCATTCGCTGACCGGGTGCAGGATGCCGCCCACCTCGGACGGGAAGCCGAGCGTCTTCTCGCCGACGCCGAAATTCTGCAGGTAGTCGTAGCGGACGTCGGGGCTGACCATCGTGCCGAACTTCGACAGCGCCACGTTGGACGAGTCGATCAGGCCGCCCGCGAGCGTGTAGTTGTACGCCGGGTGGTTGAACGAGTCGTTGATGACGGCGCCGTTGGGGAACGTCTCGCGCGACGAGGCGGTGACCGTGCTGTACGGGGTCAGGCCCGCGCCCTCGATCGCTGCGGCCGCGGTGATGGCCTTGAACGTGGATCCGGGCTCGAAGTCCTTGTGGAAGATCTGGCTGTACCGCGTCTCGGGGGTCGACGAGTCGAGGTCGTTGGGGTCCATCGCCGGCCATTCGGCCGCTGCGCGGATCTTCCCGGTCTTCACCTCGACGACCGTGACCGTGCCGCCCTTCGCGCCCTGCTTCTGCGCCTCTTCGGCGATCATCTGCTGCAGGTACCAGTTGAGGTCGCTGTTGATCGTCAGCTGCACGGTGCCGCCGTTCACGGCATCCACGATGCGCTCGCTGCCGGGGATGACGACGCCGTCCTTGCCGATGCGGTAGGACTCCTCGCCGTCGACGGGTGCCAGGCAGCTCTCCTCCATCTGCTCGATGCCGGCCTGCGCCGCCCCCGAGTTGTCGAGGAATCCGAGCACGTTGCCCGCCACGGCGCCGTTCGGGTAGACGCGCGTCTCCCTCGCCTCGAAGTGCAGGTAGGAGAGCTTCAGGTCGCGGAGCTCGATGTACTGCTCGGTGGTGAGCGACTTCTTCAGCGGCGCGTACTGGCTCTCAGCGTCGACGGCCAGGGCGTCGGCGACGATGGTGCGCACCTCGTCGCCGGTCTGACCGGTGATCGCGGCGATCTTCTCCGAGGCCTCGGCCCACGGCAGCTCGGGCTCCTTGTCCTCCAGCAGCATGATCACCTTCGGGCTGAGCTGCGCGTCGTAGACCATCACGCTGGACGCGAGCACCGTGCCGCCGGAGTCGACGATCGAGCCGCGCTGCCCGGAGATCGTGTCGCCCGCGCCGAGGTGCTGGAGAGAATCGGAGACGTGGGCATCGGCGCTCACGACCTGGATGTCGACGAGACGCACCACGAAGGTCGCCAGCACCGTGAGGATGACGGCGAGGGCGACGACGGTGCGTCGCCTCGGGCCGCGGGTGGCTCTTGTCGTCATGCGATCTCTCCGTCGATCGGTGCGGTCGGAAGGTCAGTGGGTGGTCGGGCTCGGGAGCCCGTCGGTGATGGCGGGAGGAAGGTCCTGCGTCGTCTGGACCGCGGTGCCGTCCTCGGCCGCAGGCGTCTCGGCGGGCGGTGCGGTGATCAGCGCATTGCTGACCGCGCCGGCGCCCGCGGGGTCGACGGTCGACGTCCAGTCGGCGCCTGCGCCGGTGCCGAACACGGCGCCGTCGCTGAGGCGGAGGTAGGACGGCGAGCCGGCCACCACCATTCCGAGGCCTGCGGCTCCGGTCGCGAGCACCTGCGGGGAGCTCAGTCCGGTCAGCTCCTCCTGGAGGGCGTGGGTGCGCAGGTCGAGTTCGCGCTGCTGCGAGGCGAGGTCCGCCAGCGCGAACGAGTCCTGCGTGATCGCGAGGGACAGTCCGATCTGAGCGGCGCCGATCGCGAGGGCTCCGCCGAGCGCGATGAGGGCATAGGCGAGCTTCGGCTTGCGTCGTGCCGTCGTGCGTGTGACCGGCTGAAGACGCCGCTGCGGCGCGCGTGCGGGTGCCGGTGCGACGGGCTGGACCGTCTTGCGGACGGTGGCGTTCATGCTCATGCGCTCTCCCGCAGCTTCTCGGCGGCGCGCAGGCGCACCGGGATCGCACGCGGGTTGCGCGCACGCTCGTCGTCGTCGGCGAGCTCGGCGCCCTTGGTGAGGATGCGGAATCGCGGAGCGTGCTCGGGGAGCTCGACCGGCAGCCCGGCGGGGGCGGTCGAGGCGGATGCCGCGGCGAACGCCTGCTTGACGAGGCGGTCCTCCAGCGACTGGTACGACATCACGACGATGCGGCCGCCGACGCTCAGGGCATCCATGGCGGACGGGATCGCATCGGCGAGCACGTTCAGCTCGGTGTTGACCTCGATACGGAGGGCCTGGAAGACGCGCTTCGCCGGGTGACCGGCGCGCTGGGCCGCCGCGGGGGTCGCGGCCTGGAGGATGTCGACCAGCTCGCCGGAGCGGGTGATGGGCTTCTTCTGCCGCGCTTCGATGATGAAGCGCGCGTACCTGCCGGCGAGCTTCTCCTCGCCGTAGCGCTCGAAGATGCGGCGCAGGTTGCCCTCGCTGTAGGTGGCGATCACGTCGGCGGCGGTGACGCCGTTGGTCTGATCCATCCGCATGTCGAGCGGAGCGTCCTTGGAGTAGGCGAAGCCGCGCTCCGCCTCATCGAGCTGCAGCGACGAGACGCCGAGATCGAAGAGGATGCCGGCCGCGCCCTGCGCATGCAGCCCGATCTCGTCGTAGACGGTGTGGACGAGGGTGATGCGGTCCGCGAAACGGACGAGACGCTCTCCGGCGATCCGGAGGGCGTCCGTGTCGCGGTCGAGCCCGACGAGGCGGATGCGGGGGAAGCGCTCGAGGAGCGCCTCTGAGTGGCCGCCCATGCCGAGCGTGGCGTCGACGAGGATCGCTCCGTCGGCCTGGAGGGCGGGAGCGAGCAGCTCGACGCAGCGGTCGAGCAGCACGGGGGTGTGGATATCGCGGAGGTTCATGATCTTTCTCGGGTTGACCTTCGGCTCTGATCCCCCTCCGCTTCGCGACCCGGCACCGGGGAAGTGTGTCGGGGCGGGAGCGGCGGGGCATCACAGCCGTGGTCAGAAGAGTCCCGGAATCACCTCCTGCTCGAGATCAGAGTAGGTCTCCTCGCCGGCGGCGAGGTAGGCGTTCCAGCTCTCGGCATCCCAGATCTCGGCGTGGGCGCCGACTCCGGTGACGATGAGCTCTTTCTGCAGGCCCGCGTACTGACGCAGGTGGGCGGGGATGGTGATGCGGTTCTGACTATCGGGCATCTCCGCACTCGCACCGGAGAGGAACAGACGCATGAAGTCACGCGCCTGCTTGTTGGCGAGCGGCGCCTGACGGATCCGCTCGTGCATGGTCTCGAATTCGGCCGTGCTGAACACGTAGAGGCAGCGTTCCTGGCCACGCGTGACGACGATGCCGCCGCCGAGGTCTTCGCGGAACTTCGCGGGAAGGATGACCCGTCCTTTGTCGTCCAGCTTCGGAGAATGCGTTCCCAGCAACATCGGCCATCACCCCCTCTGCGTCCGGCCAACTCGAGGTGCGCCCCACTTTACTCCACTTTCCTCCACAAACCTACGACGAATCGCATCGTTCCCCGCCTTGCGGCATTCGGACGCGCTGAAGAGCCGCGGAATTCCGCGGTGGAGCAAGGTGGAGGGCGAGTGGAGGACCCGGGGCCTTAACGCAGAAAAGCCCGGATGCTCAGCATCCGGGCTTTCGAGAGAATTATGGCGGGATCAGCGCCCGTCTTGGCGGCGGTCCCAGCGGTCGTTCATTCGGTCCATGAAGGAGGCGGAACTCGGCTGCTTCGAGGCCGACCGCTCGCGGGGCTCCGCGGGCGTGGTCCGGCGGACGGGAGTCACGGCGACCATGACACCCGCGAGCATGGCCGCGAATCCGACGACGCCGATCACGATGCCCCAAACGTCGCCGACGATGACACCGGCGACGAGGCCGCCGACACCGGCGAGGAGCAGCAGGGCACCATAGACGAGGTTGCGATAGCTCAATGTTCGATCGCCTGACGGCGCGCTCACGACATCGGCGTCGTTGTGGAGGAGATGGCGTTCCATCTCATCGAGCAGACGCTGCTCCTGTTCGGAGAGTGGCATTTCGTCCCCCTCGGGTATGGTGCTCTTCATTCTACGCGCGACGAGGCGTCCGGGGCTAGCAGATCCGGCCCTCCTTGCTTTACGTATGCTGGGAGTCGTGTCGTCCCCCTCCCCTGTGCCCGCCGCCGTGGCCGCCCGTCTGGACCTCTTCCTGGCTCTGATGCGCACCGAGTCCGCCGACTACGGCGCCGAGGCCGGTACGTTCCTCGATGCCGCGGCTCGGACGCTGAGCGGCGGGAAACGCCTTCGGGCCCGCTTCTGCCACGCCGGCTGGCGGGCCGTCGCCCGGTTCGGCGACCGTGACGCCGCCGAAGCCGATGCCCTCTGGGACGTCTGCGCCGCCCTGGAGATCTTCCAGTCGGCGGCGCTGGTCCACGACGATCTGATCGACAACTCCGACACCCGTCGTGGCCGGCCGGCGGCGCACCGCGCGCTCGAGGCGTCGCACCGGGAGTACGGATGGTCCGGCGACGCGGAGTCCTTCGGCCGGGCCTCCGCGGTGCTGCTCGGCGACCTCCTCGTGGCCTGGAGCGACGACCTCCTGGAGTCCGCTCTGGAAGGACACCCCCACGCGCGTGCCGTGCGGCGCGAGTATGCCCGGATGCGCCGCGACGTCACGACCGGGCAGTTCCTCGACATCGCCGAGGAGTCCGCCTGGAGCGTGAACGACCGAAGCCTCTACGCCGAGCGTGCGCTGCGCGTGGTGTCGCTCAAGTCCGCCCGCTACAGCATCGAGCAGCCCCTCGTCCTCGGCGGCGCCCTCGCCGGCGCCGACGACGATCAGATGGCGGCGCTCCGACGCTTCGGACACCCGATCGGGATGGCGTTCCAGCTCCGCGACGACATCCTGGGCGTCTTCGGCGACTCCTCCGTCACCGGCAAACCCGCAGGCGACGACCTGCGGGAGGGCAAGCGGACGGTTCTCGTCGCGCTCACCCGAGAGGGTCTCGACACCTCGGCGCGGAATCTCCTCGACGAGATGCTCGGCGACCCCGAGCTCACCGCGCAGCAGGTCTCGTTCCTGCAGGCGACCATCGCGGACTCCGGCGCGCTGGAGCAGGTGGAGGCCATGATCGCCGACTACGCCCGCGAAGCGGATCGAGCGCTCTCCGGCGCTCGGCTGGACAACGCCTCCGTCGGCGAGCTGCGGGATCTCGCACGCGCAGCCACGGTGCGCTCGGCCTGAACGAGCCCGCCGGTCAGGCCAGGGTGCGCGCGAGCCGGCGGACCGCGCTCTTGTGGCCGTCGAGGAGGGCGGCGATCGGCGAACGGCCGAGGCTCTCCTCTTCTTCCAGCAGCCAGTCGATGAGCTCGTCGTCGGTGAAGCCGGCATCCTGCAGCACGATGATCGTGCCGCGCAGAGAGCTGAGCGGATGCCCGTCGACGATGAAGACCGCGGGAACCGCGAAGGCGCCGTTGCGGCGCGAACCGACGAGGTAGTGCTCGTCGATCAGGCGACGGACGCGGCCGAGCGGCACATCCAGCACCTCGACGAGGTCGGGCATCGTCAGCCACTCGACAGCAGGATTCTCCACAACGTTCTCAGACACGTTGCCCACTATCTCATCTCCGATCGGATGCCGCATGTCGGCACTCCAGTCACACCTTTCACTTCTGTCACTTCTGTTGACTTCTGTTTACTTCCGTGTCAACGTGAGGTGCTCGAAAAGGGGGACCCTTGAGACAGAACACCGCCACTCGTCGCACCCGATATCTTCAGCTCGGAATGCCCGCCGCCGTCATCGGCGCACTCGCCGGAACGATGGTCGCGGCGCCCGCCGACGCGGCTCCGGCACCGAGCGTCGTCGAACGCCAACGAGCCTCCGCCCTCCGTCCGGTGCCCGCCCAGGTCGCCCCCGCGAGCTACGTCGTGCAACCCGGAGACACGGTCTCGGCCATCGCGGCCGGCTTCGGACTCCGCACGGTCGACGTGCTCACATGGAACGGGCTCACCTGGCGATCGGTGATCTACCCGGGCCAGACGCTGACGCTGCTGGCCCCGGCCGCCGTCGTCGTCGCGCCCGTGGCGGTCGCACCGACAGCGACGCTCCACACGGTCGTCGCCGGAGACACCGTCTACGGGATCGCACAGAAGTACGGCACCACGGTCGACGCGGTGCTGAACGCGAACGGACTGACGCGCGCGTCGATCATCTACCCCGGGCAGACTCTCGCGGTGGCGGGCTCCGCCCCCGTCGCGACAGCCCCCGCCGCCGCTCCCGTCGCCGTCGTGACCCCGGCCGCCGTCACAGTGCACACGGTCGTCGCCGGGGACACCGTCTTCGGGATCGCCCGGAAGTACGGCACGACCACGCAGGCGATCTTCGCGCTGAACGGCCTCGACTCGTCATCGGTCATCTATCCCGGTCAGACCATCGCGGTGCAGGGTGCACCGGCCCCGGCGCCTGCGGCGGCCCCGACGGCCACGGCCACCGCGCTCACCGCGGAGCAGGCTGCGAACGCCGCCTTGATCATCCGCATCGGACGGGAACTCGGCGTCTCCGACCGCGCCGTCGCGATCGCGCTCGCGACGGGCATGGTCGAATCCGGACTGCGCAACCTCGACGGGGGCGACCGCGACTCGCTGGGCATCTTCCAGCAGCGCCCGAGCACGGGCTGGGGATCCCCCGCGCAGATCATGGATGCCGACCGCAGCACGCGAGTGTTCTACGGCGGTGCGGGCGACCCGAACGGCCAGACCACGCGCGGCCTGCTCGACATCCCCGGGTGGGAGAGCATGGCCTTCACGGATGCCGCGCAGGCCGTGCAGATCTCCGCGTATCCCGACAAGTACGGCCAGTGGGAAGCGCAGGCGTACACCTGGCTCGCGCTCTACGGCTGAGCCGCACACGGAAAACCCACAGCCCTCAGGGGTGAGCCGTTCCCCTGTCTTTCAGGCAGTTCTCCATAGAATTCTGACGTGACGACCAATCATCAGGCCGACCCCCTCATCGGGCGGCTTGTCGACGGCCGCTACCGCGTTCGGGCACGGATCGCCCGAGGCGGGATGGCCACGGTCTACGTCGCGACCGACCTCCGCCTCGAGCGGCGCATCGCGCTCAAGGTGATGCACGCCCACCTCAGCGACGACTCCGCCTTCCAGAGCCGTTTCATCCAGGAGGCACGAGCCGCCGCACGCCTCGCCGATCCGCACGTCGTGAACGTCTTCGACCAGGGTCAGGACGGCGAACTCGCCTACCTGGTGATGGAGTACCTTCCCGGCATCACCCTGCGTGAGCTGCTGCGCGAGCAGAAGAGGCTCACCATCCCTCAGACGATCACGATCATGGACGCCATCCTCGCCGGCCTGTCCGCCGCGCACCGCGCCGGCATCGTGCACCGCGACGTGAAACCCGAGAACGTGCTCCTCGCCGAGGACGGCCGCATCAAGATCGGCGACTTCGGTCTGGCCAGGGCGACGACGGCGAACACCGCGACCGGCCAGCAGCTGCTCGGCACGATCGCCTACCTCGCTCCCGAGCTCGTGACCCGAGGGACCGCCGACGCCCGCAGCGACATCTACGCGCTCGGCATCATGCTGTACGAGATGCTGGTCGGCGAGCAGCCGTACAAGGGCGAGCAGCCCATGCAGATCGCGTTCCAGCACGCCACCGAGTCGGTCCCCCGCCCCAGCGTGCGCAACCCCTCGGTTCCCGAGCCGCTCGACGAGCTCGTGCTGTGGGCGACCGAGAAGTCCCCCGACGAACGACCCGACGACGCGCAGCAGATGCTCGACCGCCTGCGCGAGATCGAGCGCGAGCTCGGCATCGCGCCCGCCGTCGCTGCGGCGACCATGTCGCAGCGCAGTCAGGGCGACTCGGGCGACCTGACCAAGGTGATGCCGGGCACGATGGTCATCGCCGACCCGACGGCGCCGGTCTCCCCGGCTATCGACAACGCGACGATCCTGCGTCGCCGTGCGTCACGGCGACGTGCGCGTGGAGCGTTCCTCCTCACGCTCGTACTGCTGCTCGCCGTCCTCGCCGGCGGTGTCGGCTGGTGGTTCGGATCGGGCCCCGGCTCCCTGATCGCCGTGCCGGACGTCGCCGGATCGACGTACGAGCAGGCTGCCGAAGCCCTCACCGCCGAAGGCCTCACGCCCGTGCGCGGCGAGGAGTACTCGGTCGACGTCGAGAAGGATCTGGCGATCCGCACCGACCCGCAGGCGGGCGACCGGCTCGAGAAGGGCGTGGAGGTGACGGTCCTGATCTCGCTCGGTCCGGAGCCCCACACGGTCGAACCCCTCAACGGCAAGACCGAGGACGATGCCCGCGCCTATCTGGAGACCCTGAACGTCACGGTGGCCGACGAGACGCTGGAGCTGTTCTCGGATGCCGCGGCCGGCGTGGTCATCAATGCCTTCGTGGCCCCACGGGCCGGGGGCGAGAAGTACGGCTGTGGTGATGGATGCGATCTCTTCGAGGCCGACACGGTCGACTTCTACGTGTCGCTGGGACCTCTGCCCGATGTCGCCGACACGTCGGTGCAGCAGGCCACCCAAGCGTTGACGGACAAGGGGCTGAACGTCGTCGACGAGCGCGTCGAGCAATACAGCGACTCGATCGGCAAGGACCGCGTCATCGGATACGCCGACCGTGCGGAGCAGGGGAACTGGCGCCCGGGTGATGACGTCAAGCTGATCGTCTCGCTGGGTCCGGAGCCCATCGAGATCCCCGACGTCTCCGGCATCTCGATCCGCGACGCGGTGAAGAAGCTGCAGGATGCCGGGTTCAAGCCGGTCACCGCCGCTCCGGAGCTCGTCTGGGACATCTTCACCGCCACGCGCACCGACCCCGGGGCCGGTGAGTCGCGCGTGCGGGGCTCGGAAGTGCGCGTGTTCGCCGCCGGCTGACCGCCTCAGCGCTCCCCCGGCCCGTCGGAGCCCGCATGCAGAGAACCCGCCCTCCCGATCGACGGTGAGGGCGGGTTCGCTGCGGCGCAGGAGACTCAGCGCTTCTCGAGCTCCTCGGCCACGAGGAAGGCGAGCTCGAGCGACTGCATGTGGTTGAGGCGAGGGTCGCACAGGCTCTCGTAGCGGGTGGCCAGGGCCGCCTCGTCGATGTGCTCCGAGCCGCCGAGGCACTCGGTGACGTCGTCGCCGGTGAGCTCGACATGGATGCCGCCGGGGAAGGTTCCCACCGCGCGGTGGGCCTCGAAGAAGCCGCGCACCTCGTCGACGACGTCGTCGAAGCGCCGCGTCTTGTAGCCGGTCGGCGTGGTGATGCCGTTGCCGTGCATCGGGTCGGTGACCCACAGCGGCTGCGCACCCGAGTCGCGCACGGCCTCGAGCAGCGGCGGCAGAGCGTCGCGGATCTTGCCGGCGCCCATGCGGGTGATGAACGTCAGGCGTCCGGGTTCGCGGTCCGGGTCGAGCTTGTCGATCAGCGCGAGCGCGGTCTCCGGCGTGGTCGTCGGTCCGAGCTTGACCCCGATGGGGTTGCGGATCTTTGAGAAGTAGTCGACGTGCGCGCCGTCGAGGTCGCGGGTGCGCTCACCGATCCACAGGAAGTGCGCCGAGGTGTTGTACGGCGTGTCCGTGCGGGAGTCGATGCGCGTCATCGGCCGCTCGTAGTCCATCAGCAGGCCCTCGTGGCCGGTGAAGAACTCGACGCGCTTGAGCTCGTCGAAGTCGGCTCCTGCGGCCTCCATGAACTTGATGGCACGGTCGATCTCGGAGGCCATGCGCTCGTAGCGCTGGTTGGCCGGGTTCTGGGCGAAGCCCTTGTTCCACGAGTGCACCTCGCGGAGGTCGGCGAAACCACCCTGCGTGAAGGCGCGGATGAGGTTCAGCGTGGAGACCGCCGTGTGGTACCCCTGAAGCAGACGACCGGGGTCGGCCTGACGGGAGCCTTCGGTGAAGTCGTAGCCGTTGACGATGTCGCCGCGGTAGGCGGGCAGCGTCACGTCGCCGCGGGTCTCGCTGTCGCTCGAGCGCGGCTTGGCGAACTGGCCGGCCATGCGCCCCATCTTGACCACGGGCATCGAGGCGCCGTACGTGAGCACCACGGCCATCTGCAGCACCGTCTTGATGCGGTTGCGGATCTGCTCGGCGGTCGCGCCGGCGAAGGTCTCGGCGCAGTCGCCCCCCTGGAGGAGGAACGCCTGACCGGATGCCGCGCGCGCGAGGCGCTCGCGGAGGTTGTCGACCTCGCCCGCGAAGACCAGCGGCGGAAGCGTGGCGATCTGACGGGAGACGTCGGCGACGCGGTCCGCGTCCGGCCACTGCGGCTGCTGCTTGATGGGAAGCGAGCGCCAGGCATCAAGGGCGTCGATGTGGTGC
Organism: Microbacterium sp. K24; assembly: GCF_004794465.1. Taxonomy (GTDB): domain Bacteria; phylum Actinomycetota; class Actinomycetes; order Actinomycetales; family Microbacteriaceae; genus Microbacterium. Next base: position 36,542 of record NZ_SSDJ01000066.1, on the reverse strand, counting down.
GGGAGCATGCCTCAAGCCTAGTGGTCGGCGTGCACGCCAGACGCTCTACGAGCGCCGTGTGACGCGGGACGGAAGGCGGTCCTTCACGGTCGACGCGTAGACGTCCTCGTACTCCTGCTGACCGAGGCGGTGCAGGGCCACCATGATCTCGTCGGTGACCGATCGCAGGATGTACCTGTCGTTCTCCATCCCGGCGTAGCGCGAGAAGTCGAGCGGTTCGCCGATGACGATCCCGACGCGCATGATGCGCGGCAGCCGCTGCCCGATCGGCATCGCGGTGTCGGTGTCGACCATCACGACCGGGACGACCGGGACCTTGGCCTCGAGCGCCATCCGCGCGATGCCGGTGCGCCCGCGGTAGAGCTTGCCGTCGGGGCTGCGGGTGCCCTCCGGGTAGATGCCGAGCAGGTCTCCCGCGCCGAGCACCTGGAGTCCGGTGTTCAGCGAGGCCTCCGAGGCTTTGCCGCCGGATCGATCGATCGGGATCTGGCCCGTCGCGCTCATGAAGAACTTGGTCACGAAGCCCTTGATGCCGCGGCCGGTGAAGTAGTCGCTCTTGGCGAGGAACGACATCCGTCGGTCGATCACGAGCGGGAGGAAGACGGAATCCGCGAACGAGAGATGGTTGCTGGCGAGGATCGCCGCCCCGTTCGCGGGCACGTTCTTCCGACCCGCGATCCAGGGGCGGAAGATCGCCTTGACCACGGGGCCGATCACGACGTACTTCATCAGCCAGTAGAACATCGAGGTGAAGTCTAGCGCCGCGCCCGGCATCCGCTCGGGTGTTCCTCGTTCCTCCCTCGGGATAGCGACTCAGTTCCAGCCAGAGTGCGATTCAGTGTCATGCCCTAGACTCAAGACCACACACCTGTCCGACCGGTACCGAAGGAGCTGCCGTGGTCCAGTTCGAAGTCCCCGCGATCGTCCCCGCCGACCCCGAGGCCAACGTCTCGGACCTCTTGTTCCAGCGCGTCAAGGCCACCCCCGACCGTCCGCTGTTCTCCGTGCCGGAGGGCGACGGCTGGCGCGACATCTCCGCCGCCGACTTCCAGACGGCCGTGATCGCCCTCGCCAAGGGCTTCGCGGCCGCCGGCATCCAGCCCGGTGAGAAGGTCGGCTTCCTCGCCCGCACGACGTACGAATGGACGCTCGTCGACTTCGCGCTGTTCTACGCCGGCGCCGTGATGGTGCCGATCTACGAGACCAGCTCCCCGTCGCAGATCCAGTGGATCCTCGAGGACTCCGGCGCGATCGCCCTCGTCGTCGAATCGCCGGAGCACTTCTCTCGCGTCGACGAGGTGCGCGGCGACCTGCCGCTGATCCGCGAGGTCTGGCAGCTGCACCTCGGCGCGATCGACGCGCTCACCGCACAGGGCGCCTCGGTCACCGATGACGAGATCGAGCGTCGCCGCAACCTGGCCGTCGGCTCCGACATCGCGACGCTCATCTACACCTCCGGCTCCACGGGGCGCCCCAAGGGCTGCGTCCTCACGCACAGCAACTTCGTCGAGCTCACCCGCAACTCCGCGAAGGCGCTCGATGCGGTCGTGCAGACGCCCGGCGCATCGACGCTCCTGTTCATCACGACGGCGCACGTGTTCGCGCGGTTCATCTCGATCCTCGACATCCACGCGGGAGTGCGCACGGGTCACCAGCCCGACACGCGCCAACTGCTGCCTGCGCTCGGCTCGTTCAAGCCGACCTTCCTCCTCGCGGTCCCCCGCGTGTTCGAGAAGGTCTACAACTCCGCCGAGCAGAAGGCCGAGGCCGGCGGGAAGGGCAAGATCTTCCGTGCCGCCGCGGACGTGGCCATCGAGCACTCGAAGCTGCTCGAAGAGGGCAAGAAGATCCCGTTCGGGATGAAGCTCAAGTTCGCCCTCTTCAACAAGCTCGTCTACAGCAAGCTCCGTGAGGCGATGGGCGGCAACGTCGTCTACGCCGTGTCGGGCTCCGCTCCCCTGGGCCCGCGCCTCGGACACTTCTTCCACAGCCTTGGCGTGGTGATCCTCGAGGGCTACGGCCTCACCGAGACGACCGCGCCCGCCACGGTGAACCTGGCGGACAAGTCCAAGATCGGCACCGTCGGCCCCGCACTCCCCGGTGTCGGTGTGCGTCTCGGAGAAGACGGCGAGATCGAGGTCCGCGGCGTCAACGTGTTCAAGGAGTACTGGAACAACCCGGAGGCCACGGCCGAGGCCTTCAGCGACGGCGGCTGGTTCCGCACCGGCGACATCGGCAGCTTCGACTCCGAGGGCTTCCTCACGATCACCGGCCGCAAGAAGGAGATCATCGTCACGGCGGGAGGCAAGAACGTCGCACCGGCCGCACTCGAGGACCCGATCCGAGCGAACCCGATCATCGGCCAGGTCGTCGTGGTCGGTGATCAGCGCCCGTTCATCTCCGCCCTGGTCACCCTCGACCCCGAGATGCTCCCGACCTGGCTGGCGAACAACGGTCTCGACGCGAAGATGACGCTGCAGGACGCTTCGCGCAACGAGGCCGTGCGCGCCGAGGTGCAGCGAGCGGTCGACGGCGCCAACTCCCGGGTGTCGCGCGCCGAGTCGATCCGCAAGTTCACGATCCTCGACTCGGAGTGGACGGAGGCGTCCGGCCACCTGACGCCGAAGCTCTCCATCAAGCGCAACGTCATCATGAACGACTTCGCCGACGAGGTCTCCGCGATCTACGACGAGCCCGTCTCCACGACGAACGTCGCGATCGGCGGTTGACCCGGCGGTCGAATCAGCCCCTTCGATGCGAACGGCCCCCTCGCGCACCTGCGCAAGGGGGCCGTTCCTCGAGAAAGGGGCCGCTCGGCGATCACGGGAGCGTCAGAACCAGTCGCTCTCCCGCACCTCGCGCATCGCCTGCTTGCGCGTGTCCGGATCGAGACGCGAGAGGAACAGCTTCCCGTCGAGATGGTCCGTCTCATGCTGGAGGGCCTGCGCGAGAAGCCCCTCTCCTTCGAGCACCACGGGGTTCCCGTCGAGATCGATCCCCTCCACGCGCGCCCACGGATGACGCTGGGCGTCGTGCCAGAGACCGGGCACCGACAGGCAGCCCTCGCCGGTCGGCACGGGCTCGCCCCTGACCTCGGTGAGCACGGGGTTGAGCACATACCCGATGTCGCCGTCGATGTTGTAGCTGAAGGCACGCACCGCCACGCCGATCTGCGGGGCGGCCACGCCGGCGCGACCCGGAAGCTCCACGGTCTCGACGAGGTCGGCCACCAGCGCGCGCACGCCGTCGTCGATGTGCTCGATCGGGGCGCACACGGTGCGGAGGACGGGGTCGCCGAAGATGCGGATCTCGCGAACCGTCATCAGGCGGCCTTCGCCCGGAGGCCCTCGACCAGCAGTGCGGCGAGCTGACGCGCGGCGATCCGGGTCTCGGGCAGCAGGTTCGCGAACACGATGGTGCCTCCCCCGGCGATCTGCGGGTCGTACGGCATCCGGATCACGCTCTTGGCGCGGGTGGCGAAATGCGTCTGCAGCTCGTTCAGGCGCACGAGCGGCGCGCCGGGGGTCGACTGGTTCAGCACGACGATCGCCTCGCGCGCCTGCTCGGCGTAGCCGTTCGTCTCGAGCCAGGTCAGCGTCTCCGACGCCAGACGCGCCTCGTCGACGCTCAACCCCGACACGATGACGATCTGGTCCGCGAGATCGAGCGTCGCCGACATCACGGAATGCACGATGCCCGTGCCGGTGTCGGTCAGTACGAGCGAGTAGTAATGCGCGGCGACACCGGCGACGTCGCGGTAGTCGCTGTCGCTGAACGCCTCCGCGATGCGGGGATCGGCGTCGGATGCGAGCACGTCGAGGCGAGTGGCATCGCGAGCCACGATGGCCGAGATGTCGTGGTAACCGCGGACGTCGTCGTGGATCCGCACCAGGTCCCGGACGGACTTGTTGTGGTGCGGCCGGACGATGCGCTCGGCCAGAGTGCCGCGATCGGGGTTGGCGTCGACGGCGATCACACGATCCTCGCGCGCATCGGCCAGGGCCATTCCGAGGAGGGCCGTGATCGTCGTCTTGCCGACGCCGCCCTTGCGGGAGAGGATCGGGACGAAGCGCGCCCCTCCGGAGAGAGGTGCCGCGATCCGCGCCGACAGCGCCTTGCGCTCACGGGCGCGGCGGCCGTCGCCGATATTGATGCGGCGACCGGACACCGCGTACAGGAAGTGGCTCCAGGCTCCTTCCGGTTCGGGCTTGGTGAGGCGATGGGGGTCGAGCAGCCGATCCGCCGTGAGCAGATCGGCGGATTCGCGCGAGGACTCCCCCAGTTCGTCGAGTCGCTTGGAGGTCAGGGTGACGTCGGTGCGGGCGGAAGCCCGGGTGGGCTGCGGGACGACGGACTTCTCGTCGGGAGTGGACACGGCGGGGGTCTCCTTCACGGCGGACGGGCGCACAGCAGCTGACGCGACGGGAGCCGCGACGGGGTCGGCGGTCGCCCGCGCCAGGAACCTCGCCGCCACGGCGGCTTCCTCGGCGTGCGTCGCGACGGCATCCTCGTCGGCCACGGCCGCCGATTCGGTCTTCACCTCGGGCTCGGGGACCGGCTCGGGCTCGGGCACTGGTTCAGGTTCAGGTTCGACCTCAGGTTCAGGTTCGACCTCAGGTTCAGGCTCGGGCTCGGGCTCGGGCTCGGGCTCGGGCTCGGGCTCGGGCTCGGGCTCGGGCTCAGCCTCCGCGTCGACCTCGACCTCGGCGATCGCTTCGGACTCCGCGGCCTCGTCGTCGGGCTCGGGCTCCAGCTCCGCCACGTGAACGATCTCCTCGGGCGCTGCCTCCTCGGCAGCAGGGGCGATCGGCTCCGGCTCGTCGATCACGATGGGACCGATGACGATGCCGGGCTCCTTGCTCGGCGAGCCGGACGCGCCCGGCTTGGCCTTCGACGAGACCGGCGCCTTCAGCACGGCCCGCGGCGCGGACGCAGAGACCGGCGTCCTTTCCGGAGCCACCGGAAGCTCATCGATGACGAGGTCGCCGACGACCTCTCCGTCGACGACGGCATCGTCGTCGAGGTCGTCGTCATCGTCCTTCGGCAACGTGACGCTCACCTGCGCCGTCCCGCCGAGAATGCCGATGACGGCCGTGTCCACGGACGCGGCGTCATCGAGCACTCCGAGCGGGTTCTCTTCAGGGTCTGTGCTGTTCTTCGGGGTCACGATGTCACTCCAAGCCTGCGCGAGCCTCGGGTGCGCACACGTGCGCGGCCCTCGCCCGCACAAGATTAGTGTGCGGGACGGATCACGACCAAAAGATCCCCGGCATCCACCTGCTGCGTCTCGCCGATCGCATGACGCTCGATCACGCCGTCGACGGGAGCCGTGATGGCGGCTTCCATCTTCATCGCCTCGATCGATGCGATCGGTTCTCCCGCTCGCACGGCGGCTCCGACCTCGGCCTTCAGCGTCACGACACCGGAGAACGGCGCGGCGACCTGACCGGGAACGGAGGTGTCGGCCTTCTCGACCTGATGCGCATCCACCGCGACCGATCTGTCTCGCACGAAGACCGGACGGAGCTGCCCGTTGAGGGTCGTCATCACGGTGCGCATGCCCTTGTCATCCGCGTCGCCGATGGCCTCGAGACCGATGAAGAGCTGCACGCCGCGATCGATCTCGATGCGGTGCTCCTGACCCTGCACGAGCCCGAAGAGGTAGTCGCTGGTGTCGAGCACCGAGAGGTCGCCGAACAGCTCGCGCCGCTCGAGGTACTCCTTGGTCGGCGCGGGGAACAGCAGCGCGTTGAGACGCGCGCGGCGCTCCGCGCTGGTTCCTGCGAGGGCGGCCTCGTCCTCCGCCGAGATCTCGGTGAGACCGAGGCGCACCGAGCGCCCGGCGAGCACCTTCGTGCGGAACGGCTCCGGCCATCCCCCGGGAAGGTCGCCGAGTTCGCCTGCCATGAATCCGACGACCGAGTCCGGCACGTCGTACTTCTCCGGATTGGCCTCGAAGTCCGCGGGATCGGCCTTCACCGCGGCCAGATGCAGAGCGAGGTCGCCGACGACCTTCGACGACGGCGTCACCTTCGGCACACGGCCGAGGATGCGGTCGGCGGCGGCGTACATGTCCTCGATGAGCTCGAAGTCGTTCGCGAGGCCGAGCGCCTTCGCCTGCTGGCGGAGGTTCGACAGCTGCCCGCCCGGGATCTCGTGGTGGTACACGCGTCCCGTGGGCCCGGGAAGCCCGGACTCGAACGGCGCGTACTGCCGGCGCACCGCCTCCCAGTACGGCTCGAGGTCGGACACCGCGGCGAGGTCGATGCCGCTGTCGCGGTCGGTATGCGCGAGCGCGGCGACGAGCGACGACAGCGACGGCTGGCTCGTGGTGCCCGACAGCGGCGCCGACGCGGCATCCACGGCATCCACACCGACCGCACTGGCGGCGAGCAGCGTCGCGAGCTGGCCGCCGGGCGTGTCATGCGTGTGCAGGTGGACGGGGAGGTCGAACCGCTCGCGCAGCGCCGCGACCAGCTTCGCCGCGGCGGCGGGACGGAGAAGACCCGCCATGTCCTTGATCGCGATGATGTGGGCACCCGCGTCGACGATCTGGTCGGCGAGCCCCAGGTAGTAGTCGAGCGTGTAGAGGTTCTCGGCCGGGTCGAGGAGGTCGCCGGTGTAGCAGAGGGCGACCTCGGCGACCGCGGTCCCGGTCTTGCGCACGGCCTCGATCGCCGGGCGCATCTGCTCGACGTCGTTCAGGGCGTCGAAGATCCGGAAGATGTCGACGCCGCTCGCGGCCGCCTCGGAGACGAAGGCCTCGGTGACCGCCGTCGGGTACGGCGTGTAGCCGACCGTGTTCCGCCCGCGCAGCAGCATCTGGATCGCCACGTTCGGCAGCGCGGCGCGCAGCTTGTCCAGGCGCTCCCACGGGTCTTCGCCGAGGAACCGCAGCGCGACGTCGTAGGTCGCTCCACCCCAGGCCTCGACCGAGAGCAGTCCGGGTGTGAGGCGCGCGAGGTACGGAGCCGCGGCGACGAGGTCCTTGGTGCGGACCCGGGTCGCGAGCAGCGACTGGTGGGCGTCGCGGAAGGTGGTGTCGGTGATCGCCAGCGCCGTCTGCTCGCGCAGGCTCCGGGCGAAGCCCTCCGGCCCGAGTTCGAGCAGACGCTGACGCGAGCCCGCGACCGGCTCGGACGAGAGGTCGACGGCCGGGAGCTTCGTGACGGGGTCGACGACACCGGGGTGCGCACCGTTGGGCTTGTTGACGGTGACGTCGACAAGCCAGTTCAGCAGTCTCGTTCCGCGGTCCTTCGAGGCACGACCGCGCAGCAGCTCGGGACGCTCGTCGATGAAGGAGGTGCTGACGTCTCCGGCGATGAACGCGTCGTCGTCGAGCAGCGCCTGCAGGAACGGGATGTTCGTCGAGACGCCGCGGATGCGGAACTCGGCCAGGGCACGCCGGGCGCGGGCGACCGCCGCGGGGAAGTCCCGGCCACGGCACGTCAGCTTCGCGAGCATGGAATCGAAGTGGGGGCTGATCTGCGCACCCTGATGCACGGTGCCGCCGTCGAGACGGATGCCGGCGCCGCCGGGAGAGCGGTAGGTCGTGATCTTGCCCGTGTCGGGGCGGAAGCCCTGTGTCGGGTCCTCCGTGGTGATGCGGCACTGCAGCGCCGCTCCGCGCAGGTGCAGGTTCTGCTGCTGGAGTCCCAGCTCGGCGAGCGTCTGGCCGGCCGCGATCCGCATCTGGCTCTGCACGAGGTCGACGTCGGTGACCTCCTCGGTCACGGTGTGCTCGACCTGGATGCGCGGGTTCATCTCGATGAAGACGACCTCACCCGTGCGCTCCCCCGCGGTCTCGAGCAGGAACTCCACGGTTCCGGCGTTCTCGTAGCCGATCGAACGGGCGAAGGCCACCGCGTAGCCGTGCAGGGCGGTACGGATGCCGTCGTCGAGGTTCGGCGCCGGAGCGATCTCCACCACCTTCTGGTGTCGCCGCTGCACCGAGCAGTCGCGTTCGAAGAGGTGCACGGTCTCGCCGGTCTTGTCGGCGAGGATCTGCACCTCGATGTGCCGGGGGCGCACGACCGCCTGCTCGAGGAACATCCGCGCGTCTCCGAAGGCGCTCGCGGCCTCGCGCATCGCCTCGGCCAGCGCCGGCGCGAGGTCGCCGGGGGTCTCGACGCGCCGCATGCCGCGGCCGCCGCCGCCGGCCACGGCCTTCGCGAACAGCGGGAAGCCGATGTCGTCCGCCTGGGCGACCAGTTCGTCGACGTCGTCCGATGCCTCGGTCGACCGCAGCACGGGCACTCCGGCCTCGATCGCGTGGCGCTTCGCCTCGACCTTGTTCCCTGCCATCTCCAGCACGTTCGCCGGCGGACCGATGAAGACGATGCCGTTCGCCGCCGCCTTCTCCGCGAGCTCCGGATTCTCCGAGAGGAAGCCGTAGCCGGGGTAGATCGCATCCGCACCCGCTTCGAGCGCGACGCGGATGATCTCGTCGACGTTCAGGTAGGCGCGGACGGGGTGACCGCGTTCGCCGATCTCGTAGGCCTCGTCCGCCTTGAGCCGATGGACGGATCCGCGGTCCTCATGCGGGAACACCGCGACCGTGCGCGCCCCCACCTCGTACGCCGCTCGGAAGGCCCGGATCGCGATCTCGCCGCGGTTGGCCACAAGGATCTTCTGGAACATGCACACCTCTGAGAGCTCGATGCACGGCGTTTTCGGCGTGCAGGGGCGGGGCTGAGTGTCCCCTCAGCCTAGGGGAAGGTAACGTGGTCTCCGTGCACGTACTCAGCGTCAGCTCTCTCAAGGGGGGCGTCGGCAAGACGACCGTGACACTCGGGCTGGCCTCAGCGGCTTTCGCTCGGGGAGTCCGGACTCTCGTCGTCGACCTCGACCCGCAGTCCGACGTCTCCACCGGGATGGACATCCAGGTGGCCGGACGACTCAACATCGCCGATGTCCTGGCGAACCCGAAGGAGAAGGTCGTCCGTCAGGCGATCACCTCCAGCGGCTGGGCGAAGGTGCATCCCGGCACGATCGATGTGCTCATCGGGAGCCCGTCCGCCATCAACTTCGACGGTCCGCACCCGAGCGTGCGCGACGTGTGGAAGCTCGAAGAGGCCCTCGCGGCCGTCGAGGCGGACTACGACCTCGTGCTCATCGACTGCGCGCCCTCGCTGAACGCCCTCACCCGCACAGCCTGGGCCGCGAGCGACCGCGTCATGGTCGTCACCGAGCCGGGACTCTTCTCCGTCGCCGCGGCCGACCGCGCCCTGCGTGCGATCGAGGAGATCCGCCGCGGTCTCTCCCCTCGTCTGCAGCCGCTCGGCATCGTCGTGAACCGCGTGCGTCCGCAGTCCATCGAGCACCAGTTCCGCATCAAGGAGCTCCGCGACATGTTCGGGCCTCTCGTGCTCGCGCCGCAGCTCCCGGAGCGGACCTCGCTGCAGCAGGCGCAGGGCGCCGCGAAGCCGCTGCACATCTGGCCGGGAGACTCCGCGCAGGAGCTCGCCGCCGACTTCGATCAGCTGCTCGACCGGATCATCCGCACCGGGCGCATCGCGCTTCCCGAGACGGTCTGACGCTCCGTCTCACAGAAACGGCCACCCTCTCCGGAGGGTGGCCGTTTCTCGTGAGATGCGAAGGATCAGGCGGAGCGCTTCGAGCGGCGCGCCGAGAGCTCGTCGACGGGGTCCGGCGCGGTCGGGTCGAACGCGACGAGCGTCGACTCCACCTCGCGGAGCACCTTGCCGACGGCGATGCCGAACACGCCCTGGCCGCGGCTGACGAGGTCGATGACCTCATCGTTCGACGTGCACAGGTACACGGAGGCGCCGTCGCTCATCAGCGTGGTGCCGGCCAGATCACGGATGCCGGCGCGACGCAGCTCTTCGACCGCCGTGCGGATCTGCTGCAGCGAGATGCCGGTGTCGAGCAGGCTCTTGACGAGCTTCAGGACCAGGATGTCGCGGAAGCCGTAGAGCCGCTGCGAACCGGAGCCGCTCGCGCCGCGGACGGTCGGCTCGACCAGCTCGGTGCGTGCCCAGTAGTCCAGCTGGCGATAGGTGATGCCGGCGGCACGAGCGGCGACTGCGCCGCGGTAGCCGACCTCGTCATCCATGGCCGGGAGACCGTCCGTGAAGAGGAGTTCGGGTACGAACCGCGGGTCGCCTGTGAGCTCATCCGCATTCATCTGAAATCCTCCCTGGAACGGTTATCTCCACGGTAGAGCAGTGCCCGGGCACCGGCAATGACATCCGTGGGACACCGAAGGTGTGTCGCAATCAGTTCGTTACGAAAGCGCCCGCGACAGCGCGTCCTTGACGAAGAGCGTGCGCACTTCGTCGATCTTCGACGCCAGCTCGGGTGCCAGTTCGCTCGCCTTCGCGCGCGACGCGGCATCGGTCCGACGCAGCAGCGACGACATCGCCGATTCGATGAGCGCGACCTCGCGCTCGGCTCCCTGGCGCAGCGAGCGCAGGTGTCGCGGCTCGATGCCGTGACGGTCCAGCGCGACGAGGCCGCGCAGCAGCGTGACCGTCGCCTCGGGGTAGTTCTCCTGCGCGGTGATGACGCCGGTGCTGATGGCGTCGTTCAGCAGCTGGGGTCCTGCTCCGGCGGCCGCGAGGAGCTCGGCGCGCCGGTAGCGGCGCGGGGTCGGCGTGATCGACGGAGGCGGCGCGAGCGATGTCTCCCCCGCCGCGTCGTCGAGCTGCTCGCGGATGACGCTCAGCGGAAGGTAGTGATCCCTCTGCAGGGTGAGGCCGAGACGGAGCCGTTCGATGTCGGCCGCCGAGAACTTGCGGTAGCCGGACTCGGTTCGCGAGGGACTGACGATGCCCTGCACCTCGAGGAATCGCAGCTTGCTGGAGGTCAGGTCGGGGAACTCCGGAGTGAGACGCGCGAGCACCTGACCGATACTCAGCAGGCCCGCGGACGCTGAGCGTTCGCGGGCGGGAGTGGCCGCCATCAGGCGTTCGCCGCCTGGCGATCGTGGGGCGATGCGAAGAAGTTCAGACGGAACTTGCCGACGCGCAGCTCGGAACCGTCGACCAGCGTGCTGCGGTCGACGCGCTCGCCGTTGACGTAGGTGCCGTTGAGCGACCGCTGGTCGATGATCTCGAACGTCGTGCCGGTGCGGGTGATCTCGGCATGACGACGCGACACGGTCACGTCGTCGAAGAAGATGTCGGCCTCGGGGTGACGACCCACGGTCGTCACGTCGGTGTCGAGGAGATACCGGGCGCCGGCGAGAGCGCCGGAGCGGACCAGCAGCAGAGCCGATCCCGTCGGCAGCGCCGCGATCGCGGTCTGCTCGACATCGGTGAGCTCCACGCCGAACGGCACGAACGACAGGTCCGAATCGTGTCCGAACGTCTGCGTCACGTCGTGTCTCTGCTCGCCAGAGCGGTGGATCGCGGCTTCTCCGGCCGGTCGGCTGTCGCTGTCAGTCACTGTGCCCTCCTGGTTGTCCAGACTAACGGATGCCGAGGGGCTCGCGGGAGGCCGCGTTCACACTCAGCCGTCACATACCGGCGATTCCTAGGCTGAACCTGTGAAGACCACAGCCCTGCGCCGCTCCGCCGCGCCCGTCGCCCTCGCCGCTGCACTTCTCGCGGCCTTCCTCGTACTCCTGTCCCCGCTCTCGGCATCCGCCCACGACGCGCTCGTCTCGTCGTCGCCGGCGGCCGACAGCGAGGTCGAGGTGCTTCCTGCCGAGCTGACGCTCACCTTCAGCGCCAAGCTCATCGAGGGCGAGGGCGCGACCGAAGTGGTGGTGACGGATCCCGACGGCAACACCGTGACCGACGGTCCGGCGACGGTCGACGGCGCCGTGGTGACGCAGCCGCTCGTCTCCTCCGCCCCCGCGGGGCAGTACCACGTGATCTGGAAAGTCGTCTCGAGCGACGGGCACCCGACGTCCGACGAGTACTACTTCACCGTGACGACCGGCTCCGAGGCCGCTCCCTCCGAGCAGCCCAGCGCGGCGCCGACCAGTGCGGCACCCAGCGAAGAGGCGTCCGCGACGCCCGAGGCGACGATCACGTCGGCGCCCGACGCGACCGAGGAGTCCGGCTCCACCGCCTGGATCTGGGTGATCTCGATCGTCGGGATCCTGGTCGCCGTCGGGGTCGCCGTCTGGCTGTCGGTGCGCGGTCGCCGAGGCCGCGCCGAGGCCGGTTCCGACGCCTCCTCGGAGCGATAGGCTTAACTCATGCCCCATTACGATGTCGTCATCCTCGGTGCCGGTCCTGGTGGATACGTCGCCGCTGTCCGCAGCGCACAGCTCGGCCTCTCCACGGCCATCATCGAAGAGAAGTACTGGGGCGGTGTCTGCCTCAACGTGGGCTGCATCCCCTCCAAGGCGCTCCTCAAGAATGCGGAGCTGGCTCACACCCTGAACCACAAGGCCGACTTCTTCGGCATCTCCGGTGAGTTCACGATCGACTACGGCAAGGCCTTCGATCGCAGCCGCGTGGTCGCCGACGGCCGCGTCAAGGGCATCCACTTCCTGATGAAGAAGAACAAGGTGACCGAGTACGACGGCCGCGGCACCTTCACTGGCCCGAAGGCGATCTCGGTCGCGAAGGCCGACGGCTCCACCGAAGAGGTCACGTTCGACAACGCGATCATCGCCACCGGCTCGCGGGTGCGCCTGCTCCCGGGTGTCGAGCTGAGCGAGAACATCGTCACGTACGAGGAGCAGATCCTCAGCCGCGAGCTGCCCACGTCGATCGTCATCGTCGGCGCCGGCGCCATCGGCATGGAGTTCGCCTACGTGATGACGAACTACGGCGTGAAGGTCACCATCATCGAGTTCCTCGACCGCGCCCTCCCCAACGAGGATGCCGACGTGTCGAAGGAGATCACGAAGCAGTACAAGAACTACGGCGTCGACATCCTCACCTCGACCAAGGTCGAGACCGTCGTCGACAACGGCTCGTCCGTCACGGTCACCTACACGGGCAAGGACGGCCAGCAGGCGTCGATCGAGGCCGACAAGGTGCTCATGTCGGTCGGCTTCGCCCCCAACACCGAGGGCTTCGGCCTCGACGCGACCGGCGTCAAGCTCACCGAGCGCGGTGCGATCGACATCGACGACCACATGCGCACGAACGTCGAGGGCATCTACGCGATCGGCGATGTCACCGCCAAGCTGCAGCTCGCGCACGTGGCGGAGGCGCAGGGCGTCGTCGCCGCCGAGACCATCGGCAAGGCAGAGACCATGACTCTCGGCGACTACCGCATGATGCCCCGCGCGACGTTCTGCTCGCCGCAGGTCGCGTCGTTCGGTCTCACCGAGCAGCAGGCCAAGGACGAGGGCCGCGACATCAAGGTCGTCAGCTTCCCGTTCATGGCCAACGGCAAAGCGCACGGTCTCGGCGAGCCCGTCGGCTTCGTGAAGCTCATCGCCGACGCCGAGCACCTCGAGCTCATCGGCGCTCACATGATCGGTCCGGATGTGGCGGAGCTCCTCCCCGAGCTGACGCTCGCGCAGAAGTGGGACCTCACGGCTCTCGAGCTGGCCCGCAACGTGCACACGCACCCGACGCTGTCGGAGGCCCTGCAAGAGGGCTTCCACGGCCTCGCCGGTCACATGATCAACTTCTGACGCGATCACCGCGACGAGGGCCCGGGTGCGATTCCGCATCCGGGCCCTCGTGCGTCGACGGCGCGGTCGCGGTCAGTCCTGCCCACGCAGTTCGATCCGGAACGGAAAACGGCGTCGGGCGACCCACCCCTCCGGTGCCGCCGCGGAGATCTCTGCGACCGTATAGGAACGGCGGATGCTGATCAGACCGTCGACACGGATGAACGAGCCGGCGAGCAGATTCCAGCCCAGCAGCGCGGTCGCGATCGAGAACAGGGCGTAAGCCGCACGAGCACGGGCGATGTCGTGATGGACGATCAGGCCTCCGGGAGCCAGCAGCCGCCGGGAGTCGGCGAGCACCGCCTGCAGCTCCGCGTCGGTGAGGTGATGGAGGACGTGGTTGGACACGATGACGTCGAACTGCTCGCCTGCCGCGACGAGTTCCTGCGTGGTCGCATGCATGTAGCGCACCCCTGCGCCCTCGTCGTGGGCCGACGCCCAGGAGATCGCCCGCTCGTCGGCGTCGAGGGCGGTGATGTCGGCCGCGTGCCGATCACGGCGCATCCGACGCGCGATGAGACGGCAGAGATCGCCCCCGCCGGCGCCGATGTCGAGGATCCGCAACGGCCGGCCGGCCTCTGCGCGCGGACGGATGTCGCGGCGGTAGATCGCCCCGGGCCGTGACACGACGGCATTCACCGCGGCGAAGCGGTGGTAGGTGCGCTCCAGCATCCGCCGGTCGCAATCCGGGTCGTCCATCAGCTCCCGGACGGCGAGGTCGCGAGTCGAGAGTCGGGCGGTCACGGCGCGACCGGCGCCACGACGGTCATCAGCGCGCTCTCCGCCGTCAGCCCCGGACCGAAGGCCATCGCCGAGACGCGCTCCCCCGGCCTGACGCCTTCCTCGTCGAGGATCCTCTTCAACACGAAGAGCACGGTCGCGCTCGACATGTTGCCGTTCTCGCGCAGGACCTCTCTGGCCGGACGCAGCTGCGAATCGCTGAGGTGCAGCTTCTCCTGGATGCGGTCGAGGATGCTGCGCCCGCCGGGATGGATCGCCCAGTGCTCGACCGCGTCGCCCACGGCATCGTCGTCGAAGGCCGCGGCCGGCCCGCTCTCCGGGGCGAACAGCGGCCGCAGCGCCCCGATGATCGCGTCGCCGATGATGTGCGGGACCGTCGCGGCGAGGATCATCTCGAATCCGGTGTCGCCGATCGTCCAGGCCATCGACGACTCGCCTTCCGGGGCGATCGCCGTGTGGAAGCGGTCGAGACGGAGCGCCGTGACCGGGGTCGGGAGGTCGCGTGCCGTCACGATGCCCGCGGCGCCGCCGTCGGCGAACAGAGACGTCGAGACGATCGTGTCGGGGTCCTCCGACGAGCGCAGGTGCAGCGTGCACAGCTCCACGCTGACGATCAGGACCACCGCGTTCTCATCAGCCGCGCAGAACTGGGCGGCTGCCCGGAGCGCCGGCATCGAGGCATAGCAGCCCATGAATCCGAGGTGATAGCGCTGCACGCCGTCGGAGAGGCCGAGCGCCCGGACGATCTCGTAGTCCGGCCCCGGCGCGTGGAACCCCGTGCAGGAGACCGTGATCACGTGCGTCACATCCGCGGCGGCGATGTCGGGATCGGCGTCGAGCGAACGCCGAGCCGCATCGACGAAGAGCCGTCCGGCCTCGCGCGCGTACACCTCGTTGCGCGCCTTCGTCCCCGGCTCGAGCAGCGCGCCGGTCCTGCGGTCGTAGAAGAGGGGTTCGGGCGTGTCGCTCTCAGGTGAGAATTCATCGATCACCGTGTGCCGGGTGTCGATCCCGGAGACGTTGAACGAGGTGGCCACGATCCGCTGCGCGAGCCGCCCGAGATCGCGCTGGGCCGCGAAGATGTCGCGGATGCCGTCCTGGCGGAGGACGGTGTCGGGGACGACCGTCTGCAGCGATCGAAGCACGGGCGGTCGGCTCATGGTGCCACTCCAGCAGAGGTCGCGCGATCGCGGAACAGGGTTGCGGACGCCACCGGAGCCGACTAGAAGCCGAGGGCGCGAGCGAGCTTGGAACCGGAAGAGGCGTCGCGGCCTCCGGCGGCGTGCACCGCTCGTTCGACGGCGGCGAAGAACGCCTCGCGGCCGTCCTCGTCTGCGGGTGCCGCCGGGCCGAGTTCCATCTCCCACTCCCGCCATTCGCGCTGTGTGCCACGGCGCAGATCGGTCGCGCGCACGCGGTCGTCGACGAACTCCGCCACGACCCCGTCGCTGCCGGTGAGCAGGTACGCGGTGCGGTCGTTCTCGATGCGGGCGAGTGGAGTCAGAGGCTCGGTCGTCCAGGAGGAGACGGTGTCGGCGACGGCGTCGGGGAGCTCGTCGCCGTCCGCGAGGGGCCAGCCGAGCTCCAGACGTCCGTCGCCCTGCCGGGGTCCCTTGACGTGCCAGCCCTCATCGGGGCCTCCGGTGCGCCGTCGGAGCGCGACCCCGGATCGGGCGAGCGCACCGTCCGCGGTGTCGAAGTAGCGGGCGTCCAGCGCCCTGACCTCTCCGGTCGACACCGCATCGACGCCCGGTACCGCGCTCCAGTCCGGAAGCGGCGTCTCGACGTCGACGTCGTACTTGCGCTCGACCTCGACCGTGCGGGACGGCTCAGTCGTCATCGTTGAGGGTGAGGTCCTCGAGGGCTTCGTCGAACCAGTAGTCGATCTCGGTGGGACCGTCTTCCGGCCCCGTGTTCTGGGGCTCGCCGCGGCGGTTGTACACCACCTGCGTCTCGCTGTAGGGGACGATCAGCTTGTCGTCCGCGTCGCCGAGGGGGATGATCTGCCCGTCGAGCGGGCCGCCGTGAAGTCGTGCGAGTGCCATGCGTTCAGCGTAGCCCCTCACCCGAGGAAGACGCCGACCACGGCACCGGCGATCATCCACGGGCCGAACGCGATGCGGGTCGCGCCGTCCGCGCGCCGCAGCAGGATCAGCGCGAGGGCGTACACGGATCCGAGCACGAAGGCGGATGCCGCGCCGATCACCAGCTCCGACCAGCCGTGCCACCCCAGGACGAGGCCGATCACCGCGGCGAGCTTCACATCGCCGCCGCCCATCCCCGACCGGCTGATCAGACGGAGCAGGGTGTAGAACCCACCGAGGACGAGCATGCCGATCAGGGCGCGGATCATCGGGCCGCTCGCGCCTGTGGCGACGGTGTCGATCGCGACGAGCACGAGCAGCGCCACCAGCGTCGGCAGAACGATCCGGTTCGGGAGACGATGCGTGCGGACGTCGATCACGATCAGCCATGCTCCGACCCCCACCAGCGCGCCGTGCGCGAGGGCGACGAGCACGAGCCGGGGATCCATCCCGGCAGGTTAGGAGATCCGCGGATGCCGTGCGCTCGGGGTGTGGATAACCGTTCCTCGCGGTCGATCTCGGGATGTCCGATGTACGAACTAGCGTCATCAGTGCCACTTGATTTATTCGTACATATCTTCGAGGATGGATGCATGGGGATCGGGCTCGATGCGGTGACCGCGCTCTCTCCGACCAGCGATACTCGCGCCGGAGAGGTGCTGCGTCTGCGCCGCGAGATCAGCAGGATGCAGCGGCGCCGCAGTGAGCATGCGCTGCTCCCGCTCGACCCCTCCCTCGCCGCACTGCTGCCCGAAGAGGGGCTGCAGACCGGCACGGCCTACACCGTCTCCCCCTCGCCGAGTCTCGTGCTCGCCCTGCTGAGTGCGGCCTCGAAGAAAGGGCACTGGTGCGCGGTGGTCGGCATGCCCACGCTCGGCGTCGAGGCCGCCGCCGCCTTCGGCATCGATCTGGCCCGCCTCATCCTCGTGCCCGCGCCCGGCGAGCGCTGGCTCGCGGCGACCTCCGCTCTGGCCGAGGTCGTCCCCCTGATCGTCGTGAACCCCGGCACCCGGGCGCGTGACGCCGACGTCTCCCGTCTGAGCGCGCGTCTGCGCGACCGCGGATGCACGCTGCTCGTCACGGAGAACCCCGCCGCGGGATCGCGCGGGGCAGAGAGGTGGCCGCAGAGCGAGGGCACGATCCGCATCCACGACCCGCACTGGCACGGCCTCGGCGCGGGTTGGGGACTGCTCTCCGACTGCACCGTGACGGTGACCGCCACGACCCGGCACAGTCCCCGGCCCTCGAGCGTGCGCGTGCAGCTGCCCGGCGGCCATGGTGCCATCGAGGCAGCGGCGGCGGAGCTCACCGCGCTGCCCTCGCTCGGCGTCGAGCCTGCCCCCTCCAGCAGACCGGCATCCGGCAGGTCCGTGGTCGACGATGGCGCTCCGCCGGAGCTCCTGCACTGGGCGGAGGCCGGATGAACGCTCCCCTCCGCGTCCTCGTCCTCTGGTTC
This sequence comes from Microbacterium sp. K24, assembly GCF_004794465.1. Taxonomy (GTDB): domain Bacteria; phylum Actinomycetota; class Actinomycetes; order Actinomycetales; family Microbacteriaceae; genus Microbacterium. The sequence continues at coordinate 18,655 of NZ_SSDJ01000066.1, read as the reverse complement.
CCGGACTGGCCGCTGCGCGCCGCTCTGGGCGGGCCTCCCCCGCATCCGCCCACCGCGCTGGTGCAGGCGAACACGATCGTCGCCTGCACGGCCTCTGCCAGAGAGCACGGGGTGCGCACGGGGCAACGCCGCCGCATCGCGCAGGGGCATCTCTCCTCGCTGCGGGTGCTCCCGCACGACCCCGCCCGCGACGAACGCGCATTCCTCCCCGTGCTGCAGCTCATCGAGAAGCACGCCCCCGGCGTGACCCTGCTGCGCCCGGGGCTCGCGATCCTCCGCGCCAGGGGCATCTCCCGCTATCACGGCGGAGAGGCCGAGGCAGCCGCCGCCCTCGCCGCCGTGCTGGCGGACGCAGGGCTGCCCGAGGTGCGCATCGGCGTCGCCGACGGGCCCTTCACCGCCGAGATCGCCGCCCGGGGCCGCGACGCCTGCACCGTCGTCCCCCCGGGACGCTCGCAGGAGTTCCTCGCGCCCTACCCCGTGCAGGTGCTGCGCGACGAGCAGATCGCCGGCCTCCTCGTCCGCCTCGGCGTGCGCACCCTCGGCGAGTTCACCGCGCTCGCGCCGCTCGACGTGCGCGACCGCTTCGGCGAGCACGGCGCCCGTCTGCATGCGCTCGCCTCCGGCGCCGATTCCCGCCCGCTGACCCCGCGCCCGCCCGACCCCGAGCTGGTGCGGAACATCGAGTTCGAATCGCCGCTGGGCGGAACCGATCAGGTCGCCTTCGCCGTGCGGCAGACGGCGGATGCGGTGCTGCTCGCCCTCGGAGACGCCTCGGTCGTCTGCACCGAGGTGCGGATCGACATGACCGACGACAACGGGGCGGTCTTCTCCCGCACCTGGCTGCATCCGACCTGCTTCGACGCCTCCGACCTCGTCGATCGTGTGCGCTGGCAGCTGGAGGCGCTGGCCGCGGAATCGGCGAAGGAGCCCGTCGACGAGGCTCGCGCGTTCGGAGGCATCATGGCGGTGCGCATCGTCCCGGTCGCCGTCGACGATGCCGCCCACCACCAGCCCGGCCTCTTCGGATCCGGCACCGATGAGCGGCTGCACCACGCGGTGTCCCGTGTGCAGACGATGCTGGGCCATCAGGGCGTGGTGACCGCCGCGCTCGCGGGCGGCCGCTGGCTCGCCGAGCGTCAGGTGCTCACCCCCTGGGGCGAGCGGCCGGTCCCGCCTCGCGACCCCGGTTCCCCATGGCCGGGCAGTCTGCCCGATCCCCTCCCCGCCGAGGTCTTCCTGCCGCCGCGCCCCATCGGGGTGCTCGCCGCCGACGGGTCCTCGATCAGCATCGACGAACGCGGAGCCCTCTCCCACGAGCCCGCCCGCATCGACGGCGTCGACGTGCAGGGCTGGGCCGGCCCCTGGCCCGTGCACGAGCGCCGCTGGACGCCCGACGGAGGCAGACGGGGGCATCGACTCCAGATCGTCGACGACCACGACCGCGCCTGGCTCGTCTTCCGTGCCGGCGAGCGCTGGTGGGTCGAGGGAAGGTATCGCTGATGGGCTGGCACAATCCGCCGCAGACCTGGAGCGAGCTGGAGCGCACCCTCAGCGGAGAAGAGCCGCCCCCGCGGCAGAACATCGAACCGCCCGCGTCGCGGCCCGACCCCGGACCGGTGAGCCGCCGCCGGCAGCGCACACCCGTCACCGGGATATCGCGCCCGGTCGATGCGGTGCCCTATGCCGAGCTGCACGCGCACTCCTCGTACTCGTTCCTCGACGGCGCCTCCGCCCCGGAAGATCTCCTCGCCGAGGCCGAGCGCCTCGGCCTCACCGCTCTCGCGCTCACCGACCATGACGGCTTCTACGGCGCCGCCCGCTTCGCGGATCAGGCCGAACTCATGAAGACGCCGCTGCAGACGGTGTACGGCGCAGAGCTCTCCCTCGACCTTCCCGCCCCGCAGCGGGGCAGCCCCGACCCCGTGGGCGAGCATCTGCTGGTGCTCGCCCGCGGGATGGAGGGCTATCACCGTCTCTCCGGGGCGATCACCACCGCCCAGCTGCGCGGAGGCGAGAAGGGACGACCGGTCTACGACCTCGACGAGCTCGCGGCGAGCGCGGGCGGCCACTGGACGATCCTGACCGGATGCCGCAAGGGCGCGGTGCGTCAGGGGCTCGAGGTCGGCGATGCCGCGACGCCGCTCCGGAAGCTCGTCGACCTGTTCGGTGCCGACCACATCGCCGTCGAGCTCTTCGACCACGGGGATCCGCAGGACACCCGTCGCAACGACACCCTCGCCGAGCTCGCCCGGCGGATGCGGCTGCCCGTGGTGGCGACGAACAATGTGCACTACGCCAGTCCCGCGCAGGCGCCGCTCGCCGAGGCGGTGGCCGCAGTGCGGGCAGTGCGCAGCATGGACGAGCTCGACGGCTGGCTCCCCGCGCACGGCGGCGCGCATCTGCGCAGCGGAGCGGAGATGTCGGCGCGCTTCCAGCGCTACCCGGGCGCGATCTCGTACGGCCTCGAGCTGGCCGCGGCATCCGCCTTTCCGTTGCGGCTCGCGCGCCCGGCTCTGCCGAAGCAGAAGGTGCCCGAGGGGCACACGCCGATGAGCTGGCTGCGGCAGCTGGTGTGGGAGGCCGTGCCGTCGAAGTATCCACGGCTGAACGACGACGGGCACCGCCGGATCGAGCGGGAGCTCGACGTCATCGAGGAGAAGGACTTCCCCGGCTACTTCCTCATCGTGCACGGCATCGTCTCGGAGGCGAAACGGCGCGGCATCCTCTGCCAGGGGCGGGGATCCGCCGCGGCGAGCGCGGTCTGCTACCTGCTTGGCATCACCGCCGTCGACCCCATCCTCTACGGCCTCCCCTTCGAGCGGTTCCTCGCCACCACCCGCACCGAGGAGCCCGACATCGATGTGGACTTCGACTCCCGTCGCCGGGAGGAGATCATCCAGTGGGTGTACGGCGAGTACGGCAGGGAGCGCGCGGCACAGGTGGCGAATGTCATCCAGTACCGCCCGAAGAACGCCGTGCGAGACATGGCCAGGGCTCTGGGCCACTCCCCTGGCCAGCAGGATGCCTGGTCCCGACAGGTCGACGGCTGGAGCACGGGTCTCGAGGCGTCCGAGGGGCACGACATCCCCGAGAACGTGCTCGCCTACGCGGGCGAGCTGCTGAAGGCGCCGCGCCACCTCGGCATCCACTCCGGTGGCATGGTGCTCACGGCGCGTCCGGTCGGCGAGGTCGTGCCCGTCGAGCATGCCCGCATGGAGAACCGCACCGTGATCCAGTGGGACAAGGACGATGCCGCCTTCATGGGGCTGGTGAAGTTCGATCTGCTGGGCCTGGGGATGCTCGCCGCGCTCCAGCACTGCTTCGACATGATCCGCGAGGCGACCGGCGAGGAATGGACGCTCGAGACGCTTCCCAAAGAGGAGCGCGCCGTCTACGACATGCTCTGCCGTGCCGATTCGATCGGGGTGTTCCAGGTCGAGTCCCGCGCGCAGATCGGTCTGCTCCCCCGCCTGCAGCCGCGCAGCTTCTACGACCTCACCATCCAGATCGCCCTCATCCGCCCCGGTCCCATCCAGGGCGGGGCCGTGCATCCGTTCGTCCGACGCAAGATGGCGAAGGACCGCATCGACGAGGAGAACAGGGAGCGAGCCCTCCGAGGCGAGGAACCGGTGGACTTCCCCATCCCCTACCCGCACAGCGATCTCGAACCGATCCTCAAGCGCACCCTGGGGGTTCCGATCTTCCAGGAGCAGCTCATCCAGATGGCCACGGCGGTCGGCGACTGCACGGCCGATGAGGCCGATCTGCTGCGTCGGGCCATGGGCTCCAAGCGGGGGCTGGAGAAGATCGAGCGGGTGCGGGAGAAGCTGTACGCGGGGATGGCCAGGCGCGGGCTCGACACCGAGGCCTCGGATCGCATCTACGCGCAGATCCAGGCGTTCTCGAACTTCGGTTTCGCGGAGTCCCATTCGCTGTCGTTCGCCCTGCTCGTCTATGCCAGCTCCTGGCTGAAGCTGCACTACCCCGCGGCGTTCCTCGCCGGGCTCCTGCGCTCGCAGCCGATGGGCTTCTACTCCGGCTCGACGCTGACCGCGGACGCCCGGCGGCACGGCGTCGAGGTCCGTCGTCCCGATCTGCATCTCTCGGGTGCCACCGAGACGCTGGAGCCCCTCGCTGGACCGGCAGTGCGCAGACCCACCGGGCTGGACGACTGCCTCGTCACCCCGCAGCCGCCGACGCTCCGTTTCGACAGGGACGCCCCCGATGTCTCGGAGGCCCATCGCAGAGACGGCGCCTATGCCGTACGGCTGGGGCTCAGCGGCATCCGCGGGATCGGGGACGCCCTGGCGGAGAGGATCGTCGCCGAGCGCGAGGCGAACGGCCTCTACCGCGACCTGCACGATCTGGTGCGGCGCACGGATGCCACCGCCGCACAGCTGGAGGCTCTCGCCACCGCCGGTGCGTTCACCTGCCTCGGACTGGAGCGGCGAGAGGCGATCTGGCTCGCGGGCGCGGCGGCCGATGACCGGTCGCGCTTCCTCCCGGGCACCTCCGTCGCCGTGCAGCCGCCGCTGTTCGCCGATCAGACCAGCTATGAGCGGCTCTCCGCCGACCTCTGGGCGACCGGAGTGTCGACCGATGATCACCCGATGGCCCACTTCCGCGAGGCGCTGCACGAGCGGGGCGTCCTGACCGCCGTCGATCTGCGGAGTCACGAGTCCGGCCGGCGCATCGAGGTCGCCGGCCTCGTCACTCACCGTCAACGACCGGCGACAGCCTCCGGTATCACGTTCATGAACCTGGAAGATGAGAGCGGCCTGGTGAACGTCGTCTGTTCGACGGGCGTGTGGAACCGCTATCGACGCGTGGCCCGCGACTCGCCGGCGCTCATCATCCGCGGCATCCTGGAGCGTTCAGAGGAGGGCGTCGTGAACGTGCTCGCCGACGCCTTCGAAGATCTGCGCACCGGACTCACACATCGATCCCGGGACTTCCGCTGATGAGCACCGCGCGGAGTTCACCAGAACCGTTCGGGTTCTTCCACCGGCGGGCGGTCCGTGCCGCCCCACCGGCCGGCCTCGGCCTTCGCCGCGTCCGCGGCGACATCGGCGCCGTGCAGCGCCCCCTTCGCCCCGGCAGAGCCCTGTCCGAGCGGATCGACGCGCAGCACCGTGCGCCCCCCACCGCCGATCCTCACCGTGCACTCCAGGACTCGACCGATCCAGCGCGTGAAATCGCCGTGCAGCTCATCCGAGCGTTGATAGCGGATGCCCGTGTCGAGGTCGACGACGGCGAGGACCACGGGTCCTTCGGTGAGCAGATCGTTCTGCTCGATCACCTCGACTCGGTGGCCGTGCGGGATCGCGACCTGAGCCGGGAGAACGAGCAGTCTGTCCATGTTTCCACCTTAGGCAGTGGCGTCGAGAAGACAACCGGTGTCTGGTTCGATGAAGATTCGAAAATTTCTTTGTCCCCCAAATGGTGGACAAGACAAAATCGATGTACTCTGCTATGTGTAGCGGGGGCTACAAGGGCTGAGTCTGGGGATCAGCCGATGAGTGCAGCGATATCTTCGCCGCCTCCCCAACCGTCCGGGAAGGGCGGTGGCCCTCTCGACGACACCGTCTGGGGCGGGGCCTGTCGGGAGGGCATACCTCCGTCAGGACCCGCCGGACTCCTCATCGCTCACGGCGCATCGCCCTGTGCCGGCTAGCGCGCAGCGCCCCTCCGGTCAACGCGCTGGCTGCCGACATGCCGCAGCTCTATCGTGTCCGCATGCACCCGGCTCACTCGAGCGAGAAGTCCGCCCTCGGCACAACTCGAGTCGGCGTGTCCGGATGGCGCTACGCACGCTGGCGGGGAGATTTCTACCCCGAGGGCCTTCCACAGCGACGGGAGCTCGCGTATATCGGAGAGCAGTTCTCCACCGTGGAACTCAACGGCTCGTTCTACTCGCTCCAGCGCCCCGAGAGCTACCGGCGCTGGCGCGACAGTGTCCCGCCGGAGTTCGTGTTCGCGGTCAAGGGATCTCGCTACATCTCGCACATGCTGCGTCTCGAGAACGTCGAGCAGGCCCTCGCCAACTTCTTCGCCTCGGGTGTGCTCGCGCTCGGCGCGCAGCTCGGGCCGATCCTGTGGCAGCTGCCGGAGCGGCAGCGGTTCGATCCGGACGTCCTGGACCGGTTCCTGACGTCGCTCCCCCGCACGACCGGCGAGGCAGCTGAGATCGCGCGGCGCCACGACGAACGCCTGGACGGGCGCGCCTGGCTCGACGCGGAGGAAGATCAGCCCCTGCGATATGCGCTGGAGCCCCGGTCCGCGACGTTCGACGACGAGCGGTGCACGCGCCTGCTGCACGATCACGGGGTGGCACTGACGATCGCGGACACCGCAGGTCGATGGCCGCGCTTCGACGCGGTCACAGCCGATTTCGTGTACGTGAGACTTCACGGCGCGGAAGAGCTCTATCACAGCGGCTACACACCGAAGCAGCTCAGCGACTGGGCCGACCAGATAACCGACTGGACGACGATCGGCACGGACGGGATCCGCAGAGACGCCTTCGTATACTTCGACAACGACGCTCGGGGCCACGCGCCGCACGATGCGAAAGCACTCTCCGAGATGATCGAGCGCCAGCGCTGACGACCGTCCCCTCCCGCATTTCCAGGATATCGCCGGGGTGGGGGCTTGCCGCAAGGCCCCCGTCGTGGGGCAGAATCGACCCTCGCTCGTGCGATCGACGCTCGAACGCGAAGGAGATCCATGCCCATCGACCCCTTCCAGCTCCCCGCCAATCTGGCGGCGAAGGCCGCTGCCCCACTCATCGACGCCGACCGCGCGCATCTCCGTCGCATCGCGGACACTCTCCAGCTCCAGCGCGAGGAGACCTCGGCCCGCCTCGCCGAGGTGCGCCGACACACCGCCCACCTCGGCGGCGATGCCGTGGCCCGCGATCTGGAGATCCGCCGGCTCAGCAGTCGGCTGCGGGTGCTCGACCGCTTCGGTCTCGATGTCTGCCTCGGGCGGATGACGCCGAAGGACGGCCCTCCGATCTACATCGGCCGCACGGGTCTGGCTGCCGCCGACGGCGCACGGCTGCTCGTCGATTGGCGCGCGCCTGCGGCCGAACCCTACTTCGCCGCGACGATGGAGGATCCTCGCGGGATCGTCTCGCGTCGTCGCTACCGCTGGACGGACGGACGGATCAGCGACTACTGGGACGAGGCCCTGTCGCCGGACGGATTCGAGAACGCCGCTTCGCTCGATGACCAGTCCGCCTTCATCGCGGGGCTCGCCCGTCACCGGACGGCGAAGATGCGCGACGTGCTGGCGACGATCCAGGCAGATCAGGATGCGATCATCCGCACTCCTTCCCGCGGCGCACTGGTCGTCGATGGCGGACCGGGCACGGGCAAGACGGTCGTGGCCCTGCACCGCGCCGCGCAGCTCCTCTACGCCGAGCCCCGGCTCACGCAGGGCGGCGGCGGCATGCTGCTGGTCGGGCCGAACGCGCACTATCTCGCCTACGTCGAGGACGTGCTGCCCAGCCTCGGCGAGGACGCCGTGCGGATGACCACACTGCGCGATCTCACACCCGAGGGGGCCGCAGTCCGCCAGGAGACGGATCCACAGGTCGCGGCGTTGAAGGCGCGACTCGATCCGCAGGCCGTCACCGCCGCCGCCGCAACGGAGTTCGAGCGCCCGCCGCAGCACGCCATGCGCATCGAATCGCCGTGGGCCGATCTGTGGCTGAGCCGCGAGGAGTGGGCGGCTCTCTTCTCGGCCGCAGACCCGGCATCCCCTCACAACGAGGCGCGCGACGAGGTCTGGGAGGAGATCCTCGAACTGCTGGTCGACCAGATCGATGACGATGACGTTCCTCCGCATGTCGTACGGCGCTGGCTGCGTCAGGACGACGAGCTCACCGGCGCCTTCGTCCGCGCCTGGCCGCTGGTGTCACCGGCATCCGTCGTCGCCCGCCTATGGACATCGCCCGCCTTCCTGCAGCGATGCGCGCCGGCGCTGACGACTGCCGAGATCGCTCTGCTCCAGAGGGACGATGCGGAGGCCTGGACAGTGTCCGATCTGCCCTTGCTGGACGCGGCGCATCGGCGGTTCGGCGATCCGGAGAGCGTCCGTCAGGAGCATCGCCGCCAGGCCGCCGTCGCCTCGGCGGAGGATCAGATGTCCCACGTGATCGACCACCTGATCGAGAGCGATGACAGCGACATGAAGGTCATGTCGCTTCTCAGAGGCCAGGATGCGCGGAACGTCCTCGCGGGCGCCGACGGAGTCCCGCCGGCGGCTCCGGACGAGCTGGCCGGACCTTTCGCGCACATCGTCGTCGACGAGGCCCAGGAGCTGACCGACGCGGAATGGCGGATGCTCGTCGCACGCTGCCCGTCGCGGAGTTTCACGATCGTCGGCGACCGCGCACAGGCACGGCACGGGTTCACCGAGAGCTGGGAGGCTCGGCTCGCGCGGGTGGGCGTCAGCGGAGCGAGAATCGCACCCCTGAGCGTGAACTACCGCACACCCCGCGAGGTCATGGAGGCCGCCGCGCCGATCATCCGCCGGGCGATCCCCGACGCCAATGTGCCGACATCGGTGCGCGAGAGCGGCATACCGGTCGGATACGCGCCGCTGTCCGAGCGCGACAGCGTCCTGTCCGCCTGGCTCGACGCCCACCCCGAGGGCACCGCGTGCGTGATCGGCGATCCGTCTTTCACCGCGACCGCTCGCGTGCGCTCGTTGACGCCGGAAAGCGCGAAGGGACTCGAGTTCGACCTGGTGGCGCTGGTCCGACCGGACGATCTCGGCGACGATCTCACCGGAGCCGTCGACCGCTACGTCGCGATGACGAGGACGACGCGCGAGCTCGTGGTGCTCCAGTGACCGGCCGCATTGCCCGTCTTTCTTTCGCCGTGCTACCGTTCGACGATCGTTCGATGAGAGGAGGTGCGACCCATGTACGCAGGAAACACAGTGGGCGCTTCCTCCGGAAGTCCGCGATCGCTCGGCTGAAACGTCGCCCGAGGGAGCGCCCGCTCGCACATCGCGAAAGGCGACTCCCATGAACATCACTCCCTCTTCTCCTCGCGCCGTCTCGCGCGCTCTCGTTCTCGCCGGCGCCGGAGCGGCAGGCAACGCCTGGCAGCTCGGCCTCATCGCCGGTCTGTCCTCCCGCGGCGTCGAGCTCACCGAGGCCGACCTCATCGTCGGCACGTCGGCGGGATCGACCGTCGCGGCGCAGATCACCAGCGGGGCTCCTGCGTCGGAGCTGTACGCGGCCATCGTGGCTGAGGTTGCGCGACCGATGCGCGGCGCGACGCCTGCGGGGCGCCCCGTGACCTCGGGACCCGACTACCTGGCGTGGTCCGACGCGATCATCGCGTCTTCCGCCGACGCGGCGGACATGCGGCGGAGGATCGGCGCCGCCGCACTCGACCGCGACACATCGGAAGGAGCGGATGCCGCACGGTGGCGGCAGATCGTGTCGACCCGCCTCCCCCGTCACGAGTGGCCCGAGCAGCGCGTGCTGATCCCGGCGGTCGATGCCCGCACCGGCGAGCCGGTGGTGTTCGACCGGCACAGCGGCGTCGACCTGGTGGAAGCGGTGGCCGCGAGCACCTCCGCCATGACCCCGTACCGCATCGGCGAGGATCGCTACCTCAACGGCGGGTACCGTCGCAGCTCGAACGCCGACCTCGCCGAGGGGTTCTCGCGCGTTCTCATCCTGGAGCCGTTCAGCGGCAGATCACGCCAGCCTCTCGCGTGGGGAATGGATCTCGCGACCCAGATCGAGGAGCTCCGCGCGGGCGGCAGCACGGTGGAGGCCGTCTTCCCGGATGCAGGCTCCGGTGACGTCTTCGACGCGAACGCGCTCGATCCTTCGACCCGGCTGCCCGCGGCCCGCGGGGGCTACGCGCAGGGTCGGCGTCTCGCCCGGGAACTCGAGGACTTCTGGCAGGTGTGAGCGGCGATCACTCCTCCGCGCGGTAGCGGGTCCGCCCGGCCACGATCGTCTCGACGACGTGCGCGGAGAGCAGGGACTCGGGTCCCTCGGCGAACGGATCGGCGTCGAGCACGATCAGGTCGGCGGCGAAGCCCGGGGCGATGCGGCCGCGCCAGTCGCCGTCGCCGACGGATGCCGCGGCGTCGCGCGTCGCGTGCCCGATCGCCGAGGCGAGGGGGAGCGCGAACTGCGGGTGGATCGCGGCGACGCTCCGGTCGAGCGCCGAAGCGCGGGTCGACGCGACGTACATGTTCGCGAGCGCCTCGTGCGGGGCGGTCGGCGCATCGGTCGAGAAGGCGAGGAGCGCTCCGGCATCCTCGTACTCGGGCCAGGGGAAGGCACGGTCGACCCGGTCGTCGCCGAGCATCTCGGCCCAGTTCGCGAAGATCGCCGGATCGCTGTGCACGGGCTGCATCGACGCGGTGACGCCGAGCCGCGCCATCCGCTCGGCGGTTCCCGGGGCGGCGTATTCGAGGTGCTCGATGCGGTGCCGGCGCGGCTTCTCCCCATTGACGGCGACGGCGTGCTCGAGCGCGTCGAGAGCGATCTCGCTCGCGTAGTCGCCGATCGCGTGCTGCGCGACCTGGAGGCCGGCGGCATCCGCGGCGGCGACGACGGGGTTCAGCTGCGCGACGGGCCAGATCGGTTCGGCGTTCGTGCCGTCGGCGTACGGATGCCGCATCGCGGCGGTGCACGCGTCGATCACTCCGTCGAGGATCAGCTTGATGCCCACGATCCGGAACCACGACGAAGCATCGTGGTCGGCGAGCTCGGCCGCACGCGCGACCTGGGCGAGGTTGGCGTCGTCATCGCCGGTGTTGTTGATGATCCAGTGGGCGGCGACGCGGATCGGCAGTTCTCCCCCGTGTCGTTCCTGGGCGCGCTGGAGCGCCGCGAGCCCGAACTCGTCGAAGGCCATGTCGATCGCTCCGGTGACCCCGGCGGCGAGGTAGGCCTCGATGACGCGATCGATGTCGGCATCCCGGTCGGCGTCGGTGGTCGTCTCGTCGCGGTGCGCCCAGGCGTACTGCGTCGCCGCGGTCTCGTAGAGCAGACCGGTCGGCTCCCCCGCGTCATCCCGGGCGAAATGGCCCCCGATCGGGTCGGGGGTGTCGCGCGTGATGCCGAGCTCGGCGAGAGCGGCACTGTTGACCCAGCACGAGTGATAGTCGTTCGCGTCGAGGTACACGGGGACGTCGTCGACGACCGCATCGATCATCGCCGCGGTCGGTGCACCGCCCGGAACGGAGTCGAAGAGCCATCCGCGGCCGCGCAGTACGGCGGCATCCGGATCCGCGGCGCGGGCGTCGCGCAGCAGCGTCTGGATCTCGTCGAGCGAGCGCGCTGCGGTGAGCGGCACCTGCCCGAGGGCCGCCCCCGCCATGAGCAGGTGCGTGTGGGCGTCGGTGAAGCCGGGGAGCACGAGCCGGCCCTCCAGGTCGACGGTGTGGTCGGCCTCGGGGGCGTCGTCGGACGAGCCGACGTAGACGATCGTGGCATCGTCGATCACGACGGTCTCGGCCCAGGAGTACGCCGGGTCGGTGTCGGCGGTGAAGATGCGTCCGTTGATGTAGCGAGTGGTCATGGTCGACCGTCCTTTCCGAGGGGCGTGCGCAACAGACCGGCGTAGAGCACCGCGGCCACGAGCATACCGACGGGCACCGACAGGTCGATGTAGCCGGTGAGCTGGGCGATCGGGCCGCTCCAGACGCTCGTCGAGAGGCAGAGGGCTGTGGCGATTCCGCCGGCGAAGAGCGCGGTGATGCCGGGGATGCTCCACCCGGCCGAGTACCAGAACCGACCTCCAGGGCGGTCGTGGAAGAGATCGACGCCGTCGTAGTCGTAGCGGCGCAGGATGACGTCGACGACGAAGATCGCCATCGCCGGTCCCGAGACCACGACGAGGAACTGCAGCATGAGGTTGGCCGCCTCCAGCAGGCTCGACGACAGCACCAGGTAGATGGTCAGGGCGGTGCCGACCACGCCGACGATGATCGCCGCGGGGATGCGCCGCAGCCGGAAGCCGATCGCCTGCAGGGCCATGCTCGATGTGTAGGCGGTCATGGCGTTCAGCGCGATCGTGTTGATCACGACGCCGAGCACGAGGATCGGTCCGAGCCAGGACGGGAGCAGATCGACCAGGGCGACGTCGATGCCGACGGCGAACGCGGCGTCGCTCACTCCGGTGGCCAGCAGCACACCCACGATCGTGAAGACGATGAACGGGATGGCGCCGCCGAGCGCCGTCGCGGCGGTGATGTGCGAGGGCTTCGTGTCGCGCGGCAGGTACCGGGCGATGTCGGGGCTGTTCATGAACGACAGCGGCGTCGAGGCGAGGATCGTGAAGCCGATCGAGATCGCCGACCAGAGTGCGGCGCCGCTCAGCGGTTCGGGGGCCGCATACTGCCAATCGACGGTCGGCAGGATAAATCCGGCGACGGCCAGGAAGATGATGAAGAGCGCTCCGGCCATGTACGGGTAGGCGCGCAGGATCAGTCCGTGGCCGAAGATCGCCACGAGGATCGTGACGGCGGAGACGACGAGCGTGACGCCGATCGGCACCCAGATCGGATCGACGATGCCGATGCGCCGCAGCAGGTCGGCGCCGAGGAACGACGATGCGAGCCAGGTGAGTGAGAGGAAGACCGCGCCGATGAACCATCCGACCACGGCGACGAAGAGCCGGTTGCCGAGGATGCCGTACATCGCCCGCGTCACGACAGAGCCGGAGGTGCCGGAGGCGGGTCCGCTGCCGGCGATGATGCCGGGCAGGATCCACAACAGCGACGCGGCGACGATGACGGCGATCGCCTGCCAGATCTCGAGACCGAGCAGGATCAGCGATGCCCCGATCGTGAGATTCAGGATGCTGACGCTCGGGGCCGCCCAGATGAGGAAGAGGTCGCGCGCCCTGCCGTGGCGCTCGGCGTCGTCGATCAGCTCGATGCCCCGTGTCTCGGGGCGGGACGCCGCGTCGAGGTGTTCGGCGGCCGGGTGCCCCGCGTCGACGGGAGGGTTCTGGGTCATGGAGTTCCTTTCGGGAGGAGCATCATCGCTGTCGGTCACCGTGCTATTGGTCACATGCCCAATGGACTATTGGTCACTCATTCAATAGCATGGGTGGGGTGACGTCAAGCACTTCTTCTCCGGCCGCATCGCCGCGGACCCGCAAGCCTCCGGAAGAGCGGCGGGAAGACATCCTCGCGTGCGCCGCGGCGATCGCGATCGAGGAGGGGCTCGAGCGCATCACGCTGCGCGCCGTCGCCGCGCGCCTCGGCGTGCGTCCGGGCCTGATCACCCACTATTTCCCGGTCGCGGAGGATCTGGTGGTCGCCGCCTTCGCGCGGGCCGCGGTGATCGAACGCGAGCAGTTCTTCACGACCGGAGGCACCCCGCTGGAGCGTCTGGCCCGCTTCGTGGATCACGTCGAGCGCGGCCGTTCGCTGCCCCTCGCCCGGCTCTGGCTCAACGCCCGTCATCTCTCCCGGTTCAGCCCGACGCTCGACGCCGAACTGCAGGTGCAGGACACGCTCGACCGGGAGCGGCTCACCGAGATCATCGAAGACGGCATCGCCTCGGGCGACTTCCCCGGAGCGGATCCTGCGGCCGCCTGCATCCGCATCCTCATCGCGCTCGACGGCGGCGGGTCCTACGTGAACTCGTCCGAGCCGATCGAGCATCCGGCGCACACTCAGGTGGTCGCGGATGTCGCGGAGTGGGCATTGGGGTTGGAGGCGGGGAGGCTGCGCCAGGCGATCGACGAGGGCGTATGAGCGCGGCAGTCGGGAACGATTCTCTGCTCGGAACGGCCAGGCTCCCCGCCCCACCTCGAACCCCTTGTAGCGCCTAGGGTCCGGTGTCACACTGTGCGGAGGACGACGGTGTTCCCGACCCGGAGGCTTCCCATGGTTGATCAGCGCGCAGATTCATACGATTCCCCCGCCAGCGGCTCGAATCTCGAGCCAGAGAAGCGCGGCAAAGGCGTCCAGGTCTCCGGCGCACCGCGACGAGGACTCGGGGAAGCATCCTCCCCGCACGGCGGGACGAAGAAGAAGTCCGCCGTGGTCAAAGGCGGGGAGCCTGTGCCGGGCTCCGGCACCGGCTCCGGGGGATTCCAGAAGATCGGAATCGGCAAGCCCCTCCTGATCAAGTTGGAGTCGGTCTACCTGGGGCCGAACAAGCGCGGCAAAGACGTTCTCGTCACGTCGCAGGTGAAGGATCCACTCTCCGTCGCTGCGGGAGTGATGTCGATGAACATGGCCAAGTACGACGTGGCGGACAGGGCGATCATCGATGTCGGCGTCGATGCGGGCAGCGTCGTCATCTACTACTCGCCCGCAGCCACAGATGACGCGTTGAATCTCGCCGTCAATCTGAAGTTCGACGGATTCGACCGTGCACGCGTGCAGAAGGTGATCACGGCTGCCGCAGGCGTCGCCGGCCTCCCTGCTTTCATCGCCGGCGGAGCACTCGGAGGGCCGGTGGGAGCCGCGTCCGGACAGGCGCTCGTGCGAGCTGCGTCCGCGGGCGCGAGCCTCGTCGTGAGCCTCATCGACCGTCTCGTCGACGCGAAGGACATGGTCTCCCTCGACTGGGAGCTGAACATCGACAACCCCACGCTACCGAAGGCCAAAGCAGGGTGGGTCCTCCTCTACCCGGAGACCAAGGCCGATTCCGGGAAACCGGGCCAATGGGGCTCCGGATACACGTCGACGCAATCGACGAAGCCCGGCGAATCATCGCTGACGGTCAATGGCGAGGACTTCTTCATCGGGGATGACGGCACGCTCCGCTCCGTCGACGCGCCAGCCGAGCCGTTCCGAGGAGATTTCCCCTATGCCGTGGTCTCGGTGAACGGTCGCACGGAGTCGAAGCTGAAGAAATGGAAACCGGCGGCCGTCACCGCTGGCCTCACGGCGCGGTTCCTTCAACAGCAGGCCGACGACCAGGTCCTCGACCAGGTCGGCGACGCGTTCGGCGCTTACAGTGACGTCCTGATCCTGCGGGATGCGAAATCCGTGTCCGCGGAGTTCGCCGCCGAGACGGACGTCAAGAAGAAGGCAGCGCTCAAGGTCAAGTTGGATGCGCTGATCAAGTCCATTCAAGACGAGGACATCCGGAAGGTCGCCGAGGGCGGAGCCGAGATCACCGCGTGACGCGAACCTGAGGCGGCGACGCCGTGGATCAGATCGAGGGTGCGCTTTCCGGTTCGGCCCGAGCGGCGAACGCCGCGATCACTCCGATCATGTCCTGTGCGCCCAGACCTGCCGCCGCGGCTTCCTCGAACAGTTCCCTGCTCGCGGTGATCAGGGGGTGCGCGGAGCCCGCCGCGGTCGCGGCGTCCTCGGCGAGCCTGGCGTTCTTGAGCACGTCCACGATCGCCGCCTGGGCCGTCAGGTCATCGTCGGCGAGCTTCTGCGCCTTCCCGCGGGACACGACGGATGCCATCGGCCCCGCGGCGAGCACCTCGCGCAGCACCTCCGGGTCGGCGCCGCTGCGGGCAGCGAAGTGGAACGTCTCGGCCAGGCCCGTGACCATCGTGATGAGGAAGGTGTTCACCGCCAGCTTCATCGACAGGGCCGCCGGGACATCGCCGCACCGGAATGTCTGCGCGCACATCGCCGCGATCACGGGCTCGACCTCGGCGACCACGTCTGCCTCGCCCGCGAGCATCCCCACCAGCTTCCCTTCGATCGCAGGTCCGCGGGACCCCGAGACCGGCGCTTCGACGTACCTTCCGCCGGCGGCTGCGACCTCGTCTGCGAGCGCGCGGGAGAACGCCGTCGTGAACGTCCCCATCTGCACGACCGTGCGCCCGGCGACCAACCCCGCGAACGTGCCCGTCCCTCGAGCGAGAACCGCGTCGACGGCCGGTTCGTCTCGGAGCATCAGGATCACCGTCTCCGCTGCGGAGAACACGCCGGCCACGTCATCGGCGGCACGCGCGCCTTCCGCGACCAGCTCCTCGACGGCTGCTGGGGATCGCGCCCAGACGACCACGTCGAATCCCGCGCGCACCAGGTTCGTGGCCATCGGCACACCCATGATCCCGAGCCCGATAAACCCGACCGTCCGTTTCGCCATTCCGTGTCCTGTTCTCATTTCCAGGTCCTGATCAGTATGCAGGAATCGCGATGGCGCAGGACGGCATCTCCCGCTTCTGCGATGAGGGGAGCGTCAAGGGTTGGCCTTCCCCGGACACGCAGAAGGCCCGGAGACTCTCTCGAGTTTCCGGGCCTTCACTGGTCGGGCTGACAGGATTTGAACCTGCGACCCCTTGACCCCCAGTCAAGTGCGCTACCAAGCTGCGCCACAGCCCGTTGTTCCGCGCTTCCGCGCGGGCAACTCCCCTATCTTAGCCTGACCCGGCGGCCCTCCGCGAACCGGTGCGTTGCGGGTGTCGCATGCTCGGCGTAGCGTGCCGTGCATGCCGACGATCACGACCGAGGTGGCGACGACCGCCCGCTGGGACGACGTTCAGCACGCGCTCACCGGGGGTGGCGACGGCGCGAGCTGCCAGTGCATCTGGCCGATGCTGAGCAACAAGGACTGGAACGAGACGACCACTCCGCAGCGCACCGAGATGCTCCGCGCCGAGATCGATGAGGGGCCGCCGCCGGGGATCGTGGCGTACGTCGACGGGGAGGCCGCGGGTTGGATCAGGATCGGTCCTCGCTCGAAGCAGGCCCGCATCCCGCGCACGCGCATCATCGCGGCCGCATCCCCCGAACCGTTCGACGACGACTCGGTGTGGGCGGTGACATGCTTCGTCGTTCGGCGCGAGCATCGCGGATCGGGGCTCAATCTCGAACTGCTCGAGGCCGCTGTCGACTACGCCCGCGAATCCGGCGCCCGACTCATCGAGGGGTATCCGGTAGACACGCGCGGCGAGAAGCAGCGCACCAACGACCTCTTCCACGGCACGGTCGGCACCTTCCTCGCAGGAGGCTTCACCACGACCGCCGAGCTCAAGCCGGGTCGCACGCTCGTCACGCGGGAGCTAGCGTGAAGGCATGAGCGACGAGCATCCGACCATCGACGATCCCGCCCTCGGCACCCTCAGCCGCGCCACCACGGAGCTGACCGACGGCAGCATCCTCACCCACGACTGGTACGGCGCCACGATCATCGTCGACGGGGCAGAGCTCGAGCTCATGCTCGAGGGTTCGGATCCGGAGGAGATCACGCCGCTCCTCCCTCGCGTGCGCGAGACGATCGCCGACCTCGCCTCCCTGCGGCGGATCGCATCGGATGCCGTGGTCACGAACTTCAGCAACGGTGAACCCGAACCGCATGAGCTCGGAGAAGCGGCATCCGACCTCACGCTCGAGACGATCGAGGCGGCGGCGGATGGAACGATCATCCTGCACCTGATCGACACCTGCGGCGAACACTTCCCCGAGGGATATTGGCCCGCCGTGCACCTCGGGCCCGACGGCGATGTCGACCAGGTCAGCGTCGAGTCCTGAGCGGTCGGGGTCCACCGACCCCCGACAGGACGAGGAGAAGATGCGCCGCCCCCTCCCCTCGCTGATCCTGTGGGCATTCGCCCCTTTCATCGTGGCCTCCGCGGTGCATGTCGCGTTGCTCGCGGTGGAGAGTCCCGTCGCCGGCACGACCAAGCTGCTGCTGATCCCACTGCTGGCGATCCCGGTGGTGCTCTCGATCCGTCGCCACTCGCCGGTCTCCGCGCTGGTCGCGATGCTCACGGCCCTGTTCTTCTCCTGGCTCGGAGATGGCGCCAGCGTCTTCTTCCCGACGGCGCCCGAGCTGCCGCTGATGCTCATGTTCTTCGGCATCGCGCACGTGGCATACATCGCCCTGTTCGTCCGCCACCTCTCGCGACGACGGATGCCGTGGTGGGCATTGATCTACGCCGCGTGGTGGGTCGCGATGCTCGTCTTCCTCGGACCGCATACGGGTGGGCTGCTGATCGCCGTCGCGGTGTACGGATTGGTGCTGGGTGGAACAGCCGCGTTCTCGTCGCGCTGCCATCCGATCGTCGTTGCGGGCGGAGCCTTCTTCCTCGCCAGCGACACCGTCCTCGCGTTCCGGCTCTTCCTGCCTGATGGGCTCGCCTCGTGGAGCAATCCCGTGATCATGCTGACCTACACGCTGGGACAAGGGCTGATCATCGCCGGCGCGCTCATCGCGCTGCGCAGAAAGGACTCGTGATGGTGGACTCTGCTCGCATCGACAGCTGGCTCTGGGCTGTCCGTGTCTACAAGACGCGATCGGCGGCGACGACTGCATGCCGCGCAGGGCATGTGCGCGTCAATGGAGAGAAGGTGAAAGCGGCGGCGGTCATTCGCGTCGGCGATGAGGTCCGCATCCGCATCTCCGGATTCGACCGGATCCTCGGTGTCCGTCAGATCCTCGTGAAGCGCGTCGGCGCTCCGGTCGCGGCTCTCGCCTACAACGATCGCACTCCGGCGCGCGAGCCTCAGGCGGCGCTCGGTCTGCGCGATCGAGGTGCGGGTCGGCCCACGAAGCGCGAGCGTCGAGACATCGACAAGCTCCGCGGTCGGGGCGACCATTTCCTCGAGTAGTATTCTGCGCGTTTCGAACGTTTGTTCTAAACTGTGGGTATGGCCCAGTTGCGGACGGATGTCGACCTCGTCCTTGATCGCCGAGACCCAGGCCAGCTGCGCGGCATCCGCGGAGAAGTCGTAG
>NZ_SSDJ01000065.1 GCF_004794465.1 Microbacterium sp. K24 | reverse complement strand
GTAGGCGCTGCCGATCACGGGATCCGCGAGCGCGGTGTCCTTGTCCATGCCGTCGCGTTCGAAGATCGTGCACGACCGCTTCTCGCGGCGTTCCTCATCCTTCGGCTGCACCCCATCCGGGTCCAACCACGCCTCCGCCCGGGCGATCAACTTGCGGACATCATCCAACCCCAGCCCGGCACACCTCTCCGCGAGTATCTCTTCCGCCAGGCCGATCCGCCCCACCCCAGCCACCACCCGGCACCGATCCAACAGGGCGATGATCAACCCGGCCGCGGCGACACTCAAGGAACCTGACGCGAGCGCCTCCCGCAACAACTCGTACCGGGCCGGGAGCCTCGCCCCCATCAGATCCGTCCGGGCGGCGGTCGCCTCCCCGACCTTCACCAGGCGGGACGCATCCCCCGCGGAGATCCCGCCCGTCGCCGCCAACAACTTCCCCGCGGTCCGGTACCCGTACTCCTTCGCCAGTCCCGCAGAACCCAGCTCCGTCCGGGACTCATGAGCGATCCGCGCCGCCGCATCCGCGTGCGTCGCGTCCAACCGACGCCGCACCACACCGATCGCGTCATTCACCGCGATCAACTGCTCCCGCGACAACCC
>NZ_SSDJ01000064.1 GCF_004794465.1 Microbacterium sp. K24 | reverse complement strand
CGGGTCGCCACCGTGACGCCCTGCGTGCGGCGGCCGACGGGCTCGATCTGCTGACCGCGTGGCAGCGGTCGTTCGGTGCGCTCGACCTGCAGGCGTCGGTGGCAATGCACGGCAGCGATCTGATGTTCGCGGGGCTGTCGGCGGCGGCGCGCCTCGGCGATCCGGCGGTGCTCTTCGAGTGGTCGGAGCGCGCACGGCATCTGAGCCAGCAGGTCGCGCCGGTGCGCCCTCCGCACGACGCCGCTCTCGCAGAGGATCTGGCGGAGCTGCGGATGCTGCGCGCCGAGCTCGCCGGCCAGGACTGGACGACCGACGCCCGGGTGCGGAGCCTGCGCGACCGGGTGCGGGAGCGGCAGTGGGCATCGACCGGGTCGGGCGGCACCCGCGACCGCCTCGGGCTGACCGAGGTGACGGCAGCGCTCCCCGATGACGCGGCCGTGCT
The DNA here is from genome assembly GCF_004794465.1 of Microbacterium sp. K24. Taxonomy (GTDB): domain Bacteria; phylum Actinomycetota; class Actinomycetes; order Actinomycetales; family Microbacteriaceae; genus Microbacterium. Next base: position 11,908 of record NZ_SSDJ01000064.1, on the reverse strand, counting down.
CTCCTACGTGTTCACCGGCACCGAGCTGCACGCCGTCGTGGTGACGGCGTCCGGCGCGACGATCGTCGCACTCTCCTGGTCACGGGTGCGCTCGGCGCTCGACGGGCTCCGTGCCGACCTCGACATGGCGGCGCTGACGCGAGGCGGGGTGATGGGCGAGGTCACGGCGAGGGCCCTCGCCGCACGGTTGGAGGCGCTCGACGCCGAACTCGTGCTGCCCGCGCGCCGCGCCGCGCCCCGCGCAGAAGAGTTCGTGATCACGGTGCCCGGCGCCCTCGGCGGAGTTCCCTGGGCGATGCTGCCGGGGATGGCGGGCGCTCCCTTCACCCTTGCGACCTCGGTGTCGCGCTGGCTGGCCGTGAACAGCTCCTCCAGAACGCGCGTCCCGGCCGCGCGAACCGGGTTCGCGGCGGGGCCGAGGGTTCCCCGAGCGGATGAAGAGGTTCGTGTCGCGGCGGCGGCCTGGCGCCGCAGCGACCACGACCCGCAGACACTCGAAGGGCCCGACGCGACGGTCGCCGCGGTGACCGCCCTCGCCGCCGAGGTCGACGTGCTGCACATCGCCGCGCACGGCCGTCACGCCGTCGACAACCCGCTGTTCTCCGGCTTCGAACTGGCCGACGGCACGCTGTTCGGCTACGACGTCGATCTCATCCCGCACGTCCCGGCGACGGTGATCCTGTCTGCCTGCGAGCTCGGGCGCTCGTCGGTGCGCTGGGGCGAAGAGGCGCTCGGAATGACGCGGGTCTGGCTGCATGCCGGTGCGGATTGCGTGATCGCCGCCCCGGTCGCGGTGCCCGACGACGACGCGTGCGAACTGCTCGGCGCGGTGCACACCGGGCTCGCGCGAGGCATCGCCCCGGCGGTCGCTCTCGCCGCGGCATCCGACTCGACCGGCATCCGCGCCCCGTTCCAATGCCACGGGAACGGTCTCTGACGCGCGTCGAGAAGCCCGACCGACTAGCGGCTCTCCAGTGCGAGCCGTCCGGCCAGGAGCACGTAGGTCGCCGCGAAGGTTCGGCGCAACCAGGCCATGACCTTCGGCCGGGTGATGACCTGGTTGCGCATGGTGGCCGCGAAGACGCCGTACAAGGCGAAGACCACGAAGGTCATCGCCATGAAGATCAGGCTCAGCCCGATCATGTGCCAGGTGCCGTCCCTCTCTCCCGCGGGGACGAACTGCGGGAGGAAGGCGAAGAAGAAGATCGTCAGCTTCGGATTCAGCAGGTTGATGAGCACGGCCGTGCGGATCACCCGCCAGAACGACACCGGGGTGGCCTGGCCATCGGTGTCGATCGACGACGTGTCCCGAATGGTCTGCCAGGCAAGGAAGAGCAGGTACGCCACGCCCAGCCACTTGATGGCCTCGAAGGCGATCGCCGAGGCGTTCAGGATCGCGGCGAGTCCGGTGATCGCCGCGATCATGTGCGGGACGACGCCGAGGGTGCAGCCGAACGCCGCGATGATGCCGGCTCTGGCTCCCCGCGAGAGACCCGCGGCGATCGAGTACACCGCTCCGGTCCCCGGCGTGGCGACCACCACCAGGCTGGTCAGCAGGAAGGCGATGCTCATCTCGTCCTCGATCCGTCGTTCCTCTGCACAGTACCGATGTTCCGGGTCGGCTGCGCGTCTGCTCTTGCTCGGAATGCACGACGAACGATGGCTCAGAAAAAGAGATAGAAGTCGGATTTGAGCGCGCCGAGGAACTGCCGAGACTCCGGAAAACACGTTCCGCATCGACTTCGGAGTCACTAGCGTTGCCTGCGCCTGAGACCCTGATGAAGGAGATCCTCGTGAGAATCATCGTGACCGGAGCCACCGGAACCGTCGGCCGTCATGTCATCGACGGCCTGCTCGCGCATGGTGCGACCGTGCGGGCGGTGACACGTCGGCCCGACACCGCGGGCCTTCCCCCGCAGGTCGACGTCGTGGCCGCTGACCTCGACGACCCGACGACGCTCCCGCCCGCCTTCGTCGACGGCGACGCGCTGTACCTGCTCGCGACCGGCGACACCTCCGCTGCGATCGCGGCCGCCGAAGCCGCCGGCATCCGACGGATCGTGCTGCTGTCCTCGGCCAGCGCCGGGTTCGCCGACGACGATGCCGGTGGGGCGTTTCACCGCAGCGCCGAGGATGCCGTCACCTCATCCGGTCTGCAGTGGACACTGCTCCGACCCGGGATGTTCGCGGCGAACCTGCTCGACTGGGCCGACGCGATCAAAGAGCACGGTGTCGTGCGCGCTCCCTACGACCGGGCGCTGCAAGCCCCGGTCGACGAGCGTGATGTGGCGGAGATCGCGGTCAACGCTCTTCTGTACGACGGCCACGCGAGCGCGATCCACACCTTGACCGGACCGCAGGCGTTGAGCAAGTCCGAGCAGGTGGCAGCGATCGCCACCGGCGCAGGGCGATCGATCGAGTTCGTCGAGCTCACCCCGGCAGAGTGGCGGGATGAGGCCTCCGCCTCCATGCCCGGCTACGCGATCGACTGGCTTCTCGCGTATTGGGCGAAGACCGCGGACGCTCCGGAGACCGCGGATCCCACCTTGGGCCGACTGCTCGGGCGGGCGCCTGCGACGGTGGACGAATGGGCCGAGCGCCATCGTGAGGCCTTCCGGTGAGTGGCGCCACGCAGACAGTGCACGCGAGCAGGGAAGCGACTCGGGCTCGAGTCGCCACCAGGATGTTCTCGCTAGTCTCCGCGAATCGGACCCCAGGACACCTCGTCTGTCGGCACGACTCTGCCGGTCCGCCCAGGGGCGGTGTGAAACGACCAGTAATGGTTGGTGTGCGCGATGACCTGCCGGGGGGTGGGCATTCCCTGCGGGGTTCGGTCGTCCGTGGTGTGCGCGTCAGAGACCAGCGTGACATCGTAACCGCGCGTGAATGCTCCGTGAATCGTCGCGCGCACACATGCGTCGGTCTGACCTCCGACGACGACCAGATGCCCGACATCGGCCGTGGAGAGGATCTCCTCGAGCTCCGTCCCCTCGAAGGCATCGCCGTGCTCCTTGCGAACGGCCGCTTCGTCATCAGCGGGGACGAGCTCAGGGACGATCTGCCAGTCCAGCCCGCCCACAGGCCGGACATCGGAGTCCTGCACCCAGATCACCGCCGCGGAGGCGTCACGGGCGCCGTCGACCAACCGCGCGATGTTGGCGATCACCTCCTCGCGATCGAACGCGTTTCGGAAGACGCCGTTCTGGACGTCGATCACCAGGAGGGCGGATTCACTTCGTCGAGCTGTCGTCATTTCTTCTCCACACTCTTGATTCACTACCGGGCGCACCATCGAAACGAAAAGGACTCTCCATGCGCGACCTGACGTACTTCATCTCCCTCTCCATCGACGGTTACATCGCGGGGCCCGATGGCCAGATCGACTTCTATACGGGCTCCGAAGACTACATGCGGTGGATGGTCGAGGAGTTCGGCGACGCGTTGCCGTCCCACATCAGGACACAGCTGGGAGTGGCGGATGCCGCACCCACGCGCTTCGACACCGTGCTCATGGGACGCCGCACCTACGAGCCGGCCCTGTCGGCGGGCATCACCTCGCCCTATGCGCATCTGACGCAGGTCGTCTTCTCCCGCTCCCTGCGGAGCCCTGACCCCTCCGTCGTCGTCACGGCGCACGACCCCGTCGAGGTCGCACGAGGCTTGAAGGAACAGGATGGCGAGTCGGGGATCTACCTCGCCGGCGGCGGTGAGCTCGCCGGTCAGCTGGTCGACGAGATCGATGAGCTGATCATCAAGAGGTATCCCGTCGTGGCGGGGGCCGGCCTTCCGGCCTTCGGTCCGCGATTCGCTCCCACCGACTTCGCGCTCACGGGCATCCGGTCTTTCGACGGCGGAAACGTGGTCGAATCGTACCGACGGGTACGGCAAGGCTGACGAGAGAGCCTGGCATCCACCAAGAACGTCGGGGGGATGCTCGAACCTCCCGGACCGGCCTGCTCGGGGCTGTCGCATGGCTGCTTGCGCCTTCCTACTGCTCTTCTGTTCTCGTGTCCGCCGGGCGGCGGACCAGGAAGCTGAGGCAGATCGGCACGAGCGAGACGAACGCCGCAGCGAGGAATGCGGTGTGCACACCGATCGCGTTCCCCTCTTCGGGGGTGCTCCCCGATCCGACCGCACCGGAGGTCGCCACGGTCAGCACGGTGATCAGCAACGCGGTTCCGGCGGCGCCTGCGAGCTGCTGACCCGTGCCGACCACGGCCGAGCCGTAGGAGTAGAGCTGGGGCCGCAGTGATCCGAGGGCAGTGGTGAACAGCGGCGTGAACATGAGCGCGAAGCCGGCGGAGATCCCCACGTGAGCGAGAACCACGACGGGCATGGGCGTGGTCGCGCCGAAGGTCGACATCGCGCAGAGTGCGGCGCTCACCACCACCGTGCCGGGGATGAGGAGCGGCGCCGGCCCTCGCCTGTCGTAGATGCGACCGATGACCGGACCGAGCAGACCCATGAGCAGGCTGCCCGGAAGCAGGCAGAGCCCTGTCGTGAGCGGTTCGAGCCCGAGCACCGACTGCAGGTAGATCGGCAGGAGGATGAGCGTGCCGAACATCGACGCCATGGCGATCGCCATCACGAGCATCGCAACGGTGAAGTTCCGCGCCTGGAAGACACGCAGATCCAGGAGCGCTCGATCGTCGCGCTGGAGCCCGACCTGTCGCAGCACGAATGCGGCGAGCGCCCCCGCGCCGACGACGATCGGGATCCACGGGGGCACGATCTCGTGTCCGCGTGACGCCTCGGCGATGCTGCTGAGTCCGTAGATGAGACCGGCGAAGGCGAAGGCGGAGAGCACCACCGAGAGGTAGTCGATCCGCGACCGGGTCGTCTCGGTGACGTTCACGATCCGCACGGCGCCCAGGATGAGCGCTCCCACCGCGATCGGGAGCACGAAGATGAACATCCATCGCCAGTCGAAGAACGTCAGGATCATGCCCGAGATCGTCGGGCCGAGCGCAGGTGCCACCGACATCACGATGGAGATGTTGCCCATCGTCCTTCCGCGTCGGGCGGGCGGTACCAGCGTCATGATCGTCGTCATCAGCAGCGGCATCATGACCGCGGTGCCGCTCGCCTGCACCACCCGACCGACCAGGAGCGCGGCGATCCCGGGCGCCAGCGCGCTGATGAGCGTACCGGTGGTGAACAGCCCCATCGCGGCGAGGAAGACCGCACGGGTGGTGAATCGCCGCAGCAGGAAGCCGGTGATCGGGATGACGACGGCGACCGTCAGCATGAATGCCGTGGTCAGCCATTGGCCGACGCTGGCAGTGATGTCGAGATCGGACATCAGCCGGGGGAGGGCGACGGCCATGATCGTCTCGTTAAGGATGACGACGAAGGCCGAGACCAGCAGCAGGGCGATGACGAGGCGGTCACGTGCGGAAGTGTCGGATGCTGACGCGCCAGAGTCGGTGGGGATGTTTCCGGTGGAGGGAGTGGTGAGGTCGGATTCAGGCATGGTTCTCCTTGTGATCTCGCCGCCGATCGCGCGGGGCGGCGGCGGCAGTCGACCATCCTGCACCGCGAGGGGGGTCTTGCCACAAGCCCGGGGGTGCGCTATAAATTAAGAAGGGCGGAGAGTTGTCATCAGACAACCCCGCCTTTCTTGTTGCCCAGATCTTCGCTCGGACGCACCTTTCCCTAGACGCTCGCGTATGTCTTCGCCGTTCCTGGCCATTCTGCGTCTTGTCTGCCGCGGCTTCACTGGATGCATGACCTTCACGAATCCTTCCCTCGCTCCCCTTTCCGACTCCTTCACCACCGCGCCGACCGTCATCCTCGGCGGCACCGGCAAGACCGGCGGCCGCGTCACCGAACGGCTGCGCGCCGCCGGCAGCCCCGTGCGGCCGGTCGGCCGTCGTACGCCGATTCCGTTCGACTGGACCGACCGCGACACGTGGGATGCGGCGATCGCCGGATCCGAACGCGCCTACGTCGCCTACGCCCCCGATCTCGCCGTGCCCGGCGCGCTCGACGATGTCCGCGCCCTCACCGAGCGGCTGATCGCCGGTGGAGTGCAGCGCATCGTGCTGCTCTCGGGGCGCGGGGAACCCGAGGCCGCGGATGCCGAGGACGTCGTGATCGCCTCCGGTGCCGAGTGGGGCGTCGTCCGATGCTCATGGTTCTTCCAGAACTTCACCGAGAGCTACCTGCGCGATCCGCTCGTGCAGGGAGCGCTCCATCTCCCGGCGGGAGCAGTCTCCGAGCCCTTCGTGGACCTCGACGACGTCGCCGACGTGGCCGCGGCGACGCTGATGGATGCGCGCCTCACCGGCCGCGTCCACGAGCTCACCGGACCCGAGCTGCTCACCTTCGGCCAGATCACCGAGATCGTCGCCCGGCACACCGGCCACCCCATCGACTACATCCCGGTCTCGGCCGAGGAGTATGCGCAGGCCGCTCTCGCCGAGGGTGTCCCCGCCGATGTCGTGGCTCTGCTCGGCTACCTGTTCGGCGTGGTGCTGGACGGCCGCAACGAGAGCGTGACCGACGGCGTCGAGCGGGCTCTGGGCCGCGCACCGCGTTCGTTCGAGGCCTTCGCCGCGGCATCCGCTGCTGCCGGCCTCTGGCGGGAAGGCGTCCATTGACCACCCCTATCGACCCGAGGAAGATCAATGAGAACGCGAAGGAGAAAGACATGACAGCATCCGGTGATCGTCCGGGAGACGCCCTCCTGGTGATCGACGCCCAGAACGGCGTCTTCGAGAACGCGCATGAACGGGACGCCGTCGTCGCGAGGATCGCGACCCTGATCGAGAATGCCCGCGCGGCATCGGTGCCGGTCGTCTGGGTGCAGCACTCGTCCGACGACCTCGCGATCGACAGCGAAGCCTGGCAGATCGTGCCCGAACTGGAGCCGCGCGACGATGAGACCGTCGTCCGCAAGCAGCACGGCGACTCCTTCGAGGAGACCGACCTCGAAGAGGCCCTGGCGAGACTCGATGCCGGCCATCTGCTCATCAGCGGAGGCCAGACCGACGCCTGCGTGCGCTCCACCCTGCACGGCGGCTTCGTCCGCGGCTATCACGTCACCCTGGTCTCGGACGCCCACACGACCGAAGACCTCAGCGCCTGGGGAGCACCTCCGCCCGAGCAGGTGATCGCGCACACCAACCTGTACTGGGGTTTCCAGACCGCCGCCGGTCGCACCGGGAAGGTCGTGCCCGTCGACGAGGTCGACTTCGTCCGCTAGCCCACCTGCAGGACGACCAGGCGCTTGGTCGCGCGGGTCTGCGCGACGTAGAGATCACGCAGACCCGCGTCCCCGGCTGAGCGGATGCCGTCCGGGTCGATGATGACGACCGTGTCGAACTCGAGACCGCGGGCGTCGGGCGCAGGGATGACGGCGGCCCCGGCCCCCTCGATCCTCTCCCCCAGCGCCTCGGCCCGTTCCGCGGATGCCACCACGCCGATCAGTTCGCCGGGATGCTCGTCTCGGGTGCGCGCGATGACCTCGTCGAGGACGGCGGCGATGTCGCGTTCGGCGACCGCCACAGTGGTGGGATGCTCGCCCTGACGCAGGGAGCGAGAGAGCCGCTGGTCGGGGGCGATGACGGCCAGCAGGGGCGCGGTGGCCGCCAGGATCTGCTCCGTGGTGCGGTAGTTCACGGTGAGCGTGTGATGTGCGAACCTGTCGCCGACGAAGGGTTCCAGCGCCTCCTCCCACCGGCGGATCGTGGTGGCGGGGCCCGCCTGGGCGAGATCCCCGACGATGGTCATCGATCGTTGCGGACACCGGCGCATCAGCATCCGCCATTGCATCTCCGTGAGCTGCTGCGCTTCGTCCACGACGATGTGACCGTGGGTCGTCTCCGGCGGGCCGTCGATGAGGGCGCGGGCCTCGTCGAGCAGTGCGAGGTCGGCGATGCTCCATCCGGTCGTGTCTGCGGCGGGATCGACGACAGCGCGGACCGCGTCCTCGGCGCGGAGCCGCGGCCATACCCGCTCGATGATCCGATCCACGCCGGGATCGTCGAGGAGTTCGTCCCTGACCCGATCCCAATCGATGCCGAGGTCACCGGCGGATGCCGCGTCCCGCGAGGCGCCGGCGTGGGCGCGCTCCCCCGCGAACATGCGCTCCAGGTCGATCCCCACGACGTCTCTCAGCTCGGCCTCGAACTCGGAGTCCTCCTGCGCCGTCTGCTGCTCGAGCTCGTTCACCACCTCGTCGACGATGTGCTCGAGGAAGCGTTCGCGCGCGGGGTTGTGTGCGATCCCGCCCTGCTGGGCGCTGCGTCGGGCGGCATCGACCATGCCGGAACCGAGCACCACCGTTCCATGCGCGGTGTGCAGCGTGAGCGGCATCCCGAGCGGCTGGCGCGCCCGCACCCACTGCGCGAGGCGATCGGCGTACTCCGCGCGTCCCTTGAGACGGGCGACGTCATCCGGATCGGTCGTCGTCGGCTCGATGCCGATCAGGTCGGGCAGCGTCGCCAACTGCGCGTCGTTCTCTCCGAGCGAGGGCAGCACATCGGAGATGTATCGGAGGAAGCGCCGGTTCGGGCCGAACACGAGCACCCCTCGATCGGCCAGCGCGGGGAAGGCGTAGAGCACGTAGGCCGCCCGATGCAGAGCGACAATCGTCTTGCCCGTGCCCGGTCCGCCGTCGACGACCATGACCCCGCGATGCGTCGACCGGACGATGTCGTCCTGCTCCTTCTGCAGCGTCGACGCCGCCTCTCTCATCCGACCGGTCCTGGCACCGCTCAACGCCGACACGAGCGGCCCGTCGCCGACGACGTCCTGGTCTGTCGCCGCCGCGCCGTCGAGAACCTCGTCGCTCACGTCGACGACCTCGCGATCATCGAGTCGCAGGTGACGGCGACGGTGCAGTCCCAGAGGCGACACCATGGTTGCTGTGTAGAACGGCCGCGCCGCCTCGGACCGCCAGTCCACGAGAAGCGCGTCGCCCTCGGTCGTGCGCAGACCGATGCGGCCGACGTACAGCGCGCCCTCATCGACGGCATCGATGCGGCCGAAGCAGAGCGACCGCTCCGCGGCACGCAGGCGGCGGATGTCGGCAACGACTCGGGAGAGCTCCGCATCCCGCGCGTAGAGATCTCCCGGGCCGTCGACGGGCGCGGACTCCGCCCGTGTGCGAGCCGCGGAGTTCCTCGCCCGTTCCGCGTCGAGATGCGCGTACATCGCGTCGATCACGGCCTGCTCTTCGTCGATCTGGTTGGCCTTGATCGCACCTGCATCCATCTGCATCCCACTCCTCATCCGGCGTCAACTATGCGGGGCGGATCCGTCGAGTTCAACGTTGACTTCGTCGCGATCTCGTGGCCTCCGCGCACGCCCATCTCCGTCGTCGGGAGAGGGGCGCAGGCAACGCTAGCTGTGCGCGCGAGCCACCGGGGCGGCTCTTCCGGAGTCTCGGCAAACCCCCGGCGCGCTCACATCCGCGTGCTATCTGACGCTCGCGACACGTCGCCGGTCGGAATGCCGCCCGAGTCGGCGGCCAGCCAGGCGCGGGGCGAGCGACCGAGCCGCTGCGCGAAGGCCCGCGAGAACGCCGACGCGCTCGTGTAGCCGAGTTCCGCAGCGACGGTGCTCACCGGCGTGCCTGCACGCAGATCCCCCTGCGCGATCGTCAGCCGCCACTCGGTGAGGTAGTCCACCGGGGTCTGGCCGACGACATCCTTGAACCGTGACGCGAACGCGCTGCGCGACATGTTCGCCGCACGGGCCATCGTCTGCAGCGTCCAGGATTCGCCCGGCGCCTCGTGTACGGCGACGAGCGCGGGAGAGAGGCGCTGGTCGGCGAGACCCGAGAGCAGGCTCTGGTTCAGGGCGAGGTGCGCGGGGTTGTCGAGCATCCAGCGCAGCAGCTGGATGAGCACGACCTCGAACAGCCTGTCTGCCAGGATCGGGTGTCCGCAGCGCACGTTGTCGACTTCGGAGAAGAGCAGATCAAGTGCGGGACCGAGAGTGGCCACCTCGTCGAGCGGAAGGATGATGACGGAAGGCAGCGCCTGGACGAGCGGATGCGTCGCGCCTCCGTCGAAGTCGAGGGTCGCGCACGTGAAGTCGGACTCCTCGGTCGGCGCGTTGAGGAACGCGTGGTCGCTGGGCCGCGGGAAGAACAGCAGGCTCGGCCGCGTGATCTGCACCCGTTCAGGAATGCCTCGCTCATCGGTGACGGTCAGTTCCATCTCTCCGCGACGGAGCACGTGGAGGAAACCGCGGCCGGGCTCCGCGGGAAAGGTGGTCACCCCGCAGAGCGGGCCGGCATGGAACAACTGCGTGCGCACGCGAAAACGCTGCAGGAGGGGGGTGAGCCGGTCGACGGGTGCCATGTCCTCAGTTTCTGGACGATTCGTCATGAAGTCAAGACGAACAGATGCGCATCGTCCGAAATCGGGAGCAAGACTGAGATCAAGCCCGAACACGGGCCTCGACTTCCACCAAGGAGAAATCATGCCCAACGTCCCCCTCGTCGACCGCGCCACCGCCACCGGATCCGTCAAGGAGCACCTCGACCAGATCACCTCCGCGTTCGGCACCGTACCCGCCATGTTCAAGGCTGTGGCGAACTCGCCCGCTGCCCTCGCGAGCATGTGGGGATCCTTCGGCGCTTTCGGAGGCGGCACGCTTGGCGCGGCCCTCGGCGAACAGATCGCCGTGGCGGTCGCCAACCGCAACTCCTGCGAGTACTGCCTCGCGGCCCACACCGCTCTGGGCAAGAAGGCCGGCCTCTCACGTGACGCTCTCGCCGCAGCGCAGGACGGCCAGTCCGACGACCCGAGGACGGCGGCCCTGCTCGACTTCGCGCTCAAGCTCGTGAACGACCGCGGTCAGCTCTCCGCAGCCGACGTCCAGGCCGTGCGCGATCAGGGCTGGAACGACGAGCAGATCGTCGAGACGATCGGGCAGGTCGCCCTCAACCTGTTCACGAACTACGTGAACATCGCGCTCGACGTCCCGATCGACTTCCCCCACGTCCCGCTCCGTCGCGCGAGCTGACGGCTCGTGTCAGCACTCGACGAAAGGCATTCCCATGGCTGATTCCTGGCTGCCCTCACTCCTGACCGCAACACCCGAGGAAGGATACGCACTCGCCGTGAAGCTCTCTCGCACCGCCGTCAAGCTCACCCAGCCCTCGGCAGAGATCCGAGAGCGGGTGCGCGGCGACTACGCCGAGAACTTCGAGGCGTTGATCGCCATCTCCCAGGTCGTCGCGACCAACTTCCAGACCGTCTCCGCGGCCAACGGATATTGGCGATCCTGACGCCCCGACAATGCGATCAGAAGAGTTTCTCCATTCGATGTATCAGAACGGATGCCGCGCGCTCCTGTCTTTCAGAAGGTGCCATGCGAAGGACCTTGAAGGCGAAGGTGCGAGGAGGCGCAGTCGAATGGGGACATCCGCCCGCTGGGGAGCGCGGATGCGACACGGACACCCTCTGCTCCGAGAGTGCCGCGGCTGGGAGGCCGCGGCACTCTTGCAGGGCCTCGGCGATCTGGGGACGCCGAGGCCCTTTGAGGTGCGCCGGGAGACGACATGCGTTCACGTCCGGCGGATTGTCGCACCTAGGGTAAGAAGGCCGTCGCGCTCACGACACATATCCCCGCCTACGTCATACATCACTGCGACGGCAAGGAGGTTCTATGTTTTTCCAGCGACTGACGAATCATGCTCGACGTCACAGGACGTGGTGGAGCGTGGTGAGCGCACTCCTCGTCGTCACCACCTTCTTCGGGCACTACTCGCTCACGGAGAACGTGCTGAAGCCGGCGCCGACCTCCGCGGTCGAACCCACGGCAGCGCCGACTGCCGAGCCCACGCGCACACCGGACACCGCGACGACACCTCGGCCCGCGCCGACGCCGGAACCGACCGCGTCACCCGAGCCGGAGCCGACTCCCGCACCCGCACCCGCCCCGGCTCGGG
>NZ_SSDJ01000063.1 GCF_004794465.1 Microbacterium sp. K24 | reverse complement strand
GAGAGGCTCGCGGCCGCGGCGTCAGGGCCGTCGGGCAGGCGCCGCAGGCGCAGATCCGATCCCGCCGATGCCTTGGCGATCAGCGCCGCGGGGCGCGCATGGATGCCGAGCGGATTGCGTACTCGCACGCGACGGGTCAGGACATCGCCGTCGGCCGACGCGCTGTCGTCTGTTGCGGGCTCCTCGGTGGCCTGCTGCGGGGTGGCGGTCGGTTCCGGCTCGTGCTCCTCCAGCTGACCCGTCTTCGCTCCGAGCGCCGCACCGGCCTCCGCCGCCACGTCGTCGAGCGACCCGCCGGCGGCCGCCGAGACGACCGCCGCGAGCAGCCCCTCGACGAAGGGCGCCGGCGCCAGACGCACGGGCACGTCGCTCGCACGCAGCTCGAGCGCGAGTTCTGCGCTGAGCACCGCGGATCCGAGATCCATCAGCACCAGCACGCCGTCGCAATCCGCCGAGAGCTCGTCGATCGCGCTCGCGACGGCGACGGCATCCGTCCCGAGGATCGGCGTGCCGTCCGGATCCGTCCCGGCTCCCGCGGCGACCTGCACGCGTACTCCCCCGCCCGGCACCATCTGCAGGGCAAGCTCGAGCGCCGCCTCCCCGAGTCGTGCGCTGTGGGAGACGGCGACGATCCCGATCATCAGGAGCTGCCGGAGATCGCGGCGGCGAGCGTGTCGAACAGGATCGCGGTCGATGCCGCGCCGGGGTCGAGATGCCCCGCGCTGCGCTCCCCGAGGTAGCTCGCCCGGCCCTTGCGGGCCACGAGCGGCTCGGTCGCGTCGAGCGCCTGCCCGTCGGGACCGATGGCCTGGATGCGCACGGAGT
>NZ_SSDJ01000062.1 GCF_004794465.1 Microbacterium sp. K24 | reverse complement strand
GCGGCGACGACACGTCCCTCGAGCTGTTCTTCGCGGGATCCGCCGACAACGCCGACCAGCTCCTCGCGCGGCTCGGCACGATGGACAAGCTCCTCGAGTACAACCAGTCGGTCTACGACGACGCCGTCGCCGCCCGCAACTCCGCGCAGTCGCTCAGCGACCAGGCCGTCGTCGCCCGCAACGAGCGCGACCGCCTGCAGCTGATCGCCGAGGAGAAGATGCAGGCGGCCCAGGCAGCCGCCGACGCCGCGCAGGCCGCGCTCGACGAGCAGTCGACGAACCTCGCGACCATGCAGGCGCAGCTCGCCGCCCTCAAGGACACCACCGCCACGACGGTCGCCGGATACCAGGCCGGTGTCGAGGCCGAGGCGAAGGCCCGCCGGGAGCGCGAAGCCGCAGAGGCCGCGGCCAACGCCGGCGGCAACAGCGGCGGCGGCGGGACACCCGGCACCGGAGGCTGGGTGCGCCCGCATGGCGGCCACCGCAGCTCGGGATACGGCCCGCGGTCGCAGCAGTGCAACTCGCGCGGCTGCTCGACGAGCTGGCACTACGGCGTCGACCTGGCCAACGGCTGCGGCGCGGCGATCTACGCGGCCTACGGCGGGACGGTCGACTACGTCGGCCCGAACGGCGGCTACGGCAACTACATCCGCATCCAGCACGGCAGCGGCGTCGGCACCGGCTACGCGCACATCAAGCCCGGCGGATTCGCCGTGCGTCACGGCCAGTGGGTCAACGCCGGACAGGTCATCGCCTACGCCGGGAACACCGGCGGCTCGTTCGGATGCCACCTGCACTTCGAGGTCTACATCAACGGGCAGTACACCAACCCGATCAACTTCCTCGCCGATCGGAACATCTGGGTCTGATCGACCTCTCCGACATGCAGAAGACCCCCGGCCGCTGAGCGGAACCGGGGGTCTTCTGCATGGACCGGGGAGGGGTCAGTGGCCCTGCTCGCCGAAACGGACGATCGCCTCGTCGAGGATGCGCTCGGCCTCGGCCTTGTCGCCCCAGGCGTCGACCTTGACCCACTTGTTGGGCTCGAGGTCCTTGTAGTGCTCGAAGAAGTGCGCGATCTCCTTCTTCGTGTACTCGGCGATGTCGTCGATGTCCTGGATGTGCGCCCAGCGGGGGTCCTTCGACAGCACGGCGACGAGCTTGTCGTCTCCGCCGGCCTCGTCGCTCATCTTCAGCACGGCCACCGGACGGACCTCGACGACGACGCCGGGGTAGATGGCGTGGTCGAGGAGCACGAGCACGTCGAGCGGGTCGCCGTCCTCGCCGAGGGTGTTGTCGAAGTAGCCGTAGTCGGCCGGGTAGCCGAAGGTCGTGTAGAGCACGCGGTCGAGGTGCACTCGCCCGGTCTCGTGGTCGACTTCGTACTTCACGCGGCTGCCGCGCGGGATCTCGATGACGGCGTCGTGTGCGCCCATGCGTGTGCTCCTCAGAAAGACGGGTGGATGCCGCGGACCAGCCTACCCGCCGCGGCTCAGGCCGTCTCGTCCCTCGCCTGCGGCTTCTCGTGCGTCCAGAGCCGATAGATGACGTTCGAGATGACGCCGGTGAGCACCAGCAGGAACAGCGCGTAATACCCCTGGTCGCCGATGAGCAGGGCGACCGCGAGCGCGAGCCCGAAGAGCAGGATCGCGGCGATGTCGGCGGCAGCGCCATGACGGACCCTCGCGGTGGTCGCGGTGGTCATCTCCGGACGCCGGAGCAGGTACACGCGGGCGGCGAGCGTCGTGATCTGGGTGAGGATCAGGGTGCCGATGTACACGACCTCCTGCAGGGAGTCGGTGTCCATCTGCCCGAGCATCGCGGTGGGCACGGGCAGCCACACGATCGTCGCCATCCACGCGATGTTGATCCACAGGAGCCCCGGAGTGATCGACGTCACCTCGGTGTACTGCCGGTGATGCTCCATCCAGAAGTTCGCGATGAGGACGAAGCTCAGCGCGAAGCTGAACAGCTGTCCGCCGTTCTCATGGAAGAACTCGGCCGTGGCCACGCCTTCGGCGCCGGCATCCGACACCGACTCCAGCAGCGGGAGGATCAGCAAGGTCATCGCGATGGCGACGACGGCGTCGGCGAACGCCTTGAACCTCTCGGTCGAGAACTGCTGCGCGCTCCTGCGATCTGCCACGGCGCCAGAATAGACCGCGCGGCGCCCGGGGTCGACGGACGCGCGCGGAGCGGTCGAGTGTCCTACCGTGGGACTGTGCCGTCGCTCTCACCCGTCATCGCAGAGATCCGCCTCGCCGTGCGCACCGCGCTCGCCGACCTTCCGGAGGGCTCGACGGTGATCGTCGCCCTCTCCGGCGGTGCCGACTCGCTCGCGCTCGCCGCAGCGACGGCCTTCGAGGCATCGAAGCGGGGGATGCCGGCGACAGCCGTGATCGTCGATCACGGTCTGCAGGTCGACTCGGCAGAGGTCGCGGCGCGTGCAGCGAGCGTCGCCGCAGCGATCGGTCTCGACGCCCTCGTGGTGCGTGTCGACGTCGACGGCGACGGCGGCCCCGAGGCGGCCGCGCGAGAGGCGCGCTACCGGGTGCTGCGGGATGCCGCGGCCGATGTCGGCGCTCGTGCCGTGCTCCTGGGTCACACGCTCGACGACCAGGCCGAGACCGTGCTGCTCGGGCTGGCCCGAGGTTCCGGGGCGGCGAGCCTGCAGGGCATGGCGCCGGCGCGCGAGGACGACGAAGGGCTGCGCTGGATCCGACCGCTGCTCGGCGTGCGGCGGGAGACGACACGCGCCTTCTGCGCGGCATCCGCTCTGGATCCCTGGAACGACCCCCACAATCTCGACGACCGTTTCGCCCGGGTGCGCGTGCGGGAGCGGGTGCTCCCCGTGCTCGAGACCGAGCTCGGTCCGGGGATCGCCGAGGCGCTCGCGCGCACGGCCGATCAGCTCCGCGAGGATGCGGAGGCGTTCGACGAGATGATCCACGAGACGATCGAGGACATCGTCGAACATGCGGAGGCCGGCATCTCGGTCAGCGTCGCCGCCCTCGCCGCGAACCCCGCAGCTCTCCGGAACCGCATCATCCGCCTCGTCGTCGACAGCGAGTTCGGCGTCAGCCTGACCCGCACGCAGACCGTGGAGGTCGCGAGACTCGTCACGGACTGGGCGGGTCAGGGGCCGATCGATCTGCCCGGCTGCGCGGCCGTGCGCCGAGGCGGGCAGATCGTCTTCACGGCATCCGCCCGCTGACTACTTCTTGCCGCCGAAGAGGCCGCCCAGGAGGTCGCCGATTCCGCCGCCGCCGGAGCTGCCCGAGCCGCCGCCGAGAAGACCGCCCAGCACATCGCCGATGCCGCCGCCGCCCGCGCTGCCGCCGGAGCCGCTGCTGCCGCCGCCGAGAAGACCGCCGATGAGGTCGCCGATGCCGCCGCCGGACTCCTGCGCTCCCGTATCCGCCTTCTTGTCCTTGTTCGCGTTCGCGATCAGTCCCATCACGATCGGCGCGAGGATCGGCAGGAGCTTGCCGAAGTCGATGCCCGGGGTCGCCTTCGACTCGGTGAGCTTCGACGTGACCTCCTTCTCGTTGCCGCCGAGGATGTGCGCGACGATCTTGCCGCCGTCGGTCTGATCCACATCGTCGACCTTCGACGCGCCGGTGGCGCCCTCGTGCTTCTGCAGAGCCTTCTGGATCGCGGCGGAGCCCTCCGGGGTCTCGGCGTTCTTGGCGAGGCCGCCGAGCAGCACCGCGCCGCCCTGCTCGATCGCGACCTTCGCCTCGTCACGCGAGACGCCGAGCTTCTCGGCGATGTCGTCGACCGGCACCTGCTTGAGGATGTCGTCAAGAGCCATGGTGAATCCTTCCGTCGGTGGGCATCCGCCCGTCTCACCGCTCACAGTAGTGCGGAAGCCGTATCCGGGCACCTGTTCCCGTCGCCTAAAATCGATCCATGCGCGCCGCCGAAATCCAGGACGACCTTGCCCAGATCCTCGTCACAGAGGAGCAGATCCTCGCCAAGCTCGACGAGCTCGCGGCGCAGGTGGCCGCCGACTACGAGGGCAAGGACCTCGTCCTCGTCGGCGTCCTCAAGGGCGCGGTGATGGTGATGGCCGACTTCGCACGCGCTCTCCCGTTCCACGCGCCGATGGACTGGATGGCCGTGTCGAGCTACGGCGCGAGCACCCGGTCGAGCGGCGTGGTTCAGATCCGCAAAGACCTCGACACCGATCTCAACGGCAAGCACGTGCTGATCGTCGAGGACATCATCGACTCGGGTCTGACCCTCAGCTGGCTGCTCGAGAACTTCGAGTCCCGCGGTGCGGAGTCCATCGAGGTGCTGGCGCTGCTGCGCAAGCCCGAGGCCGCGAAGGTCGTCATCGACTGCAAGTACGTCGGATTCGACATTCCCACCGATTTCGTCGTCGGCTACGGCCTCGACTACGCCGAGCGGTACCGCAACCTGCGCGACGTCGCCGTGCTCGCACCGCACGTCTACAGCTGATACGCCGTGGGTGAACGCACAGCGGGTGCCTAGTTCGCGCGCGATACGCTGATCCGATCATGGATGTGAAGAAGCTCACCCGGAATCCGCTGATCTACGTCGCGCTGATCGGCGTGCTGCTCTTCGGCGGCTTCCTCCTCATCTCGAACCTCGGGGCGCCCAAGCAGATCACGACCCAGGAGGGTCTGAAGCTGCTCTCCGGCACCTCGGTCACCGAGGTCGTGAACACCGACGGCGACCAGCGCGTCGACATGACCCTGTCGAAGCCGTTCCAGGGCTCCGAGAACGTGCAGTTCTACTACGTCGACGCCCGCGCCGACGAGGTGGTCTCCGCGATCAACGAGGCCGCGCCGAAGGACGGCTTCAACGACGCCGTCCCGCGCGCGACCTGGTTCGACGGCTTCCTCTCGCTCCTTCTCCCTCTCGTGCTGCTCGGCCTTCTCTTCTGGTGGCTGCTCTCGTCCATGCAGGGCGGCGGCGGCAAGGTCATGCAGTTCGGCAAGTCGAAGGCCAAGCTCGTCAACAAGGAGACCCCGACGGTCACCTTCGCCGACGTCGCCGGTGCCGACGAGGCCATCGAGGAACTCCATGAGATCAAGGAGTTCCTGCAGGACCCGGCCAAGTTCCAGGCGATCGGCGCCCGTATCCCGAAGGGCGTGCTCCTGTACGGCCCTCCCGGAACCGGCAAGACGCTGCTCGCCCGCGCGGTCGCCGGTGAGGCCGGCGCCCCCTTCTACTCCATCTCCGGTTCCGACTTCGTCGAGATGTTCGTCGGCGTCGGCGCGTCCCGTGTGCGCGATCTCTTCGGTCAGGCCAAGGAGAACGCCCCCGCCATCATCTTCATCGACGAGATCGACGCCGTCGGCCGTCACCGCGGCGCCGGCATGGGCGGCGGCAACGACGAGCGCGAGCAGACGCTCAACCAGATGCTCGTCGAGATGGACGGCTTCGACCCGAACGCGAACGTCATCGTGATCGCGGCGACGAACCGTCCCGACATCCTCGACCCCGCTCTGCTGCGCCCCGGCCGCTTCGACCGTCAGATCGGCGTGGATGCTCCCGACCTCAAGGGCCGCCAGAAGATCCTCGAGGTGCACAGCAAGGGCAAGCCGCTGGCGAAGAGCGTCGACCTCGAGGTCGTCGCCCGCAAGACCCCGGGTTTCACGGGTGCGGACCTCGCCAACGTCCTGAACGAGGCGGCGCTGCTGACCGCCCGCTCCAACGCGCAGCTGGTCGACAACCGCGCTCTCGATGAGGCGATCGACCGTGTGATCGCCGGTCCGCAGCGTCGTACCCGCGTGATGCGCGACAAGGAGAAGCTCATCACGGCGTACCACGAGGGCGGCCACGCGCTCGCGGCCGCGGCGATGAACTACACCGATCCGGTCACCAAGATCACGATCCTGCCCCGCGGCAAGGCGCTCGGCTACACGATGGTGCTGCCGCTGGACGACAAGTACTCCATCACCCGCAACGAGCTGCAGGACCAGCTGACCTACGCCATGGGTGGCCGCGTCGCCGAGGAGATCATCTTCCACGACCCGACCACCGGCGCCTCGAACGACATCGAGAAGGCGACCTCGATCGCCCGGAAGATGGTGCTCGAGTACGGCATGACCACGCAGGTCGGTCCGGTGAAGCTCGGCACCGAGGGCGGCGAGCCCTTCGCCGGCCGTGACATGGGCCGCGGACGCGAGTACTCCGAGAAGGTCGCCGAGCGGGTCGACGCCGAGGTGCGCGCCCTCATCGAGCAGGCGCACAACGAGGCCTACGAGGTGATCAGCGCGAACCGCGACATCCTCGACAAGCTCGCCCTGGCGCTGCTCGAGGAGGAGACCCTCGACCACAACCAGATCGCCGAGATCTTCACCGAGATCAAGAAGCTCCCGGAGCGTCCGCTCTGGCTGTCGAGCGAAGACCGTCCGGTCTCCGAGCGGCCGCCGATCGAGGTGCCGAAGAAGGACGTCTCGCTCGCGGCATCCGTCCAGGCGCCCGCCGCCGCACCGCGGACGCAGCAGGGTTCGGCGGGTGCCGGTCACCCGCGTCCCGCGACGGCGTGACGTGACCGTCGACGCGCAGCGCATCGAGCGGCTCACGCGAGAGCTGCTGGAGGCGATCGGCGAAGACCCCGATCGGCCGGGCCTGAAGCAGACGCCGGCGCGGATGGCCGAGCTCTATGCGGAGTTCTTCGCCGGTGTCGGTGAGGATGCCGCGGAGCCGCTCGCGCGCACCATCAGCGTGACCCGCGGACCCGCGCCCGACACCCTCCCGTCCGGAGCCGTGCTCCTGCGCGACATCCGCTTCCGCTCGGTGTGCGAGCACCACCTGCTGCCGTTCGCCGGCCACGCCCACCTCGCGTACCTTCCGGGGGAGCAGGTCGTGGGTCTCGGAGCGCTCGTGCGCGTCGTCGAGATCCTCGCCGCCCGTCCGCAGGTACAGGAGCGTCTCGGAGAGCAGATCGCCGACACGATCGCGGAGCACCTCGACACCCGGGGCGTGCTGGTCGTGCTCGATGCCAGCCACGGCTGCGTCACGATGCGCGGCGGGAGGCAGACCGAGGCGTCGACGCTCACGATCGCCGCGCGCGGCGCATACGCGGATGCGGCCGCACGGGCAGAGCTCATCACCCTGATCGGTCCCTCGGCGGGGTCGGGGACCCACGCATGACGGCGATCTGGGGGATCGTGAACGTCACCCCCGATTCGTTCAGCGACGGCGGGCGCTACCTCGACGTCGACCGCGCGGTGGCGCACGGACTGCGGTTGCGCGCCGACGGAGCCAGCGTGCTCGACGTCGGCGGCGAGTCGACCAGGCCCGGCGCGGAGCGCGTCGGCACCGAGGTCGAGCAGCAGCGGGTGATCCCGGTGATCGAACAGCTCACCGCGGCCGGAGTGCCGGTCAGCGTCGACACGCTCAGCGCGGCCACCGCCGTCGCTGCCGTCCGCGCAGGCGCTCGGATCGTGAACGACGTCTCGGGCGGCCTCGCCGATCCCGACATGCGCGCCGCCGTCGCCGAATCCGGTGCGGACTTCGCGATCGGGCACTGGCGCGGCTTCTCCGCCGACATGTACGCGCATGCCGAGTACCGGCGCGTCGCCCGAGAGGTCGCGGGAGAGCTCCAGGAGCGCGTCGGCGAGGCGGCGGCATCCGGTATCGCTCCGTCGCGTCTCATCGTCGATCCGGGCATCGGCTTCGCGAAGGCGGGCGCCCAGAACTGGGATGTGCTGCGCGGCCTCGACGAGATCGTGGCCCTCGGGCCCCGGGTGCTCGTCGGCACCTCCCGCAAGCGGTTCCTCGCCGAGACGCTTCGGCAGGATGCCGGGGGCGACGAAGACATCTCGGAGGCGCGTCGTGACCTGGCCACCGCCGTCACCAGCGCGCTCGCCGCGCGGGCCGGCGTCTGGGCCGTGCGCGTGCACGACGTCGCGTCGACCCGCGACGCCCTCGCCGTCGCCCACGCCTGGACGGGGTGAGGCGGCGCGACGGCCCCCGTACGCTAGGCACATGGACTTCCTCGACGAGATCGCCCTCACGGGGCTGACCGTGTTCGGGCGCCACGGCGTGTACGACCACGAACGCCAGGACGGCCAGGAGTTCACGATCGACCTCCGCCTTCATCTCGCGCTCGAGCAGGCCGCGGCATCCGACGACGTGAGCGACACCGTGCACTACGGCGAGCTCGCGGAGAAGGTCGCGGCCGTGGTGGCGGGCGACCCGGTCAACCTCATCGAGACGCTCGCCTCACGCATCGCCGATGTCGCGCTCGACGATGCCCGCGTGCAGGGCGTCGTCGTCACGGTGCACAAGCCGCACGCCCCGATCCCGCTCACCTTCTCCGACGTGTCCGTCACCGTCCATCGCACCCGCACGTCGGCCGGCCTGGAGGATATCACCGCATGAGCCGCAATCTCGCTCGGCCCCTCGACACTCCCGATCGCCGGCCCGGTCGGCCCGAGGTCGTCGCCGTCGTCGCCCTCGGTGCCAACCTCGGTGCGCGCCATGAGACGATCCGCGCCGCCGCCGAACGCATCGCCCGACTGCCGCTCGTCAGCGAGGTGCGCCTCTCCAGCCTGTTCGACACGGTCGCGCTACGCGTCGACGGCCCCGACCCCGATGCGCCCGGCTACGTCAACGCCGTCGCGCTGGTCACCACCCGGCTCGCGCCCGAGATCCTGCTCGGGATGCTGCATGCCATCGAGGACGAGAACGGTCGCGAACGCCGCGAGCGTTGGGGGGATCGCACCCTCGACCTCGACCTCATCTCCTACGGGGAGGTCGTCTCCGACGACCCGCGTCTGCAGCTGCCGCACCCCCGTGCCGCCGAGCGCCTGTTCGTGCTGGACCCCTGGCTCGACGTCGATGCCGACGCCGAGCTCATCGGCCACGGCCGCGTGGCCGAGCTCGCGGAAGCTCTGCGCGCCGGGAGCGACGGATGAGACGCACCTCGGCCGGGGTCCTCGCCGTCCTCGCCCTGCTCGGCGCCGGCGGAGGATTCCTCCTCGATCACCTGCTCACCGCGGGCGGACGCTCGACGTTCACTCCGTCGCTCTTCCTCCCCGTCCTGCTCCTGCTGATCGCGGCAGCGGCCCTCGGCGTGGCCTGGCCGGTGCGCCGCAGCGTGCGCTCCGGCATCCGGATCGATCCGTTCCGCGCTCTCCGGGCGGCGACCCTCGCCCGGGCGTCCAGTCTGCTCGGGGCGATCATGGCCGGGTTCGGCGCCGGTCTGCTGGTGTTCCTCCTGTCGCGTCCCGTCGATCCACAGGTAGGGTCGACTGTGGCCATGCTGGCCCTGATCGGGAGCGCGATCATCCTCGTGATCGCCGCGCTCGTCGCCGAACAGTTCTGCACCCTTCCGAAGGATCCTGATGACTCAGAACCCAGAGACCGCGCCCCTGAACCCGGCGGAGGGCACTGATCTCGACGCCCTCGACCAGGGAACGTACACGCAGCTGCGCACCGCGCGGAACGAGGCGCGTCTGGAGCTCGACGGCACCTGGCACCAGATCTCACCGCGGTACGTCGTCTCGCAGATCGTGCAGAACATCATCTTCATCGTCGTCGTCGCGGCCGTCGCCGTCGCGCTCAACGTGGTGCTGAAGCAGGAGTGGGTGTGGATCCCCGCCGGCGTGATCCTGCTCATCACCGTGATCGCGCTCATCATCCTGCCGCGCCAGGCGAAGGCGATCGGCTACATGCTCCGCGCCGACGACATCGTGTTCCGCAAGGGCATCCTGTGGCAGCGGATGATCGCCGTGCCCTACGGGCGCATGCAGCTCGTCGACATCACCCAGGGACCGCTCGACCGCGCGTTCGGCATCTCGCAGCTGAAGATGGTCACCGCTGCCGCGACGACCGGCGTGCAGATCCCCGGCCTCACGCAGTCCGCCTCCGAGGCCCTGCGCG
The DNA here is from genome assembly GCF_004794465.1 of Microbacterium sp. K24. GTDB lineage: Bacteria > Actinomycetota > Actinomycetes > Actinomycetales > Microbacteriaceae > Microbacterium. Next base: position 433 of record NZ_SSDJ01000062.1, on the reverse strand, counting down.
ACACCCTCATCGAAGTGGCCGAGACCCGCCGGACCGGCCTGTGAGCGAGCAGCAGTTCCCCGCCGCCCCGAACGCGCCGGCATCCGCCCCGGTGGGCGAAGCATCGACGACCCTCGCGGACGGCGAATGGCATCGGATGCATCCGCTCACGCCGCTGTTCAAGGGCGGGCTCGTCCTGATCATCGTCGCCGGCATCGCGATCGCGAACATGCGCGATCGGATCATCACCTGGTTCGTCGAGCTCTTCACGCCGGAGGAGGCGCACTACGGCGACTACACCGGCGGCGACCCGGTCGACTGGGTGGTCAACAACAACCTGATCCTGCTGGTGCTGCTCGGCGTGCTGGGCCTCGTCGTCGTGCTCGTGGCGGTCTTCTGGTTCCTCTGGCGGTTCCATCAGTTCCGCATCACCGGCGATCACGTCGAGGTGCGC
>NZ_SSDJ01000061.1 GCF_004794465.1 Microbacterium sp. K24 | reverse complement strand
CGGATGCTCCCACGACCCAGTCATCACAACCAGGCCCGCAGGGCAACTTCTCTATCTTACTGATCTCGTTCCCGGTGTCAAATCGCCTTCCGGCGACCTGCTCGTGGGCACGAGGCAGTTCCTTCATCTCGGACACTCAGAGAGTTGTTCGGGATTCGGGAGGTGTTCGATGCTTGACGGGAGCCGGTCCGAGGACCTCCGCTCAACCGTTTGGGGCGAACAGGTAATAACTTACGCGGATCCCGGGGGTCGGGCAAATCCAGGCGGACCGCCGGGCGTGTCGCGCCGTTCTCCGCGTCAGGGCGCCCGGAGACGGCTCACTTGGTGACCACGCACGTGCGGAAGTAGATGAGGTTGGCTGCGGCGAACGAGCCGTCCGGCGACTCGATGACGTCCATGACGCCTTCGACGTAGCTGTTGTGGAGGTCGATCGACGCAGTGGTGAGTCCCGCGGAGTCCAGAACCTCATAAGCGCCCTGCCATCCGGCTATCGCATCGGTGATGTACAGCTCGACGTCGCTGTGTTCCATGCCGAAGGAGTCGTACATCGGGGTCATGCTCTCCGCCTGCGCTTCTGCGGCGTCGTCCAGGCCTTCCCGAGCCGCCTGGCACATCAGTCCTTTCAGCACCTTCTGCTCCAGCGCGTCGACGACCGCTCGGAACTCCGGGGTGGGCTGGGTGAGCATGCGCGCGTTGACCAGGCGGATCGCGTCGTCGTTGATGCTGAGCTCCCAGCCGATCGCGAGCTGGAGAACGGCGTCGAGCTCCTGGTAGAACGAGACCCACCGTTCCCCGGAAGCGAGCAACGTCTGCTCCTCGTCGGTGAGCTGGGTACCCGAACGGACTGCATCGTCCGCCTGACGCATGGCGCCGTCGAGCTCGGCAGGAACCTCGATGGCGCTCTTCCGAGCGACCAGGGTGATGTCGTCGAAGTACCCGCTGAGGCTGGAACTCGCATCCTGCACACCGACGCGGAGAACACCGCGAAGCGCACTGGAGCCCCCGCCCCCGCAGGAGGTCAGCGCCAGAGTCAGAAGCAGAACACCGCAGACGGCGAAGCTCTTCGTCAGGCGCGCACCCGCCCGCACGACCTCGCGGGACATGTCACGGCCCCGTCGTCGGGGGTCGGCTCTCGCCGAACAGCAGATTTCTCAGATTCGCAGCCATTGCGTCCCCAGCCTTTGCGACAGTCCCCCAGCCCTCCTGAGGATCCTCCGCAACCCGTCCGCGCGCAAGAGCCTCACGGACGGATGCCCGGTGACGGGTTCGTGAGGCCTTCCGCAGGGTAAAGCGAAAGCCCCCGGCGCGAGCCGGGGGCTTTCTGTTCTGTGGACCTAAGGGGATTCGAACCCCTGACCTCCTCGATGCGAACGAGGCGCGCTACCAACTGCGCCATAGGCCCGTGAACGGCTTCTACGCTATCACGCCGCGGGAGCCGATCGCATCGCGCGGATCAGCCCGCGGCACGTCGCGAGAGGAGATCGCGGACATGCGCCTCGATCTCGGCGTCGTCGACGAAACCCATCTGCGCATAGGGCGAGCTCGCGGCCGGCATCTGCACGGGTGCGGGCGGCGCCATCTGCTCGGCCCTCTCGCGCAGTGCGGCGACCCGCGCCGCCTTGCGCCGCTCCTCCTGCGCCTCGATCTCGGCACGTGCGGTCTGTGCCCGCGAGCCCGTGACCGTCACGAGGGGTTCCGGCAGCGGGCGCGGAGTCCACGTGGCGCGACCCTGATCGTGCAGCTCAGGAGCAGGACGCTCTCGGGCGGGCTCCGCGGCGACCAGCGGGCGACGAGCGGATCGCTGCGCCACCGACGCCATCCTCTGAAGCATGATCCCGGCGACCGCGACAGTCGCACCGCCGATCCAGACCAGGAGCTGCGCGCCCGAGGTGAGGATCTGCCACACGCCGAGGCCCGCGACCGCCAACCCGAGCAGCAGGGCGGTCGTCGCGGTGGCGCGCACCCGGCGGCGGGCGCGCGCTCGGCGCACCAGCGGATCGGCACGTGTCGCCGCCAGTTCCTGACGCAGCGCCTCGAGCTCGGCGTTCTCCCGTTCGGACTGCACGCGTCTGGCGAGCTTCTGCTGCGCGAGAGCCGTGCGGGCATTGAGCTCCATACGCACCTCACCGGGAGTCTCACTCGTCTCGGCGAGCACCCGCAGTGCCTGGTTCAGGCGGACGGCGTTGCGCTCGGCAGCGTTGTACTGGAAGCGGCCGCGCCACGAGGGCAGCAGATACAGCATCCACAGGAGCACGGCGACGAGAACGATCACTCCCCCGCTCAGCACCGGCCCGTCCATAGGGTCAACGGTAAGGGCTGACCGGCGCTGCGCCCGGCAGGCGACGCGTGTCGCGGCGACTCCGTTTCCGAACGCGCCCGCGACGGGCCCTCAGAGGGCGATGCGATCCGACGGCGGCACGGTCGCGGCATCCGGCGGCACCTGGCCGTTGAGCCAGCGCGCGAGCACGCCCTGCGGCACATCCTCCCGGGTCAGCGAGAACGCGTAGTGGTCGCGCCAGTCCCCGTCGATGTGGATGTAGCGCCGTCGTAGACCCTCGTAGCGGAAGCCGAGCTTCTGCACGATCCGCAGGCTCGCCGCGTTCTCGGGACGGATGCAGATCTCCATGCGGTGCAGGCCGTACTCGGTGAAGCAGGCATCCGTCGCGAGGGCGACCGCCGTGGGGGTGATCCCGCGGCCGGCGAAGCGTTCGCTCACCCAGTACCCGATGGTCGCCGAGCAGAGCGATCCGCGTGCGACGCCCCACACGTTGAGCTGTCCGGCGACCTCGCCCTCGTACTCCATGACGAACGGATAGCCCGATCCGTCGCGGTACTGCTGCAGCAGCCGCCGGATGCTGAGGCGCATGTCGAAAGACACCGATCCGTATGGAACAGTGGCCTCCCAGGGCTGCAGCCAGGATCTGTTCGCGAGCAGCTCGTGCTGCAGAGCGCGAGCATCCTTCGTGCGCACGAGCCGGAGCTCGATCGGACCGTGTCGCATTCCCGTCGCCAGATCCATGAGTCGTCCCGACGCCCGCAGAGTCGCCTAGAGGCGTTCCGCGAACTCCTTGAGCCAGGGGCGCAGCTCCGGGCCGAGGTCGTCGCGATCAGACGCGAGCTGCACGATCGCCTTGATGTAGTCCACACGGTCGCCGGTGTCGTAACGCCGTCCGCGGAAGATGACGCCGACGACCCCGGGGCCGTCGGGATCGGCGGCCATCTCCTGCAGCGCGTCGGTGAGCTGGATCTCGCCGCCCTTGCCGGGCTCGGTGCGCTCAAGGATCTCGAACACGGATGCCGGCAGCACGTAGCGACCGATGATGGCGAGGTTGGAGGGAGCGTCCTCCTGCGCCGGCTTCTCGACGAGGCCGGTCACGCGTACGTTCTCGGAACCCTCGATCGCCTCGACGGCGGCTGCGCCGTACATGTGGATGCTGGCCGGGTCGACCTCCATCAGCGCGATCACGGCGGCGCCGCTGCGCTCGTGCTCGGCGATCATCTCGGTCAGCAGCGGGTCGCGCTCGTCGATGAGGTCATCACCGAGGAGCACCGCGAAGGAGCTGTCTCCGACGTGGGTGCGGGCGCGCAGCACGGCGTGGCCGAGTCCCTTGGGCTCTCCCTGACGCACGAAGTGGATGTCGGCGAGATCGCTCGACTTCACGACGCTCGCGAGACGACCGTCGTCGCCCTTCTCCATCAGCTTCACCTCGAGCTCGGGAACCGAGTCGAAGTGGTTGGAGATCGCGTTCTTGTTGCGACCGATGATGACGAGGATGTCGTCGATCCCGGCGTCTGCCGCCTCTTCCACCACGTACTGGATGGCCGGCTTGTCGACGACGGGGAGCATCTCCTTCGGCATCGCCTTCGTCGCAGGCAGGAATCGCGTTCCCAGGCCTGCCGCGGGAATGACGGCCTTGATCTTGTGCGAACCCATCCTCACAGCCTAGCGGTCGGCACCGACGTAGACTCGGAGCCATGTCGAACGACGTCGAACACGCGAAGCGCGCCCTGCGTGCAGAGCTGCGTGAGCGACGTCAGCTCCTCTCCGCTGCGCAGCGCGACGCCGCGGCATCCGCGATCGGCGAGCGACTCGACCTCCTCATCGACGAGGTCGGCGCACGGTCTATCTCCTGCTTCCTCTCCACCACCACCGAACCGGGCACCCGCGATTTCGTGACGAGGGCGGTGCGCCGCGGCATCCGGGTGCTGCTGCCGATCACGCGCGCAGACGGCCTGCTGGACTGGGCGGTCGCCACCGACGACGACGAGATCGCCGAGGGGCTGTTCGGACTCCCGGAGCCGACCGGCGAGGTGCTGGGGCCGATCGCCGTCAACGACGTCGACCTCATGATCGTCCCCGCCGCGGCCGTCGACCGCGCCGGCATGCGGATGGGCTGGGGCCGCGGCTACTTCGACAAGACCATCGGCTCCATGGAGAAGTGCCCGCCCGTCTACGCCGTGATCTATGATTCCGAGATACTCGACTCCCTGCCGCGGGAGGTGCACGACCAGCCGGTGAACGGCGTCGTGACCCCGACGCAGACCCTGGAACTGTCGCCCACGCGACGCTGACCCGCAAGGACCTCCATGCCCACCTATGCCTATGCCTGCACGTCGTGCGGACACCGTTTCGACGCCGTCCAGAGCTTCTCGGACGACGCGCTCACCGAGTGCCCCGAATGCGGAGGCACGCTGCGCAAGCAGTACGGCTCGATCGGCGTCACCTTCAACGGCTCGGGGTTCTACCGCACCGACTCGCGCGCCAAATCGGGCGGATCGAGCGAGGGTTCGGCATCATCGAAGACGGAGTCGAAGACGAGCGCCGCACCGGCAGCTGCGTCGACTCCGGCCTCTTCCTGAGGTCCCGACCTGTTGGGAGTTCCCATGCTCAAAGGCTTCAAGGATTTCATCCTCCGCGGCAACGTGATCGATCTCGCCGTCGCCGTGGTCATCGGCGGCGCCTTCACGGCCATCGTCAACTCCGTGGTCTCCACGATCATCACCCCGCTGGTCTCGCTGTTCTTCAAGGCCGACGCCACGGGCACCTTCGGCCCGCAGCTGACGAGCATCTACGGTGACACCGTCACCTTCCCGATCGGCGAACTCGTGTCGGCGATCATCAGCTTCCTCGCGGTCGCGGTGGTCGTCTACTTCGTCTTCGTCCTGCCGATGAACACCTTCAAGGCGCACGTCGAAGCCCGCAAGGGCACGCGCGCAGAGGCGCCCGCAGACGAACCGGCCGCAGCCACCGAGGCCGAGCTGCTCGTCGAGATCCGCGATCTGCTGAAGAGCCAGCGCAGCACTCAGTAGTGGGGCGGCACATCCTGGATCAGCCGGTCGTCGTTCGGTCCCTTCGGTCCGCGCGGCCGGCGCTTCCGGGATGACGCCGCATCCTCGCCGGCATCGGGCGCGGACTCCGGCGCGGGATCGCTGCCCTCGACTGGAGTGAGCCGCGCTCTCCGCGCGCCGGAGACCCGCTCCACACGCTGGCGCTTCGACTCGTCGTCGGGCTGCTCAGTCATTCTCGGCGTCGAGGACATCGATCGGCTGCGTGTCGTTCTCGGCTCGCGGCGCCGACTCGGAGATGCCGAGCACGCCGGCGATCCGTGTGGCCGCCGTCGCCGGGTCGCTGTAGAGATCGAAGGCGTGCACGCGCACGTAATGCCAGCCGAGGCGGCGGAGCACGTGCGGCCGCAGGCGCAACGTCTCGCGCAGCGACTCGCCCCGGGACTCCGGGTCGGATTCGATCACGACGGCCTTGCCGTCATGCTGCGCGACCAGCGGGAGGAGTCCGCGGTAATCGACGTCGACCGAGGCGCCGAGACGCCGCAGCTCCCGTGCGAGGGCGAGCGTGAGCGGGTCGGCGAGGTCCTCGAGGCGCGCGTCCCGGCTGCGCCCCGCGAGCCCGCCGAGGATCGACATCAGCGTCGCGGCGCCGTGCTCGAGGCGTCCGTCGTCGAACGACGAGGGGCGGATGGACGAGACGATCACCATCGACCGGCGTGCGCGGGTCATGCCCACCGTGAGCAGCCGCTCGCCGTCGGGCGTAGAGAGGTCGCCGAAATCGCTCAGCACGCGACCGTGCTTGGTGAGACCGAAGCCGAGGGAGAAGATCACGCGATCCCGGCTCTCGGCGACCGACTCCTCCAGGGTGAGCACGGCGAAGGGCTCGGCGGTGTCGCGCCCGACGAAGTCCGCGACGTCGGACCGCCCGGCGAACGCGGATGTCACCGCAGCACGGACCCGCTCCGCATGGCGGGTGCTCGCCGTCACCACCATCAGCGACTCCGACGGCCGGTGGATGGCGTGCTCCACGACGAGCGTGACGACCCTGGCGACCTCGGCATCCGGGCTCTCGACGGCTCCGGAGACGGGGTCCGGCGTACCGGTCCCGCCCTCGACGTAGTCGACTGTCAGGCTGCCCCGGCCGAGATACGAACCGGCCCAGGGCAGTGAGACGATCTCGCCGCCGTAGAAGGCATCGTTGATGAGCTCGGCGAGGTCTTCCCCGCCGGCGCGATAGCTGCGGGTGAGCGTCATGACCGGCAGGAGCTCGGACAGGCGCTCGAAGACGGAGATGTCGTCGAACGGAACCTCGGCCTCCCACGACTCCACCGGATCGACCGCGATGTGGAACGGTGTCGGACGCTGCGTCACCGGGTCTCCGAAGGCGACGATCTGGCGGGCGCGGCGGATCGCGGGCGCCGCCTCCGCGAGGTTGATCGCCGCCGCATCGACGAGAAGAACGGCGTCGAACTCGACGGAGTCCGGGATCTCCGGGACGAGATAGGGAGACGAGATCCAGACCGGGGCGAGGACATCGACGAGCGCGGGCGCGGCGCTGACCACCTCCGCCGTCGTCGTGGCGGGCTGAGTCAGCGCACGACGCAGGTGCTGCGACTGCTGCGGCTCGTCGACGATGGCGATCCGCCATTGGTTCGCGAGCTGCCATGCCAGCAGTGGACCGGCCATCGCGGCGTGAGCCTCATCGACGAGCCGGAAATCGCGTTCGAGGCGATCGACGACCGCCGTGTTGGCGCCGAGGAGAGCACGGTTGTCCTGGAGTGCCCGTTCGAGCAGCGACTGCCACCACGCGAACTCGAGCTCGTCACCCACCCGCGCCTCGGAGACGTGACGCACGGAGAGCTCGGCGAGCAGCGGCTCCAGACCCAGCAGGGCGAGCCGGTCGCGCAGCTGTGCGCGCTCGACGAGGTTGTCGAAGACGTCGGACTTCTCGGCGAGGCCGGCCAGCGTGCGGACCAGTCGCGCGACGGGAAGGGTGGCCAGCGGCTCGCGTCGGCCGAGCGCCGCGTCGAGCTCGGCGAGCTCCGCCTCCACCCGCTGCCACGACGATGCGACATCGGCGAGTCCCAGCGGGACCTCCGGCGCGACGCCCGCCTCCACGCACCGCTGCCACTGCGTGCGCTGCGACTGGATGCGCAGCAGCGCCTCGTGCATCTCGGTCACGTGGACCCCTGGCCGCACGTACTCCTTCGCCAGCCGGCGCAGACGACGGCGGTTGGCCGCCGACAGCCCCGGGGCGTCGCGGCGCGAGCCGTGGGCCTGGATCAGCTCGCCGAGCGGGCGTTCGAAGACGGTGGGACTGAAGCGGTCGAGCGAGTCGCGGATGCCCTCGAGAAGCCGCAGGTACTCGCCGAGCTCGTCGATCGTGGCGAACGGCCTCATGTGCGTCTGCGCGATCAGCTCGTATCCGCGTTCTAGGAGAGCGGGCACACTGCTCGAGTGCAGGCGGCCGGCGAGCTCATGCGCGGCGCGGGCGGCCTCGGTGCTCGCGAACGTCACTCCGTACCAGGGCGAATCGTCGGGTCCGAAGCGGAACTCGCCGAGACGCGCGGCCTGCGCCAATGCCTGCGCGGCTTCGGTCCGATCCGCAGCCAGGCGGCGGAGGGCCTCCGGTCCGAGACGCGCGGTCGTCGACGGCGGTACCGGGAGCGAGGCGAGCCGGGTGAGATGGCGGGTCGCGTCGAGGACGGAGGCCTCGGTCCCCGCGATCGGCGTCGACAGCGCCTGCCGGTAGTCCCGCAGCACGGTGCGCAGGCGCACCAGGGCGTCATCCACCTCGCTCACCTTGGGAGCCGTCGCCTTCTCGTTGCGTCCGATCGCGCGGACCAGGTCGCGGCGCACACTGGCCGGTGAGATGGCGAGACCGTCGAGCCCGATACCGGCGAGGCGGTGCCGTACGCCGTCGAGCGTGGAGCGACGGGCCGACACCACCAGCACGCGCTTCCCGCTGCGCACGAGTTCGCCGAGGGCGTTGATGACCGTCTGCGTGCCGCCGGTGCCGGGGAGCGTGGCCACCGTGAGCGAGTGCCCGGCCGCGATGCGCGCGAGAACCGCTTCCTGCTCGGCATCCGCGTCGAGGAGGAGATTGTCGGATGCCGGAGCGCGGTCGTCCGGAGTGGTGTGGTGCGGCGCCGCGCGCGGCGCGGACACCTGCTCGCGGTCGTCGACGTGACCGTTCAGCGCGTTCAGCACGACATGGTCGAGACTGCCGCCGTCCCGGGACATCACGCCCGCGACATCGGCGAATGTGGAGACGACGAGCCGCGGCTCCACCGAGAAGGTGTCGATCGATCGCGTGGTCGCCCGGAGGCTGTCGATCACGGGCTGCGGCTTGAAGATGCCGCCGTCGTAGGCCAGCGAGGCCAGCGCGGCCGGATCGATCGAGATGCCGAAGTGCTCGCGCGCGATGCGCACGAGCTCGGGGTTCACCTCGAACGCTCCCTGCAGCTTCAACTCGAAGTCGGAGTGGTGGCGGCGGATGGCCAGGGGCCGCAGCAGGACGGGCGCCGCGAATCCGGCGCCGCCGATGCGCCAGTGCGCGACGCCGACGGCGAGGTGCACGGCTTCGATCCCCCGCACCGTGCGCAGCTCGGTGTTCTTTGCCGTGATCCGCTCCGCTGCGAGCCGGGCGGTGCGCAGCCCCACCTCGTCGCGGAACAGGTTCGACAGGAGTGTGGATTTCCCGGTGATGAACTGGGGAAGGCTGCCCGGATGCGCCTTCGAGATGTCGATGCCGGATTCCGGTCCGTCGCGGAAGCTGACGAGGGGCGACGGTCCCCCGAGATCGGCGGCCTCGGCGCGGAGGCGCGTGCGCTCGGCTTCCGCGGCGTGGGCGATGCCGACGCCGGTGCCGGCGTCATGCAGATCGCCGAGGGTCACGGAGGCGTCCGCCACTGCGTCATCCGCAGACCTGTCTTCACGTCGCCACACACTGACACCCTAGGCGCGCGAAGGCGCGAGCCGCGGTATCCCGGGCGGGTTTCACCGGAATTCCAGCCCTGACGGTCGATCGCCACTGCTCCTGCAACGCAGACCATGCCGGAGGATTCTCCACGGAGCGCGTGCTGCCGGAGTCTCGAGGTCGTCGTGCCCGGTCAGTATGGGGACATGACCTTCCGCTACGACTTCGCACCGACCCCGTTCGGGGATGCTCTCGCGGTGTTCTCCGACGAGGGCATCGTGCGCTTCGACCTCTCCGAATCCGACGACCCCTCGGTCCCCTGGCTGCTCGAAGGAGCAGCACGCCAGCTCCACGAGATCCCCGAGCCCGACCCGGGAGCGGCCGATGAACTCGCCCATCTCCTCGCCGCCTATTTCGAGGGCGAGCCGATCCGCTTCGAGGACCACCTCCGCCTCGACTGGAGGCTCGTCGAGGGATTCCCCCTCACCGCACTGCAGACGATCTGCAGCATCGAATGGGGAGAGACGCTGAGCTACGGCGAGGTCGCGGTGCTCGCCGGTCATCCGGGCGCCGCTCGCGCGGTCGGCACGGCCTGCCGCCTCACCCCGTTCTCGATCATCGTGCCCGTGCATCGCGTCGTGCGCTCCGACGGTTCCGCGGGCCACTACGGCGCGCACCCCGAGCGCAAGCGGTTCCTCCTGGACCTCGAGTCCCGCTGACCGCGGCCTCCCCCGAGACGACGTGGACCCGGCGAGTAGGCCGCCGGGTCCACGTGCTCGGAATCTGCGCGTCCGTTCGCGGGCGTCAGTGCTCGGTCGCCTTCTCCGCCCCGAAGCCGGTGAGCGAGCGCACCTCCATCTCGGCGGCGAGCTCCGGCGACTCCTTCCGGCTGCTCGTGATCGTGCCGAGCCAGCCCAGCAGGAAGCCGAGCGGGATCGACACGATGCCCGGGTTGTTCAACGGCCAGACCGCGATGTCGATCCCCGGGATCATCGATGTCGGGGTGCCCGAGAACACGGGCGACAGGATGATCAGCACGATCGCCGAGCCGAGACCTCCGTACATGCTCCACACCGCGCCGCGGGTCGAGAACCGCCGCCAGAACAGCGAGTACAGGATGGTCGGGAGGTTGGCGGATGCCGCGACGGCGAAGGCCAGCGCGACGAGGAAGGCGATGTTCTGCCCCTGCGCGCCGATTCCGCCGATGATCGCCAGGATGCCGATCACGATCACCGTGCGACGGGCGACGCGCACTTCGGCATTGGGATCCGCCTCGACGGTCTTGCCCGCGGCATCCTTCTTGCCCTTCTGGATCACGTTCGCGTAGATGTCGTGCGCGAACGACGCGGCGGCGGTGATCGTGAGCCCGGCGACCACGGCGAGGATCGTCGCGAACGCCACGGCGGAGATGAAGCCGAGCAGCACCGGACCGCCGAGCTCGAGCGCGAGCAGCGGCGCAGCCGAGTTCACTCCGCCCGGAGCCGCCGCGATGACGTCCGCGCCGACGAGCGCACCGGCGCCGTACCCGAGCACGAGCGTCAGCAGGTAGAACCCGCCGATCAGCCAGATCGCCCAGACGACCGAACGACGGGCCTCCTTCGCCGTCGGCACCGTGTAGAAGCGCATCAGCACATGCGGGAGACCCGCGGTGCCGAGCACGAGGGCCATGCCGAGGGACAGGAAGTCCCAGGGGTTCGCTCCGTACTGCAGCCCCGGAGCGAGGATCGCATCGCCCTTGTCGGAGTTCGCCACCGCGGCCTCGAGGAGCGTGTTGAGGTTGAATCCGTTGATCGCGAGCACCCAGATGGTCATCGCGAGCGCGCCGCCGATCAACAGGAACGCCTTCACGATCTGCACCCAGGTCGTGCCCTTCATCCCGCCGATCAGGACGTAGACGATCATCAGCAGACCGACCACGGCGATCACGATCGACTGTCCGACCCGGCCGTCGATGCCGAGCAGCAGCGACACGAGACCGCCGGCACCCGCCATCTGAGCGAGAAGGTAGAAGAAGCACACGGCGAGCGTGGTGATCGCCGCGGCCATCCGGATCGGGCGCTGCTTCAACCGGAACGACAGCACGTCCGCCATCGTGAACTTGCCGGTGTTGCGCATCAGCTCCGCGACCAGCAGCAGCGCGACGAGCCACGCCACCAGGAACCCGATGGAGTAGAGGAATCCGTCGTAGCCGTTGATCGCGATCGCTCCGCAGATGCCGAGGAAGGATGCCGCCGACAGATAGTCGCCGGCGATCGCGAATCCGTTCTGCGGACCGGTGAACGAACGACCTGCCGCGTAGTAGTCGGCCGCGGTCTTGTTGTTGCGGCTGGCTCGGATGACGATGAAGAGCGTCACGGCCACGAAGCCCAGGAAGATCGAGATGTTGAGAACCGGATTGCTCTCGATCGCGGCGGGCTCGGTCGCGAAGGGGACGATGTTCATGCCTGGCCCTGCGCCTTCTCGAGCTCTTCACGGATCTCCGTCGCCAGCGGATCGATCTTCCTGTTGGCGAATGACACGTACGCCATGGTGATGGCGAAGGTCGTGACGAACTGTCCGAGCCCGAGGAGAAGGCCGACGGTGATATCGCCCCACACACGCTGCCCCATGAAGTCCGTCGCAAATGCAGCCAGAAGCACATAGGCGAAATACCAGATGAGGAAGAACGCGGCGAGGGGGAAGATGAAGGATCTCTGTGTGCGTTTCAGAGTGCGGAATCTCGGTGATTCCTCGATGGCGATGTAATCGATCGCACTGCTCGAACCCGCGGGGGTGTGGTCGCTCATGGGGCCTCCTTGCCTCATGTCCGGTGCTCGCACGACGGAGTCGTGCGAGTGATAGGGTCGACGCTACGAAACGGGGAACGGTGCCGTCACCCCCGAAAGTAGGTAGTCGTGAGCTCACCGGTCGCCGCCGAATCCGAAGACGAACTCGTCGCCCATGCGGTGCGCGAGCTCGCCCGGCGTACGCGCTTCCCCGTCGCCTTCGGCGGTCTCATCGAAGAGGGCGTCGTCAGCGTGACCAGCATCGTCGGCAACCGCACCAGGGCGCTCGACGGATTGCGCGTGCGCCCGGAGCGAGGTCTCGGCGGCAGGGCGATGATGGAGCTCCGCCCGCGGATGACGAGCGACTACGGCTCTTCGCAGCAGATCACGCACGACTACGACGTGTTCGTGCTCGGCGAGGGCTTGCGCACGCTGCTCGCACTTCCGATCGTGGTGCAGGGCCGACCGCGGGGAGTGCTCTATGCCGGCGCGTGGGACGAGGAGCAGATCGGCGGGGTGACCACGGCTCCGGCGATGCAGGTGGCGCAGTCGGTCGCCGAGGAGTTGCGCATCCGCGACGAGGTCGAGCGCCGGCTTCGCGCGTCGGCCCGCGGCGCCGATCCCGTTCCCGCACCCCAGCGCGAGGAGCTGCGGGAGAGCTTCGCCGAGCTGCGGAGCATCGCCGCCGACGTCGACGATGCGGATCTCCGCGCTCGCATCGCCCAGGTCGAGCGACGTCTGGTCACTCTCGCCGGCGACGCCGTCCCGGTCGCGACCGGCCCCGTGCCCACGGTGCATCTCTCCCCGCGGGAGACCGACGTGCTCGCCTGCGCCGCCCTCGGCTCCACGAACGCCGAGATCGCCGCGCAGCTGGGCCTTCGAGAGGGCACCGTGAAGGCGTATCTCGGCACCGCGATGTCGAAGCTGGATGCGTCGACGCGGCATTCCGCCGTGACCCGGGCACGACGCGCCGGCCTGCTCCCCTGACGCCGTCCCCGTCGATCCCGGCTGCCCAGTCCTTGCCCAGCCCCGTGGGCTACCATCGGAAGCGGTCGGAGAACTCCGGCCCCGGACGAGGCAGACCAGTACCCGGTGAGCGAAAAGACTGGTCCGAAAGGACCGATCATGTCGTGGATCGTACTCATCGTCTCCGGAGTGCTCGAGGCTGTCTGGGCCACTGCGCTCGGCAAGTCCGAAGGCCTCACCAAGCTCTGGCCGAGTGTCATCTTCTTCGTCGGACTCGCGCTGTCGATGTTCGGTCTCGCATTTGCGATGCGAGATATCGCCACAGGAACGGCCTATGCCGTGTGGGTGGGCATCGGTGCCTCCCTCACGGTCATCTGGGCCATGGTCACCGGCGACACCGAGATATCCTGGCTCCGCATTCTGCTGCTGATGGGACTGGTCGGGTGCATTGTCGGCCTCAAGCTGATTGACACCGGACACGAATAGTCGTCTTCTTTCGCCTTTGTTCTTGTCTCCGATAAATGTCGACGGTAGTGTGCGTCCCATGGCAAGAAGAATTGTGCACCAACTGGTAGACGATATCGACGGCAGCGTGCTGGAGGTCGGCGAGGGCGAGACCGTGCATTTCTCGCTGAACGGCACCTCTTACGAGATCGACCTGAATGCGGCGCACGTGGAGGAATTGCGCAAGGCATTCGAGCCGTACATCTCGGCAGGGCGCCGCGCCGGATCATCCGGCTCGGCCCGCACGTCGGCCACGCGCAAGCGTCCGGCACGCAACCCCGAGGTCGCCGCGATCCGCGCGTGGGCGAACAGCAACGGCTACACCCTGTCGGAGCGCGGCCGGATCCCGGCCCCGGTCGTCGAGGCGTACAACGCCGCGCACTGACCTGAGACAGCACCGACCTGAGACGGCGGAGTGACGCACCGGACGTGCGTCACTCCGCCGTCTTCGTCAACCAGGCTTCGTCGCGGAGGGTGATCTCATCGGTCATGTCGGCGAGGAACCGGATCACCACGTCCCGCTCCTCCCGACTCAGGCGCGCCGCCGCGTAGAACCGCTTCGCCTGCTGACGCCCCACGGTCTCCATCGCCGCATGGCGCGTCTCCGGCGTGATCGTGATCGCGAGGGCTCGACGATCCGTCGGATGCGGCGCCCGATGGATGTGGCCGCCGTTCTCGAGCCTGTCGAGCAGCTTGGTCGTCGCCGCCGTCGAGATCCCGAGGTGATGCGCGATGCCGCTCGGCGTCGCGACCAGCTCGCGGTTCGCACACACGATGAGGTAGTGCAGGGCGCGCATGTCGGTGTCGTTGAGCCGCATATAGCGGCGCGACGCCTGTGAGAGGCGCTGCTCCGCGTCGCGCAATCCTCCCAGCGCCTCCATCACGGCGGCGATCTGACGGAGATCCTCGGGGGGAACCCCCGTCCGATCGATCAGGGTGCTGCGCGGGTCGCTGGATTCGACGTCGTAGATCGCGGTGTGGCGGAGTCCGTCCGGTGTGGTGGTGGAGTCGCCGGACAGCTCCGCGCCGATGCGCGGGGTGGTGCCGGCCTCCGTGTCCATGCGATCATGTTACACACGAAGAGTTTCATGCTAAGTTGATTACTTACCAAGTTAGCGAAATGGGTGAGCGGAGGGATGCCATGGATCACGTGACACTCCTCGCCGAAGACGGGACGGCGATCGGGACCAGGCCGAAGAGCGAGGTGCACACGACAGACACCCCTCTGCACCTGGCGTTCTCCTGCTACGTGTTCGACGCCGGCGGACGGGTGCTGGTGACTCGTCGTGCGCTCACCAAGCGCACGTGGCCCGGGGTCTGGACGAACAGCTTCTGCGGACATCCGCGGCCCGACGAGCAGATGTCCGCGGCGGTGCGACGCCACGGCATGCATGAACTCGGACTGGAGCTCACCGAGCTCCGCGTCGTGCTCCCCGACTACCGCTATCGGGCCGTCGATGCGAGCGGCATCGTCGAGAACGAGATCTGCCCCGTGCACGTCGCCCTCGTCGACGGCGACCCCACCGGCGACCCCGACGAGGTCGCGGAATGGGCGTGGGTCGAGGTCGACGATCTCGTCGAGGCGGTCGCGCGCGCGCCGTTCGCCTTCAGCCCCTGGATGGCCGAGCAACTCCCGCGGCTCCGCGCCATCGGAGAGGTCTGACCGATGAGCACGACGGCCACCGAGGAAGATCTCGGCATCCGGATCGAAGAGGCGCTGCGCCACCGCTTCTCGGAGCGGCGATCCGCCGCAGAGCAGTACGGAACGGAATTCGTCGCGCTCTGGCAGGCGGCCGCTGAACATGCGCTCGGCGGCAAGCTGATCCGCCCGCGCCTGCTGATCGATCTCCTGCGGTCCCTCGCGCCCGCCGACCTCACGAGCGCCGAGGTCGAGCGCGCCGTCGACGTGGCCGTGCATGTCGAGCTGCTCCACTTCGCGTTCCTGCTCCACGACGACGTCATCGACGGCGACCTGATCCGCCGCCGCCGTCCGAACCTGATCGGATCGCTCGTCGAGCGCAGGTCGACGGAGCCTGCCGAGCCGGCGCTGCACTGGGCGCGGTCCAGCGCGATCCTCATGGGCGATCTCCTGCTCGCATCGGCCGTGCTCGGATTCGCGCGGGCCGACGTCTCCTCCGACGCGCGCGTTCGTCTCCTCTCCCTGCTGGAGCAGACGATCTTCGAGACCGTCGCGGGCGAGCACACCGACATCGGGCTGAGCGACGGCATCATCCCGCCCGATCTGCGCACCATCCTCTCGACGAGCGCCTACAAGACGGCGACGTACTCGTTCGTGCTCCCGTTGCGCGCCGCGGCGGTGCTCGCCGGCTCGTCGCCTGCGGCCGAGGAACAGCTCACCGCGATCGGCCGGCACCTCGGACTCGCCTACCAGCTGCAGGACGACCTCCTGTCGGTGTTCGGCGATCCCGAGGCGCACGGCAAGGACGCCTTCTCCGACCTGCGCGAGGGCAAGGAGACCGCGATCATCGCCTACGCGCGCATGACCGGGCACTGGCCGAGCATCGAACTGCGCTTCGGATCGATCGACCTCAGCGACGCCGACGCCGCCGACATCCGCGACCGTCTCCGCGAATGCGGTGCGGAGAAGTTCGTCCGCAGTCTCGTGCAGGAGCAGCTCGGAGCCGTGTCCGCCGTTCTCGGTGAGGCCGAATCGACCGGATCGCTCTCCCCTGCTGCCGGCCGCACGATCCTCGGACTCACCTCGCGCATCGAAGGCCGTTCGGTATGACGGGCAGCCCTTCGGATCAGGGCGACGGCGCCCTTCGTCGTTTCAACCGCACGGCCGAGATCGCCACCACCGACGTGATCCGTGCGTACTCGACCTCGTTCGGACTGGCGACGCGACTCCTCGGCAAGCGCCACCGTCAGCACGTGCGCAACATCTACGCCATGGTCCGCATCGCCGACGAGATCGTCGACGGCGTCGCGGCGGAAGCCGGACTCGACGTGACGGCGCAGTCCGCGGCCCTCGCGTCGTACATCGCCGAGACGCACCGCTCGATGCGCAGCGGCTACAGCAGCGACCTGATCCTGCATGCCTTCGCCCGCACGGCGCGGGAGTGCGCCATCGGGGAGGATCTGACGCAGCCGTTCTTCGATTCGATGACGGCCGACATCGGATCCGACGCGGGTTTCGCCGCCTACGACGCCGATGCCCACGCGAGCTACGTCTACGGCTCGGCCGAGGTCGTCGGCCTGATGTGCCTGCAGGTGTTCCTGCGCGACGAGGAGCGGACGGACGCCGAGCGCGAGACCCTCGTCCGCGGTGCGCGCCAGCTGGGAGCAGCGTTCCAGAACGTGAACTTCCTGCGCGACCTCGCCGACGACACCGACCGGCTGCACCGCGGCTACCTGGGCGGCTCCGCCCGTCTCACCGACGCCGACCGCGACGCGTGGGTCGAGACCGTGCACCGGCAGCTGGCCGACGCCCGCGAGGCGATCCCGCTGCTCCCCAAGGATGCCCGCGCAGCCGTGCGCAGTGCGCTCGCCCTCTTCGCCGCCCTCACCAGCCGCGTGGCACGCACCCCCGTCGAGGTGCTGTATCGCACCCGCGTACGCGTGCCCGACCCTGTGAAGGCGGCTCTGGCGGCACGAGCGCTCGTCGTCACCGCCCTGGAGCGGGAACGATGAGCCGGGTGACCGTGATCGGCGGGGGCGTCGCCGGGCTCGCCGTCGCCGGTCTGCTCGCCCGCGACGGGCACGAGGTCGTCGTGCTCGAGAAGAACGACCGGATCGGCGGCCGCGCGGGAACGCTCGAGCGCGACGGGTTCCGCTTCGACTCCGGCCCGTCCTGGTATCTGATGCCGGAGGTCTTCGACCACTACTTCGCGATGATGGGCACGACCACCGCCGCGCAGCTCGACCTCACCCTGCTCGACCCCGGCTATCGCGTGTTCCGTGCGCCGGATGCCGGGGGCGCGGCGAGCGCACCCGTCACGGTCCCCGCGGGCCGCGCGGCCGTGTCGCGCCTGTTCGAGTCGCTGGAACCGGGCTCGGCTCCCGCTCTGCAGGACTACCTCGACTCGGCGCACGACGCGAGCACGATGGCGGAGAAGTACTTCCTCTACAACCCGTTCACCCGGCTCCGCACTCTCCTGGCTCCCGAGGTTCTGCGGGCTCTTCCCCGACTGTTCTCGCTGCTGGGCACGCGTCTGCAGTCGTTCGCCGCCCGCCGCTTCCGTCACCCCGTCATCCGGCAGATCCTCGGGTATCCGGCGGTCTTCCTCGGCACCGATCCGCGCAGCGCGCCCGCGATGTACCACCTGATGAGTGCGCTCGACCTCGACCAGGGCGTGAGCTATCCGCAGGGTGGCTTCTGGCAGCTGGTCGAGCGGATCGGCGAGCTCGCGCGCGACGCCGGCGTGCGCATCATCACCGAGGCCGAGGTCACCGGCATCCGGACCGAGGCCGGGCCCGACGGACCCGCCGTGACCGGCGTGAGCTGGGTCGATGTCGACGGCGTCACGCACGTCGAGGACGCCGACATCGTCGTCTCGGCGGCCGATCTGCACCACACCGAGACAGCGCTGCTCCCCCGCGGGCTGCAGTCGTACCCGGAGTCGTGGTGGGAGCGCCGCACGAGCGGTCCGGGCGGTGTGCTCGTGATGCTCGGCGTCCGGGGGCCGCTGCCCGAGCTTCCGCATCACTCGCTCTTCTTCACCGACGACTGGGACGCGAACTTCGACGCGATCTTCGGAGCCGCTCCGTCGATCCCGTCCCCGGCGTCGACGTACGTCTGCCGTCCGAGCGCGACCGACCCGGATGTCGCCCCGGCGGGGCACGAGAACCTCTTCGTGCTCATCCCGGTCCCCGCCGACGTCGACCTCGGTCACGGCGGCTCCGACGGGGCCGGGTCCCCGGACATCGAGCGTGCCGCCGATGCCGCGATCGACATGATCTCGACCTGGGCCGGTGTTCCCGACCTGCGCGAGCGCATCGTCGTGCGCGAGACGACAGGACCCGCCGACTTCCGCGACGACTACAACTCCTGGCGGGGCGGGATGCTGGGGCCGGCGCACATCCTCACGCAGAGCGCGATGTTCCGTGCCCAGAACGCCTCGAAGCGGGTGCGGGGCCTCTACTACGCGGGCGCGACGACCGCGCCCGGGGTGGGCGTGCCGATGTGCCTCATCAGCGCCGAGATCGTCCTGAAGCGCGTGCGCGGCGATCACTCCGCCGGTCCCCTGCGGGAGCCGGTCGGCGAGGAGTCCCCCTGATGGGCGCGCTGTATCTCGGAGCCCTGCTGCTCTTCTCGGGATGCATGCTGCTGCTCGACCGGCGATTCCGCCTGTTCTTCTGGAAAGACGCCGTATCGGCAGCGATCGTGACCGTCGTCGGATTCGTCTTCTTCCTGGCCTGGGACATCGCCGGCATCGCCGGAGGGATCTTCTTCCGCGGCGAGGCGGCCATCGCGACAGGTCTGGTGCTGGCGCCGGAGCTGCCCATCGAGGAGCCCGTCTTCCTGCTCTTCCTCGTGCTGTGCACGATGGTGATCTACACCGGAGCGGTGCGTCTGTTCTCGCAGGGGCGCCGATCGCGCACCGAGCAGGAGGCGCGGCAGTGACCTACCTCCAGCTCGCCGCGTGCTTCCTCGCCCTCGCGGCGATCGGCGGAATCGCCCTGACGCTCGCGGCCCGTCGCCGAGGGCCCCGTCCCGTCGCCGTGGTGCTGACGCTCGTCGCCCTCCTCGTGCTCACGGCCGTGTTCGACACGGTCATGATCGCGAGCGGGCTCTTCCACTACTCGCCCGATCACCTGGCCGGATTCCACATCGGGCTCGCGCCGATCGAGGACTTCGCCTATCCGCTCGCCGGGGTGCTGCTGCTCCCCGCGCTCTGGGCCGCGCTGCGCGCCCGGAGGCGAGCGCAGCACGACCGGGTGGACAGCGACGCCGAGGAGCGGTCATGAGCGCCGAGTCCGTGCCCTCCCGCACCATCGGGCAGGACATCGCCCAGATCGTGCTCTCGTCGCGGCCGATCAGCTGGATCAACACGGCGTTCCCGTTCGCCGCCGCGTATCTGCTCAGCACCCGCGAGATCGACCTCACTCTCCTCATCGGCACGCTGTACTTCCTCATCCCGTACAACCTCGCGATGTACGGCATCAACGACGTCTTCGACTACGCCTCCGACCTGGCCAACCCGCGCAAGGGCGGCATCGAGGGCGCCCTGCTGTCACCCCGCATCCATCGCGCGACGCTCTGGGCCGCCGCCGTGACGAACATCCCGTTCCTCGTGTACCTGGTCGCCGTGGGCGGTCCGGCGAGTTGGGCCTGGCTGGCCGTGAGCGTGTTCGCCGTGATCGCCTACTCGGCGCCGGGGCTGCGGTTCAAGGAGCGTCCCTTCCTCGACTCGGTGACTTCGAGCACGCACTTCGTGAGTCCCGCGATCGTCGGACTCGCTCTCGCCGGCGCACAGATCACCCCCGGCGCCGTCATCACGCTCACCGCCTTCTTCCTCTGGGGGATGGCCGCGCACGCGTTCGGCGCGGTGCAGGACATCGGACCGGACCGTGAGGGCGGGATTTCGTCGATCGCCACCGTCATCGGCGCGCGGGCGACCGTGCGGCTCGGGCTGTCCCTCTGGGTCGTGGCCGGAGCCTCGATGCTCCTCACTCCCTGGCCAGGGCCGCTGGCTGCTCTCCTCGCCCTGCCGTACGTCGTCAACGCCGCACCGTGGTGGAACGTGACCGACGAGACCTCTGCCACGACGAACCGCGCATGGCGGCGATTCATCGCCCTGAACTATTTCGCGGGCTTCCTCGCGACGATGATCCTGATCCTCGCCTGGATCTCCTGACCCCGATCGATCTCCCTCCGAAAGGACCCCCGATGTCACGCCCTGATCGCGCGCCCGCTCCGCCGACCCGAGAGCGCTCGCGACGCCACTCCTGGGTGCGCGTGCTCATCCCGGTGGCGCTGATCCTGGTGTGGCTCGCCGGTGCGTCCTTCGGCGGACCGCTGTTCGGCAAGGTCGACGAGGTCTCCTCCAACGATCAGACGACGTACCTCCCCGAGTCGGCCGATGCCACCCAGGTGCAGAAGCTGCTCGGCGAGTTCAACGACAGCGACTCCATCCCGGCGATCGCGGTGTTCACCTCGGAGGACGAGCTCACCCAGAGCGAGCTCGACGCGATCTCGGATGCCGTCGCCGACGCACCCGCCGTCGAGGGGATCGGTGACGACGTCTCGCCGGCGCTCCCGTCCGACGACGGTCTCGCCGTGCAGGCGTTCATCCCGATCGAGAGCGACGCCGAGCTGGCGGATGCGACCGCCGCGCTCGGCGAGGAGCTGCGAGCCGCCGTCCCCGACGGCATCACGGTCTCCATCACGGGCCCCGCCGGGTTCAGCGCCGACCTCGTCGCGGGATTCGCGGGGATCGACGGCCTGCTCCTCGGCGTGGCGCTGCTCGCGGTGCTGGTGATCCTCGTGCTCGTGTACCGGTCGTTGCTGCTGCCCGTGGTCGTGCTCGCCACGAGCCTGTTCGCGCTCTGCGTGGCACTCCTCGTGGTCTGGTGGCTCGCGAAGTTCGAGGTCCTGCTGCTCAGCGGTCAGACCCAGGGCATCCTCTTCATCCTCGTGATCGGCGCTGCGACGGACTATGCGCTGCTTCTGGTCGCGCGATTCCGCGAAGAGCTGCGCACAGCTCAAGACAAGGGCACGGCCCTCATGGCCGCCTGGAAGGGCTCCTTCGAGCCCATCGTCGCCTCGGGCGGCACCGTGATCGCCGGTCTCCTCTGCCTGCTGCTCAGCGATCTGAAGTCGAACAGCACTCTCGGGCCCGTCGCGGCGATCGGCATCGTGTTCGCGATGCTCGCCGCCCTGACTCTGCTGCCGGCGCTCCTGCTGCTCTGCGGACGCGCCGTCTTCTGGCCGCGGCGACCGAAGTTCGAGCCGGAGGTCGTGGAGGCCGAGCACGGCATGCGGACCACCGGCCTGTGGGCCCGCCTGGCGAACCTGATCAGGCGTCGTCCGCGCGTGATCTGGATCGTGACGACCCTGGTCCTCCTCGTCGGCGCCGCGGGCGTGACCCAACTCGATGCGGTCGGCGTGCCGCAGTCCGACCTCGTGCTCGGCGCCTCCGAGGCGCGCGACGGCCAGGCGGCACTGGGCGAGCACTTCCCGGGCGGCTCCGGCAGCCCGGCCTACGTACTCGTCGCCGAGGACCGGCTGCAGGACGCGGCCGACATCCTGCTCGCGAGCGACGGCATCGACGGCGTCTCCGTCACGGCATCCGGCTCCCCCAGCGGCACCGCGACGGTGACGGAAGACGGTCTCGCGGCCGTGGGACCTCCCGGCACCCCCGCGCCCGAACCGACGATCGTCGACGGCGATGTGCTTCTTCAGGCGACCCTGACGGATGCCGCGGACTCCGACGGCGCCGCCGCCACGGTCCGTGAGCTGCGCGGCGAACTCGACGATCTCGACGCACTCGTCGGGGGCGTCACGGCGACCTCGATCGACACGAACGACGCGTCGATCCACGACCGCAACCTCATCCTCCCGGTCATCCTCGTCGTCATCATGTTCATCCTCATGCTGCTGCTGCGGTCGATCCTCGCGCCCGTGCTGCTGATCCTCACCACGGTGCTGTCCTTCGGCACGGCGCTGGGCGTCTCGGCGCTCGTCTTCGACGGGGTCTTCCGGTTCCCCGGTGCGGACCCCGCCGTTCCCCTGTTCGGCTTCGTCTTCCTCGTGGCGCTCGGCATCGACTACAACATCTTCCTGATGACCCGGGTGCGGGAGGAATCGCGCGCGCACGGGACTCGCGAGGGCGTGCTCCGCGGACTCTCCATCACCGGCGGCGTGATCACGTCGGCGGGCCTCGTGCTCGCGGCCACCTTCGCCGCGCTCTCGGTGATCCCGATCCTGTTCCTGGTGCAGATCGCGTTCATCGTGGCCTTCGGCGTGCTGCTCGACACCTTCGTCGTCCGCTCGCTCCTGGTGCCCGCACTGACCTACGACATCGGGAAGGCCATCTGGTGGCCGTCGAAGCTCTGGCGGCACGGCGAGAGATAGCGCTAGGTGCCCGCGACAGGATTCGAACCTGCGACCTGCCCTTTAGGAGAGGGCTGCTCTATCCCCTGAGCTACGAGGGCGCACTCCAAGTCTAAGGGGCCGCGGCCTTCACTCCGGCTCGGCGCTCACGCGGCGAGCGCGAGGTACGGCTCCCATCGCGGATCGCTGCGCTCGGTCCCCCGCACCGTCCAGGCGGTGCCGTGCGGGGGGCGCGGCGTGAACCGCAGCTGCCACCGCATCTCCTGCGGCGTCCGGTCGCTCTTGACGTTGTTGCAGCGCAGGCAGCAGGCCACGAGGTTCTCCCACGAGTCTGCGCCTCCGCGCGAGCGCGGAAGCACATGGTCGATGGTCGATGCAGCTTTCCCGCAGTACCCGCAGCGGTGGTTGTCGCGGCGGAGCACCCCGCGTCTGGTCACCGGCACCCGTCTGCTCGTCGGCACCCGCACGTAGCGGGACAGGATGATCACGGCGGGGCGTTCGTATACGCCGTGGCTGCCCCAGACGGGATCATCTTCCACGCGTTCGATCACCGTGGCCTTGTCGTTCATCACGAGCACGAGCGCTCGCTTGAACGACACGATCGCCAGCGGCTCGTATCCGGCATTCAGGACCAGTGTGCGCATTCGTCATCCTCTCGATCCGCCGGGACGGCTTCCCGGCACTCTCGACTCACACGAGGTCGCGCAGACGGCAGAGCGTTCGCAAGGACGAAAAAAGGCGCCGTCTAAAGACAGCGCCTTTCGCGCACGGCAACGCCGTGGCATCCCTGCGGGCTATGCAGGAGGACGTGACGATCGAGGCCATCCATGGTTCGGATGCTCGATATTCGGTCCATCTGCCTCTCCCGCCCGTACGACAACGGCTTCAGGCTAACCCATGCAGCTGTATGCGGGGCGAAACGACAGGTGAACGGACGGGAGCGTGTCCCGGTGGATCAGCGCAGGATCAGCCGGCGTTGGCGGCGAGCCAGGAGTACGGCTCGACCATTCCGCCGTTGATCCACACCTCGAAGTGGAGGTGGTTCGCCGTCGACCGGCCGGTGCTGCCCACGAAGCCGATGAGCTGTCCGGCTGCCACGGTCTGGCCTGCGGCGACCTGACGGGTCCCGTAGGTCATGTGACCGTAGGTGGACTGCACCTGCTGGCCGCCCACGACGCTGTCGATCATGACGCAGACGCCGTAGCCGCCGATGCTCTCGGCCGAGGCGCGGACCACGCCGGCGGCGGTGGCGTAGATCGGGGTCATAGCGGGAGCGAGCATGTCGGCTCCGTTGTGACCGCCGCCGATCGTGCGTCCCTGCGTGTACGAACCACCGGGAAGCGGATAGCGGACCTCACCGGATCCGGGTGAGACCAACGCGTAGCCGGACGTGTTGAACCTCGCGGAGGCGGTCGAGGCGGCCGCGGCAGCGCGCGCTGCTGCCGCCTCCTCGGCCTTCTTCTTCTCGATCTCCTCGGGAGTCGTCGCGGTGAAGGTGCCGCGGCTCAGCGGCGCGGCCGTCGCCTGCGAGGCGACGACGAGCGACTGCGCGTCGACGGCAGCGAGCTGCTGGAGCGTGGTCGGGGCGGCCTCCGTCGGCTTCGACGTCGCGAACGCGGGGAGGGCGATTCCGGCGACCAGCGCACCGACCGCACCGAAGATGGCGATGGAGCGGAGTGGCTTGAGGGCCTTTCGACCACCGGCGCGCGCACCTGTTCGGCGGGCTGGCGATCGGTCTTCAGATGTCTTCTTCGCGGTCGGTTCGATGTCTGCGGCCAAAACTTGGTCCTCCTGGGCCCTCGCGCTTTCGGGTAGCGCTGGCTCGTCGGCACTCTGCTTCTCGTGGCACGAATGTAGCTCGGGGTACTTTGTGCGTTCCTGCCGTGAAGACGACGAGCCTGGAAGGCGATCTTCGCGGGTCATCGCCAGCGGGCTTCTTCGCTGACGACTTGACCGAGGTTACCGGAAGATAACGATCATGTCACCCTGGGAACCTGACAATCGACGCAGAGGCCCGATCTTCGCGCCGATCAGGCCGGTTCGCCGACCAGGAAGATGTGCGAGGCGAGCTCGACCGGCAGCTCGAGGCCGTCTTCCTTGCCCTCCATCTGGATGAGGACGTAGCCCTCGCTGAAGCGGAAGTCGCCGCGAGCGCCGGGCATGACCCCCGCGTCGCGCAGCTGTTCCAGGAGTTCGGGGTCGACCTGCGCGGGCTCGGCCAGACGCCGCACGGTGCCGTCGATCGGCGCGCCTGCCGCGTTGAGCTTCTGGACGAGGCCGATGACACCCTCGTCGAAGGTGCGTGCCGGCAGGTCGCCCAGCTGGTCCAGACCCGGGATCGGGTTGCCGTAGGGCGACTCGGTGGGGTGACCGAGGAGCTCGACCAGACGACGCTCGACCTGCTCGCTCATCACGTGCTCCCAGCGACAGGCCTCTTCGTGCACGAAGGCCCAATCCAGTCCGATCACGTCGCTCAGCAGACGCTCGGCGAGACGGTGCTTGCGCATGACGTCGACGGCCTTGCGGCGCCCGGCGTCGGTGAGCTCGAGCGTGCGATCCTCGGAGACGACGACGAGGCCGTCGCGCTCCATGCGGCCGACGGTCTGCGAGACCGTGGGACCGGAGTGCCCGAGGCGCTCGGAGATGCGCGCACGCAGCGGAACGATGTTCTCCTCCTCGAGTTCGAGGATGGTGCGGAGATACATCTCCGTGGTGTCGATCAGATCGGTCATGTGAAGGCCCTCCGAGATTCTTAGGCAAGCCTACATTCCCGGAGGGACATCGGATCCGCGGCCGGTGAAGGCCGCTGCCGCGCGCCCCTTAGAATCGACGCATGGCGATCGAGATTCCCGGTGACCTCCTGCCCGCTGACGGCCGTTTCGGCTGCGGCCCCTCGAAGGTGCGTCCCGCGCAGCTCGAGGCGCTCCTCTCGTCGGGCGCGACGATCCTCGGCACCTCCCACCGCCAGGCCCCGGTGAAGAACCTCGTCGGCAGCGTGCGCGAGCAGTTGGCCGCCCTCTTCCGCGTGCCCGAGGGCTACGAGATCCTCGTCGGCAACGGCGGCTCCACCGCGTTCTGGGACGCGGCCGCGTTCGGCCTGATCGAGCGCCGCAGCCAGAATCTCGTGTTCGGCGAGTTCGGCGGCAAGTTCGCCGCCGCAGCCGGCGCACCGTGGCTCGACGCTCCCGACGTGCGCAAGGCCGAGCCGGGCTCGCGCACCGCGGCCGAGGTCGTCGAGGGCGTCGACGTGTACGCCTGGCCGCACAACGAGACCTCCACCGGCGTCGCCGCCCCCGTCGAGCGCGTCCACGCAGACGGCGCTCTCACGGTCATCGACGCGACGAGTGCCGCCGGCGGCATCGACTTCGACGTCACCCAGGCCGACGTGTACTACTTCGCCCCGCAGAAGAACCTCGGATCCGACGGCGGGCTGTGGTTCGCCGCCGTCTCCCCCGCTGCGATCGAGCGCATCGAGCGCATCGCCGCCTCGGGCCGCTACATCCCGGAGTTCCTGAGCCTGAAGAACGCGGTCGACAACTCGCGACTCAACCAGACGCTCAACACCCCGGCGCTCACGACCCTGCATCTGCTCGACAGCCAGTTGAGCTGGATCCTCGGCAACGGCGGACTCGCGTGGGCGGCCGGCCGCACGGCGGAGTCCTCCACCGTGCTCTACGACTGGGCCGAGGCCTCCTCGGTCGCGACGCCGTTCGTGGCGGATGCCGCCCACCGTTCGCCCGTCGTCGTCACGATCGACTTCGACGAGAGCATCGACGCGGCCGCGGTCGCGAAGACGCTGCGCGCCAACGGCATCGTCGACACCGAGCCGTACCGCAAGCTCGGTCGCAACCAGCTCCGGGTGGCGACCTTCGTCTCGATCGAGCCGGACGACGTGCGCCAGCTCACGCGCGCGCTCGACTACGTGCTGGAGAACCTGGGGGCCTGAGCCCCCGCGTCACTCCTCGTCGTCGGCGTCCTCGTCGTCCTCAGCGTCGGCGTCCTCGTCCGACTCCGACTCATCGTCCTCGTCGTCATCGAAGCCGTCGTCGGCGGAATCATCGTCGGACACCACGCTGGGGTCGAGTTCGTCGATGTCGACACCGTCGACGTCACCGGCGTGCAGGACCGTCGCGGGCGCGTCGGCATCCTCATCGTCGTCGAGGTCATCGTCCTCATCGAGGTCTTCGGCGTCCTCATCGTCGATGCCGTCGATGTCGCCATCGACGTCGTCGCCGGATTCGGCAGCCTCCGACGCCGCCTGTTCGGCGAGCTCGACCTGATGAGCGCGGTAGTCCGCGAGACGCTCCGCCCACGGCACCCACTCGGGCGCCAGGAGCGCGCCGTCGCCGGGGAGGAGTTCGACCTCGAGCACGGTCGGCTCCTCGTCGTCCACGCGGGCGACGGTCACCGTCCAGTACCAGCCGGGATAGCCGGGCAGCCTGTTCTCGAAGCGCAGCGACACCGAGCCGTCGTCTTCGAGGAGGTAGCCGGCGGCCGGACCGATCGACGTCGCCGGAGTGATCTCGCGCAGAGCTTCCAGCGCGAGATCGTGGGCGTCGAGGAGACGCGCGTCGGCGTCAGGCTTCGAGGTCATCGGCGACCTTGCGCAGGACGGCCGCGATCTTGCGGCCGTGACCGGACGACGGGTAGCGCCCACGGCGCAGGTCCCCGCCGATGGTGTCGAGGAGCTTCACGAGGTCCTCGACGATGATCGCCATGTCGTCGGCGGGGATCCGCTTGGCCTTCGACAGGCTCGGCGGCGCCTCGAGCACTCGCACCGACAGCGCCTGCAGACCGCGCTTCCCGTCCGCCACTCCGAACTCCACGCGCGCACCGGCCTTCACCGCGGTGCCCGTGGGCATCGCGGAAGCGTGCAGGAAGACGTCCTGGCCGTCATCGCTGGCGATGAAGCCGAAACCCTTGTCTTCGTCGTAGAACCTGACCTTGCCGGTGGGCATGGGAGAACCTCGCTGAAATCGATAAGCAGAACGGGGTACGCGCTGATGCGCGCACCCTCCCAGCCTACCGGTCGCCGGGCCGGCGGAATCGAAGCCCCCGTGCGAGTAGGCTGAGACGGATGAGCACGCAGAGCACCGAACCGGAGGTTCCCATCCGCCGGGTGGATCGTATCCTCGCGTTCACCGCGCTCGGAATCGCCGCGGCATCCGTGATCTGCTTCTTCGCCATCATCATCGGCACGGCCGTGGGCATGGACCAGTCCGCCTTCGGAGAAGGCGCGTGGCCCGTGATCGCGGCGATCCCGTTCTGGGGTCTGCCGCTCGCCTTCGTGATGATCATCACGCTGCTCGTGATGAGCTTCATCCGGAAGGGGCGCGCGGCATCGCGTTCCTGAGGCATCGCCCATGAGCACTCACGCACGGCCGCTGGCGGATTGGCTGGCCGCGGCGAGCGATGACGCACTGCATCACCTCCTGTCGTCCCGCGGCGTGCGACCCGACGTCGCGTGGCAGGACTTCTTCGACGCGGCCGAGGCACTGCTCGACCCGACGGCACTGGCCAAGGTCCTTCCGACGCTCACGGCGGCGGAGGCGACGGCCCTGGTCCGGGCCGTCGGCGGGGAGGACCCGGGGCCTGAGCGCGAGGCTCTGACCGCGCTCGCCCTGCTCCGACCGGACGGCACCCCCTACGCCCCGCTGGTCTCGGTGCTCGCCGGGCGCTCCGTCCCCGAGGGCCTCGAGGCGCCCGCCCCCGGCGCCGCTTCGGAGGCGGCGTCCGCGCATGCCGCGGAGCGCGCGTTCACCACGGTGGCCGTGCTCGCCGATGTGCTCCTCATCGCCAGGGAGGCGCCGTTCGCCCTGCTCGCCGGCGGCGCCATCAGCGCCGGCGAGAAGCGGCAGCTCACGGAGTCGGGCATCTCGGCCGAGATCGTCGACGCGCTCCTCAGCATCGCGATCGACGCACGGCTCGCCGTCGCCGCCGATCGTCGGCTGCGCACCACCGCAGCAGCGGAGACCTGGCTGCGCTCGTCCGTGGCGGAGCGATGGACGCTTCTCGTGACCGCCTTCCGCGACGCGCTGCCCCGCGGCGTGCGCTCGGCCGACGGCGGATGGATTCCTCCCGAGGCCTGGCCGCTCGCGCATCCGTGGGATCCGTCGTGGCCCGAGCGTTCCCGCACGCTGCGGGAGGCGGCGCGACTGCTCGGACTGGTCGCCGAGGACGGCTCCGAACCCGAATGGGCAGCCACCGTGCGCCGGGGCGAGAGCACCGATCCCGCCGCGCTCGTCCGCCTGCTCCCGGCCGAGGTCGATCGCATCTTCCTGCAGAACGATCTCACCGCCATCGCCCCGGGGCCGCTGCTGCCCGCACTGGATGTACGACTCCGTGGCATCGCCGCCCGCGAGTCGGCCGCCCAGGCGTCGTCGTACCGCTTCACGGCCGAGTCGATGGCGCATGCGTTCGTCGCGGGTGAGACCGAGGAGTCGATCCTCGAGTTCCTCGGCGGGATCTCCCTCACCGGGATCCCGCAGCCGCTGAACTACCTGGTCGCTCAGACCGCGCAACGGCACGGCCTGGTGCGCGTCTCGACCGACGAGGAGACCGGGCGGACGCGGATCGAGAGCACGGACCTGCATCTCATCCAGGCGATGGCCGTGGATCAGTCCCTGCGCCCGCTCGCACTCGCGTCTCACGCCGATGCGCTCACGACGCGGGTCGGACGAGAGACCGTGTACTGGGCCCTCACCGATGCGCGCTACCCGGCGACGCTGGTCGGCCCCGACGGCGCCATCCCGGTGCGGGAGCGGCATCCTGCCCCCCGTGTCTCGACGGATCCGGCCGATGAAGCCGATCTCGGCGCCCTGATCACCCGCCTGCGCGCTCACCAGGGCCCGGATGCCGATGCCGCCTGGCTCGACCGCGAGCTCGAGGCGGCCGTCCGAGCCAAGGCCGTCCTGCAGGTCACGGTGGGGATGCCGGACGGGTCGACCAGAGAGCTGCTGCTCGAGGCCACCGGGATCGGCGGCGGCCGCCTCCGCGGTCGGGATCGTGCCGCCGATGTCGAGCGCACCCTTCCGGTGTCGAGCATCCTGGCCGCCTCGGTCGTCGCACCGTAAGCCCCGACCCTCCCGCGCCCGGTAAACTGGTCAGCTATGTCTGATGGCCCCCTGATCGTCCAGAGCGATCGCACAGTGCTCCTCGAAGTCGCCCATGCCGACGCCGAGAGCGCCCGGCACGAACTCGCGATCTTCGCCGAGCTGGAGCGTGCTCCCGAGCACATCCACACCTACCGGATCACCCGGCTCGGCCTGTGGAACGCCCGCGCCGCGGGCCACACCGCCGAAGACATGCTGGAGACGCTCGACCGCTGGTCGCGCTTCCCCGTGCCGCCGTCGGTCGCGGTGGATCTCCGCGAGACCGTCAACCGCTACGGGCGGCTGGTGATCGAGCGCGATGACGAGGGCACCCTCATCCTGCGCTCGTCCGACGCGGCCGTTCTGACCCAGGTGGCGAACAACAAGCGCATCCAGCCCCTGCTGATCGGGCACCCGAACCCCGAGACGTTCGTCGTCGACGCGTGGGCGCGCGGTCAGATCAAGCAGGAGCTGCTGAAGATCGGCTGGCCCGCCGAGGACCTCGCCGGCTACACCCCCGGCACGCCGCACGAGATCGACCTCGCCGAAGACGGCTGGCACATCCGTCCGTACCAGCAGGATGCCGTCGACGCGTTCTCGAAGGACGGCTCGGGCGTCGTGGTGCTCCCCTGTGGCGCGGGCAAGACGATCGTCGGCGCCGGAGCCATGGCCGCCACGAAGACCACGACGCTGATCCTCGTGACGAACACCGTCTCGGCCCGGCAGTGGCGCGACGAGCTGCTCAAGCGCACGAGCCTGACCCCCGAGGAGATCGGCGAGTACTCCGGGCAGGCCAAGGAGGTCAAGCCGGTCACGATCGCGACCTACCAGATCCTCACGGCGAAGAGGAAGGGCGAGTACGCCCACCTGGCGCTCCTCGACGCCCTCGACTGGGGCCTCATCGTGTACGACGAGGTGCACCTGCTGCCCGCTCCCGTGTTCAAGCTGACCGCCGATCTGCAGGCTCGTCGCCGCATCGGGCTGACCGCGACGCTCGTGCGCGAGGACGGCCGCGAGGGCGACGTTTTCAGCCTGATCGGTCCCAAGCGGTTCGACGCCCCGTGGAAGCAGATCGAGGCGCAGGGGTTCATCTCCCCGGCCGCCTGCTACGAGGTGCGCGTCGACCTGCCGCCGAGCGACCGGCTCGAGTACGCGGCGGCCACGGACGACGAGCGCTATCGCCTCGCGGCATCCGCTCCGGCCAAGGTCCAGGCGGTGCGCGAGCTGATCGCGAAGCACCCGGGCGAGCGCATCCTCGTGATCGGGCAGTACCTCGACCAGCTCGAGTCGCTCTCCGCGGCGCTGGACGCGCCTCAGATCACCGGCGCGACGCCCGTGGACGAGCGCGAAGAGCTCTACCGCGCCTTCCGCGAGGGCGACATCTCGCTGCTCGTCGTCTCGAAGGTGGCGAACTTCTCGATCGACCTGCCCGAGGCATCCGTCGCCATCCAGGTATCGGGATCCTTCGGCTCGCGTCAGGAGGAGGCCCAGCGCCTCGGTCGCCTGCTGCGCCCGAAGCAGTCGGGGCATACCGCGAGCTTCTACACTCTCGTCGCCCGCGACACGATCGATCAGGATTACGCCCAGAACCGGCAGCGCTTCCTCGCCGAGCAGGGCTACAGCTACACGATCATGGACGCCGACGCGATCGCTGCCTGACTCACCGAGGCCTGCGGCGGTTCAGCCGTGGAGCACGGCGTCCAGTCGGTGGGTGCCGTTCGCGCCGGCCGACGGCGTGATCGGCGCCGGAGCGGTCCGCACCAGCCCGCGCCGGCGCGCCCCCCGATCGGCGAGCAGCGCGTAGACCACCATCGCGGCCGTGGAGCCGAGCAGGTCGATCGGGGTGCCCGACGTGGCGTTGGCATCGACCATGCCCACGGAGCCGAACAGGAAGATGAGCACGTTGTTCACGATGTGCAGGGAGATCGCCGCCTCGAGACCGCCCGTCCGCCAGGTCAGCCAGGCGGCGACGATCGCGAAGACCCCCACGCTCGCGGCGCCCCACACGTCATATCCGTGGCCGAGGATGAACAGCGGGACCGGCAGCAGGATCGCGAAGGCCGGATGCCGCAGCCACCCGCCGACGAGCTGCATCAGATAGCCGCGGAACACGTACTCCTCGGCTGCCGCCTGGAACGGGATCAGCAGCAGGACGAGCAGCACCATGATCCAGAGGTTCGGGTGCGAGAAGTCCGGGGCGATGTCCGTCCCGGTCGCGGCCGATGCCCCGAGGGATACGGCGAAGTACACCGCGAAGACGGCCAGCGCGAGCAGCAGGCTCTTCCCGAGCCAGCCGACGCGCAGCCGTCCTTCGACGGAGGAGAGCAGACCCGTGCCCGGCCCTTCGACGATGCGCGACGCCAGCAGCAGCGCGGGGATCATCAGGATGAGAGGAAGGACGAGCGCGACGAGGAGCCAGGGCCGGTCGAGGTCGAAGAACTCCATGGTCCCCAGCAGGATCTGCAGCTCCGCGCCCCATTCCGGGATCAGCGCCGAGGCGATCCCGACGGGCACCATCACCAGGAGCAGGATCGCCGCGTAGAACGTGATGCCGAGCAGCCCGGTCAGCAGCATCCGCCACCAGCGATACCTCGGGCGCAACCGGGCGAGCCGGTGGAAGGCGATCCGATCAGCGGATGCGGGGGCGGGGGCGGCGATGTCGTCCTCGGTCGAGCTCATGTCTCGATCCTTCCAAGGACGCCTGTGGATCGCATCCGACCGCGGGATGATCATCGCTGTGAGAGGGCGACTCCGCGCCGTTCCGGACAATAGTCAGCATCCCCATGGCCGAAGTCACCATAATGGGGACATGACTGATGCGCGCATCCTGGTCGTCGATGACGAACCCAACATCCGCGACCTGCTCTCCACAGGTCTCAGCTTCGCCGGGTTCCAGGTGAAGACGGTGGCCAACGGCGCCGCCACGATCTCGGCCGTCCTCGAAGAGGAGCCCGACCTGATCATCCTCGACGTCATGCTTCCCGACATGAACGGGTTCAGCGTGACCAAGCGCCTCCGCGGCGCCGGATTCACGGCACCCATCCTGTTCCTCACGGCGAAGGACGGCACCGAGGACAAGATCGAGGGACTCAATGCCGGCGGCGACGACTACGTCACCAAGCCCTTCAGCCTCGACGAGATCGTCGCACGCGCCCAGGCGATCCTCCGCCGCACGATGCAGGCCGACGAGGAGTCGATCATCCGCGCCGGCGAGCTGTCGATGGACCA
The DNA here is from genome assembly GCF_004794465.1 of Microbacterium sp. K24. Taxonomy (GTDB): domain Bacteria; phylum Actinomycetota; class Actinomycetes; order Actinomycetales; family Microbacteriaceae; genus Microbacterium. The sequence goes on along the minus strand of NZ_SSDJ01000061.1, from coordinate 43,516 downwards.
GGACACGCACGACGTCCACGTCGGCAAGGAGGCGATCGAGCTCAGCCCGACCGAGTTCAAGCTGCTGCGCTACCTGATGCTCAACCCGAACCGCGTGCTGTCGAAGGCGCAGATCCTCGACCACGTCTGGGAGTACGACTTCAACGGCGATGCCGGCATCGTGGAGAGCTACATCTCGTACCTCCGCCGCAAGATCGACCCGCACACCGAGGAGTCGCTGATCCAGACCAAGCGCGGCTTCGGCTACATGCTCAAGGTCGGCAAGACGGTCTGACGACCCCAGAATCCTCGACGCCGTTCGCCGGCGCAGACGCCGGACACGGGAGGACCGCATGGCGCACAAGCCCGATGCGGTCACCGGCTGGTGGCGGCGGACGAGCCTCAGGGCGAAGGTCACCGGCGTCACGGTCGCCGTTCTCGCGCTCGGTCTGCTCGTCGCCGGCATAGGCACGGTCCCGATCCTGCGCTCCGCGCTCGTCGGCAACATCGACGCCCAGCTGCCCGCGCTCGTCTCCAGCGACCTCGCGGAGCGCTACTTCGACATGACGACGGTCGAGAGCGAGACCATCTACACTCCGCGCGACCAACAGCCTCGTGACTTCGCCTTCGCGATCTACGACGGCGCCGGCGTGCTGCAGGCCTCGACCGCCATCTCCGAAGAAGGGCCGGTGTTCCCGGAGACCTATTCGGTCCAGCAGGCGCAGTTGGAAGCCGACTCCGTCTTCGATCTGCCCGGCGCCGACGGTTCGGTGTACCGCGCGTCCGTCGCCACGGTCACCGGAGACGGCGGCGTGCTGCGCACGCAGCTGGTCGCGATGCCCCTCGCCGAGGTCGACCGCATCATCAGCCAGTACTTCGGCATCTACATCACGATCGCACTGATCACGATCCTCATCGCGGCGCTCCTCACGCGCGGACTCGTCACCCTCACGTTCCGCCGCCTCGGCCAGGTCGAGGCCACCGCGATGTCGCTCGCCGCCGGGGACTTCCGCCAGCGGCTCACCGATCTGGAGCCGACCACCGAGGTCGGCCGCCTGAACAGCGCGATCAACACGATGCTGGACCGCGTCGACCGCTCTCTCGCCCAGCGGGATCGCACGGTGCAGCACATGCGCCGGTTCATCGGCGACGCCAGTCATGAGCTGCGCACTCCGCTCGTGAGCGTCCGCGGCTACGCAGAGCTCTACCGGATGGGAGCGATCCAGGGCGAGGAGGACACCGCGCGCGCCATGGAGCGCATCGAGAAAGAGGCGATCCGCATGGGAGTCCTCGTCGAGGATCTGCTCGCCCTCGCCCGTCTCGACGAGGAGCGCGAACCGGCGATCGAACCGCTGGATCTGCGTCCGATCGCCCGCGACGCGGCTCTCGACGTCCGAGCGGCGGCCCCGGGTCGCACCGTGACCGTCATCGACCGCACCGTCGAGGTGATGGCGCCCACGACCCCCCGGATCGTGCCGGAACCCGAGCCGCAGACGGCTTCCACCCCCGCGCACGGCCCCCGCGGCCTCTCGCGCGGCGCGCTCGCGAGGCTGCGCCGTCGACCGCGCCCGGTGGAGCAGCCGCCCACCATCGACTTCTCCGAGGTCCCCGACATCCCCGTGCGCACCCCTCCGATCGTGCTCGGCGAAGACAACAAGGTGCGTCAGGTCGTCACCAACCTCCTCGGCAACGCTCGCCGCTTCTCCCCCGAGGACGGCCCGATCGAGATCGTCGTCGACTCCGATCGGGTCCGCGGCACGGGGAGCATCGCCGTCGTCGATCACGGCGAAGGCATCCCGCCGCAGATCCGCGAGCAGATCTTCGAGCGCTTCTGGCGTGCCGACACGTCGCGCGCCCGGGAGACCGGCGGATCGGGGCTCGGGCTGGCGATCGTGGCATCGATCGTGAAGGCGCTGCATGGCTCTGTCGACGTGTCGGAGACCCCCGGAGGCGGCGCGACGTTCACCGTGACGCTCCCCCTCGCCCCGTCACGGGCGACGCCGGCGCACCTTCTCGAAGACACGCAGCCGCTCGACCGCCTGGAGCTGTAGCAGCCCTGCACCGGCGCCGCCGTCGCCCGCTTGTGCACAACTGGCGGCGGATGACGCGCGGATCGAGGATTCCGCGTCGCACTCGCGCCTAACGTCGGAGCTCCAACGAGAAGGAGTTCCCATGTCTGTCTTCACCGTCGACACCGATGCCGTCGAGTCCGCGCATGCGGCGACCAGAGCAACGATCGAACGCCTCCGGAGCGAGTCCACGACCCTGATGGCGCAGCTGCGGCAGCTGCAGTCGTCCTGGATGGGCAACGCGTCGAACGCGTTCCAAGGGTGCGCCGAGCAATGGCAGAGCACGCAGCTGCAGGTGGAGCAGGTGCTCGACTCGATCGGCACCTCGCTCGGCTCCGCGGCGGTGCAGTACGCCGATGCCGATCAGTATTCGGCGAGCCTGTTCCGCTGAGACCGCCCCTCACCAAGAGGCGGCGACGCAGAACGCCCCCGGCCGGAGCCGGGGGCGTTCTGTCATGCGGGGTGGATCAGAAGTCCATGCCACCCGACGGGTCGCCCATCGGCGCCGCAGCCTTCTCGGGCTTGTCGGCGACGACGACCTCGGTCGTGAGGAACAGACCGGCGATCGATGCCGCGTTCTGCAGAGCCGAACGCGTCACCTTGGCCGGGTCGATGATGCCCTGAGCGAAGAGGTCGCCGTACTCGCCGGTCGCGGCGTTGAGACCGTGTCCGGTCGGGAGACCTGCGACCGTGTTCGCGACGACGCCCGGCTCGAGGCCGGCGTTCAGCGCGATCTGCTTGAGCGGAGCCTCGATCGCGACGCGCACGATGTTGGCACCCGTCGCCTCGTCACCCGTGAGGGTGAGCGTGGCGAGAGCCTTGGTGCCGGCCTGGATCAGCGCGACGCCACCGCCGGGGACGATGCCCTCTTCGACGGCTGCCTTCGCGTTGCGGACGGCGTCCTCGATGCGGTGCTTGCGCTCCTTGAGCTCGACCTCGGTCGCGGCACCCGCCTTGATGACGGCGACGCCACCGGCGAGCTTGGCCAGACGCTCCTGCAGCTTCTCACGGTCGTAGTCGCTGTCGGTGTTGTCGATCTCGCGACGGATCTGCGTGACGCGACCCTCGATCTGATCGGCCTCGCCGGCGCCCTCGACGATCGTGGTCTCGTCCTTGGTGACGATGACCTTGCGCGCACGACCGAGCAGGTCGAGCGTGGCGTTCTCGAGCTTCAGGCCGACCTCTTCGGTGATGACCTGACCACCGGTGAGGATCGCGATGTCCTGCAGCTGCGCCTTGCGACGGTCGCCGAAGCCGGGAGCCTTGACGGCGACCGACTTGAAGATGCCCTTGAGCTTGTTGAGCACGAGAGTCGCGAGAGCCTCGCCCTCGACGTCCTCGGCGATGATGACGAGCTCCTTGCCGTCCTGGATCACCTTGTCGACGATGGGCAGAAGGTCCTTGATGTTCGAGATCTTCTGGTTCGCGATCAGGATGTACGCGTCCTCGAACACGGCCTCCTGGCGGTCGGGGTCCGTGACGAAGTACGGGTTCAGGTAGCCCTTGTCGAAGCGCATGCCCTCGGTGAGCTCGAGCTCGGTGCCGAAGGTCTGGGACTCCTCGACGGTGACCACACCCTCCTTGCCGACCTTGTCGATCGCCTCGGCGATGAGCTCGCCGATGGCCGGGTCAGCGGCGGAGATGGATGCCGTGGCGGCGATCTGCTCCTTCGACTCGATCTCCTTGGCGCTGGAGAGCAGCTCCTCGGTGATGGCCGCGACGGCCTTCTCGATGCCGCGCTTCAGCGAGATCGGGTCGGCGCCGGCTGCGACGTTGCGCAGGCCTTCGCGGACGAGCGCCTGAGCCAGGACCGTGGCGGTCGTGGTGCCGTCACCGGCGACGTCGTCGGTCTTCTTGGCGACCTCCTTGACGAGCTCCGCACCGATCTTCTCGTACGGGTCGTCGAGCTCGATCTCCTTGGCGATGGAGACACCGTCGTTCGTGATCGTGGGGGCGCCCCACTTCTTCTCGAGGACGACGTTGCGGCCACGCGGGCCGAGGGTCACCTTGACCGCGTCGGCGAGGATGTTAAGGCCGCGCTCGAGGCCGCGGCGGGCCTCCTCATCGAAAGCAATGATCTTTGCCATGAGTTTTTTCGTCCCTCCTGGACGTAGACGTTGGGTTTAGCACTCAGAGTGAGAGAGTGCTAACGCCATTCTGGCACTCGACCCCTTCGAGTGCAAGCCGCCGGGCGAGGGGCGTCCCCCGATGTCAGGAGGCGGGAGTCTCGGCGGGTGTCTCGGGCACCGTGGTCGCACGATCGAGGCCGACGACGACCGTCAGCTGCTTCGAGCCGGTGTCGTTCAGCGCCGCGTAGAAGTCGCTCTGCTGCACGTCGGCTCCGCCGATCACGCCCGCCAGTCCGATCGCCGCGAGCTCGTCCTCGTCGGCGACGTAGTACACGGTGGTGGTCGCGAAGTCCTGGCTCGCGCTGTCGCTCGCGTAGACGCTTCCCGCGGCCCAGCCGTTGTTGATCAGGTCCTCGCGGATCAGCGTGTCGAGACCTTCCTCAGGCGTCGCGTTGAGGATCATCACCGAGATGGTGGTGTCGACGACGCCGGTCTCCTCGGGAGTCGGCACGGAGGTCGGTGCGGCCTCGGGGAAGAGGGAGATGCGTCCCATGACCACGAGCGAGCCGAAGATCCCGGCGATGATGAGCACGAGGGCCGCGACGAACGACCACAGCAGCACGACCCAGCCGTTCATGCCGGGTACTTCCGCCCGGTGCGCCCCTACGCGTCCTGAGGAACGGGGGACGTCATCGAAGCGATCGCGACTGGGCTTGGACACCCCTCGATGCTAGCGGCACGTTCCTGTCAATCCCTTCCGCGGCACGGACAAGGACGGGTCGGGGTCCGGATCAGCCCACGAAGCCCGGGGTGCGGGCGGTGCGACGGGCGGCACGCGTGTCCCGCAGCCGACGCAGCCTGCGCACCAGCATCGGGTCGTACTCCAGGGCGACGTCGGACTCGATCAGACGCCCCAGCAGCTGGTAGTAGCGCGCCGCGCTCATCCCCAGCTGCGCCCGGATGATCTCCTCCTTCGCGCCGCCGTGACGCGGCCACGACGACTCCAGGGCGAGGATCGCGCGATCGCGCTCCGTGAGGTCTCCGAGCATGGCTCCAGATTATGACTCGTCCGCCGCGATGCCTGCGCGCCACTCCCACCATCGCCCGAGCGGATCCGCGGACGCGCGGACGCACCCGTCGAGGGCGACGACGAACCCCGGCCAGTCCGCGGCGTCGACGGGAGGCTCCCACACGTCCAGCAGACCCGGCGGGTCGATCGTGATCCAGCGGGCGGGCAGCCGGGTGAGGCGCGCGACCAGCGCGATCCGCTCCGCTCGGGGGATGTGGACGAGCACCCCGGGCGTCGTGACGACGAGGGTCGCGTCGGCGGGAGCGTCGGCGGCGAGCGCATCGATCGTCGCCAGCGCATCCCCCGCGACGAGGTGCGGCGGTTCGGACGCCGCGATATCGAGCGCGGCGTCGATGCGCTCCTCGCGTCCGCTCTCGCCCGGCCAGACGAGGGCCTTCAGCCAGCGCCGGTCCCCCGGGTCGGCGGCGTCGAGGGGCGCGAGGTCGATGCCAGCGCGCCACACGACATCCGGCATCCGCAGCGGTGGGAGCTCACCGGAGACGCGACTCTCCAGCACCACCGCCGAGACACCGTCGCGCGGATCGAGCGCCGCCCGCACTCCGCCGTCCTCATCCACGAAGCGGTACGAGTACCGGTCGGGGTACAGGCACAGCCCTGCGGAGGCGCCGATCTCGAGCAGGGCGATCGGCCCCTCGATCTCGGACAGCGCCGGCAGGAGGGCAGCGAGTCGCAGCGGCTCGTTGGTCTGGAGCTGCCGGACCGTGCACTCGGCTACGAGCGCGTCGGCGTTCTCCCGCACGAAGCGCCGCCATGTCGGATAGCCGCCGACCTCGGCGCCCAGCAGTCGCGAGACCGCGAACACCAGAGGCGGCTGCCTCCGGGTCTCCGGGATGCGCGCGAGGATCCGCTGCACCTCCGGATCGTCTGCGACCCCGGCGGCCCACGCCCCGTACACGGCACTGCGACCGGGAGCCTCATCCCGGGCGAACCGCGCATAGCGCTGCTGGACAGCATCCGTCATCCGTCCATTCTGACTCGGCGCGCCCGAAGCACCGCGCGAACGTGGAGAATGGAAGGGACTCAGGAGGACACATGTCGTACAGCGTGGACAAGACCGAAGACGAGTGGCGCCGCGAACTCGGCGACGAGCAGTACGCCGTGCTGCGCCAGGCGGCGACCGAGCGCGCCTGGACGGGCGAACTCCTCGACGAGAGCCGGTCCGGCCTCTACACCTGCGGCGCCTGCGACGCCGAGCTCTTCAAGAGCGGCACCAAGTTCGACTCCGGCTGCGGCTGGCCGAGCTTCTACGAGTCGATCCGCCCCGAGGCGGTCGAGCTCATCGAGGACTCGAGCCTGGGCATGGTGCGCACCGAGGTGCGGTGCGCGAACTGCGGCTCGCACCTGGGGCACGTCTTCCCCGACGGGTTCGGCACGCCGACCGGCGACCGCTACTGCATGAACTCGATCGCGATGAACTTCACGCCCGACGAGTCGTGAGCGCGCTCGAGGCCGTTCGCGCACGTCAGTCCTGGTCGAGGGTCGAAGACTCCGCGCCGACGCGCGAGGAGCTGCTCACCTTCGTGGCGGCGGCCGGCCGCGTCGCCGATCATTCCTCGCTGCGTCCGTGGCGGTTGATCGAGCTGCGCGGAGCGGACCGCGAGGTGCTGGGCGCGGCGATCGCCAAGGCACAGGGCGACAAGTCGCCCTCCACGAAGCCGCTCCGCGCGCCGCTGCTCATCGCCGTGGTCGCCAGCTACCGCAAGAGCGACAAGGTGCCGCACTGGGAGCAGGAAGCCGTCGCGTCCGGTGTCGCGCACACTCTGAGTCTGCTGCTCGACGAGGCCGGCTGGGGCGTCATCTGGCGCACCGGGCACTACACGCGCACGAAGCCGGTGGCGAAGGCGCACGGGCTCGACAAGAACGAGGAGCTGCTGGGCTGGCTCTATGTGGGCCGCAAGCCCGCGGGGCGCAAGCCCGGTCGACGCAAGGCGGTCGACGCGCGCAAGCTCGTCACCCGGATGCCGAAGAAGAAGGCGAAGAAGAAGTAGCGCGCCGGCGCCGAGGGCGGATCCGCGCGACGCCGACGGACGCCACGGCGATGACGACCATCGTGATGATCTGCCAGAGGGCGGGTCCGGCGGCGGTCGGCCAGAGGAGATCGATCACGACCGACGTCGTGAGCTGGCCGAGCACCGAGCCCAGTCCCATCAGGAGCACCCCGGTGTGCGCGACGATGAAGGCTCCCAGCAGGATGTAAGCGGCGCCGAGGAACCCGCCGAGGTAGAGCCACGGCTCGGCCGGCGGCGCATCGGGCCGGCCGCGGACCGCGATGCTCGCTCCGGCTGCGGCCGCCAGCACGATCGTGCCGGCGATGAAGCTCATCAGCGTCGCGGCGATCGGCGACGTGACCCGCTGCGCGAGCCGGCCGTTGGTGGCCGCCTGCCAGGCGATGCCGATACCGGTGGCGAACGGCAGCACCAGCATCCACAGCGGAACCGTGGCGAGCACGTCTCCTGCCAGCGAGATCGCGACCGCGGCGAGCGCGAGGACTCCCCCGGCGACGCGTCCGGGGGTGACGGCGACGACACCGGCGGGACCGAACCCGATCCGGTCGAGCACGAGTCCGTTCAGTGTCTGCCCGGCGACGACGCCGACGGTGAACAGCGAGACGCCCAATATGCCGGCGGTCAGCCCCTGGGTGGAGACCGTGAGGGCTCCGCAGGCGCCGCCGAGCAGCATCCAGAAGGGGATCGTCCGATGCCGGATGCCACGGCCGAGGCGCGCGACCCCGCGTCGCGCCGAGGGGACGCAGGCGATCACCACGATGAGGGCGAGCAGGCCGACGGAGAAGGAGATGAATCCGGCGACGATGCCATCGTCGACCTTCACGCCGAGGACCCCGTTGACCCGGGCCTGGATCGCGGTCATCACACCGATGGCGACCGCCCCGCCGAGGGCCAGAGGCACAGGGATCCGGCGGGTTTCGGGCACTTCTCGACCCTACCCGAGCAGGGGCTCCTCCTCCGCCGGACGGATGTCTGCGGCCGGGGCTACGCTGGCGGCATGTGCGCGAGTTATGGTCTGGATCCGCGGTTCACCGACGTCGAGCTCCTCGCTGCGGCCGACGATGCCGTCCTCGAAGGTCTGCGCGTCTGGGCCGAGGAGAACGCCGGCGAGACCGTTCGTCCCACCGGCAAGAACCTCCGCAACCTCAATCCGATCGTCGTGCAGCCCGAGACGGCTCCGACTCTCGAGCCGGCATGGTGGGGATTCCTCGTCAACGGCGAGCCCGCGAAGTTCCCGTCCATCAACACGCGATCCGAGCGGCTGCAGGACCGCCCGGGCGGCGCGAAGAGTCGCGCGATCGTGCCCGCGACGAGCTGGTACGAGATGCAGAAGCCGTCGCGGCAATGGAACGAGTTCCTCGTCGACGACGGTGCACTGTTCGGCATGGCGGCGGTCACCCAGCGCGGGCGCACCGCCGACGGCGACTGGTTCACCTGCTATTCGATCGTGATGCGCCCGGCTCCCGAGCACCTCGTCGAACTGCATGACCGCATGCCGCTGCTCATCCCCGCTTCGCTGAGCCACGACTGGCTGACGGCGCCGCCCACCCGGGAGATCATCGACGAGGCCATCACCGCGTCCGACGAGATGGCGGCGCGCGTGCAGGCCCGCCCGCGCCCCTGAGCACCGACGTCCACCGCCGGGAGGACTCGCGTCGGCCGAGAACCGTACCCGGGGAGGACGCGGCGATCGTGGCCGGTCCGTAGCGTGGACAGCATGATCACAGCAGAAGGCCTCACGAAGAGGTTCGGAGACAAGACGGCCGTCGATGACGTGTCGTTCACCGTGCAACCGGGCAGCGTCACGGGCTTCCTCGGCCCCAACGGCGCCGGCAAGTCGACCACCATGCGCATGATCGTCGGACTCGACCGTCCGACGTCCGGTCGCGCAGCCGTCGCCGGTCGCGAGTACCGCAAGCTGCGGGCGCCGCTCACCGAAGTGGGAGTGCTGCTCGACGCGAAGGCCGTGCACACCGGACGGACCGCCCGCAATCACCTTCGCGCGATGGCTGCGACGCACGGCATCCCCGCATCCCGCGTCGACGAGGTCATCGACCTCGCCGGCATCGGCAGTGTGGCCCGCAAGCGCGCCGGCAAGTTCTCGCTCGGCATGGGCCAGCGTCTCGGCATCGCGTCGGCGCTGCTCGGCGACCCGCACACGCTGATCCTCGACGAGCCCGTCAACGGTCTCGACCCCGAGGGCGTCCGCTGGGTACGCCAGTTCGTGCGGCACGCGGCATCCGAAGGCCGCACGGTGCTGCTCTCGAGCCACCTGATGAGCGAGATGGCGCAGACCGCCGACCACGTCATCGTGATGGGCCGGGGCAAGGTGCTGGCGGATGCTCCGCTGGCCGAGCTCGTCCGCGCCTGGACCACCAACACCGTGCGGGTGCGCACGCCGCGCGCCGCAGACCTCGTCGCCGCCGTCGGCGGCCCCGACGTCGAGGTCGTGAGCTCGGCGCCCGATCTGCTCGACATCGTCGGACTCCCGGCATCGCGGATCGGCGATCTCGCCGCGGCCCGTGGCATCCCGCTGCACGAACTCACCCCGACGACCGGATCGCTGGAAGATGCGTATCTCGCCCTCACCGGCGAATCCGTCGAGTACCGGACCAAGGAGATCTCATGACCACCCAGGCGCCTGTTGCCGCTCCGCCCCGCGTGGACACCCGTCATCGGCTCACCTTCGTTCGCGCGCTGCGCGGCGAGTGGGTCAAGCTGGCCACGCTCCGCTCGACCTGGTGGTCGATCGGCATCACCGGCCTCCTCACCGTCGCCATCGCCGTCCTGATCGCACAGAACGTGATCGATCCGAGTTTCGACCCGATCCAGGCGGTGGTGTCGCCGATCCAGTTCACGATGCTGCTCGCGGGCATCCTCGGCGCGATCTCGGTCACCGGCGAGTACTCGACCGGCATGATCCGTTCGACGCTCACCGCGAACCCCGGTCGTGGCTCGGTCCTCGCAGCGAAGGCGGTCGTGCTCGCCGCGGTGATGTTCGTGGCGTCGCTGATCATCTTCGGCATCGCCGCCATCGCCGTCGGCGTGGTCGTCTCGGGCCGCGAACAGAGCATCGACTGGTCCGACCCCTCGGCGTCGTTCCTGCCGATCCTCGTCGCCTCCCTGGCGATGGCGGTCTTCACCGTCATCGGCGTCGCGTTCGGTTTCATCCTGCGCTCCGGCGCAGGCGCCATCGCCGCGACCGTCGGCCTGCTGTTCGTGCTCCCCATCGTGGCGAGCATCTTCGCCATCGCCGGTGACGCCGGACGCTGGCTGATGGACGCCGCGGCCTACCTTCCCGTGGCGGCGGCGCAGAGCGCGATCATCCCGGGCTCCGGGCTGGACGCCCCCGTCGCCTACCTCACGCTCGGATGCTGGGTCGCCGCAGGCCTGCTGTCAGCGTGGGCCGTGCTCCGCACCCGCGACGCGTAAAGTCGGCACGTGAGCAGAACGCGAAGCCGCAGCGACTCGATCCGCGAGGACGAGGAGCTGCGGCTTCCGCGCGCGCCGGGTCTGTTCCGACGCTTCTGGGCGCGGCATCCCGTCGTCACCGACGTGCTGATCACGGGGATCTGCCTCCTGCTGTCCGTGGGATCGGCGGGAGTCGTGAACGCCGCGACTCCCGAGCCCGACATGACCGAAGCACTGCGGCCGCTGCTGGTGGTGCTGGTCATCCTCGGCTGCGCGAGCCTCCTGATGCGCCGGCGCACCCCGATCGTGCCGTTCACCGCCGCGGTGCTGCTGGAACTGGTGTTCCTCATCACGATGCGCGACGGCGGCACACCGCTCATCCTGTTCGCCGCATATGCGCTCGCGGTCTACGGATCCACGCGCGCGGCATGGACGGGTTACGGCATCAGCGTGGGAGCGGTCGCCGTGATCGCGGTGCCGCTGCTCGTCGTCGGCGCCGTCACCCTGCAGACTGCCGGCAACGCCGTCCTCAACTGCGTGATCCTCGGACTCATCGGCACTCTCGTCGGCGTCAACGTCGGCGGACGCAAGCGCTACGTCGCCGCCATCATCGACCGTTCACGGCAGCTGCTCGTCGAACGGGACCAGCAGGCGCAGCTCGCAGCGGCCGCGGAACGCGCGCGCATCGCCCGTGAGATGCACGACATCGTGTCTCATTCCCTCACCGTGATCGTCGCGCTCTCCGAGGGAGCTGCGGCGACGCCGGATCGCGAGCAGGCCCGGGCGGCAGCCGCCTCTGCGGCGGAGACCGCTCGCGGCGCCCTGACCGAGATGCGTTCCATGCTCGGTGTGCTCCGCGATCACGACTCGCCACTGCCGCTGGCCCCGATGGAGCCGACGCCGCCGCACGACACGGTCGAGGCCGCCCAGCGCGCGGGCTTCCCCGCGACGCTCGCCGTCAGCGGGAGCGCTGACGTCTCCCCCGCGGTCGCCCATGCGATCGGACGCGTGGTCCAGGAGGGCGTCACGAACGCCATGCGTCATGCGCCGACGGCGACGATGATCGCTGTGCGCGTGGCGTACTCCCCCGAGACCGTGACGATAGAGGTCGTGAACGACGGGGTCTCGGGCCCGATCGGCACCGGCGGGTTCGGGGTACGCGGGCTCGCGGAGCGCGCCACGCATGTCAACGGGACGATCGAGTCGGCACCCGACGGCGGCGGGCGCTGGGTGCTGCGCGCCGAGTTCCCGTCATCGGGGACCTCGTCCCCCGCACCCTCGTCGTCCACGGAGGAGAACGCATGACAGACACGATCAAGGTCCTCCTGGTGGACGACCAGGAGCTGATCCGGGTCGGCTTCCGGATGGTCCTCGAGGCCGAGCCCGACATCACGGTCGTCGGCGAGGCGTCCGACGGTCGCGGTGCGATCGCGCAGACAGCGGTGCTCGCGCCCGACCTCGTGCTGATGGACATCCGGATGCCGGGGCTGGACGGCATCGCGGCGACCGAGGCGATCGTGCGCGAGCACCCGCAGACCCGCGTGCTCGTGCTCACCACGTTCGACCTCGACGAGTACGCCTTCGGGGCCATCCGCGCGGGGGCGAGCGGGTTCCTGCTGAAGGATGCGCAGCGCCACGAGATGATCTCCGCGGTGCGGGCGGTTCACCGCGGTGACGCGGCTCTCGCGCCCCGGATCACGAGGATGCTGCTCGAGCACGTCACGCCGCAGCTCGGCTCCGCGCGCGCACAGCCCGATCCGGCCGAGACCGCGAGACTCGCGGAGCTCACCGACCGCGAACAGGACGTCTTCCTCGCGATCGGGCGGGGTCTCACGAACTCCGAGATCGCGCAGTCGCTCTACGTCGGCGAGTCCACCGTGAAGACCCACGTCGGCCGTGTGCTGGCCAAGCTGGGCGCGCGCGATCGCATCCATGCCGTGATCCTCGCGCACCGCCTGGGCCTCGTCGGGGGCGCGGACGGCGAAGTGCCACCGCTCCCCCGAGACGGTCGTCAGGCCTGAGCCGGCGTCCACTCCGAGACGCCGTTGAGCTGTGCCACCTCGTCGTCGGTGAGCTCCAGGCGTGCGCCGGCCAGCAGGTCCGGCACCTGCTCGACCGTGCGGGCGCTCGCGATCGGAGCGGCCACGGTCGGCTGTGCGCGCAGCCAGGCGAGGGCGGTCGCCGCGATCGAGGTGTCGTGTGCCCGGCCGATCTCCTCGAGGGTGTCGATGATGCGCAATCCGGCGTCGGTCGCGTACTTCGCGGCGCCCTGGGCGCGCGGTGATGCCTGGCCCGCGGCATCCGTCGACCGGTATTTGCCCGTCAGGAAGCCGCTGGCGAGCGAATAATACGGAACCAGGCTGAGCCCGAATTCCTGCGCCACCGGGATGATGGTCTCCTCGACATCGTTGCGGTGCACGAGGTTGTAATGCGGCTGCACGGCGACCGGTCGCGCGACGCCGAGACGGTCGGCGATGCCGATCCACTCGCGGATGCGCTCGGCGGTGTAGTTCGAGACGGCGACGTTGCGGACGAGTCCGTCGGTGACGAGCCGGCCGAACGCGGCGACGGTCTCTTCGAGCGGGACCGAGGCGTCGTCGAAGTGCGCGTAGTAGAGGTCGATCGCGTCGACGCCCAGCCGGGCGAGAGACGCCTCGGCGGCCTTGCGGACGTTCGCCCCGGAGAGTCCGCTGAACTCGGGATGCTGGCTCACCTTGGTCGCGACGACCACGTCGGCAGGCTTCCGCGAGGCGAGCCACTCGCCCACGATCGTCTCGCTCTCGCCGCCGGAGTTGCCGGGAACCCAGGAGCTGTACGAGTCGGCCGTGTCGACGAAGTCGCCGCCGCCGGCGACGAAGGCGTCGAGCACGGCGAAGGAGCTGTCCCGGTCGGCCGTCCAGCCGAACACGTTGCCGCCGAGGGCGAGAGGGAAGACGTTGAGGTCACTGGTTCCGATACGAGTCATGCTCGGGACAACGGCGACGGGTGCCGAGCTATTTCCCTATGACGGCGTGTCAGCGGGATTCGTTCCCGGCGAGGCGACGGCCCCGCGCGTCGCGCTTGTCGTGCGCGGTGCCGACGACGATGCTGCGCACATACAGGACGTTCGTGATCACGTGGAGCACGACGCCGAGTCCGACGATCGCGAGGGCCACGATCCGCAGGACATCGCTGGCAGGAGCGAAGGTCTCCACGGCGAGCACCGCCGGGAGACCGAGCATGAGCAGACCGGTGCGGATGCGTCCGAGCCAGCGCACCGGAAAGAGCCCCGACTTGCCGATGACGATCGTCAAACCGAGGGCCACGTCTGCGAGCACGACCGCCACGGCCATCCAGATCGGCAGCAGGCCGGCGACGACCATGGCTCCGGCCACGACGATCTGGCTGATGCGGTCGGCGATCGGATCGAGGGCCTTGCCGATCTCGCTGACCTGGTTGAAACGGCGCGCCACCCAACCGTCCACCCAGTCCGTCGCACCGAGCACGATCAGCACGACGAGTGCCCAGAACGGCGAATCCCAGACGAGCAGGAGCACGACGAACAGCGGAGCGGCTACGACCAGTCTCAGGACCGTGATGGCGTTCGGAACGGTGAGCCATCTCTTGCTGTCGGGGCGCTCGCCCGGCGTGTTCAGCGCTCCGCTCATGACTCTCCTCCAGGTGTTCGTCGCCTGGATCCTATCCGGCGTTCGGCCGGGTCATGGGTATTTGCGCGGATGTGCGACGGATCGCCGAGAAGCTCCCGCACACAGACAGAGCCGACTACGGGACTCGAACTCTACTTCGAACCGCGAGACTACGCGGCTTCGGCGGAATTACGGGCACGATGACCCACCGACGACCACCGGTACCCACACTCAGACGTGGGCGACTGTGGGCAAACTGTGGGCAAACCGCGCAAATCGTGCGCGAGCGCGATCGGCTGCTCGCTCGCGCACTCGGCGCGCCGTGACAGGATCCGCGGCGATGCCTTCGGCTGACGACGCCGCGGATCCGAGCAAGACGAAGTAACGCGTTGGCGTGATCCCGAGCTGTCGGCGGATGCGCTCCTCTTTCGAGGGGCTGTGAGACGGATAGGTCGCTTCGAAGGCGAAGAGATCGGCAGGCGTCACAACTCCGATCCTCTTGAAAGCCACCGACATCTGACGCGCAGCTCAATCGGTCGACGCGTCTGCGATCCACTTTCTGACGGTGGCAGTGGAGAGCCTCCCAGCGTCGGCGATGACGCGAACGGATCCTCCACCGTCTGAGGCCGCGGCGAGGACAGCAGCCTTCATCTCGGCGTCGGATTGGCGGCGCGCTTCGGCCGCTCTTTCGAGACGTTCCCGATGCGCGTCGTCGAGTTCCTGTCGGGGGCGGGTCACCTTCATAGCGTATTCCCTCTTCCTTTTCGTAGCAGATCTGCTACGTTATATCGTAGCAACTCCGCTACGAAACCGGGCGGTTTCCAACGAAGGGACACACCATGCTCAAGGCACTCCTCGCACTCACCATCAGCCTCGGACTCGCCGCTGGCAGTACCGGCCTCGGAACGGCCGCCCGCTTCGCCGAGGTCCGCGCCGAATTCGAAGCCACCGAGACCGGAATCGAGGTCGCGCAGAACGCGCACCTGGCCGCGCCCGAGAACGAGCACTTCGAACACACCTACCTCGCGCTCGTCGAGCACTGCGGAAACCTCGCCGCGGCGTACAACGTCGGGTCGAAGCTCGCGCCGAGCGAACTCGCCAGCGCGAACCTTCCCGCCTCGCTCGACATCGCGGCGTGCAGCTGACGCGTCGTAGAATCTATGCCTCGGCCGGAGAAAGGATCCGGTCTTGGCTACCCGCGGACTCTCACCCGACGCTCGCCTCAGCGTCCACCTCGACGCGATCTGCTCGAGGAACCGGTACACCTCCGACCCGGCGCCCGTCATCGCCGAGCTCATCCAGACGGCCGGCGACCGGACCGACATACTCGCCGAGAGCGTCGGGACCTGGGTTGGCTACTTCGAGGACGACTACATCGGCACGTTGTGCGGTGCGCTCCGCGAACTTCCCGGGCTCGAGCCATGGATCGAACTTGGCCAGCACCGCCGAGCCATTCCTGACCATCGCACGCCTCCAATTGAGGGCCATGAGTCGGCGATGGGCTGGTCGACAGGCCTAGGCTGACGAGATGCTCATCGCCACGATCCGCCCCGCCGAGAAGCACACCGCCACCGCTGAGGGAACCGAGATCCCCGAGCTCCGCGCGAAGCTCATCGCCGAAGCGCCGGACGGGTGGGAGATGGTCTCCGCGCACGTCGAGATGAAGCCTGGCGGCATCCGGATCGTGACCGGCAAGTTCCAGCGACGGGACGAGCCACGCGAGATCGAAGCAGAAGACATGGCCGCGCTCGAAGCGAAGCTCCCTAACGGCTGGCAGATGCTCTCGGTGCGCACTGCGTGAACCCGACCTCATCCAATCGGTCCGCTGCGGTTATGATCTCCTCTATGCGCGGGAACATTCACGAGAAGCTCGGATATGGTGCGATCCCGCTGTTCCTGTTTCTCCTCTGCGCATTCTTCGGCCGCGACGTCTTTACCGTGATCACCGGTTACGTCGGCATCGCTGCTTGCCTTATCTACCTGGCCAGCGTCCTGTGGACGGCTCAGACCGCTCCCCGCGGCGAGCGCGACTGATGCGCACAGAGAAGCGCAAACGGCCGGCTGGCATCGTTGGCCCGGCCGTCCTGGCTGTTTTCGTCCACTCTGGCTCGCTGAAGTCGAACCCGTACCTCGAGTGGATACCGGGCGACCTCACCGTGATTCTCGGCGCGATCTTGATCGTGTTGCTCTTCGCCGAACTCATCCGCACCATGTACATCTCTCGTGCAATCTGGGTGCCGATGCTCATCGCAGCGACAATGCTCCTCGGCGTTGGTGCGATCCATCCCGGATATGGCTTCGACAAGCTGCTGTCGTTCTTCACGATCACGATCCTCGGCATCGTGGGCGCGGTCATCCTCCTTCGCGAAGACCGGCAGCGCCGTGCGTTCCTGGGAGCGCTGGCGGGGCTTGGCGTAGTTGTCGCATTGCTCGTCGTCGTCTCCCCCGAGCAGACCGCCGAGTGGAGCACGGTCGTCACCCTCGCAGGCACGAACACGATCTCAACCTCGCAGATGATCACCGCGGGCGCCGTCATTCTGGGCATGTACGCCATCACGGGCCGCACGTCCATGTTCCGCCGCGTCCTCGCCGTGCTCACCGCGCTTCTCATGTTTTTCGTCGCCCTCGACACCGGCTCGCGCGGCCCTGTCGTTGCCGTCGGGATCAGCATTGCGATCGCGTTGCTTCTCGCACCCGTGTTCAGCCGACGACGCGCTCGATCGATCATCGCACTCCTTCTCGTCGGCGGGATCGGCGCTTTCATCGCTGTGCAGCAGGGTGGCGAGGGACTCACCCGGGTGCTCGGGTTCCTTGCCGGCGATCAAGACACCTCAACCACGGCGCGCACCGTCCTTTGGTCAACCGCCTGGGAGCACATCATTCAACTGCCGTTCGGTGGCGGATGGGGATACTTCGGAACCATCCCCGGTCTTGGCGTCGTCGGCTCCCGCGGACAGGCCTACCCCCACAGCGTGCCGCTCGAAATCGCCCTCGAGGCCGGATGGATCACCGGGCTTTTCTTCGCGGGGCTCGTCGTGGCGAGCATTGTTCGACTGATCAGGCGCGCCGTTGATCCGACGTCGGTGATGTTTCTCGTGCTGCTGATCTTCACGATCGCGAACTCGATGCTGTCCGGTGACATCAACGACAACCGCCTGATGTGGGTGCTGATCGTGGTGGCATGGGTGATGCCAAGGCCGTCGCCTGGGGACGACGAAAAGACCCCCACCGAAGCTGGGGAGCTCGGTGGGGGTCGCACTCTTCGATCAGAACGTCAGGCCGGCATTCTTCAGAACGGTTCGAATCGCGTCGATCGCGACCTTCTCGGACGCGGCGTCCGCGCTCGGTGACGCGATAGCGGCGGCGCGTTCCACGGGAACCGCTCCGAAGACGGCCCATTTCAGCGCAGCACTTCCGACTACGGGCGTGGTAGCCAACGACCACTGGTTTGCGCCACCATCCGTCTGCGTCGATGAAGTACTACAGCGGATGCCCTCGTTGTTCACGCGCGTTGCCGTCTTCGCCCCTCGCACGATTGTCGTTCCGGTCACAGAGACCGTGTTGGGATTGGATCGGACATACACTGCGGCGCAGATGCCGGACGTGTTGGACCAGACGTCCTCCACAGTGTTGCCCGCGAGCGTCGTGCCCACGTTCCCGAGGATCAGGTGAATGCCAGCCACGGCGCACCGAATGAGCGAGTTGTTGGCGACGATCAAGCTAGTCGTGCGCTCGATGACGATGCCGCCCCAGTTGTTGCCCGGAGTCGAGGTGTCTCCTCCCGTGTCGACGATGCGGTTGGTCACGACCTCGCCCGTCGCCTGTTCGACCGCGGTGCCCGTGAACCACAGGCCCGCCGAGTTCGTGCCATCTCCCGCGCCCTGGATGATGTTGCTCTGGACCTTCACGTTCAGCGGCGCATACGTCGCCACTCCCGCGTTGTTGCTCGACGGTACGACCGCGATGCCGACGAGGCAGTTGCGGACGATATTCCCGATGAACTTCAGATCCTGACCAGCATGGGTGTCCAGGCCCTCCCAGAGGAGTACCCCGTCGATCGTGACGTTCGACACGGTGATGTCTCGCGATCGCGGGTACGTCGTGAGCTCGCCCGCATGGTTGGTGCGGCGGCTGATCGTGATGCCGTACGAGTTGAGAAGACCTGTCGGCTGGATGATGTTGGTCACCGTGCCGCCGTCGATAACTCCCGTGACGCAGGACGCCGTCGCGATACCGGCGTAGGCGATGGCCGAGATTGCTGGCTGGTCCACCCGGAAGTCGTTGCAGAATTCGAGGTAGATCCCGTACTCGCTGATCTCGGAGATGCGCGGCTTCATGATGCGCAGACGTCGAATCGGAACCGCCAGGGTCCCCACCGCGAGGATGCCCTTGCCGGATCCTGCAGTCGACCCACCCGTACCGACGATGACCGCGGATTCGATCGTCACGTCCGAAGCCGTGACGGTCATCGCAGCGATCGATGCGCTCGAGACCGTGATGCTCCCCGCGCGGGCGAAGCGAATCGTGCATGCCTTGTTGACGGTGAACGTCGCGGCGCGCGTCCATGCGGTTCGCACCTCGAGGGTCCCGCCGACCGCCACGGCCGCCAGCGCCAGTTCCAGAGACGCGTAGTCCGAGTCGATCACGAAGGCGTGACTGCCGATGACAGCCCTTACGGCCGCGTTCGTGTCGGAGTCAGAGGCGCCGAGGTACGTCGCCACCGCCTCGTCGTTCTCGACAGCGTTCACGCCGGGGAGTCCACGCGGGGTCTTGAAGTGGAACGCGCGGCCCTGGTCGGGACCGGTCATCTCCACCTCGGCAGGCTGGTCCGCTGGCAGTGTCTCGACGGTGACATCGATGATTCGCGCAGCAGGGCCGCGCAGGTTCGTCAGGGGCACGATATCGGCCATCAGGACACCATCCTCAGTTCCCCGATCAGGGGATCATCGAGGGGCATTTCCTGCCCCGCTGCGGGTGAGTACAGCCACCAGCCCCTGAACCCGGGCGGAGGCGTGTCGAGTGACACCAGGACCGCGTTCGGCGACAGCGGCACCCCAGGAAGGCCGGTCAGCGGGCCGTCATACTCCGATGGCACGAAGACACGCAGGCCTAGGACATCAAAGTGAGAGAACTGGCCACCCGCTTGCAGGTGCTCGATCTGCACCAAATACCAGACCGCCGGGATCACGCCGTCGGTCGGGGCCAGCGTGACGGTGCCGTTGTCGCCGACAAGTGTGGCGAGGACATCGGTCGACGCGAAGAGCCGGTCCCCCGCGATCCCCGGACCAGAGGGGACGAACTTCACCTTCGGAAACGTCGACGCCAGCGAAGCCAGCCCGAAGTCGGACAGCTTGAAGGTGATGGTGGGCATCAGTCCCCCTTGAGCTCGATCTGGCCCTCGACGGTCATGGGGTCGGCGATGACCATCTGGCCTGTCTCAGGGACTCGACCGTTGGCGTCCCGCCATGTGCCGTCCGCGTTCTCGGCGAGCACGATCACGGGGGCCGGGTTGTTCGGCAGAGTGGCGAGGATCAGCCGGAGCAGTGAGATGAACGCGGCGCCGAGCGATGCCTGCAGCACGACCGACCAGTCGACATCTGTCAGCAACACGGCGCCGGTGAGACCTGCTGCGAGGGACTGTCCGAAGGTCTTCGCGACGCGCTCGAGTGCAGCCAGCCACCACGGCAGGTCGACGCCTTCGGACTCCGGGAGCCCGAAGAGAGAGGTCGCGAAGGACAGGATCGCTCCGACTGCGGCCGCGGAGGCGACCATCAGCCACGGCACGTCGGCGAACTGCACGGCTGCGATGTACGGGATCGCGATGGCGATCGCGGTGTAGACGGCGCGCAGCACGGCGGCCTTCCACCAGGCGGGGCTTGTGAGCTTGCTCATGATGCGGGTTCTCCTTCAGGTGTGGGTTCGGGTGTGGGCTCGAGTACGAGGACGGTGCGGCAAGGGCCGGGGACGTCTCGGCTGGTGCCGTCGGTCATGGTGAACTCCCACGTGCCGTCGTCCAGGCACGTGATGCTGGCGATTCCGACGCCGGTGGCACCGACCGGTCCTGGCACTGTGGAGTCCGATCCTCGAGCGCCGTCGGTTCCGTTGATGCCGTTCGTGCCGTTGGTGCCGGGATCGCCCATGTCACCCTTGGGAGCGGTGCAGGTGCCAGCGGCGAAGCAGGCGCGGATGCCGTCGAGGACTTGCTCGCCGGTCGGTCCGGGCCCGCGCTCACCGCGGGCTCCGTCGTCCCCGTCGCGTCCGTTCTCCGGGATGAGTGTGCTGACCTGTGCGGGCGGCTCACCCTCGGGCTCGACTCCTTCGGCGAGCAGCTGCTCGTAGAGGCTCTGCGCGTTATCTTGGGACGCCTGCAGGTCCGCGTACATGTCCTGGTTCTCGGCCCGCAGCTGCGCGTTGTTGAGCGAGACGAGGACGATCGCGCCGACGATCATGAAGACGATCGCGCCGCCCATGATCTTGTAGCCGACGATCCAAGCCTTTTCGGAGATATTCACGGCGCACCTCCCACGAGCTGCTGCAGGCCGGATGTCACCGTGAAGGTGACGATTCCACCGATGATCGCCAGTACGGACCCGAAGGCCGCGAGACCGATCGAGAAGAACTGCTGGGCCTTCGCCTTGCGCTGTTCCTCGGCGATGCGACGGTTCTCCCGCTCGCTCTCGTCGATCTTCTCCTCGAGGGACCGGATGCGGGCATCCTGGCGGTCGTCGCGCTCCTTCTGATTCGACGTGACCTGTTGGAGCATGGCCGACGTGACCATCTCTCGCGCCAGGTTGTCGAGGCGACCGTTGGTCTCGGTCCGCATCTGGCTGAGGTCGGATCGGAGGATGTTGAACAGGGACGGGGGCAGCTCCTCAGCCATCAGCCGGCGAGACGCTTCGCGGCGTCGTCGTTCACGGCTTTCGCGATCGCCGAGTAGTCGAGGGACACGTCCGGCTTGCCGACCGCTTTCACAACAGCGTCCGCGATCGCCTTGACCTGCTCTGCGGTGATCGCTGGCTTCGCGGCTGCCAGCGCCGCGAGCTCCTGCGTGCGCATTTCGATGTCGAGCAGGCCGTACTCTCCGACTCGAGCGCCATCCTGGTTCCTCCACTTGAGTTCGGTCGCCCCTACGTTCTCGGGGCCGAACACTGCTGCCTTGAGGCCGCGGAGATCCTCGCGATCCTGGTCTGTGAACATGTCGTCCTCCTCGGGGACTGGGGTGTGGGAGCCGCCCGTGGGCGTGCCGGCGATGCGAGCGGCCGTGTAGGCCATGGGGTCAACGGATTTGCCGTTGATACGGATCTCGAAGTGGTCGCAGTTGCCCGACGCGTTGCCGGTCTTGCCCATACGTCCGAGAGCATGTGCTGGGTTCACCCAGTCGCCGCGGCTGACGGCGAAGCTCGCGAGATGCATGTGCACCTCGCTGACTCCGCTGCCGAGATCAATGACGACCGTGTTGCCGGCATTGTCGTTCATCCATCCGGCGAAGGTGACCTTGCCCGCGCCCGCGGCGCGGACAGTCGAGTAGCCGACGAAGTCGGTGCCGTAGTGGAAGCTGAACGCACCCACGTTGGGTCGCGGCCCGAACGCGCTGGATACGCTGGGGCGGGATGTGGTGCCGTTGGGCCAGAGCATCAGTGCCGTCCTCTCTCTTGGGTCAGGCAGCCGCCCATGGCCCGACCCGTCCGTCGTCCGTCGCTTCGGCTGGGATCTCTTCCTCGAGGAGGAAGTCAGCGCCAATGCGCTCGGCCATGACGTGCCAGAACACCTCGCGGTTGGGATCGCCGTAGACCTTCACCTGGCCGTCAGCGACGTCATCCGCGCCGACCGGGAACGGTCTACCAATGGCCGTGAGCTGCACTGTGCGGCCGTCGGGCTTGTTCAGCGCCTCGAAGTACGGGGGAAGCTCAACGATGCCCTCACCGGCCGCGTCGAGCTTCAGTCGGCCCTTGTACTCCGTACCTGATACCGGTGACTCCGTCGAACCATGCCGCAGCCAGAACCCCGGCTTCGTCGGATGGGCGATGCGGAAGTTCTTCGGCCCGTCGACGTCGAGACCATCGGTCAAGAGGATGCCGCGAATGTCGGTGTCGTTGTTGATGAGGACCGCGTTGCCTGCCTCGAGCACGAGGATGCTGGACGAGTAGACGCGACCACCGTAAGAGCCGGCGCGGTCTATTCGAACAGGGCCTGCGAGGATGCGGCCTGTCCCGAGGGTGAGGTCGTTGTTCAGCGCGACGTCGCCGTTGAGTGTCGTGGCGCCGAGGACGACGAGAGTGCCGGAAGTCGCCATGTTGCCGGTGACGTTCAGCGTGCCGCGGAAGATCGACGGACCCCACCAGTCGATGGTGCCGCTGCCGGTGAGCAGGCCGACGATGGTCGCCGTTCCTTCGACGTCGAGCCCGCCGTTCTCGATCGTGATGAACCCGCCGCTATGTACACGGACTCCGGCGCTGCCGATCCCGGCATGCTGGATGGTCGCGGTGGCCTCTGCCCGGATGAGGCGCACGAGCTGCGCGTAGCTCATTTTGAGATCAAGGTGGTCGACCATCAGGCACCTCCGACCGATTGCAGGGCGGCCTGCTTCTGGTTCGAGAGGTTGCCCGACATCCGTACGACCTGCCGGGGGTGCCAGCCGTCGGGGATCCACCAGTCGCGTTCGATCTGCATGCGGGCCGTGTCGCCGACGTCGATATCGGTATCCGCCGTAACGGTGAGATCGAACTGCTCTGTTGCGGTGCCGAAGGTGCTCAGGTCCTGGATGGTGAGCGCCTGCAGCTGCACGCTGTCAGCCACCGTCTTCGACGCGGTCACCCGCTCAAGCAGCGGCAGCGGTGACGCGGGGTCGAGGTTCGAGCGAATGAGCATGTCCTGCTCGGACCCTTCGCCGACGCGGATCGCGTTGTTGGCGACGCGCGCGGCATCCTCGCGCCATTTCAGAGCGGTCACCGGCGACTTCGGGGCAGTGACGTAGATGTCTCGGCTGAGACCGCTGGTCCATCCGATGCCGGCGCGGACGTACCAGCTGATCTTGCCCGCGACTTCCATGCGGGGTTCGAGGTAGATCTCGAGGCCCTCGGCGACGAGCTCGGCGAACATGTCGGCGACGGTCTGCAGGTGGTAGCCGTAGTACGTGCGCGTCACGATCGGTTCGGCACCATGGCCGGGGATCGTCACCGGGATCATCGCGCTGGGCGAACCGGTGTATGTGTCGCGGGCCCAGATCAGGGCGACGTTCGCGTGTGTGGCGAGAGAGCCGGTGATCGTGAAAGACCAGGTCGCGACGCCGTTGACGGAGTGATCTACCGCGAGGCGCTTCTCGAGCAGCGCCCAGAGGTCGCCGAGCTGCACATGCAGCAGCGGAGAGCCGAGGTTGTACTCGCGGCCGGTGACGTACCCGGCGTACTCGACACGGTTGCCGCGAACGAGAGCGATCATCCGCGCCCAGGGTGCGGTGAGAGACCGGAAGTTCACGTTCCGCCACGGCGACGCGAGAGGGATCGTCAGCTGCCCGTCACCCCGCGCCGACAGCATCCGGTCCCAGGTGAACTCCGTCACGGGGATCCTGTCGAGGATGTCGCCGGTGATGCCGTTGCAGGCGAGTACTGCGTGCTGCATTGCGTTGCTCCGATCAGACGAACGTGGTCGGGACCTCGATCAGCAGCGTGCCGGCCGTGATCGTGTGGGTGACTCCGGGAAGGCCGGGGTCGATCGTCCACGGTTCCCAGACGCTGATGCCGCCCTCGACGCGCACGCCGTCGATGACCAGTCCCCCGGTCGACGTGTCGATCCGGTGGGGGTGCCCGGCGACGAGCGCGCGGGTGACGACGATGCGGCGGCCGCCAGGCCCGTTGATCGTGTAGCCGGGTGCGGCACCGGTGACGGTGAACGACGGCCATGCCGGGAAGTTCCCGAGCTGCGTGACCGGAACACCAGCATCGAAGGACTCGACCGCGCCGAACCGGCGCGGGTCGCGGCAGACGAACTGCCAGCTGAACGTCGCGCAGAAGAAGCCCTGTCGAATACCGATTGGGGTGACGCGGGCGGTGCCTCGGCGCGCGGTCGCCCACGTGGATTCTCCGAAGAGTTCGACGTCGACCTGGAATGCGGAACCGTCGGCGCCGATGCTCCGCAGATGGTTGCCGCGGCGCACGCGCTTGCGTCCCGTCGGCGCGAGGATCACGCCCTCGACCGACACGACACGAGCGGACTGCATGACCTCGAAGTCGAAGTCGCCGTGCTCCGCGGGGCGGGCGATCGACTCACCTCTCGGTTCTGTCGAATCCTCCCACCCCACGAAGCCGTCCCGGGTCACGTAGAACCCGCCTTCGGCGGGGATGCCGTCGATCGGTGCAGCGTTGATGACGAGACCGCCGGTCGCTCGGATCTGGAGATCCTGTTTCACAGCAGCCCCCTCAGCATCGCCATGAGATCGTTCTTCGCCATCTTCGAAGCGACCTCCGGATCCAGGTGTGCGAAGTTGTTCGTCTGCTGCACCATCGGCACCTCAGACGAGCCCCCGCGCTCCGACTCGCTGCCAGTGCTGCCCGGGCGGGCAGAGCCGGTGACCGATGCGGAGACCGTCGTCGAGACCGACGACATCGCACGCTGCGCCTGCGCCGACGCATCCTTCGCCATCTCGACGAGCGATGCTCCGAACTCCCCCGACCCGTCCTTCGCGCCCGCGTTGAACTGCCGCAAGGTGGCCTTGCCGGAGTCCTTGAGTCGCTTCCACCCGGCGCCCGAGAGGGGGCCGCGCTTAGCGGGCGAGTGCGGGAAGAAGTCGGTGATCGTGCCGACGATGTCGCCGACGGCACTGCCGAGAGTGTCGACCATGCTGAAGAAGCCATCGATCAGGCCCTGGATGATCTGTGCACCGAGATCGAGCCAGTCGACCCCCGCGAGACCGTCCCAGATTGCCGCGATGATCTGCGGGATCATCTCCACGATCTGTGGGATCGCCTCGATGAGCCCGGTGATCAGCGCGATCACCAGCTGGATGCCCGCCTCGATGAGCTTCGGCAGCGCCTCAAGCAACCCGGTGACGAGCTGCAGCACGAGGGTGATCGCGGCCTCGATGAGCAGCGGGAGCGCGTCGATCAGCCCCGTGATTAGGGACATCAGCAGCTGGATGCCCGCGTCGATGATCAGGGGCAAGTTCTCGATGATCGCGGTGAGCAAGCCCATCACGAGTTCGAGTGCCGCGATGATCAGCTGAGGCAGCGCCTGGATGAGCCCGTCGACGAGCGACATCAGCAGCTGCACGCCGCCCTCGATGATCGTCGGGAGTGCCGAGATGATCGCGGTCAGCAGCCCGGAGACGAGCTGCAGCGCTCCCTGCACGAGCATCGGCAGCGCGCCGATGAGTCCCTCGACGAGCGCCGAGACCAGCTCGATCGCGCCGTCGATGATCGCCGGGAGGTTCGTGATGATCGCGCTGACGAGGCCCTGCACGAGCTGCAGAGCACCGTCGACCAGCATCGGGATCGACTGCACGATCCCGTCGATCAGAACCGTGATGATCTCGATGCCTGCCGAGAGCAGCACAGGCACCTGGCTGAGGATCGCGCCGACGATCTGCGGGACGAACGTCACGAACTGCTGAACGAGTCCCGGCAGCGCCGACACGACGCTCGAGATAACACCGGTGAGGCCGGACACCAGCCCGCCGATGTCGCCGCCCGAGAGCGCGAACGCGCCGAGCGCGGCCGCGGCGATCCCGAGCGGACCGCCTAGCAGACCGAGCGCACCGCTCAGACCCGGCAGCAGTGACGCGAGCGGACCGAGCCGGGCGAGCAGACCTCCGAGACCGCCGGCGCCGAGAGCTGCGAAGCCGCCGGCGAGCGGGGCGAGGACTGGGAGGAAGCCTTTCAGCTTCTCCACGACCGTGCTGCTGCCGTCAGCCACCGAGGTGAAGAACCCGGTGAGGCGGTCCATGATCGGACCGACCCACGCGTTCCACGCCGCCCCGACGCCCTTGGCACGCTCTTCGAGCGGGCCGAGCGCCTTCGACACGGAGTTGATCAGCGGACCGAGCTTCGAGTAGAACGATCCCTCTTCGAGGCCGCCGAGCGTGTTCGCGCCGATGCGGCCCATCGCGGCGAAGAAGTTCTTCGTCGCGCCCGGGACGGTCTTGCCCATCTCGTCGGCAACGGTGCCGGCTGCGGCGGTCGCGGCCTTCGAGAAGGTCTCGAAGTCGATCTCGCCGCGGGACGCCATGTCGAACACGTCGCCGGCGGTGACACCGAGCTGCTTGCCGAGCTCCTGATAGATCGGGATGCCCTTGTCGGCGAGCTGGCCGATGACGTCGTTCTGTACTCCATTGGCCTGCGTGGCGGCCTTGTTGAAGATGGAGCCCATCTCCTGCATCGTGAGTCCCGCCGCGGAGGCGTTGTTCGCGATGCTCTTGAGGTGGCCCTGCAGCTGCTCGCCGGGCTTGATGCCCGCGGCGACGGCGGCGCCTGCGACGGTCGCGGCTTCGCCGAGTCCGAATGCGGTGCCCTTCACGGACGCGGAGGCATCGGCCATGATGGCCTTGATCTCGCCTGCGTCCTTGCCGAATCCGCGGAGCTTGGCCTGCGCGGTGTCGATCGCGGTCAGGCGGCCGAAGCCCTTCCCGAGCGCGATGCCGATACCAGCTGCGGCGATGCCGACGGCGCCGGTCGCGGCGTTCTGAATTCCTGCGCCGAGGGCTCGCCCTGCGGCGGCGCCCGCGTTGCTCGCGGCCGTGGTGACCGACGACAGCGCGCGTGACGCCACTCCCCCGATGCTCGACACACCGCGGCCGAAGGACGACACGAGCCGGGAGGCGGCGGGGCCGGCGGCAGCGCCGAGCTTGGAGAACAGCGCGCCGACCTGCGAGGTGACCGGACTCATCCACGACGAGACCTTCGACCCGAGACGCACGAACGGCGACGCGAGGCGGGTGCCGAGCGCGGCGGCGTACTGCGTGAACGGGGCGAACGCGCCGCGCACGGTCTTGCCGATGGATCCGAGCCACGACTTCGACGCGACCCACGCCTTCGCGAGGCCACCGCCGACCATCGTCGCCATCGAGGTGAAGGCGCGTGAGACCTGCGACGCCATCAGGCGCGCGATGCGGGTGACGCCGGTGATGTCGGCCGCGGCGCGCACGATGCCCGCCAGCGACCCCATCACGCCGGTGAAGGCGGAACGTGCCGCGGCGGCGCTCTTCCACCCGTCGCGGAGAGAGCCGGCCACACCGCGAAGGCCCGTCTGGGCGCGCGTCGAAGACGCGGCGAGAGCGGCGGTCGCGGAGATGACCGCGGCCTGACCCGCGGAGAGTCGAGCGGATGCCGCGGTGACCGCGTCAGCGGCAGAAGCGCTGCGTCGGCGGGCGGCGGCGAGACGCTCCTCAGCGGCGACCGCCTGCGAGGACTCGGCGCCGGACTTGGCGATCGCCTCCTGCAGCTTCGCCTCAGCTACGCGGACCTTGCCCGCCTCGTCCTGCTGCTTCAGACGGGCACGAGAGAGCACGCCGGACGCCGCAGCGACCTCGCGGTTGAGGGACTTCAGCGCGTCGGCGCCGAGGCCGGCGGCTGACGAGTCCAGCGACTGCTTCAGCTCGCGGCCGAGCGTGCGACCGGTGAGGGTCCCTGCACCCTTAAAGCCCTTGTTGAAGGTCTTCGCCCCGGCCGCACCGGCCTGCTCGGTCTCGCGTGCGACCTTGCCCTTGAACCCCGTCATCACCGGGAAGATCGATACGTGACCGGAGCCGACCTCATCGGACATGTGCACTCCCCCTCATCAGCTGGCGAAGACGATGTCTGCTTCCAGCTCGGCTTCGGCGGCCGCGATCTCGTCGGGCGTGGCCTTCGGACCGGTGTTCGAATGCAGCGACCAGGGCATGAGCTTCTTGACCGCCTTCTCGTCGCGGATGGTCGCGATGAGCGTGATCAGCTCGCGAGTCGATGCCGGGTAGGACCACCCTGCAAGCTCGGCGCCGTAGTGCGTGGCCGGGTCGGAGGCGTACTCCTCGATGAGGATCTTCGCCTCGCCCCATGACAAGCCGTCGCCCAGATCGGACAGACCGACACCGGCCTCCTCCCGCAGCGTGCGGGCGATGACTCGGCGGTGGTCCCGGATGATCTGGGCGACGGCGATCATTCCGGGAGGGACGCTCCGGCGATGCGCTGGAGGATGGTGAAGTACTTCGTGGCGAGGAACATCGTCTCGGCGAGATCGTGGCTGGTGAAGTCCTTCGCGACCTTCGCGCCGCCGAGCTTGGTCAGTAGGTGCTTCAGCTGGTCGATGGGGTTGCCGGACACGGCCTCGAGTTCGTCGATGTCGTCTACGGAGAGCGACAGCGGGATCTCGACGATCGTGCCGTCGACGAACCGGCCGACGAATCGCTTCTCGACGATGATGTAGCGCACGTCGGGCTTGAGCGATTCGATCGCCTTCGTCTCGGCGTCATCGCTCCAGTTGTCGAAGTCGTACTCGGCGGCGGGTGCCGGCGGGGTCTTGGTGGTGGTCCTGGTTGCCATGGTGGCGGTCTCCTTCATCGGGGTTCTCGGGTTCGGGTGGTGGACTGGCCGGGATGACCCGATAGCACCCCGGCCAGTCGTTCAGGGCGTGGCTCAGGCGGCCGCGCCGGTCTTCCAGTCGGTGCCGTCCCAGGAGACCTGGCCGGTTCCGATCACGATGTACTGCCCGGTCGTCCATGCGGTGGTCTGACCGAGATCGCCGAGCGCGCGCAGCGCGGTGATGTTCGCCGGGACCGTCGCGCCGTTGGGCACGAACGCGCCAGGCGTTCCGGCCGTGGCACCGGTCGGGGTCGGCGTCGAGCCCGGCAGCGCGGGACCGTACTGCCAGAACGGAGCACCGTTGAACAGGTCGTGCTCGGCCCAGGTGAAGGTCACGGCTGCGCCCTCGACGGAGCCGCGCTCCTGTTGGTCGAGCTCCACCGCGGTCACCGAGGCCACGCCGAGCTGGCGCTTCTCGAGCCGGTTGCGGTACTTCGTCAGCGTGAAGAGGATGAACCGGTTGTCGGGCAGCGAGGACGATACCTCGATGACGCCGTTCTCGTCCGGCTCCGCGCCTTCGATGAGGCGCTGCACGTTCGCGTTCTGCTCGGCGAGCGTGATCACCACGGTGCGGGTTCCCTGGCCGGCGAGGGTGTAGCCGATCTGGAAGAACTCGATCGGGTCCTCGGTCTCGCGTCCGGGCGCAGGGCCGCCGTCGACCTTGTACAGGCCGAGCTTGCGGTACGCGGCGGGGAGCACGATCGGGCTCGCGCCCAGCTCCACCTTGGTCAGGACGTTGTCGGCGTCCAGAGGCGCGAACGCCGCCATCCCCGTGATCGGTACACCGACCGCTCCGAGGTCATTTCCCTGCTCATCAGCAGTCATCTGCTTCTCCTTGTTCGTGAGAGAGCCTCCGACGGGTGCCGGAAGCGGTTGGTGGTTCAGGTGGCTCAGGCTGAGCCGGCGACCACGTATTGCGCGGTCAGGTACATGCGGGCGACGTCGAGCCGGTCAGGCACGGCATAGGGCCCGTTGCACCCGTCGATCTCGACCGATGCGATCGGTGAGCCTTCGACGAGGGGCAGGTCGGTGTCGAAGACGATCGAGGCGACCAGCAGCGCGAGATCCATCGCGGGCCTGTCGTTCTGCTTCGTACTCCACAGGACGGTGACGCCGATCGAGCGACCGAACGTCGTCCAATCGCGGCGGGGACCGGAGTCGTCGCGGACGATGATCAGCGGCTTCTTCAGTGGGAGGGCGAGCGTGTCCGGTTCCTTGTTGCCGACCTCGGCGTCGGCATACTCCTCACGCACTTCGGCGCGGAGATAGTCGATAAGCCAGGCGACGTAGTTCGGCGGCCGGACCCTCATCGCTTCGCGCCTTTCAGCGCGCGGGCAAGGTTGCCGGTCGTCGATTCGATCAGCATCGTCTTGTCGTCGGACCCGACGACGCGGGTCGTGCGACGGTAGCGGCTGTCGTGGTGCTCGATGTGCAGGCCGTTGCGGTAGGCCTGCGTGTCGACGGGCGCGGATGCCTGCGCGTTCGCGAGGGCGGCGTCGCCGATGTCGTCGACGAGGCGCTCGACGCCGGGCTTGCGGAGCACGGTCTCGAAGAACCTCGGGTTCTCCTCGAAGCGGGTGTTCTTGGCCATCAGCCGACTCCCTCGATGAGGCGCACCCAGAGACCGGGACGCCAGTTGGTGAAGGGATTCCGGGGCGCGTCAGGGAACCCCTGCACGGTCCAGACCTTGTCGCCCTGAACGATGCGATCGCCGCGGCGCACGTCGGCATCCGGGTCCGGTAGCACGAGCGTGCGGGTCGTGATCGCCTGCTCGCGGCCGGCGTCGATTTGCTCGGTCGAGGACTGCATCTCGAAGTACCCCTCGAGCGCTTCCTCATCCGGCGTCTCCCAGTCGTCGACTTCGGCGTCCGGGTTGTAAGGGTCGGAGATGCGCTCGGCGCGTTGGCGGATGAAAGAGTCGAGGAACTCCATCAGTAGCGCTCCGCCCAGATGCGGCCGATCGGGCGATCGGCCGGGAAACTGCCAAGAGAGTGCCCGGAGGTCTGGCCGCCGGTGCAGAGCGCGCGAAGACCTGTGCGGGGCTGGCCGTCGAATGCGGAGTCGATGTCGCGGTAGTCGACGCCGGCGGATCCGACGCGTTGCGACTTCACGTAGGTGGGGCCGCGCCCCTGGACGTGCTTGTAGACGCGTCGGAGAATCGCCAGCGCGTCCTTCTGCTCCTCGCTGTCGTCAGCGAAGGTGAAGACGCAGGGGGCGATGCCACGGGCGACGACGAGGATCTCGCGTGCGAGATCCTCGTCGTTGCCGACCTCATCGTGTGTGATCGTCATGGTCATCGCCCCCTGTGTCTTACTCGGCGTCGTCCGCGAGGAGCGCGGCGACGATCTGCGGGCGGTTGCCCGGCTCGACGGGAGTGATGACGGCGTCACCCTCGCGGCCCTCGTTGCGCTTCGCGAGGTCGGCCTTCAGGTCCTTCACGCTGACGCCCTTGTAGACGCCCTCGTCGAGGTCCTCCTGCTCCTCGGTCTCGTCGGCGTCTTCGACGGCGACGGCTTCGATGAGGCCGCGGTCGACGAGGCGCTCGAGCTGCTGCTCGTCGACGCCGCCGGGGATCACGCCGCCACGCTGGATGAGCTGGGCGACGCGGTTCCCGGACGGCGAGCCGATCGAGACCTTCACGAAGGCGGCGGTTGCGATGTGCTGGGTGCTCATCTCACGCCCCCGTTCCGGTCACGTAGTACGCGGCGAGCGGGTCGGTCACGATCGGCACGTGCACGTTGCGGGCCTGCAGGCGGGTCTTCTCCGCCTTGCCCTCGCGGATCGCGGCGATCTCCACGCCGGTGTCGCCACCGATGTGGACCATCTCCGGCGTGGGGATCTGCTCGCGCGCGATGCCACCGAGGCGGCGGCGGTCGAGGAACAGCGGGTCCGGGATGTCCTCGCCGTCATCCGGGAGCCAGGTCATGCCGGCGATCGTCGGGAACTCGTCCGTCAGTGCCTGGCCGCTGTCCTTGGGCAGGATGTCGAGCAGCTCCGGGATGACCTCGGCGTACAGCTCGCCGGGGAGCACGACCGTGTCGATCGCGTATCCGAGCTTCTGCTTGCGGACGAGGGCCTTCACGCGGAGGGCGTCCTTGTACACCTGCTTGGCGGTGGTCCACGTGTCGCCCGCAGCGACGGTGTTCGTGACCGACGAGGCGATGGCGCCGAGGGCGGCATCGTTCGCCGAGAACACGAGCTCGGTCTGCAGGAAGGTGAACGCGTCGTCGATCGGCGAGCGAAGGAGGCGACCGACCTGCTCGTCGGTAACCTCGGTGGCGAGGCCCTCCTTCATCGCGGAGTAGAACTCGTACTCCTCGGCCGACATCGGGGTGAGCTTGTACTCACTGCCCGGTGCGACGATCTCGGCGCCGCGCACCGCGCGGATGACCTCGTTGATGGGGACGCCGATGGCGCCGCCCGTGATGGTGAAGCGCTTCTGCAGGAGGAACAGTCCGAGGAACTGCTGTGCCTGCAGGATCTCCGCGAAGCGGCGAGCGACGAGCGTCGGGTTCTTGAGGAACGCGATCAGTTCGGCTGCCGAGACGTTGGCGAGCTGGCTCGGGGTGAGCGGGTAGGTCTGCATCGTGCTCTCCTTTCTTAGAGCTGGATGGCGCGCACGAGCGTGCCGTCCGTGGCGGACGAGAGGGCGAGGAAGATCGCGGCGCCGGCTGCGAGCGTGCGCACGCCTCCTGCTGCGGCTGCCTCGAGCTTCTGGCCGCGGGTGATCGCACCGACGGCCTTCAGCTCGTGGATGGGCTTGCCGACCTCGACGGTCAGCTTGTCGCCGACGGCCGCGTCGTGGCCGGCGACGCCGACGTACTTCGCGGATGCGGCGGCCGCGGGAGCGACCGACATGTCGGCGGTGGCGCTGACCTCGACGGCCTGACCTGCGGTGACCGCGGTCGTGACGCCGAAGGTGACCGTGTCACCGGGTCGGAACATGGGGAGGTAGCTCTTGACGGCCATCTCAGGCCTCCTTTGCGGTCGGGAAGATCGACCCGTAGAGCGAGTCGTCTGCGCTGGTGAGGGTGTCGGAGTGGCCGACCTCCTCGACGTGGACGGCGTTCGGCGCGAGCGAGTCGATCACCTTGGCGGCGGCCGTCTCATCGGCGTCGAGCATCGCGCGGAAGTTCGGCGCGGAGGCCGCGCTGATGCGGCCGGTCTTCATCGCGTCGGCGATGATTCCGTCGCGGCGATCGCTGATCTGCTGCTCGCGAGCCTCGCGGCCCGCGGCGGCGTCGGCGCGCATCTGGGTGAGGACGTTGTCCTCGATCAGCTGCGTGCCAGCGGGGATGGAGGCAGTGGGTGCTGCCGGGGTGTCGGCTTGCTCGGTGAGCGTCTCATCGAGAGCAGCTGTGATCTGCTCCTCCGATGCGTTGGCGTCGGTCATGCCGAGCCGCTCACGAATGCCAGCCTTGAAAGCGTCGTGATCCACGACGTTCTCCTTTCGGTTGGGTTCTCCCGGCTCGGGCGAGCTCGGGGGCTTGGGAGACGCCGAAGCGCCGATGGGGCGGAGGCCGAGGTGCGCGCGCGCGGACTGGTACATGTCCTCGACGTCATCGCCCTCGAGCGGATCAGCCGGGTCCTCGTCGTCCGCGCCAGCGGTCGCTGTCTCGCCGGCGTCCTTGACCACGGCGACGCGGTCGGCGAGACCTGACTCGACGGCCTTCTGAGCCGTGAACCATGTCTCGGCGGAGAGGAGCTCGCCCCACGCGGACTCGCCGGCCTTGTCGCGGTAGATCTCGATGATCGACTCTTCGATGCCGTCGAGGATGTCGGCGGTCTTCCGCATCTCGGCGGCGTTGCCCCACGCGATCGATGAGGGCGAGTGGATCATCATGGTGGTGCCGGGCGACATGACCGTCTCGTCGCAGCCGACCGCGATGACCGACCCGGCGGATGCGGCGAGGCCGTCGACGACTCCGAGGACCGCGGCCTTGTGCGCGCGGAGCATGTTCAGGATCGACATGGCCTCGAACACTTCGCCGCCGGGCGAGTTGATGCGGAGAATGATCTGCGTCACCGACTCGGGCAGGGCGTCGAGGACATCGCTGACGTCGCTCGCGCTGATGCCCCACCACCCGCCCCAGGAGTCGATCGGCCCGTAGAGACGGATCGTCGCCACGGTGCCCTCGCCGGCGGGCGCGGGCATCGTGATCGCGTCGAAGAACTCGGCCTTGGACTTCGGCGGGGTGAGCTTCCCCCAGTACCGGTTCTTTCCGCTGCGCTCGGTCATGCTGCCTCCTCGGCTGGTGTCGACGGCATCCGACTCACGTCGGGTCCGTCGCCGGTGATGTCGGCGCCAGCGCGCCGTATGATCTCGCGGGCTTCGTCTTGTCGCAGCACGGGCTTGTCGGTGCCGAGGTAGATCTTCTGCACGACCTCGGCGACGAATCGGGCCAGTTCGCGGGATGCCTCGTCGTCCTCGATATCGGGAAGTAGATCCTCGACGGGGAGTCCGAACTTGTCGCGCACGTACGCCCGCAGGCCGTCGTCGACGGTGACCGCGCCGCTCTCGATGAGGACCTTGATGGCTTCCGCGGTGATCTGCTGCTGCTCGCCGATCGCTGCCGGTACGAGACGCGGTGCGGGCTCGTCGGGACCCCAGTTGAGATCGACGAGGTCTTCGATGACGTGCTGCTGGATGACATCGGCAAT
Source organism: Microbacterium sp. K24 (assembly GCF_004794465.1). Taxonomy (GTDB): domain Bacteria; phylum Actinomycetota; class Actinomycetes; order Actinomycetales; family Microbacteriaceae; genus Microbacterium. The sequence continues at coordinate 9,059 of NZ_SSDJ01000061.1, read as the reverse complement.
GTTCTGCGCGACGGCGTTGAGCGAGTCAGTGAAGAAGTTCGCGAACGTTGATCCCAGCGCCCAGGAACCGGTCTCGGTGCCGAGGTTCAGGAAGTGAGCGAGGACGGCGCGAGCGATCTGCTCGTCGTAGTAGCGGATCGGCTTGTCGGTGTCCGGCAGTTTGCCGCTGACGCCGACGAACTGGAAGGTGGAGCCCTTCGAGAGCGAGACGCCGGCGGCCTCCCCGGCGCGGGCCTGCTTCACGATCTCGAGACCGCGCTTGATCTCCGCGTCCAGCCAGGCCACCATCTCGTCGAACTCGCCCTCGGGGGGCTCGCCGACGGTGAACACCGGCATGCCGAGTCCGTTGCGCTCGGCGGTCAGCGCCTGGATGCGCAGGACGCGGTCCTTGAGAATCCACATCTTGTAGGCCGAACGCAGAAGCGACTCTCCGAGCCAGTTCGCGCCCTCGCGCTCGTGCACGAACGCGACGAGGTCATCAACTTCGATGCGGACCTTGCCGCTTCCCATCAGCCCGCCCTGCTCGATCGCGACGAGGCCGCCATCGCGGGCAACCTCGATGTTCGTGATCGTGCGCGGGGGCCGCCAGGCGAGCTTCGCGAGGTGGGTGGCACCCTTGGACTGGTCGTAGACCTGCTCGAAGTACGAGTGCCCATAGACCAGCGAGAGCAGCGCGAGGCGCAGGAACTCTTTGAAGGAGAATCGGCCCTTCGTGCGCAGCGGTGCTGTAGGCGGCTGCCCTTTAATCGGCAGGCCGAGGTCCGCGGCGATGTGGGCGACGACCTCGGGGCGGCATCCCGTCCCGTCGATCGCCCACTCGGTGCGCATGATCGGAAGGGTGACGGCGCGGAGCACCGACTTGACCTGCGGATCTTCGCGGCGCATCCGGTCGAAGATGTTGATCGAGCGCGGCCACTGCAGATCCGGGTTCTCTTCGTTCGTCTCCGCGACCCAGTTCATCCAGCCGGGAAGAGTCGAGTCCACCTGATATCCGGTCTCTGCCAAGGTGGACCTCCTCCATCAGAATCGCGCCGTGGCGAGATCCAGGTCGTTCCCGCCGACGGCGTCGCGGGTGAGCACCGCAGCCTTGGGGGGCGGTGGTGTGCGTTTCTTCGGCGACGCCTCGGACTTCAGTACGCCCCACAGCGCCCAGGTGATGGCCTGCGCCATCGAGACGGGCTTCGTCGGGTCGGACTGTTCCCACGTCACGCCGGCGCGGCCGATGTTCCGGGTCGTCGCGAGTCGAAGCGACTCGGTGACTTCGTCTTGCGGGCGGTGCGGGACGAGTCCGGCATTGACGTGCTCGATGAACAGGGTGTGCGCTGCGGCTATCTCGTCGAGGTTCATCGCGAGGTACTTGATGCCCGCGGCGTCGAGCGCGCCGATCACGGCTGCCGCGTTCTTCGAGTCGAGCACGACCAGCGCGTTGCCGAACTTCGCCTTCAGTTCCTTGAGCTTCGGGGCGATCCAACGCGTGCCAGACTCGGTCCACATGTGCTCGACCGCGATGTGATCGGAGTCGACGCGGACAGCGGCGCCGATTGTGCCGTACCCGCCTCCGCGGCCGAGGGCGAGAGATAGAACGACGCCGTCGCCGGCGACCGCTGCGTCCGGGTCGCCGTGTCGCTTCCACACCTCGAGATCCAGCTCGGAGAGCTTCGCTGCTGCCTCCGGGCGTCTGCTCGGCCAGACGGAGCACCGCTGGCGAGCGAATGCTTCGGGATTGGTCTGGCCCATGCGGTCCCATGCGTCCTGCACGGTCTTCCACGCGAGGCGGATGCCGAGGCCCGGATTCGCCTCGCGCCAGACCTGCGGGTCGCCGAGATTGATCTTCGCCGCGGTGTCCGGATCATCGGAGCCGACCGGGGTGTGCTCGATCCATCCCGTGCGGTCCATGCCGCCGGAGCGTCCGCGATCGCGAAGGCCCTCGAAGTACTCGCCGTCCTGATCCTCTTTCGGCACGGTGCCGGTGAAGAGCACCTGCAGGTTCGGGCTCGCGTCCGACGCGGGCAGCAGCGCCTCGAGGATGGTCAGCGGGGAGTGCTGCGCCTCGTCGATGATGAGCACGTCGAACGAGACGCCGACGCCGGCGGCGCCGGTGCGGGTGAAGAAGACGAGGCGGTTGCCGTTCTTCAGCTCGATCGCCATGTTGCCGTTACCGGTCGAGATGCCGGTGATGCCCTGCGCGGTCTGCTTGCCGCCGCCGACGAGCTCAGTACGGAGGATCGGCGAGGCAAGGATGATGCGGCGGGCGCGGCGGAACGCCTCGCGGGCGGTCGGTCCTTCGTGGGCGGTGTGTCCGATGAGCTTCGGTGCGCCGTCTTCGCGGGGCCAGAGGTAGAGGTGGGCGAGCTCGTACGGGAGCAGGATGTTGCCCTTGCCCTGCTGGCGAGAGACGAGGATCCCGAACTCGGTCGCCGCCCACTGGCCGTCGTCGTCGATCGAGGCGATCGCTTCGAGTGCGCCCTCCTGCCACGGGTCGCACACGATCGAAGCGAGGTCGCAGATATCGAGGACATCGTCGACGAGCGAGTCGGTCCGACTAAGCGGTAGTGCCCGTACCCGCGGTTCTTGTAGCCCGAGCTGCGCGAGCTGCGGCGAGTTGGTCGGCAAGGGTCAGCTCCTTCGACGGCTCCACCGGGCCGCGAGTCGCTTCGACAGCGGTCTGGAACACGCGAGCGATGGGAGCGATTCGGGTCGGGTCCTTCTCGGCGACGTTCTTGAACACGGTGCGCAGCGTGTCGACGATCAGCTTCATGTCGTCCGGCTGCTCGGCATCGTCAGCCGGCGGCGCCTCGGAGGTCAGCGTGAACGCGGGCTTCGCGGCCGCGCGCGGCTTCGTGCGACCCGACGACTTCCGCCCAGCCTCGGTGTGCGCGCGGCGACAGGCCTCGTCGACCTCGACGCCCTCGCGGAGGTGTCGGCGGTAGGCAGCATCGGTGCCGCAGGGTGCCTTGGGACGTCCCATCGCACTCCCCCTCGTCCGGAATTCCCCCATGCGCCGTTTTTACCTGCGGAGAGAGCCGCCAGGACCGCGCGGGAGGCTGGCAGGCACGGGGCACCCTCGGATTTTCTGAGGGTTCGATGGCAGCAGCGTGCTCGTTGTTTGCTGCCCTGGCCCGTCGCTGACCACTTGACGTGCTGTTACAAAACCGTCGAGCGGTTTGCGCAGGCGCTATCTTGAGGCTGTGCCATCCATGACGATCACCGCACTCGATACCGCCCATATGACGACGATCGTCAAGCTGCCGGATGATATGAAGGTCCCCGAGTTCACCGCGCTGATGGGTGCACTGTCTGAACTGACATCACTCGCCGCGTGGGCTAGCGAGCGCGAGACTTCCTCATATAACGCTCCCGGTACCTTGCTGCGCATTCGATACGGCTCGGACTTCTTCATGGTCTTGGCAGTCTCGGGCGGCATCACGACAATCTTGGTTGCCCTTTGCCGAGGCGTAAAGCACCTCGCTACGGCCGCTCGGGAGAACTCCGAGGCTCATGCACGGCTCGCCGAGTCGGAGGCCAATGCGCTGAACGTGAGAGCTGAGGCTGAGGCTCGACGTGTTGAGTCTGAGGCGAACGCGAGGAAGACAAACGCGGAAGCGGCCCTCTTGGAGAGCGAGCTGCGAAGAGCCGATGTCCGGTTCGCCTCCGATCGCCTCGAGCAGATACGCGAGGAGCGCGGAGTCGAGATCATGGCGCGCACGCTATACGAGGACGCTGGCGACGAGATCGCCAAGGATCTGTATGACCCAACGAGCGCATCCCACATGCGCCGGATCGCGCGCGCAGCCGCTATCGTAGCCCGCTACGATCCGTCGATCTACGTCGACCCTGTGTGATTTCAGCCTCATAGTCGGCGGTCAGGTAGCCGCCCAGATTTCTGCGTTCGCATGGTTCGACTTTCGCGCGTTGCATGAACGGTGCATCGGCACTAAGACCTGACCGGCCAGAGGGCCGCCATTTGCGATCGCCTGGTCATGGTCAGCAGTGAACGACATCCGGTGCGTGTCCGGCAACGTCGTGTCGATGCTCTCCCCACAGCCCCATCCCGAAGGAGACCCGTGACCGCAGGGGAGGTCATGCGTCCGCGTGCGGCGCTTCAGCGCGGCCTGCTGGCGCCGATACGCACGATGGCCCTTGCCGTCGCGTATCGAGCTGCTACCCACGGCCACCACCTCCTCAACTGGTGAGAATGCCGTCTGAACTGTGCTCCGTAAGATCGAGGGCATGACCACAGCGCCTCTCCCCATCGGCGGAAAGATCAGATTCGCTGCAGGCGCTTCTAATGCTCTCCGAAGCTCGACCTGGATGGTGGTAGGTGGAACCAACGGACGAGACGTCTACGTCGGAATGCGGTCGCAACTTCACGAGATGAAGGTCTCCTTGCATGCGTCCGGCAAATGGCGACTGGCGCTGACTGAAGACTTCGCCAAGACCGAGCCCCCCACGTGGAATGAGGTCGACCCAGAGATCCGAAGCGCCGATGAAGACCCGCGTGTTGTCACCCGACTGCCCGTGCCGCCCGAAATCGACGGATGGCAGCACGCGATCGACATCGTCATCACCGAACCCGGGCTACAGACCCCGTTCCGCGAAAAGCGGGTGAAGGGATCCTCGGTGAGCTGGTGGCCAGCCCCGAAAGGACAATTCATCCGAGTCTTCGGGATCTACATCAGCAACGCCGGTGCCCAAGACCGAGAGACTCATTTCAACGACCCCGTAGTCGGCGTGATTAAGATGCCCTCGCGCTCATACGTAGTAGTTGTCACGAAAGTCTTTCATCATCCGGCTCTCGTCAATCTGGTGCGTGAAACTCGAAAAGACTTTGAGGATGCAGGATTCCGTCAGGACGGCGCCTCAAGCCCCTTCCTGCTTCGACTCAACCGCGGGAACGACAATCCAGCGACCATCTTCGACCTCGGCCTAGATCCGACCGCGCACGCACCGGAATAGGCGGCGACGCTGCGCGGATCGGCCGCATGCCGGAAGACTGCACCCCGCCGCCCATCACCGCTCGGGTGCGCATCATGCGACGCCGGCGAGCTGCTCGCTCTGCGGCTCCCGATCCAACGGGGCGGCGTGAGGTCCTGGCAGCGGGTGTCGCTCTGCAGAGGGATGAGAGCGTGTGGTGGCGGGGCGAGAGCCCGGCGCTGGGAACGCCGGAACAGTGCACGAGAACGACGAAAGCCCCGCCGGTGATCAGCGAGGCTTCGGGGACAGTTCAGGTGCAAGCACAGCGTAACAGGATCAGCGGCCACGTTTCCACCTGATCGCGTCGGCGTGTCTCGTGCGTCAGACCCGCCGACCGGAGTGCGTCTCCTCGTGGACGACGCACACGTGCTCGAGCATCCGCTGGTAGTCGCCATCGTGAACGACTGCTACGTCGCGCACGATGCGTCGCTTGTCCGGCAGCACCTCATCCGTGACGGTCATCCAGGAATACCACTGCCCGTTGAACACCGGATTCAGACACTGCTTGCCGCGACGCGTGACTGCCGTGCAGCGGTTGTCGTAGGCGGCGAGTTCCTCGACACTGATCTCGATCACTTGAACCATTCTCCGGCGAAGGCCGCGAACAGTGTTCCCGCTATTCCGACGCCGATTGCCACCGGCGCCGTGATGAATGCCACCTTCACGTTCTGTCGGGCATCGGCCCGCCGTTGCTGAGTGCGCTCGCGAGACTCGCCTCTGAACCGGATAGATCGGCCCATGACGTTCTGTCGCTGTGCACGGATGGCCAGCGCGGCGCGGGATACCGCGCTGAAGCTTGCAAGGGCGAGAACAGCGAGGATAAGCAGGTGCACCGGGCTTGGCAACGCGACCGTGAGCGCCAACCAGATCCATGCAATGACGGCGATTGGGATCGGCGTCAACCATGCTAACCAGCGAAGACTCCGCCAGTCAGGCCTCTGCGTGCCATGCGCGTATAGGTAGGTTGCGATCTCCTCGGGTATCCGTCGCGACCAGTAGCCGTCGTGCGGGCCGCTGGAGTAGACCTGTCCGGTGCGAGCGTCGACATACATGGTCGTACCTCTGATCACCTCAGATGATGCGTCCTTCGGCTCACCCCACACCTCTGTTATGACAGTGAGCATGAGTTGATTCCGGTCAGGCACATCCATCGATCGGACATCGTCTTCGGTGACCGGGCGATCGCGGAGCATGTACTGCGCTCTGGAGCCAGTGACCAATGTCTTTCCCTCGTGCTCGGCTGGAGGGATCCCGTCCGAGACGATGCCGGACCTCTTGACCATGTGGCCGATCTCATTGGCTAGATCGAACAACGTCTCGATATCGAGGGTGAGGTTCCGCACTGTAAAGATCGACGTAGGAGTTTGCTTCGAGAACCGCGGACCGTAGAGCCAATCGAACATGGGTCACATCCTGCCACGGCCCCTTCAGCTACGACGCGAGTGCGACGCCGCCAGGCAGTCCGCGCAGGTCACTTCGCCCGACGGCGGCACCGCGAACTTCGCCGCCGGCACTCGGCGGCCGCACGCAGCGCGACCCGACGACGCTCACAGGTGCATCGCCTGAGCCTGCGACACCGAGCGCGGCGGCTTGTACGACTCTTCGCTCGTCTCGTGGCCTCCAGCGCTCGCGTGTCCACCCGGCGCCGACGCCTAGCCAGTGACGGCATCCGTCTCACCACTTCGCTTGATCGGCTCGAAGTCCTCGGGCCAGTCGCAGTTGAAGTGGACCTCGAGCGTCCAACCCACGGGCACGACGTCCTTGCAGGACGGGCACGTGCGGGACGGTTCGCACCCGCACGCGCAATCAACGATCTCGTCGTCGTCATCCCGCATCGCCTCATGGATGCAGATCGCGTGCTTGCCGTCACGGCACTCGGGGCAGACGAGCCGACGGCCGGGGCAGTCGGCATCTCCCTGGACGGTGAATCGGTCGCGCATCGGGAGCTCGAACGGCGTCTTCCCGCAGCAGCGGGTGACGCCCTCCCCTGCACGCACGGCCTCATGTGTGATGGTCATTGCTTCGCTCCGTTCCGGTCGTCGAGCAGGATCATGAGCACGCCGGCGCCGACAAGGGCGATGAGAGCGGTCTGAACGAGATCGATCACGATTCCGCTCCTTCCTGCTTCGCCCCAGAGCGCAGGGATGCGGCACGTTCGCGCGCTTGGTCGCCATCCCATGTCGCCTCAACCTCTATGACAGCGGCCTCCGCGAGCTCATAGTCGCTGTAGCTGTGCCCGCGTCCTGACTCGCCACATCCGTACTGCTGTCGTTCCTCGTATCGGAGGTCGCAGCCCATGCAGCGCACGTTCGTCACGCGGATACGTGCGGAGTCCTCAGCGGCCTCCAGGTCGATCGCGGATGCGTATGCGTCGAGCTCCTGAGCGCGAACCTCGACGTCATGGGCGGCGAGCCAACGGTTGAAGGCTTCGACAGCATCGGGCGATCCCTCCGCGAACATGTGCGCCGTGACGCGATCTGCTGCCCGGATGTACTCGCGGACGTCGTCGGTGGTTGGGGTGTGCTCGCTCATCACTTCACCCGCCCGCCCTCTTCGGTGTAGACACTTCGGGTTGGCGGGGTCAAAGTGGCCGTGCTCCACTCACCGTTGAAGATGGCTTCGAGCGCCCACTCGTCCGCGAGTCGTTCGCTGTCGAACGGCCCAACCGGCCCCTCGATGGGATGGCCAGCACGGTCCTCTGCCCAGTCGATCTCCACGATCGCTTTCGCCTCGGAACTGGTTTCGTCTTCGGTCCGGTCTTCGTCTCTCACGAGGATCGGGATCGTGTTGTCAGTCATGCCCTGCTCCTTTCGCGCGCGGGCGGCCCGTGCGCTCCTTCATCTCGTCTCGCAGCCGAACCAGATCGGAGTGGCGGAATAGCGTCGTTTGGACGCCGGCGATATAGATCGACCCGGCCGGGCTGATCAGGTCCTTCTGCCGCCAGCGGCGCAGCGTGCGCGCCGACCCGGCGACCTTCTCGGCGTCGTCCTTATTCAGCAGCGGGTCACCCCACTCGGCGCGCGGCTTCGGAGCATCCTCGACCGGGTCGAACAGGTCGTCGGGATCGAACCAGAACGGCTCGTTCTTCGTGCGGCGCTCGGCACCCCACTTCGCCATCGCATCGGACACCGACCAGAAGGCGCGGACATCGTCGACGAGTTCATTCCGTTCGAGGAATCCGACCGAGAGGCGCTCGACGTTGTCCCTGTCGTTGATGATGTCGGGCAGCGCCTGCTCGAGCGTGCGCGGGACCACGTAGCGCTCCCACGCGTAGACCGTGCGGCTGACATCGGCGATCGCGTCGAGCAGATCCGCCGGGACGGGTGCCGGCGCCTCGACTGAGCTCGACCCGCTGCGCAGCTGATCCGTCGGTGTGGCCTTAATCGGGTCGGCGATCGAGTGGAGGCGGCCGAGGAGGTCGCCGACGTCGCGGATCAGCGAGCGGAGCCGGTTGAAGCAGCGATCGCAGATCAGCGCGCCGTCCCGGGCGACGCTCGGGGCGCACCCCTTGCAGGCCGGGTGCGGGTCGGTGCTCCCGAAATCCGGGCAGGTCGCGAAGTGCACGCTCCCGACCGTGCACCCGCGGATGCAGTAGCGCTCAGCCACGGCGTGGCCCCCATCCGAGAGCGACCATCGCGCGGACCGTGCGCTCGGCGTCCGCGAGGTACTCCTCGGCGGCATCCGGGCCCAGCTCGGCCCAGGTCGGATGCGCGACGCCGTCGACCACAGACCCGTAGCGGATGGCGTCGTGCTTCTGCGTGAACATCGCAATCTGCTCGACGACTGCGGCGTCCATCTTGTCGGTGCAGACGCAGTCGACCTCCTCGTCCGGGTCTCGCGACACGATGATCGACAGCTTCCCGTGGCAGAAGCGGCAGGCGTCCTGCTCTTCAGAACGGTGTGTCGTCGCCATAGGTCCATCCCCCATCCGCGGGCGGCTCAGGTGTCGCCCACTGCTGTTCCTGCGCCGGGGCGGATGCCGCCGGCTTCTGGCCGTCCGTGCGCGCGACTCGGGTGACCTGCGCAGTCGCGTACCGGAGCGAGGGGCCGATCTCGTCGACCTCCAGCTCGATCGCGGTGCGCTG
>NZ_SSDJ01000060.1 GCF_004794465.1 Microbacterium sp. K24 | reverse complement strand
CACCGCGTTGCCGCGGTCGGCCGTGATGACGGTGTGCACGCCCAGCGTGCGACCCTCGCCGAGGGTGAGGTGCGGATCACGCAGCTGACGGATGAGACCGTCACGGCCGAGGTCGCCGCGGCCGCCGCACACTACGCCGAGCCGTACTCCCTCGACTACGCGTACGCCTTCGACTACGCCGACAACTCCGTGCTGGCGTAGAGCTTCATGTCCACGCCACCGTTCTGGGGCTCACGCGGGCCGGTGTAGTCGTCGTTCTTGACGAGTTCGGCATATGT
>NZ_SSDJ01000059.1 GCF_004794465.1 Microbacterium sp. K24 | reverse complement strand
GCCGATGGTACTGCAGGGGGGACCCTGTGGGAGAGTAGGACACCGCCGGACTTCTTTTAAGCAAATGGCCACCCATCGATGGGTGGCCATTTTGCGTTTATACGAAAACAGGGAGCATCATGCCGGAAGACGAAGAGCGCCGTCCGCGTCGCGACAACGACAGTGGATCGCGCAACCAGCGGCCTTCCGGCGGACGCCCCGCATACAACCGTGATTCCGCGCCGCGTCGTGATGGCGACAATCGCTCCGGCGATCGCGCACCTCGTCGTGAGGGTGGCGGGTACAACCGCGACTCTGCACCTCGTCGTGAGGGTGGCGGCTACAACCGTGACTCTGCACCTCGTCGTGAGGGTGGTGGGTATAACCGTGACTCTGCTCCTCGTCGTGAGGGTGGTGGGTACAACCGTGACTC
>NZ_SSDJ01000058.1 GCF_004794465.1 Microbacterium sp. K24 | reverse complement strand
GCCGATGGTACTGCAGGGGGGACCCTGTGGGAGAGTAGGACACCGCCGGACTTCTTTTAGACAAGAAAGCCACCCAATGTTGGGTGGCTTTCTTGCGTTAACGCGGAGACCGCGAGCTCACGAGGTCGGTCACCGCTTCAACCGGGACTCCAGGACTGCTGCCGTGTCGATCACGGCATCCGCGAGTTCTCGCTCCTGGACGTCGTCACCCGCCCAGGTCACCGCGACCGCGGCGATCGGCCACCCGGCGTGGTCCTTCACGACCGATCCGACCGATCGGAGCCCGTCGGCGACCTCGCTGTCCTCCGTGGCATACCCGCGCGATCGCACCTCGCGGAGCAGCTCTCGCAGTTCGGACGGGCGGCGCGGCCCGCGCCCCGTGCGATCGGGGAACGCCGAGGCGTCGGGATACAGCGCGCGCACCTGCTCCCGGGGGAGCGCCGCGAGCATGGCCCGTCCGCTCGCCGTGAGGTGCGCCGGGAGCCGCACCCCGACATCGGTGATCAGCGCCTGTCGCCGCGGCGCGCGTTCCTCGACGATGTACAGCACATCGCCCCCGCTCATCACCGCGAGGTGTGCGCTCTCCCCGAGCCGGTCGGACAGCGCGGCGACGAGAGGGCGTCCGAGTCGGGCGAGCGGCTGCTGCCGGGCGTAGCCGCCGGCGAGTTCGAAGGCGGAGGTTCCGAGTCCCCAGCGCTGCTCCTCACGGAGATGGAGCACGAACCCGTGTGCCGAGAGCGTCGTCAGCAGGTGATAGACCGTCGACCGGGGGAGCTCGAGCTCGCGAGCGATCGCCGAGGCGGCGACCGGCGCTGGTCTCCCGGCGAGGTAGCTCAGGATGCGCAGCGTGTTCTCCGCCGCAGGCACCTGCGGGTCGGCGCGGCCTCCGGTCTCGTGCTTGTCTGGGATCACAGACACAGCCTGTCACGATCCGATGTCCGCGGCTACTCCGTGGGTGTGGAATCAGAACATGGTCGATCTCACTCCTGTTCTCGTCGGCGCGTCGCCGCTGACTCCCGAGGCGGTCGTCGCCGTCTCCCGGCACGGTGCTCCGGTCGTCATCGAGCCGGAAGCGCTCGCCCGCGTCGCCGCGACCCGACAGGTCATCGACGGTCTCGCCGCCGATCCGCACCCGCACTACGGGGTGTCCACCGGCTTCGGCGCCCTGGCGACCACGTTCATCGCTCCCGATCGGCGTCTGCAGCTGCAGGCCAGCCTGATCCGCTCGCACGCCGCCGGCACGGGCGCCGAGGTCGAGCGCGAGGTCACGCGCGGTCTCCAGCTCCTGCGCCTGCAGACCCTGGCATCCGGACGTACCGGTGTGCGCCCGATCGTCGTCGAGACCTACATGGCGATGCTCAACAACGACATCACACCCGTCGTGCGCGAGTACGGTTCACTCGGATGCTCCGGCGACCTCGCGCCGCTTGCGCACATCGCCCTCGCGGCGATGGGCGAGGGAGAGGTCCGCGACGCCGAGGGCGCTCTTCGTCCTGCCGCAGTGGCACTCGCTGCTGCGGGGATCGAGCCTCTCACGCTCGTCGAGAAGGAGGGGCTCGCCCTGATCAACGGCACCGACGGCATGCTCGGGATGCTCGTCCTGGCACTCCACGACCTGGAGACGCTGCTCCTCACCGCGGACGTCGCCGCGGCCATGTCGGTCGAGTCGCAGCTGGGAACGGATGCCGTATTCGCTGCCGACCTGATGGCGCTGCGCCCGCAGACCGGGCAGAGCGAATCCGCCGCGAACCTTCGCGCCTTCCTGTCCGGCTCGCCGATGGTCGCCAGCCACAAGGGGCCGGATGACGGTCGCGTGCAGGATGCGTACTCGCTGCGCTGCTCGCCGCAGGTGCACGGCGCCGCACGGGACACCATGGCGCACGCGGGCATGATCGCCGGACGGGAGCTCGCCAGCGTGATCGACAACCCGGTGATCATGATCGACGGACGCATCGAGTCCAATGGCAACTTCCACGGAGCGCCGGTCGCCGCCGTGCTCGACTTCCTCGCCATCTCGGTCGCCGACGTCGCCTCGGTCTCCGAGCGTCGGACCGACCGCGCCCTCGACCCGGCTCGCAGCCACGGCCTGCCGCCGTTCCTGGCGGACGAGGTCGGCGTCGACTCCGGGCTGATGATCGCGCAATATGCGGCGGCCGGAATCGTCTCCGAGCTCAAGCGCCTCGCCGTTCCGGCATCCGTCGACTCGATCCCGTCGTCCGCGATGCAGGAGGATCACGTCTCGATGGGCTGGGCCGCGGCGCGCAAGCTGCGCCGTGCGATCGACGGACTCGGCCGCGTGCTGGCGATCGAGATCCTCACCGCCGCGCGCGCACTCGATCTGCGCGCCCCGCTGCAGGCCGGACCCGCCACGGGCGCCGTGCGCGACCTCGTCCGCACCGTCGCCGCCGGTCCCGGACCGGATCGGTTCCTCTCACCGGAGATGGAAGCCGTCACCGCACTCGTCCAGTCGGGCGACGTCGCCCGCATCGCGAAGGAGCACACCCATGGTTGAGAACACCGCATCAGGCCCCCGCGTCGTCCGCGCCGCGCGCGGCAACCAGCGCACCGCGAAGAGCTGGGGCGCAGAAGCGGCCAAGCGGATGCTGATGAACAACCTCGATCCCGAGGTCGCCGAGCACCCCGAAGATCTCGTCGTCTACGGCGGCACCGGAAAGGCGGCGCGGAGCTGGGCGGCGTACGACGCGATCGTGCGCACCCTCGACGAGCTCGAGCCCGATGAGACGCTGCTCGTGCAGTCCGGCAAGCCGGTCGGAGTGTTCCGCACCCATGAGTGGGCGCCGCGGGTGCTCATCGCCAACTCGAACCTCGTCGGGGACTGGGCGACCTGGCCGGAGTTCCGCAAGCTCGAGGAGCTCGGGTTGATCATGTACGGCCAGATGACCGCCGGGTCGTGGATCTACATCGGCACGCAGGGGATCCTGCAGGGCACGTACGAGACCTTCGCCGCCGTCGCCCGCTCGCTCGGACGGGACTCGCTGCGCGGCACCCTCACCCTCACCGGTGGGGCGGGAGGGATGGGCGGCGCGCAGCCGCTCGCCGTCACCATGAACGACGGCGTCGTGCTGATCGTCGACGTCGACGAGTCCCGGCTCGCGCGCCGGGTGGACCACGGCTACCTCGACGAGTACACGACCGACCTCGATGCGGCAGTCGCACGCGTGGTCGCCGCGAAGGATGCCGGCGAGGCGCTCTCGGTCGGTGTGGTCGGCAACGCGGCGGAGGTCTTCCCCGAATTGCTGCGCCGCGGAGTGCCGATCGACATCGTGACCGATCAGACCAGCGCGCACGATCCGCTGGCCTACCTCCCGCTCGGCACGGACGTCGCGGATTGGAAAGCCGCAGCCGAGCGCGACCCGGAGGACTTCACCCGCCGCGCCCGCGCGTCCATGGCCGCGCACGTCGCTGCGATGGTGGCTTTCCAGGATGCCGGTGCCGCCGTCTTCGACTACGGCAACTCGATCCGGCGCGAGGCGGAGCTCGGCGGCTTCGAGCGGGCGTTCGAGTTCCCCGGCTTCGTTCCCGCCTACATCCGCCCGCAGTTCGAGGAGGGCCGCGGTCCGTTCCGCTGGGCGGCGCTCTCCGGCGACCCCGAGGACATCTACAAGACCGATCGGGCCATCGCCGAACTGTTCCCCGAGGATGCCGCGCTGCACCGCTGGCTGCAGAAGGCGGCCGAGAAGGTGCACTTCGAGGGGCTGCCCGCGCGCATCTGCTGGCTCGGCTACAAGGAGCGGCACCTCGCCGGCTTGAAGTTCAACGAGATGGTGGCATCCGGCGAGCTGTCCGCCCCGATCGTGATCGGTCGCGACCACCTCGATTCGGGCTCCGTCGCTTCGCCGTACCGCGAGACCGAGGCCATGAAGGACGGCTCCGACGCGATCGCGGACTGGCCGCTGCTCAACGCGCTGCTGAACACCGCCTCCGGTGCCTCCTGGGTGTCGCTGCACCACGGCGGGGGCGTCGGCATCGGCCGATCCATCCACGCCGGACAGGTCTCCGTCGCCGACGGCAGCGAGCTCGCGGCGCAGAAGCTGGAGCGGGTGCTCACCAACGACCCCGGCACCGGCGTGATGCGTCACGTGGATGCCGGCTACGAGCACGCGCGTGATGTGGCCCGCGATCGCGGTCTGAACATCCCGATGCTCTGAGACACTGCTGCCATGACGACGCTCCTCACGAACATCGCCGAACTGACGACCAACGATCCGTCGCGCACCGCCGACCCGACGGGCACCCTGCACGACGCGGCCGTGCTGATCGACGGCGGGCGCGTCGCGTGGGTCGGCGCGGTGGGCGACGCTCCTGACGCCGAAGAGGTGGTCGACGCGGGGCGACGCGCGGTGATCCCGGGCTTCGTCGACAGCCACAGCCACCTCGTGTTCGGCGGCGATCGTGCCGAGGAGTTCGAGGCGCGCATGGCCGGCCAGAAGTATGCCGCGGGCGGCATCCGCTCTACCGTCGCCGCCACCCGTGCTGCGAGCGACGACGCGCTGCGCGTGCGGTTGCGTGGATTCCTCGGGGAGATGCTCGCGCAGGGCACGACGACCGTCGAGATCAAGAGCGGCTATGGACTGAGTGTCGCCGACGAGGAGCGCCTCGTGCGCCTGGCCGCCGAGGTGACCCCCGAGGTGACGTTCCTCGGTGCACATGTCGTTCCGGCCGAGTACGCCGACCGCGCCGACGACTATGTCGATCTCGTGGTCGGCCCCATGCTCGACGCCTGCGCTCCGCACGCGAAGTGGATCGACGTGTTCTGCGAGACCGGTGCCTTCACGGTGCCGCAGTCACGCCGGGTGCTCGAGGCCGGCATCGCCCGAGGTCTCGCACCGCGCGTGCACGCGAGCCAGCTCGGGCCGGGGGAGGGGGTGCGCCTGGCGGTCGAACTCGGAGCGGCCTCCGTCGACCACGGCACCTACCTCACCGACGACGACATCGCCGCGCTCGCGGCATCAGACACCGTGCTCACGCTGCTGCCCGGCGTCGAGTTCTCGACCCGGCAGCCCTACCCGGACGCCCGCCGGCTGATCGACGCCGGCGTGACGGTCGCTCTCGCCTGTGACACGAACCCGGGATCGAGCTTCACCTCGTCGATGCCGTTCTGCATCGCGATCGCCGTACGCGACATGGGGATGACACCGGCCGAGGCCGTCTGGGCGGCGACGGCAGGCGGTGCCGGTGCGCTCCGACGCGACGATGTCGGCATCATCGCGCCGGGCGCACGCGCCGACCTCGTGCTGCTGGATGCGCCCACCCGCATCCACCTCGCCTACCGCCCGGGGGTCCCGCTCGTCCGCCGCGTCTGGAAGGACGGCGTGCCCGTCGCCTGACTGCCGCGGCGCGTCATGCCAGGGCCTGCGCGCAGACGACGGCGGCGGCTGCCGACCACGCCTGCGGACGGCACGCGGCGGGGTAGGGAACCGGCCGACCGCCGGGAACGCGCGCGTCACCGGAGTGGAGCTCGGGCACTCGGTAGTCGAAGCCCTCCGCGACGTCGAGCAGCTGTCGTGCGATCGCCCTGGCGTCGTCGTCGAGCCCCGAGCGGAGCATCCCATGCACGGCGATCGCGCTGTCGTGCGTCCAGACGCTGCCGCCGTGGTAGCTGAGCGGCCAGTAGCCGGCGGCGCCCGTCGACATCGTGCGGATGCCATAGCCGCTCGACATGCTGTCGCCGGCGAGCAGGTCGGCGCACACGCGCTCCTCGTCGGGATCGAGGATGCCGGTGCCGAAGAGATGGCCGATGTTGCTGGTGAGGGTGTCGACCGCGCCGCCGTGCGCATCGAGAGCGATCGCGGGGTAGCGGCCCTCCTCGGTCGTCACCCAGAAGGCGTCCCGGAAGCGCGTGCGCAGCTCAGCCGCCCAGGCGTGCAGCTCGTCGGCCCCGGGTTCGCCGAGCTTCTCGAGCAGCACAGCCCCGCGCACGGCGGCCTCGTAGGCGTATGCCTGCACCTCGCTCAGGGCGATGGGCCCTTCGGCCAACCGCCCGTCGCGCCACTGGATCGAGTCGCCGGAGTCCTTCCAACCCTGATTCGCGAGGCCATGCCCCGATTCGTCGGCGTAGTCGATGAAGCCGCTTCCGGATGCGTCGCCGTGTTCGATCATCCAGTCGAGGGCTCCGCGCAGGGTGGGGAGGAAACCGCGCAGCTCGTCGTCGGGCATCCCGGCGTCATGCGCGTCGGCGAGCAGGCAGACCCACAGCGGCGTCGCATCGACCGTGCCGTAGTAGAGCGGCGGGAGATGCACGCCCTCGCCCGGAAGGATCAGCGCGCCGCTGCGGAGCTCGTGGGGGATCTTGCCCGGGGCCTCGGCCGTCGATGCGTCATGCGCCGTGCCCTGCATGCGCCCGAGCACCCGAAGAGTCGACGCGGCGATGGAAGGGTCGGCTGCGAGGCCGAGCCGGGCCGCCCAGATCGAGTCCCGGCCGAACAGGGTGAAGAACCAGGGCGCACCCGCGGCATAGAACGCGTCATCCGGATGCTCCGGCGTCGCCAGGCGCAGCGCGGCGAGGTCAGCCGATGCCTGTTCGAGCCACCGCGCGGCCCGCGGGTCGGCGGTCTCGGGGAGCTGCGCGGCTGCAGGCTGCGCGGGGGCGGTGACGACGAGCGTCGTGTCGGCGAGGTCGAGCGACCACTCGACCGTCTCCGTCCCTCGCGGCGAGAGACCGAGGTCCCACCGCAACGTCAGCCGCTCGCCGTCCGAGGCGACGACGGCTCCGGGGGCGGCCAGGGTGAAAGAGGCGTCGCCGGACCGGCAGGTTCGTCCGTCCCATGTCCATACCGCATCCGTGCCCATTCCGGCCTTCACGAGCTGCATCGGGGCGAAGTCCGGCGTCAGCTGTACCGTGATCCCGACGGCGGTCGTCGCGTGAAGGTGGCTGGAGATCCGGATCCGCTCCGTGAACGAGCCGGCCGTCACCTCGCGGTCGCGATCCAGACGCACTTTCGGATCAGCCGACTCGTCGTCGAGACCCCGCAGCACGTCCGTGAAGAGAACTCGCTGCGGAGTCGGCGACGACCAGCCGATGGATTCGAGCGTCGTCGCGTCGACGGTCGTCTCCAGCGCCCTGACCTGACGGACGTCGCCGTGGTAGATGCCGTGGATGGGTGCGGATCCCATCGACCCGGCGTCGTCCGACCACACCTGGGTCGGTGCTTCGAGCACGATCACGGCAGCATCCAACAGCGGCTGGAGGGGTGCGGTGGGGGTCATTCCTTGACGGCTCCTTCGGTGGAATTCATGATGCGGCGCTGGAAGATGAAGAACATCACCGCGACGGGGATGGTCATGATGAGTGCGGCGGCCAGCTTGAGCGGGTACTGCGTGCCCTGGCTCAGCTGTCCGCTCGCCAGAGACGCGACGCCCTTGGTGAGCGTCGTCAGTGCCGGGTCGTTCGTCGACACGATGAAGTGGCTCAGCTCGTTCCACGAGCCCTGGAAGGACAGGATGACGATCGTCACCAGTGCGGGCGTGGCCATCGGCAGGACCACCGACCAGAAGATGCGGAACGTCCCGGCTCCATCGATCCGCGCCTGCTCCTCGACCGATTCCGGGATCGACTCAAAGAAGTTCTTCATGATGAAGACTCCGGCGGCGTCGACGAGCAGGGGGAGGATCATCCCCGCGTAGGAGTTGAACATGCCGAGCTGGTTGATCACGAGGAACTTCGGGATCAGCAGCACCACCGTCGGCACCGACATGACCGCGACGAGCGCCGCGAACACCACGCCGCGGCCGCGGAAGCGGAGCCGGGCGAGGGCGTACCCGGCGAGCGAGTTGAAGAACACCCGACCGATCGTGACGAACACGGTCACGATCGCGCTGTTGACGAACCACGAGGGGAAGTCCGAGCGGGCGAAGAGCCGTTCGTAGGCCGCGAAGCTCCACACCTCGGGGATCAGGGAGATCCCCGAGCTTGCCGCCTCCTCATCGGTCTTGAAGCTCGTGGCCACCTGCACGAGGAAGGGATAGATGTAGATCACGGCGAGGGCGATCAGCACCGCGTAGAGCACGATCTGCCACGTGAGCTGCTTGGGGGAGAGCCTCATGATGCCTTCCCCTCCCCGACGATCTCGTAGGCGCGGATGCGGCGACGCGAGACGGGCCTGTCGCGCAGCACCCACCGCTGCAGGAGCGTGAAGACGACGATGATGACGAACAGGATGAAGGCGATCGCCGCACCCTGACCCCACTCCTGGTTCCGGAAGGCGGTCTGGTACGACAGGAAGGCCGGCGTCAGGGTCGTCTTGCTCGGCGCTCCCTGCGTGCCGGTGTAGATCTGATCGAAGACCTGCCAGCACCCGATCAGTCCGAGCGTGAGCACGGTGAACAGGGTCGGCCGCAACTGCGGAAGGGTGATGCGCCAGAACCGCTGCCATCCGTTCGCGCCGTCCATCATCGCCGCCTCGTCGACGTCACCGCCGAGGTTCTGCAGACCCGCGAGGAAGATGAGCATGAACGTGCCCGAGGTCGTGAAGACCGCCATGAAGATGAACGCGGTCATCGCGACCGACGGTCCGGCGATCCAGTCCCACCAGGTGATGCCCAGCGCACCCGATTGCTTGAGAGCGGCGGGACCGCCGTCGACGCCGAACACGCCGAGGAGCAGCTGCAGGATCCCGCGCGGGTCGTTGAACCAGTTCGGACCGTTGATCCCGAACCAGGAGAGCACGTCGTTGACGGCCCCGCTCGCGGAGAAGAGGAACAGCCACAGCACGGTGATCGCGACGGAGCTGGTGACCGAGGGGAAGTAGTACGCCGTGCGGAAGAAGCCGCGACCTCGCAGCATCGCCCGATTGACCAGCACCGCCAGGAACAGGGCCAGTGCCGTCTGCAAGGGCACGACGAGCAGCACGTACCAGGCGTTGTTGCGCAGTGCGGTGCCGAAGTCCTTGGTGGCGAGACCACCGTCGGCGAGCACGGCCGAGTAGTTGTCGCCGCCGACGAACGACACCGACCCGGACAGCGGGCTGCCTCGACCGGCCCAGTCCGACATGCTGACCCACAGCGCCATGAGCACCGGGACCAGGAGGAAGACGCCGAGGATGGCGATCACCGGGGCGGTGAACAGCCACCCGGCGGCGGCCTCGCCGCGGCGCAGCCCGGAGGCGCCTCCGCGACGAGGCTTCGACCGCTGGGCCATGACTACTCGACGATCGCTTCGAGGTTGGTCTGCACCGAGCCGAGGATGGCGGCAGGGTCGCCGCTCTTCAGCGTCTCGATCTGAGCGTTGAAGTCGGCGATCACGTCGGTCGCACCGTCCTGGTTCGGCGGGAACTGGGCGTACTCGGCGCCCGCGAGGAAGGGAGCGAGGTCCGGGTTGTCGGTCGTCCACGCGTCGGCGGCCGACTGGATCGACGGCATCGGTCCGAAGGCCGTCGAGAAGGCGAGCTGGCTGTCGGCGCTGGTCAGGTACTCGACGAGCTCGAGTGCTGCCTGCTGGTTGGGGCTGTCAGCGGCCATGCCCCAGCAGTTGGTGAACTGCAGGGTGCCCTTGCCGCCGGGGCCTTCGGGAAGCTCCGCGACCGTGTATCCGACCGAGCTGTAGTCGTTCGACATCGCACCGGTGATCCAGTTGCCCTCGATCACCATGGCGGCGGAGCCCTTGCCGAAGGCTTCGCCGCCCCAGCCGGCGCCGACGTCCTTCGCGAAGGCGAAGGTGCCGTCCTCGAGGTGGGACTTCACATAGGCGAGTGCTTCCACGTTCGCGTCGTCGTCCGCGATGGCGGTGCCGTCGGAGACCAGGCCTCCACCGGCCTGCGCCATGAACGTGCCGATGCGCTGATACTCCGCGCCGAAGGCGAGGCCGACGTGGTCCGCGGTCGTGAGCGTCTTGGCGACGGCGGCGAGGTCGTCCCAGGTCTTCGGCAGGTCCGCGTCGGTCAGACCGGCATCCGTCCACATCTGCGTGTTGATCACCAGGGCGAGCGTGGAGAAGTCCTTCGGGGCGCAGTAGAACGTGTCGTCGATCGTGAAGTTCTCGACGAGCGACGGGTAGAAGTCGTCCTTGTTCGACAGCTGGTCGCCGTACGCCTGCAGGGAGCCGTTGGAGGCGAATCCGGCGATCTGGTCGGTGGAGAGGTAGAACAGGTCGGCGGGCTCGCCGGCCGCGAAGCCCTGCGAGAGCTCCTGCCCGAGGTCGCTCGCGACCTGGAGCGAGACCTCGGTACCGGATTCCTCGGACCACGCGTCCAGAGCGGCCTGCACGGCCTCGGTCTCGGCGTCACCGGACGAGCCGATGAGCACGGTGAGCGCGTCGTCGGACGAGGTGAGGCCTTCGGAATCGGTCGAGGCGGCGTCGTCGCCGGCGAAGCCGGAGCCGCAGCCGGCGAGGACGAGCGTGCTGGCCAGCAGTACGGCGCCTGTGCCGAGGACTGCCCGAGTGGTGTGCCGTGTCATGGTCTCTCTCCCTTGATGAGCCTGGGTGCTGTGCAAATTTGAACGATCAAACTCTGCGTGGAATAGGCTAAGCGGGAGGTGCGGGAGTGTCAAGCCCGCGACAGACGAACGGGTGCGAGGAGGTGCCGTGGCGAAGGCTCCCACCGTCGAGGACGTCGCCGAGCGCGCGGGCGTCTCGCGGCAGACCGTCTCGAACGTGCTCAACACACCCGACATCGTGCGACCAGCGACCAGGGAGCGCGTGCTCACCGCGATCCGCGAACTGGGATATCGCCGTCACGCCGCGGCGCGCCAGCTGCGCCTGCGTCGCAGTTCGACGATCGGCATCCGTCTGGATCCCTATCTCGGGGGAATCTCCGGCGTCGTGCTCGACCGGTTCGTGCACGCGATCACGGAACGCGCGAGCGAACGCGGGATGCGGATGCTCGTCTACGCGGCCCGCACACCCGAAGAGGAGATCGCTCGGCTCTCGGAGCTCTGGGAGGGATCGGAGATCGACGCGGCCATCCTCACCAGCACCAGCCGGGACGACCCGCGCGTGCGCAGCCTCGACGACGCCGGCGTGCCGTTCATCTCCTTCGGCCGACCGTGGGGCGAGGACGACATCGCCGACCCCCGCCACCTCTGGGTCGATGTGGATGGAGCGGCCGGCACGAGCGCCGCGACCGCGCATGCGCTGACCTACGGGCGGAACGTCGCCTTCCTCGGCTGGCCGGCCGGCTCGGGAACCGGTGACGACCGCGAACGCGGCTGGCGTGAGGCGATGGACGCGGCCGGCGCGCTCGGACCGCGGCTCACGGCCGAGGATGATGTGCCGCTCGCGCAAGCGGCCGTCGCTTCGGCGCTGGCGAGTGCGACGCCGCCGGATGCCGTCGTCTGCGCCAGCGACTCCCTCGCCGTCGGCGCACTGCTCGCCGTCAATGCCGCGGGTCGGCGGCTGCCGGTGATCGGGTTCGACAACACCCCGACCGCGGAGGCCCTCGGATTCTCCAGCGTCGAGCAGCGCCCGGAAGACGTCGCGACGGCGATCCTCGAACTCCTCATGGGGCCGACGGGGGAGATCGTCGCGCCGCGCCGCCTGGAGGCCGGCACGGCGCACGCCCTGATCACTCCGGAGCTGGTCGTCCGCTGACGGTGCGCGCGGTCCTCGCTGCCGCGTTCACCCTGCTGTCCGCCGGCTCACTCGTTCGTCGCGGCGAGCAGGTCGCGCAGTCGCGACGCCGGATCGCCGCCCAGAGTCAGGAAGCGGGTGCCTCCGGCGACCTCGCGCTCATCGGCGAGGTCGAGCAGTGCCGCATCCATCGCCTCGCGCAAGACCCGGTCCTCTTCGACGGGGACCCGGATCGGATGCCGTTCGTCCAAGGGCAGGAGCACGACCAGGTCGACGTCGGTCAGGGAGGCGTCGGCGATGGCTGTCGCGCGAGCGACGAGCTCGCTGTCGCTGCGTCCCCACTGCTCCAGGGCCGTCAGGTAGGCGAGGAAGTCGAGGGGTCCGCGTTCGGAGATGACGGAGGATTCCCCTGCCGTCTCGCGCAGGCGTGACGCGGTCAGGCGCAACTGCGCCGCGAAGCTCGCGGCACTCGCTGGATCGTCGAGGTCGAGATCCTCGAACGGGTCGCCGAGGGCGAGGTACTCCGGCCTCTGCGCGACGAAGTCCGCGATGAGGGTGCTCTTGCCGCTTCCGTGCGTGCCGGAGACGACGATCCTCATGGCCGCGCGGCGAGACCCGTCAGCAGCTCGAGCACGCACAGCGCCGCGAGCCGGATCGTGCGGGCATCGTCCGTGTCGGCCGTCGCGTCGACTTCGGCGAGATCCGCGCTCACGACGCGGCCGTCCGAGGCGACGGCGCGCGTCAGGGCACGCAGCTCCCAGGCCTGGAGTCCGCCGGGCACGCTCGCCGGGCACCCCGGCGCCACGGATCGGTCGCAGACGTCGACATCGATGTCGAGATGCACGCGCGACCCCTCGCCGGCGCCGGCGATCTCGAGGGCCTCGGCCACCACGTCGTCGACACCGCGGTGGCGGAGCTCATCGAGGGTGATCACCCGGATGCCCCAGTCCGCCGCCCGCTGCGCGTAGGCCGCCGAGTTCGCGAAGTCGGCGATGCCGATCTGCACGATGCGGGCGGGGTCGACCCGCGCCGTCTCGAGCGTCGAGGCCGCGGGTGCGTCTTCGACGAGTCGGCGCACCGGCGTGCCGTTGGAGACGCCGTCGCGCAGGTCGAAGTGCGCGTCGAACGTGATGAGTCCGGATGCCTCGGCGCCGAGCGCCACCGGGTAGGTGAGGGAGTTGTCTCCGCCGAGGGCGACCACGAGGTCCGCCGCACCCGCCAGTTCGCGCACGCGCGCGATCACCTCCGCCTCTCCGGCGTCGCCGTCGGGTTCCTCGATATCCCCGGCATCCGCGATCTGCAGCAGGTCGTTCAGGTCGCGGATCGGCGGGCCCATCAGCGTCGTCCCGTAGCGGGGGAGGGCATCACGGATCGCCGCCGGCGTCGCATGTGCTCCGGTCGGCGACAGCGAGGTACGCCAGGTCGGCACACCGAGGAGCACGGCATCGGCCGAGCCGTCGAAGGTCGGCCAGGCGCCGGCGCGCGGCCAGAGAGGGTCGTGCGACAGGGTCATGTCAGACTCCGGGGATCAGGGCGTGGGCGATGGTGAAGATCGCGAGGCCCGCGAGGGCTCCGACGAAGGTGCCGTTCAGGCGGATGTACTGCAGGTCGCGGCCGACCATGAGCTCGATCTTCTCGGTGGTCTCGGCCGGGTCCCAGCGCTCGACCGTGTCGGTGATGATCGAGGCGATGTCGTGACGGTAGCGGTCGACGAGGAAGACCGCGGCGTCCGAGATCCAGGTGTCGACGCGGTGCTGCAGCGCGGCATCCGTCGTGAGGCGCTCGCCGACCTCTTGGAGAGCCTGAACGGCGCGACGACGCAGCCCGCTCTCGGGATCGGCCAGAGAGGTGAGCAGTCCGTTCTTCGCCGTATTCCAGGCTTCGGCGGCGAGAGCACCGACCCGCGGGCTGTCGAACAGCGACGCCTTGGCGTTCTCGAGCTTCGCGCGGGTGTCGGGATCGTTCTGCAGGTTGTCGGCCAGCCGCGAGAGGTAGCCGTCGATCGCGATCCGGGCCGGATGCTGCGGATCGGCCTGCACGGCGTGCACGAATTTGATGGCCTCGTTGTAGACCGTGTCGTCGACGAAACGGTGGGCGAGCTTGGGTACCCAGCCGGGCAGGCGGCGCGAGACGAGCCCGGAGAACGACTCCGCGTTGGCTTCGAGCCACCGACCGATGTTCTCCACCGCGAGGTCGACCGCGCCGTGATGCGCGTCGGCGGCGACGATCTTCTCCAGCCAGATGCCCGCCGGCGGACCCCACTCCGGTTCGACGAGGTGCTCGCGGGCGAGGTCGGTGAGGAGATCGCGGACGTCGTCGTCGCTGAGCGCGTTGAGCACGGCCGTCGCGATCGTGGCCCCCTCGGCGCCGACGCGTTCGGCGTGCCCCTTCTCGCGCAGCCATTCGCCCGCGCGCAGCGCGATCGCGGTGCTCGAGAGCTTGGTGCGCACGACGTCGGCCGCGAGGAAGTTGGTCTCGACGAATTCTCCGAGCGTGCGGCCGATCTCGTCCTTGCGGCTCGGGATGATCGCGGTGTGCGGGATCGGCAGCCCCAGCGGACGTCGGAACAGCGCGGTGACGGCGAACCAGTCCGCCAACGCGCCGACCATCCCGCCCTCGGCTGCGGCGCGGACGTAGGAGAGCCAGGGCAGTCGCTCCTGGAAGGCGAACGCGAAGACGAAGGCGACAGCCATGAACACCAGAGCCCCGAGGGCCACGGCCTTCATGCGGCGGAGGGCGCGCAGACGCTCCTGGTCGGCGGGCGAGAGCTGCGCCATCGGTGTTCGCGGCATGAGGTCATCCTTTCACGCGGAGAGTACCCTCGAGACGTGATCGAAGACATCAAGAAGCGTGCTCTGCACCGCACCAGCATCCTCGAGGGGCAGATGCGCGGTGTCGCGCGGATGATCGAGAACGAGGAGTACTGCATGGACATCATCACGCAGTCCCGCGCGATCCAGCGCTCCCTGGAGTCCCTGAACCGGCTGCTGCTCGAGAATCATCTGCGCACCCACGTGACCGACATGTTCGAGGCGGGTGGCGACGAGCGCGACAAGGCTGTGGTCGAACTGCTGAAGGCCTTCGACTTCGACCGCAAGTAGAGACGACGAAGCGCCCCAACGAAGCCGTCGGGGCGCTTCGCTGCGACTCACCGGTTGCCGTCGAAGACCTCGCCTTCCATGGCGTCGTATCCCTCGGACTGCGGGTCGCCGTGCGATCCGCCGGACAGCGCGTACTCCTCCTCCGGGGAGAGCACAAGGCGGTGACGGAAGAACAGACCGAAACCGAGCAGGATCACGACGTACACGATCGCGATCGCGATGATCGCCGGGCCGAAGGTCGGGTTGAGCAGGAAGCCGACGAAGATGAGTGCCGCGATGACGAGCGCGACCGCGGCGCCGGGGATGCCCCACGGGCTGCGGTACGGGCGCGCGACGTCCGGGTACTTCTTGCGCAGGATCATGAACGAGACGAGCTGGAGTCCGTAGGCGAGAACCGCGCCCCAGACCGCGATGTTGAGCACGATCGCACCGGCCACGGAGCCGGCGCCTTCGGCGTCGACGGCGGCGAGCACGTCGAGGACGATGAGGGCGACGAAGCCGACGGCTGCGCCGACGACCAGCGCCACCCAGGGCGTCTGCCGCTTGCCGGTGAGGGACAGGAACCGCGGGTAGTAGCCGGCGCGGGAGAGCGAGTACATGTTGCGGCCGTACGCGAACATGATGCCCTGCAGCGAGGCGAGCAGACCGATCAGGGCGAACAGGGCGAGCACCGCGGCGAGCTGGTCGCCGACGATCGCGCGGAAGCCGTCGAGCAGCGGCTCGCCGGCGGTGCCCGTGGCCTCGGCGCCGATCACTCCGGTGTTCAGGAAGAGCACCAGGAGCCCGGTCACGATGAGCGTGCCGCGGGCCCAGAATCCGGCCTTCGGGATGTCGCGGGTCGGGTTGTGCGACTCCTCGGCGGCGAGCGGCAGCTCCTCGATGCCGAGGAAGAACCACATCGCGAACGGGAGGGCGAACAGGATCGGCAGCACGCCGTGCGGCAGGAACGTCGTCTGACCCTCGTCGGGGACGATGTCCCACAGGGCGTCCCAGCTGAAGGCGCCGGAGAAGAGCGCCATCACCGAGAACACCAGGATGATGCCGATCGAGATGATCGAGACGACGATGGCGAAGCGGAAGGAGATCGCCGCTCCCGCGGAGTTCAGGGCGATGAACACGACGTAGAGGATCAGGTACCAGAGCCATCCCGGGAGCTCGAGTCCCAGCAGCTCGCTCGTGATGCCGTTCGCATAGGACGCCGAGAAGTAGACGATCACCGCCGTCGTCGCGACATATTCGATCGTCTCCGCCGCGCCGGTGACCAGGCCGCCCCACGGGCCCATCGCCGATCGGGCGAACGAGTAGGCGCCACCCGTGTGCGGCATCATCGCGGCCATCTCGCCGATCGCGAAGATCATGCCGTAGTACATGAGCACGAGGATCACGAAGGCGATCAGCATTCCGCCGAAGCCGGCGAAGTCGATGCCGAAGTTCCAGCCCGAGAAGTCGCCGGAGATCACGGCGGCCACCGCGAGGCCCCACAGGCCCCAGACGCCGGCCGATCTCTTCAGGGTGCGTTTCTCGAAGTACTCGTTCCCGGCACGTGTATAGGTCGCCCCAGCGACCTTGCGGGACCCACTGCTCTGCTCAGACATCCGCTCTCCGTTCGCATGCATATCGGCGCCGGGTGCACCTTGCGGACGATTGTGGCAGTCAATGGTGGTTTCGTCTACCTTTAGACGTACCACAACGACGGGAGCGAGAAGATGTCGGGAAACCTGAGCATCGAGCAGCTGGATGCCGGCATCGCCGCCGGCGAGATCGACACGGTGATCGTCGCCTTCGCCGACGCGCAAGGACGACTTGTCGGCAAGCGGGTCTCCGCGCGGCTGTTCCAGGAGGACATCCTGCATCACGGCGCCGAGGCCTGCGACTACCTGCTGTCGGTCGATGTGGACATGAACACGGTCGACGGCTACGCCATGTCGGGCTGGAACCGCGGCTACGGCGACATGGTGCTGCGCCCCGATGTCGTCACGCTCCGCCGGATGCCGTGGCTCGAGGGCACGGCCCTCATCATGGCCGATCTGGTGTGGCAGAACGGCGAGCCCGTCGGGCCCTCGCCCCGCGCGATCCTGGACCGGCAGCGTGATCGCCTCGCCGAGCGGGGATGGACCGCGTTCTCGGGAACGGAGCTCGAGTTCATCGTCTTCGAGAACACGTACCGCGACGCCTGGGCCCGCAAGTACGAGGGACTCACGCCGGCGACCGACTACAACGTCGACTACAACCTGCAGGCCTCGACCCGCATGGAGCCGCTGCTGCGCGACATCCGCAACGGGATGGACGGCGCCGGCATGTACTGCGAGGGCGTGAAGGGCGAGTGCAATCTCGGCCAGCAGGAGATCGCGTTCCGCTACGCCGAGGTGCGCGAGACCGCCGACCAGCACGCGATCTACAAGAACGGCGCGAAGGAGATCGCCGCCCAGCACGGGCAGGCGCTCACCTTCATGGCGAAGTTCAACGAGCGCGAGGGCAACAGCTGCCACATCCACCTCTCCCTGCGTGCGGACGACGGCACGCCCGTGATGGCCGGCGATGGCGAGCACGGATTCAGCCCGGTCATGGAGCACTGGATCGCCGGCATCCTCGCCACACTCCGCGAGTTCACGCTGCTCTACGCGCCCAACATCAATTCCTACAAGCGCTTCGCGAAGGGCAGCTTCGCACCGACCGGCGTCGCCTGGGGCATCGACAACCGCACGTGCGCGCTGCGCGTGATCGGCAGCGGATCGGGGCTGCGCGTCGAGAACCGGGTGCCCGGCGGTGACGTGAACCCGTACCTCGGCATCTCCGCGATCATCGCCGGCGGCCTCTACGGCATCGAGAACGAGCTGCCGCTGCCGGAGAGGTTCGAAGGCAATGCCTACGAGGCGGGCGTCGATCACCTCCCGACCACGCTCCGCGAGGCCGCGCAGCTGTTCAGCGAGTCGACGATCGCCAGATCCGCGTTCGGCGACGATGTCGTCGACCACTACCTGAATCAGGCGCGCATCGAGCTCGAGGCCTACGACGCCGCCGTCACCGACTGGGAGCGCATCCGTGGTTTCGAGCGGCTCTGACCCGGCACCGCTGATCGGTGTCACGACGTACCTGGAGCGGGCGCAGCAGGGGGTGTGGGATGTGCGGGCGGCGTTCCTGCCCGAGCAGTACCTGACCGGGGTGACCGCGTCGGGCGGCATCGCGCTGCTGCTGCCGCCGCAGGATCCGGAGTCGGCGGACGCGGCGATCGCCGGCATGGACGGCCTGATCCTCTCCGGAGGCGCCGATGTCGCGCCCGAGCTCTACGGCGAGGAGCGGCATCCGCTCACCGATCCTGCCCGCGTCGATCGCGACGCATGGGAGCTCGCGCTGTTCCGCGCAGCGGAGCGGCGGCGCATGCCGGTGCTCGCGATCTGCCGAGGCCTGCAGCTCGTCAACGTGGCGCGCGGCGGCACCCTGCAGCAGCACCTGCCCGAGTCGCTCGGCACCGAGCGCTACCGTCTCGGCGGCGGCGTCTTCGCCGAGAACGAGATCGAGGTGTCGGACGGCACCGCGCTCGCCGACGTGCTCGGTGCGGGCGGTGCGCGGGTGCACAGCTACCACCACCAGGGCATCGACCGGCTCGGGGAGGGACTGGTCGCGGCCGCGCGTTCCGACGACGGACTCGTACAGGCGTTCGTCGACACCTCGGCCGGGCACGTCGTCGGCATCCAGTGGCATCCGGAGGAGAACGCCGACGACCGGCGCCTCTTCCACGATCTCGTCTCACAGGCCCGTGCGTTCGCCGCGCGGCGGAAGGAGGACGCCCGATGAGCGCGTTCACAGTCATCAACCCGTCGACCGGTGCCCCGATCCGCGACGTCGCCCGCGCCGACGTCGGAGAGACGGATGCCGCGATCGCCCGCGCCGTCACCGCCCAGCGGCGGTGGGCGGCACTC
>NZ_SSDJ01000057.1 GCF_004794465.1 Microbacterium sp. K24 | reverse complement strand
GAATCGCGCAACTGGTCGCTCAGCCACCGGTTCAGCGACCATTTGCGTGATTCGAACGTCGAGCAGGTCGTCGAGCCGCATGTTCCGCAGCCGGGGAGACGCCTGAACAGTTGACGCGATCGAACGGGTCAGCGCGACCGCCGACGGCTCGCGAGTCCACGGCGAGCCGGTCAGAGCGGCCTCGATGATCGCCAGCGGGCGACGGAGGGCGTCGTCGTTCGCGCGGGCGTCGTCGCCGAGCCATTCGAGGAGATCACGAATGGTCCAATCGGGGATGATTGGCGCAAGAACATCGTCGAGAGTGGTGATTGGCGGAGTCATTGGTCCAGAATCGGATGCTATGGACACGATGAACAGGGCCAATGGTGGGCCACTGGACCAGAGATCGGTCACCTCGCCGACATCGGTTCACTCCGGCGACGTCTCATCGGAGGCCCTCGCCGCCCGGCTAGGACGCTGGACGCGCGGCGACGGCACACTGGCCCGTCGACTCGCGCGCGGGATCGAGGCCCTCATCGCGACCGGCGAGCTGCGACCGGGTGACCGCCTTCCTCCGGAGCGGGCGCTCGCGGCAGCCGGATCGGTCTCCCGGGGCACCGTCGTCGCGGCCTACGCGGACCTCGCCGACGGCGGTCTCGTCGAACGGCGACAGGGGAGCGGTACGCGGATCGCCGGTGCCACGGCATCCGTCAGTCCTCTGCAGCGGCCGGGGCGAGGCGAGGCGCTGTTCTCCGCGCTCCCCAACGCGATAGATCTGCTGCGCACGGTGCCGCAGATCCCCGAGCTCGCCGTGCAGCTGATCCGCGACCACCAGCCCCGGCTCGACCTCGCGCTGCTGCCCGAGACCGATCCGGCCGGGCTCCCCGTGCTGCGCGAGCTGATCGCCGAGATGTATCGGACCGAGGGCACGCCGACCACGCCGGAGCAGATCCTCGTCACGCACGGCGCGCAGCAGGCGATCAGCCTCGTCGTGAACGCGCTCGTCGGCCCCGGCGATGTCGTGCTGGCCGAGGAGATCACCTGGCCCGGCGTCACGGACTCCGTCGGCCTGCGCGGCGGCACGGTGCACGGCATCCCGATGGGTCCGGACGGACTCGACGTCGACGCGCTCGAGCAGGCGCTCGCCCGACTGCGGCCCGCCCTCGTCGCGATCAACCCGCACCACCAGAACCCCACCGGCACGCGTCTCCCTGCCGCTGCACGCCACCGGGTGGCGGAGCTCGCGGCGCTGTACGGGGTGCCGGTGATCGAGGACCGCGTCGTCGCCGGCATCTCTTTCGACGGCGTCGTGCCGCCCACCCTCGCCGCCGAGCGCCCGGATGCCCCGATCATCGTCGTCGAATCGGTGTCGAAGTGGGCGTGGGCGGGCCTGCGGATCGGGTGGCTGCGCGCCGACCCCGTGCTCGTGCGGCGGCTGCGGGGTGCACGGCAGCTCGCCGACCAGTCGACAAGCGTGCCGGGTCAGCTCATCGCGCTCGACCTCATCGGGCACGCCGAGGAGCTGCGGCGTGAGAACAGCCGCATCCACCAGGAACGCCTCCGTCTGCTTCTGCGCCTGATGGCCGAGCATCTGCCCGACTGGCAGGTAGACCCGCCGCGCGGCGGCCTGTCGCTCTGGGTCGCCCTGCCGGCCGGATCTGCGGATGCTCTGGCGCGGACCGCCGCCACCCACGGCGTCTCGATCGCCGGCAGCGCCGCGTTCGCGGCATCCGTCTCCGCCGACGACCACATCCGCATCCCGTTCACCGCCCCCGAGGACGTGCTCACCGAGGGCATCCGCCGGCTCGGCGAGGCCTGGCGCGAATATCGGGAGACTCTCGGGCGCGCTTCCTAGAAGCGCGATCTGAGACCGGTCACGGAATCTCGGCCCTCGCATATCAGACGGCAGTAGCGTGGAAACATGGTCAACTATCGCTATCTCGGAAACAGTGGTCTCAAGGTCTCGGAGATCACGTACGGCAACTGGGTCACCCATGCATCCCAGGTCGGCGACGACGCCGCCGTCAAGACGGTCCACGCAGCCCTCGACGCCGGCATCACCACGTTCGACACGGCCGACACCTACGCCAACACGGCCGCCGAGGTCGTGCTCGGCAAGGCGCTGGAAGGTCAGCGTCGGGAGAGCCTGGAGATCTTCACGAAGGTCTACTTCCCGACCGGGCCGAAGGGCCCGAACGACACCGGCCTGAGCCGCAAGCACATCCTCGAGTCGATCAACGGCTCGCTGAAGCGCCTCGGCACCGACTACGTCGACCTCTACCAGGCACACCGGTTCGACTACGAGACCCCGCTCGAGGAGACGTTCCAGGCGTTCGCCGACGTCGTCCGCCAGGGCAAGGCGCTGTACATCGGCGTCTCGGAGTGGACGGCCGAGCAGCTGCAGGACGGCCACACGCTCGCCAGGGAGCTCGGGGTGCAGCTCATCTCGAACCAGCCGCAGTACTCGATGCTGTGGCGCGTCATCGAGGGCAAGGTCGTGCCGGCATCCGAAGAGCTCGGCATCTCGCAGATCGTCTGGTCGCCGATGGCGCAGGGCGTGCTGAGCGGCAAGTACCTGCCCGGTCAGCCGGTGCCGGAGGGCTCCCGCGCGACCGACCCGCACAGCGGCGCGGACTTCATCAAGAGCTTCCTGCAGGACGACATCCTCACCGCGGTGCAGAAGCTCAAGCCCATCGCCGAGGAGGCGGGGCTGTCGATGCCGCAGCTCGCGATCGCGTGGGTGCTGCAGAACCCGAACGTCGCCGCGGCGCTGGTGGGTGCGTCCCGCCCGGAGCAGCTCGCCGAGACCGTGAAGGCCTCGGGCGTGAAGCTCGACGCCGACACGCTCGCCGCGATCGACGCGGCGCTGGGCGACACGGTCAACCGCGACGCCGAGGCCACGTACTCGACCTCGCCGAAGTCGCGCCTGACCTGAGCTGCGCGCTTCTGCCGAGCGGCCCCTTCATGACCGAACCGGCCCCCTTCGCGCGTGCGAAGGGGGCCGGTTCGTGTCGAAGGGGGTGGCTCGGCACAGGGGCAGGGGCTACTCCTTCACCGCGCCGGCCGTCAGGCCCTGCACGATCCAGCGGCTCGCGAGCGCGAACATCGCCATGGTCGGCAGGATCGTCAGGACGGCTGCGGCGCTCATCGAGCCCCAGTCGATGTTGAACGTCGAGATGAAGCCGTTCAACGCCGACGGGACCGTGCGGTTCGCATCGGTGTTCATCAGCACGACCGAAAGGAACAGCTCGTTCCAGCAGTTCACGAAGTTGAAGATGAACGCCGCGATGATGCCCGGGGTCATGACCGGGACCAGCACACGGAACAGGGCGCCGAGGCGGGAGCATCCGTCGATCATCGCCGCCTCCTCCAGCGCGTCGGGCACGTTCTCGAAGAAGCCCCGCAGCATCACGGTCGAGAAGGGGATGCAGATCGCGATGTAGACCAGGATCAGGCCGGGCTTCGTGTCGACGAGACCGAGGTCGGTCATCATCGAATACAGCGGTCCGAGCGCGATGAACGCCGGGATCATCTGCGTGAGCAGGAAGGCGATCAGCACCGCGCCCTTGCCGCGGAACTCGAACCGGGCGATCACGTAGGCGCTGAGCAGAGCGATCAGCGTCGCCACGGCTCCGGCGACGATCGCCACGAGCGCGGAGTTGCCGAGGAAGACCCCGAACGAGCTCTGCTGGAACAGGCTGACGTAGTTCTCGAACGAGGGCTCGCTGGGCCAGTACTCGATCGGGAACCTGTTGATCGTGCCGGGGGACTTGAACGACGTGAGCGCGATCCAGTACAGCGGGAAGAGCGTGATCACGAGCCAGAGGCCGAGTCCGACGACGCGGACGACGCCGCCGACGGTCACCCGGCGCTTCGGGCGCGGGGCCTTCGCGGGATCCGGCACGGTGAGGCGACGGGTCTCGGTCATGGTGGTCGCAGTGACGGTCATCGCTGGGCCTTCCGCATCGCCATCAGGTAGAACGCGCAGAACACGAACAGGAACGCCACGACGATGAGGCCGATCGCGCTCGCGAGACCGTAGTTGCCCTGCTGGGTGTAGTTGATCATCCAGGTCGTGATGATGTGGGTCTGGTTCGCGGGTCCGCCGTTGGTCATCGCGTAGATGATGTCGGGGAAGTTGAAGATCCAGATCACGCGCAGCAGGATCGTCAGCAGCAGCGTCACCGAGATGTACGGGATGATGATCGAGAACAGCTGCCGCACCTTGCCGGCGCCGTCGAGGCTCGCGGCCTCCAGCATCTCGTCGGGGACGGACTGGAGGGCGGCAAGGATCATGATCGCGAAGAACGTCACGCCGTACCAGATGTTCGCCACGATCACGGCGAACATCGCGAGCTTCGGATCGGCCAGCCAGGGCAGCGGGGCGTCGATCAGCCCGGCCTTCATGAGCAGGTCGTTCACCACGCCGAACTCGGCGTTGAACATCCAGCGGAACAGCATCCCGATCAGGAAGCCGGAAACGGCCCACGGGAAGAACACGAGCGCCTGGTACAGACCGCGGAAGCGGAACCGCTTGCGCAGGGCCAGCGCGATGAGGAAGCCGATCACGAGCTGCGGCACGAGCGAGCCGACCACCCAGAGCACCGAGTTGCCGGCCACGACCGGGAATGCCGGGTCCTGGAACACCGCGACGAAGTTGTCGAAGCCGACGAACGGGGTCGAGGTCAGGTCCCAGAGGTTCCAGTCGTGGAAGGCCATGCGGGCGCCCTGCAGCATCGGCCAGTACGTGAACCAGCACACGAAGACGATCGCCGGGGCCATGAAGGCCAGGAGCGTCAGCGCGTGGCGGCCGCGGAACTGCCGGCGGCGCGGGCCGGGGGAGGCCCCGCCGGCCGCGCGCTTCGACGCGATGCCGACGGAACCTCCCTCACGAACGGTCAGGGCCACGGGTCAGCCCTTCTCCGCGGCGTACTTCTCGGTCCAGAACTCGTCCCACGAGGTCAGCAGGTCGCTCGTCGACATGTTGCCGAGCAGCACGTTCTGCACATCCTGGTCGGACTTCTGGATCCACTCGGTCCACCAGCTGACACCGCGCGGCTGACGCACGTTGATGTACGTGTCCGGGTTCTCCGTCATGGTGACGTAGCTCGTCCACGGGCCGGTCGAGTAGAAGTCGTCATCGGCGGCTTCGGTGATGATCGGCACGAGGCTGTTCGCCTGTGCGAACTCGGTGGCGGGCTCGGCCGACGAGAGGAACTCGACGAGCTTCACGGCCGCCTCCTTGTTCTCGCTGGCCTCGGCGACACCCCAGCCGGCGACGGCGAGGGGCTGCGCGGCCTTGCCGGACGGGCCGACGAGCAGCGGAGCGGTGTCCCACTGGTCCTCAGTCAGCGACGAGTCCTGCACGGTCGCGATGACCTCGGGGTCCTGCAGCAGGAACGCCGTGGTGCCGTTCGTGAAGCCGGCGACCATCTCGGGGTATCCCCACGACACGGCCGAGGGCGGCGACGCCTCGGTGAAGAGGTCGAAGTAGTCGTCGACGGCATCCTGCGCCTCGGGGGCGGCGAAGATCGTGGAGCCGTCCTTCATGAGGAACGCGTCGTCGACGTTCAGGTCGTCGATCGTGTACGCCTCGATCGCGGCGACGACGTTGCTGTTCGCGTTGGGGCCGCCGCGGAAGGCGTAGCCGTAGATGTTGTTCGACGGGTCCTGGATGGCGGATGCCTGCTCGAGCAGGTCTTCCCAGCTCTTCGGCGGGCCGTCGAAGCCCGCGTCGGCGACGAGGTCTGTGCGGTAGAACAGCGACAGGCCGTAGAAGCCGTAGGGCACGAAGTAGCTCTTGCCGTCTTCGGCGACCGAGGCGGACTTCGCGTTGTCGGTCAGAGCGTCCCAGCCGTCCCAGTCCTTCAGGTCGTCGCCGAGGTCGTACAGCCAGCCGTTGTTGGCGAACGGGCCGACGGTGATATCGCGCACCTCCAGCAGGTCGACGCCCTTGCCGGACTGCAGCATCTGCTGGATCTTCGCGTCGGCCTGCTCGGTCGGCGGCGAGACCAGGTTGACCTTGATCTTCGGGTTCTCCTTCTCGAACTCGTCGAGGAGGCCGCGGATGAGATCGGTGCGCGCCGGGTTGGTCAGGCTCTCGACCATCTGCAGGGTGACGGTGCCGTCGGCGGACGGGCCGCCGCCGGCGGAGCAGCCGGTGAGCGCGAGAACGGCGACGGTGCCGATGCCTGCTGCTGTCGTCAAGATCTTGTTCTTCACGATGTGCCTCTCATTCAGTGTTTCGGGTGGGGTGCGTGTTTCGGGCGGGTGCGTGTTTCGGGTGGGTGCGTTTCGGGTGGAGGTGCGGATCAGGAGACGGTGACGGACGACGCGGGGCGGATGCCGGCGCGCTGGAGGATCTGCGGGATGCAGCGGTCCACGAAGGCCTCGAAGTCGGAGGACTCCGAGTAGAGGTGCGCCGACAGGCGGAAGTAGCCGATGCCGCGGAAGCTGGTGAATGCCGTCTCGACGCCGGTCTCGTCGAGCAGCTCCATGCGCAGTGCATCGGCTTCCTCGCGGGTGGAGCCGAGGCCGAGCGGGAGTCGGACGAGGCGCATCGACGGCACGGGGGAGGGCAGTGGGGTGAGCGGGTCCTCGTCGGCGAAGGGACGGAACCCTTCCGCGATGATCTCGGCACCGGCATCCGCCATGACCGCCATGGTCTCGCGGGCGCCCTGCCATCCGTACTCGCTCTCGATGAAGTCGATCGCGGCCGGGGTGGCGAGGTAGGTCGTGGCGTCGATCGTGCCCTGCGTGTCGAAGCGCGTCGGGAACGACTCGTGCGCGGCCCAGGAGTCGATGAGGGGCCAGAGTTCCTCGCGATCATGGGTCTCGGTGACGAGAAGCGCCGAGCCGCGCGGAGCGCAGGGCCACTTGTGCAGGTTGCCGAACCACCAGTCGCCGCCCGCCGCCGCCGCGGCATCCGGAATGAGGCCGGGGGCGTGCGCGCCGTCGACGAGCGTGCGCACTCCCTGCTCGGCGGCGAGCTCGGCGATGCGCGCGGTGGGCAGCACGCGCGCGGTGGGGGAGGTGATCTGGTCGATCACGATGAGCTTCGTGCGGGGGGTGAGGGCGTCGGAGAAGAGCTCGACGATCTCGTCATCCGAGCCCAGCAGGGGAAGTTCGACGACGCGCACGGTGGCGCCGAAGCGGCGGGCGAGGCGCTGCGCCCCCATCGTGATCGCGCCGTAGCCCTGGTCGGTGACGAGGATCTCGTCGCCGTGCTCCAGGCGGAGGGCGTTGTAGACGACGGTCGCCGCCGCGGAGGCGTTGGGCACGAAGGCGCTGTCCTCGGGACGGGCGCCGACGAACGGGGCGGTGCGCTCACGGGCCGCGCGGACCCGGTCGGCGATGCGGGGGAACCACTCCACGGGGCTGAGGTCGGCCCGCCGCCGCAGGGCGTCCTGCTGGGCGACGACGGATGTCGGCACGGCCCCGAACGAGCCGTGGTTGAGGTGGATGATGTCCGGATCCAGCGGCCAGGCATCTCGCGCGCGGTCGAACGACCTCAGTCGGAGCGGAGCGGGGAAAGCAGTGGCCGGCATGGATCCTCGTCGGTATATCGGGGGGAGTTGTTGCACAACTTTGCCACAGCATCGACGAGATAACCAGAAATCGCGCATAATTTCACAAAGTCGTCATACGAGTTGGTTGCGCGGTCCGCGTCCGACAGACTCACAGGAGATCCGGGTGCCAGAGAGGAACACGATGAGCGCGTTGGACAAGGCGCTGCACGGCCTGCGGGCGCTCATCGCCGACGGCGCGCTGCGGCCGGGAGACCGGCTGCCGAGCGAAGGCGAGCTGTGCGAGACGCTCGGGGTCTCCCGCGGATCGCTGCGCGAGGCGATCCGCACGCTCGGTGCTCTCGGCGTGCTGGAGACGCGACACGGATCAGGCAGCTACGTCAGCGAGCTGCGTGCGGCCGACCTCATCGGCAGCCTGTCGCTCACGGTAGGACTGCTTCCCATGGCGGGTGTGCTCGAGCTCACCGAGCTGCGACGAGTGCTCGAACCGCACGCCGCCGCGCTCGCCGCGGCGCGGATGGATGCCGAGACGGTCGAGAAGCTCGACGCACTCCTGGTCGAGATCGAGCAGAGCGATGACTTCGAGGACCACTCCCGGCTCGACCACGAGTTCCACATGACGATCTCCCGGGTCGCCGGCAACGACGCTCTCACGAGCCTGATCGACGTGCTCCGGTCGCGGTCGCGCGCCTATCGGATCCACGACGTGCACGACGCGGCGGAGCTGAAGCTGCACTCCGACGCCGGGCACCGCGCGATCCTGCGCGGGCTCGCCGATGCCGACCCCGTCGCGGCGTCGGCGGCCGCGTCGGCGCACGTCGCGTACACCGAGTACTGGGTGCGGAAGTACACCGAAGTCGAGGACTGACGGCGGGGTTCGAATCGCGCAACTGGTCGCTGATCCGGCCGAAACCCGACCATTCGCGCGATTCGAAAGCCGAGTCGACCGCGCACCTCAGGTCGGCGCCACCCACGAGGCGGTGTAGCGCCAGAACAGGCGGCGACGCATCCGGATGCCGGGGAGCAGCTTGGCCGCGACGTGTCGAATCTCGTCGAACGACTGGTCCGCCGGGGCGGTGGGCGCCTTCATGTGCGCAGGGACATCCGTCGCACGGGCCGGATGCCGCAGCAGGCCGATCAGCGGATTGAGCAACAGCGACACCACGGAGCGCAACGCGTCGCTCGACGTCTCTCTGGCCACGCCGATGATCACCACGCGACCGCCGGGGCGAACAGCGGCGCGAGCTTCCTGGAGCGCCCGACGCAGCGGCATGTGATGCAGCGACGCCACGAACACGATCAGGTCGTAAGCCTCTGCGGGCTCGGATCCGAAGGCGCGGGCGTGGACCTGAACCGTCGTCCCCGCGAACCGGCGGGCAGCAATCGCGGCGGTGGTCGGGTCCGGCTCGATGCCGATCACCGACGGAAACACACCCGCCAGCGCGGCCACCAGCTTGCCCGTGCCGCAGCCGACATCCACAGCCGTCTCTCCGCCGGCACGCCGCACCGCACGTGCGTGCCGCAGGACGAAACCGGCGTACGCATCGTTGTGCGACCACGGGTGAGCGGCGTTCAGGCGGCCGAGTGCTGCCAGGAATCCCATCGTGCCCGGGGGACCGGATCAGGCGAGGGTGATGTCGACCTGGATCTCGCTCGCGATGCGCTCGAGGTCGGCGCGGAGTGCGTCGAGATCGACGGATGCCGGAACCCGCGCGGTCACGGATGCCTCGAACAGGCGGCCGCCGGCCATCGCGGCATCCCGGGTCTCGGTCGCCAGTTCCTCGATGCTCAGGGCGTGAGAGCTCAGCACATTCGAGATCTCGCGGACGATGCCGTGGCGGTCGTTGCCGAGCACCTGGATCGTGAGCAGCTGCTCGTCGTCGAGGTCGGCGGCCGTGGTGCCGGTCAGCACGGCGAGGGTCAGCAGTCCCTGGCCCTGCAGGGAGCGCAGTGCTGTCTGCAGCTCGGCCGCGCGATCCTCGGCGACCGAGACCTCGATCACTCCGGCGAACGTGCCCGCAAGCTCGGCCAGCGAACTGTTCTCCCAGTTGCCGCCGTGCGCGTCGACGACTTCGGCGACGGCGGCGACGAGGCCCGGACGGTCTGCACCCGCGACGGTGAGGATCAGAGTAGTCATGCGGCCCAGCGTAACCTGGTCGACCAGCACAGACCCGCGGGGTCGAGGTGTGAGCTAGTCGTCCCAGACGCCCGTCTCGAGGAAGGACTCCAGCCGCGCACGGTGCGGGGCGAGGTCCCAGCCCTGCGCGGCGACCCACTCGTCGGAGTAGTACGTGCCGGCGTAGCGGATGCCGCTGTCGCAGATCAGCGTCACGACGCTGCCGGTCTCGCCGGCCGCGCGCATGCGGGCGATCAGCTGGAACGCGCCGGAGAGGTTCGTTCCCGTCGACCCGCCGGCCCAGTGCAGGGTGCGGTCGCGCAGCATCCGGATCGCGGCGATGGAGGCGGCATCCGGCACACGGATCATCTCGTCGATCACGCTCGGCACGAACGACGGCTCGACGCGGGGCCGGCCGATGCCCTCGATGCGGCTGGGTCGTCCAGCGGGCGGATCCACCGTTCCGGCCCAGCCGTCGTAGAACGCCGAGCCCTCCGGATCGACGACGGCGATCTGCGTCTCGTGACGGCGGTACTTCACGTAGCGACCGAAGGTCGCACTCGTGCCGCCCGTGCCGGCTC
This sequence comes from Microbacterium sp. K24, assembly GCF_004794465.1. Lineage (GTDB taxonomy): Bacteria > Actinomycetota > Actinomycetes > Actinomycetales > Microbacteriaceae > Microbacterium. The sequence continues at coordinate 44,459 of NZ_SSDJ01000057.1, read as the reverse complement.
CCACGACGATCCAGCGGGGGATCGGATGCCGCTCCTGCGCCAACTGGCTGAACACGCTCTCCGCGATGTTGTTGTTGCCGCGCCAGTCGGTCGCCCGCTCGGCGAAGGTGAACTGGTCGAGGTAGTGCCCATGGCAGTCCGACGCGAGGCGCTGCGCCTCGGGTGACATGTCCTCGGCGCGGTCGACGAAGTGGCAGCGACCGCCGTAGAACTCGATGAGGTCGATCTTCTCCTGGCTGGTCGAGCGCGGCACGACGGTGACGAACGGCAGTCCCAGCATCCGCGCGAAGTAGGCCTCCGACACCGCGGTCGACCCGCTGGACGACTCGACGAGCGTCGTGTCTTCATGGATGCGGCCGTTGACGAGTCCATAGAGCAGGAGCGAGCGGGCAAGGCGGTGCTTGAGAGATCCGGTCGGGTGCACCGACTCGTCCTTCAGGTACAGATCGATGCCCCACTCGGGCGGAAGCGGGAACAGGTGCAGGTGCGTGTCGGCGCTGCGATTGGCGTCGGCTTCCAGCAGGGCGATCGCGGTGCTGGTCCAGGTGGTCACCGATCGAGCGTAACGCGCCCGCTCACTTGTCCGTGTAGCCTCCTTCGCCGGTCTCGCCGTCATAGGTGAAGATGCGGTCGTCGAGGGTGATGGTGATGTCGTCGCCGAGCGGCTCCTGCGCGAGGAGCTTCTCTTCGAGCATCGTCATCCGCTCGTCGTACTCCTGCGCCTGCTCGGCGTCGATGCCCCAGATCGTCGCGACCTTCATGTCGGTCATCAGATACAGGTACGCCGAGACGGCGGTGCGGTTGAACTCGTTGTCGGGGATCGTCTGCCAGAGCGCTCCGGAGTCGCGAAGGCGCTTGTACTCGTCGATCTTCGCGTCGAGCCGCTCCGCGATGGCGGAGGTATCGGCGTCGGCGGGCTCGTCGCCGTCGGACGGGGGCTCGTCGGAGGGCGCCTCCGGATCTTCCGCGAACGCGGTAGGGCTGGGCGCCACCGGCGCAGGGTTCGCATCCGGCCCTCGCACGAGGAGGCCCACGAGCACCGCCACGCCCACGACCGCGAAGATCACGAGACCGCCGACCACGGCCAGCACGACGCCGAGGGTGTTCGACGACCGAGTCGGCGCGGGAGGACCGGCCGGCACCGGGTATCCGCCACCCGGCGGCGTCGACGGGATGCCGGCGGCGTACGGCGGCATCACGGCGGGCGACGCGGCAGCCGGTGGTCCGCTCAGCGAGGGCGCCAGCGGAACGACGGGAGGCAACGACGGGGACGCATCCTGCACTGTCGGTGGGGGCGGAGGGATGACCCGCTCAGAGTCAGCACCGCCCGATGTCCCGTCTGTCATCGTTCTCCCCCGGATCGACGGCACCCACCGGATGCCCCTCTCCGAAAAGGTAGCCGGTTCCGTCCGGGACGGTACGGGCAGGTCTGCTCAGACAGCCACGCCTGGGGAAAGGCGCTCCCGTCGCCGTCGACGTGCAGGAGAAGTCGCTCAGGCGGCTCCAGGGCGCTCGGGTCCCAGAGTCCCGGAAGAAGGCTCGCCTGCGGCATCCCCCTTCAGCTCGATGAGGATCGTGTGCGTCGGCGTCGTCCCGGTGTTCTCGCCGAAGTGCCGCTGCGCGGGCAGCCAGACGGCCTGGCCGGTGGTGAGGGCGGTGTCGAACGTGCGCTCGCCGGCGCTGAGGCGGCGCGAGAAGTCGCTGAGGGTGACCATCACGCTGTTGGGGTGGTCGTGCGGCGTCGTCCGATCGCCCGGCTCGTCGGTGTACTCAAGCACACGGACGTGCTCGTTCTCCCAGAGCGTGCGGTAGTGATCCGGGTTCGTCAGGGTGGGATCGTCGGTGATCATGCGGCGACGGTACACCCGACCGGATGCCGGCGGCAGACCCACTTGCGACGGCCGTGCCCGCGGGAGCGGTCTCCGTCGTCGGTATCGTGGTCCTGACCGCCCGAACGGGGTTGACGCACCCCGATCGAAAGAGAGAAGGTCCATGCACGCCGTCCTCGAATACACGTATGTCGACGACTACGTCCGACGCCGAGACGCCTTCCGTCAGCAGCACCTCGCCGTGGCGTGGGCGGCCGTCGAGCGGGGCGAGCTGCTCCTCGGCGGAGCCGTGGGGGAGGACGATGGACCGTTCAGCGCCCTGATCGTGTTCACCGGCGACGATGCCCTCGAGCGCGCTAGAGCCTTCGCTGCGGCGGACCCGTACGTCACCGGCGGACTCGTGACGGAGTGGACGGCCCGGCCCTGGACGACCGTCGTCGGGGCCGCGGCGGCCGCCCCGGTGCGACCGGACTGATCGGCCGGTCCGCTCAGCCGACCGTGCCTGCCGGAGAAGCGCCGCCATCGCCGTCGACGTGCAGGAGAGATGCCTGCGACTGCTCCTGCTGCAGTTGGAACTCGAAGCGCGAGCGGTCGCCGCGGTGGTACGCGATGAAGTACTCCATCGGGGTGCCGTCGGCACTGCGACTCACGCTGCGCAGCCGCAGCAGGGCCGACCCCGCGCTGACGCCGAGAAGCTGTGCCTGTTCATGCGTCGCGACGGTGGCCTCCGCCGACCGCACCCCGTGCGTCGCGACGACGCCGTTGTCGGCGAGGAGGCGGTACAGCGACGCCTCGGACAGATCGGCGCCGAGCGTGACGGCGCCGACGGCATCCGGCATCCACGTCGTCGACAGCGACCACGGCTCGCCGTCCACATGACGGAGTCGTTCGAGTGCGACGACCGGCGACCCGACCGGGAGCTCGAGCGCGACGGCGATCTCCTCGTCGGCGGTCGTCCGCTCATGACGCAGCACATCACTGTGCACGTGGCCGCCACGGCGTTCGACATCGTCGTACAGACCGACGAGCGTGTGCACCAGGCTCTCGCTGGTCCGCGGTCGTGAGACGAACGTGCCCTTGCCCTTGACGCGCTCGACGAGCCCCTCATGCTCGAGCTGAGCGAGCGCCTGCCGCACGACGGTGCGGGAGATGCCGTAGCGCTCGCACAGCCGGTGCTCGCCGGGAAGAGGGTCGCCGGGCTGCAGGCCGTCGCGCGCGATGCCCTCGATGATCAGCTGGCGCAGCTGGTCGTACATCGGGGCGGCGGAGTGCCGATCGATCGTGTCGGGGCTGGTGACGCTCATGTCAGTACGCGACTCCCGCGTGCAGGATCACGTTCGCATACGGCGTGAACTCGCCGGAACGCACGAACGCGCGTGCACCCTGTGTGAGCTTCTTGAACTCGACGTGCGGCACGAGCTCGATCTCGAAGCCCATGCCGGCGAAGCGCTCGCGCAGGGCGTCGAGCACCTCGGGGCTCTTCTCGGCGACCTCGGCGGAGACCGTCGCACCCTCGACCACGAGCTCGGCGAGCACGGTGTCGAGCACGTCGAGGAACGCCGGCGCCCCGGGGCGGTAGGCGAGGTCGATGCGCTCCGATCCGGTGGGGATCGGCAGCCCCGCATCGGTGACGACGAGCAGGTCGGTGTGCCCGGTCTCGCTGATCACGCGCGAGAGTGCGGGGTTGATCGTGGTGGCGGACTTGCGCATGGTTCTCCTCCGTTGCGGCCGACTCAGTGGACGGCGGGCGCCGATTCCCGCTCCGCCAGGAAGGCGTCGACATCGGCTCGGTGCGGCAGGCTCGGCGAAGCGCCCTGCTTGGTCACGGTCAGCGCGCCGGCCGCGGTGGCGAGGCGCACGGCCTCGGTCAGCGTGCTGCCGTTCGCGAGGGCGGCGCCGAGGTAGCCGGCGTAGGCGTCTCCGGCGGCCGTCGTGTCGACCGCCTCGACGGGGAACGGCGGGACGATCGTCGCGCCCTCGCCGGTCACGACGCAGGAGCCCTGCCCCGCGAGCGTGATGACCGCGGCGCCGACTCCCTGCCGGAGGAACCAGAGGCCGGCGAGCTCTGCCGACGCGGCATCCGTCACCTCGATGCCGCTGATCAGCGTGGCCTCGGTCTCGTTCGGCGTGACGATGTCGACGCTCTGCCAGATCTCGGGCGGGAGCTCGGCCGCCGGGGCCGGGTCGAGGATCACGGTCATGTCGTGCTCGCGCCCGCGTGCGGTGATGTGGGCCGTGAGAGCGGACGGCGTCTCGAGCTGCGTCAGGAGGACGGACGTCGTCGGGGCGAGGGCGCCGAGGGCCGCGTCGATCTGCTCGGTGCTCAGCGCGGCGTTGGCGAGCGGGACCATCACGATGTCGTTCTGCGCCGAGGCGTCGACACGGATGTGCGCGATGCCGGTCGGGCCGGGGACGGTGCGCAGGTGGGTGAGATCGACACCCGCCTCGCCGAGGCCGTCGACCACGAGGTCGTGGAAGAGGTCGTCGCCGACGCAGCCGACGAAGCTCGTGCGAGCGCCGGAGCGACCTGCGGCCACCGCCTGGTTGGCGCCCTTGCCGCCGAGCATCAGCGTGAACTCGTCGCCGAGGATCGTCTCGCCGCGAGCCGGCAGTCGACGTGAGAAGGTGGTCACATCGGCAGTGACGCTGCCGACGATGACGACGCCGGAGCGATCTCCTGGTTCTGCGGGGGTCATGGCACTCCTGATCCTCTTTGACTCACGTCTGCGGCTGTCATTACATTAGCCGAAGCCGAACCTGTAACGACAGGTTCCGACCCTGGAGAACCGATGACCGCGATCGCCCCCCGTCTGTATGTCGACAGCGCCGACGTCGACCGCGTATCGCGGCTCCTCGCCGGAGGCATCGTGCACGGCGTGACGACGAATCCGACCATCCTCGAGCGCGGGGGCCGGACTGCTGCCGATATCCCCGACCTCTACGCGCGCTGGGTGTCCGAGGGGGCGCAGGAGGTCTTCTTCCAGACCTGGGGCAGTGACACCGCAGCCATGCTGCGCAATGCCGAGGGCATCCGTGCGCTGGGCGATCGGGTGGCGGTGAAGGTGCCGGCGACGACAGACGGTTTCGCCGCGGCATCCGCCCTCGTCCGCGATGGCGCCTCGGTTCTCGTCACGGCCGTGTACGGGGTCGCGCAGGCGCTCGCGGCCGCGAGCATCGGTGTGCAGTACATCGCGCCGTACCTCGGACGGATGCGCGACGCGGCCGCCGTGACGGGCTTCTCGGGCCCGGGTGCGGAGGACGTCATCGCGCGGATGCAGGACGTGTGCATCGGCAGCGGCACCAACGTGCTCGCGGCATCGCTGCGCTCCCCGGAGGACATCGTGGGCCTGCGGATGCTGGGTGTGCCCTACTTCACGGCTGCTCCCGACGTGATCGAGCGGATGCTCACGCACGAGGTGAGCGACAGCTCGGCCGCCGAGTTCGATGCCGCCATGGAGCGCCTCGGGGCCTGACCGGTCCGGAGGATGGTCAGGCGGATGCCGCCTGACGCAGCCACCGCTCGACGCCCGCGATGTGGGCTGTCGTCAGCGAGGTCGCCAGGGCCGAGTCGTGCTGCGCGATGGCCTCGGCGATCGCCTGGTGCTCAGACAGGGTGCGCTCCACGGCGCCGCCCTCGGTGAGGCCGCGCCACACGCGGGCCCGCACGGTCTGGCTGCTGAGGTGCTCGATCAGGCTCGCGAGGTAGGCGTTCCCCGCCATCCGGACGATGTCGCGGTGGAAGCGGATGTCGTGCTCCACGAGCTCCTCGATCGTGACGGACGCGTCGATCCCGTCGATCTCGGCGACCAGCTCCGCGATCGCCTCTTCGGTCCCGAGGGTCGCGGCGAGGCCGGTCGCCTGGGATTCCAGCATCCGTCGCACCGCGAAGATCTCGAGCATCGAGTCGTCGTCGTGCATGTCGACGACGAACGAGATCGCCTCGAGCAGCAGATGCGGCTCCAGGCTCGTCACGTAGGTGCCGTCGCCGCGGCGCACGTCGAGCACGCGGATCACCTCGAGCGCCTTCACGGCCTCGCGCATCGAGTTGCGGGACAGGCCCAGCCGGTCGGACAGCTCCTTCTCGGGAGGGAGCCGATCGCCGGGCGAGAGCTCACCCGATACGATCATCGCCTTGATCTTCTCGATCGCCTCGTCGGTGACAGCCATGGCGTCATCCTAGCGATTGATCGGATGTCTGAGGCAGGATGGACGCATGCGCGTCATCGATTCACATCTGCACCTGTGGGATCCGGATGTCCTCGAGTACACCTGGCTCGAGGGGCCGTACGACGCCCGGTTCGCCGAGGCCGAGATCGAACGCGACCGGCTGGGCGGGGTCGCCGAGGAGAAAGCCGTCTTCGTGCAGGCCGAGACCGCCGAGGACCGCTTCCTCGATGAGGTGCGCTGGGTCTCGGAGCTGGCCGCGCGGGTCGGCGTGCTCGCGATCGTGGCGGGCGTGCGCCTCGACCGCGGAGTCGACACGATCACGCACCTCGACGAGCTCGCCGCCCATCCGCTCGTCGTCGGAGTGCGGCACAACCTGCAGAACGAGGAGGACGGGCTCGCCGTCTCGACGGCCTTCGTCACCGGAGCGCGCGAGGTCGCCGCCCGCGGATGGACCTTCGACGCCTGCGTGCGGTCGACGCAGCTGCCCGACGTCGCCCGCCTCGCCGGAGCGATCCCCGAGCTGCGCATGGTGCTCGATCACCTCGGCAAACCCGAGGTCGGCACGGCGGATGCCCCGCGCACGCCGTCGGTGGAATGGGTGCGGGACCTCGACGAGCTGGCACGGCATCCGCAGGTCTTCTGCAAGCTGTCCGGTCTGCCGGCCGAGGCTTCGGGCAACTGGAGCCGGGAGCAGCTCGAACCGTTCCTCGACGTGGCCGCCGACGCGTTCGGCGTGGAGCGACTGATGTGGGGGAGCGACTGGCCGGTGTCGGTGATCGGCCCCGCAGAGCACGGAGACCCGCACGCGCCCGCGGATGGCTCCGCCACCTACCAGCCGACCGCACGCACCCGCTGGCTCGACGTCATCGTCGCCTGGGCCGAGGCACGCGGGCACGACCTCGACGCGATACTCTGGGCGAACGCCGAGAGCTTCTACGGGGCCGGCGCCGTGGCCGACGACGCCGACGACACCCCGCGCCGCGGCATCCTGGGCTGGCTGCGCGGGGAGTGACGATCTCGCGGTTCCGGTCGCCATTGTTGCCGCCGGCATCCGTTCCGGTCGCGATGGATGCCGCCTCCGCGACGAAATGGCGACAGAAAGTGCGACCGGAGCAACGCTGAACGGTCAGCGCGCCGACTTCGCGGCCGCGATCGCTCCGCGGATGCGTCGGATCAGCTCCTCGGGTCGAGCGAAAAGCGCGCTGGTGACCTCGATGACCGTCCACCCGGCGGCGCGCAGGCCCGCGATCCGCTCGACATCCTCCGCGTACCGCGAGGCGTGCAGCATGCTCTGGTACTCGATCGCCAGCTTCCATTGCGGATAAGCGAGATCAGCGCAGCCGAGGAAGCGTCCCTCGGGCGTGTAGATGTCGAGGTTGAGGTCCGGCTCGGGGAGCCCAGCCCAGACGATGCGGCAGCGCAGTTGCGATTCCCGCGCCGACCATGAGTCCTCCCGGATGAGGTTCACCGCTTCCCGCAAACGCGGGGCACCGACCCGCCGGGCGCCGTCCACCGCCTCGCGCAGTCGGTCGATCGTCGCATACGGCTGCCTGCCGGCATCGGGCCGCCCGTAGCCGATCCGCCAGGCGCGGCAGAAGTAGTCCCCGAGCGTCACCAGATCGATCAGCTTCCATTCGCCGAGCGTGGCGAACGTCGACGCGGGAGTCGAGACGGTGAGTCCCGGTGGCCGAGCAAGTCGTATGGTGCCGCGGCGATCCCGGTGCGCGCGCACACCGTCGGCCCGAACCAGCGGCCCGTCGCCGAGCGTCGTGACGTGCACAGGGAGACTGCGCCCGTCTGCCGGTTTCCCGTCGAGCAGTGTCAACGGCAGCGGACCGCCCCACAGAGCGACGGCGCTCTCATGACTCAGGAACTGGCCTTCGCGCAGCCGAGGCGCATATTCGTAGGCGCGCGCAAGACGTCCGATGCGCTGCCGCTCGAACGGATCGAGATCGTCGGGTGCGACATCTCGGCGGCTTCTCACCCGCACCCCGTGGAACGGCGCCTCGAGATCCGCTCGGCGCAGTCGGCCGGAGGCGACACCGGCGTTGCGAGCCTGTTGCACGGTGAAACGCGGGCCGAGATGGGCGGGCAGCGGGCGAGGACGGGTCATCGCCTCACGATGGCAGTTTTGCGGGAAGTGCCGCTTCTGCTTTCCACAGGTCCGGAGCCGCGCGCGCAGGAAGGATCGCGGGAGTTCCGGTCGCAATGGATGCCGTCATTCGGCCTCCGAGGCGACCGAAAGTGCGACCGGAACCCGGGGGACGGATGCTGCGACCGACCGCTACTGGGGGCGCACGCGGAGGCGAGCCATGCCGCCGTCGACCTCGATGGCGGTGCCTGTCGTCGAACCGGCCGCGGGGCTGACCAGGTAGGCGACGGCGGCGGCGACCTCGTCGGGGCTGACCAGGCGCCCGTGCGGCTGGCGAGCCTCGAGCGCGGCACGCTCCGCCGCAGGATCGGATGCCGCGTCGAGCAGCCGTCCGACCCACGGGGTGTCGGCCGTGCCCGGATTGACGGCGTTCACGCGGATGCCCTCACTCAGGTGGTCGGCGGCCATGGCACGGGTGAGTGCCGACACCGCTCCCTTGGATGCGGTGTAGAGCGCCCGTTGCTGCAGGCCGGTCGTCGAGGCGATGGATGCCGTGTTGCAGATCGCGGGCGACGGCGACTTCCGCAACCAGGGCAGTGCCGCCGAGGTCACGCGCGCGATGCCGGTCACGTTGATCGACAGGACGCGCGCCCACTCGTCGTCGTTGTTCGCGGAGACGTCTCCGGTGGCACCGATTCCGGCGTTGTTGACGACGATGTCGATGCGGCCGAACTGCTCGGCCACGGCCGCGACGGCGGCATCCACGCTCGCGCGGTCCGACACGTCGGCCGTGAACGCCGCGAAGGCGGCATCCGCTCCCGAGGTGTCGCGGTCGAGCACGGCGATCTGCGCGCCGTCGGCATGCAGACGCTGCGCGATCGCGGCGCCGATGCCGGAGGCTCCGCCGGTGACGATCGCGACGAGTCCTTGAATCGGTCCCTGAGCCTGACGAAGGGTCATTTCTGTGCCTCCCATGCCACGAACTCCTGACGCTGTCGGCCGAGGCCGTCGATCTCGACCTCGACGACGTCGCCCGCCGCGAGGTAGGGGAAGTTGCCCGAGAGCGCGACGCCCTGCGGGGTTCCGGTGAGGATGAGGTCGCCCGGCTCGAGGGTCACGTACTGCGACAGGTGGTGCACGATGTGCTCGACCGAGAAGATCATGTCGCTCGTGTTCGAGTCCTGCCGCGGCTCGCCGTTCACGAAGCTGCGCAGACCGAGGGCGTGGTGGTCGACCTCGTCAGGGGTGACCAGCCACGGCCCGGTCGGGTTGAATCCCGGTGCGATCTTGCCCTTCGACCACTGCCCGCCCGACACCTCGATCTGGAATGCGCGCTCGGAGACGTCGTTGGCCACCACGAATCCGGCCACGTGCGCCATCGACTCCTCGGGGGAGTCGAGGTAGGCGGCGCGGGCGCCGATCACGATGCCGAGCTCGACCTCCCAGTCGGTCTTCTCGCTGCCGCGGGGGATGGTGACCGCGTCGTTCGGGCCGACGACCGTGTTCGGGGTCTTCAGGAAGATGATCGGGATGGTCGGCGGCTGCGACCCCGATTCGGCCGCGTGCGCGGCGTAGTTCATGCCGACGCAGATCACGGCGCTCGGCCGGGCGATCGGGGCGCCGATGCGGAGAGCCGCGGCATCCGTGAGCTCCGGAAGCTCACCGGCGTCGCGCGCGGCGGAGACGCGCGCGGCGAAGTCGCCGGCGAGGAAATCCCCGTTCACATCGGATGTCACGGAGCGGAGGTCGAGATAGCGGTCGCCCTCCACGAGGACGGGGATCTCGGATCCTGGGGTGCCCAGCCGCGCGAACTTCATGATTCTCCTGATCGGTCGGATGGCCGCTTCAGCGCGGCCTGTCTCGTTGACAGTATAGACATCCGATGTTTACACTCCAAGAGATCCGCGCGAAGAAGACACCTCGCGCATGGAGAGGAATCCCCGTGAGCCGCATCGTCGCCCTCGACACCACCGACATCCGCTTCCCCACGTCGCTCAGCCTCGACGGTTCGGATGCGATGAATCCCGACCCCGACTACTCGGCCGCGTACGTGATCGTGCGGACGGATGCTGAGGACGGCATCGAGGGCCACGCCTTCGTCTTCACGATCGGCCGCGGCAACGACGTGCAGGTCGCCGGCATCGACGCCCTCGCCGGCCACCTCGTCGGACGCGAGCTCGAGCCGCTCCTCGACGACATGGGCGGCACGTTCCGCGACATCATCGGCGACTCGCAGCTGCGCTGGCTCGGACCCGAGAAGGGCGTCATGCACATGGCCATCGGCGCGGTCATCAACGCGCTGTGGGACATCAAGGCCAAGCGTGCGGGGCTGCCGCTCTGGCAGCTGCTGGCGCGGATGACGCCGGAGGAGCTCGTCGACCTGGTCGACTTCCGCTACCTCACCAACGCCCTCACCCGCGAGGACGCCCTCGAGATCCTCCGAGCCGCCGAGCCGGGCCGAGCGGAGCGCGAGCAGCAGCTGCTCTCCACCGGCTACCCGGGATACACGACGAGTCCCGGATGGCTCGGCTACTCCGACGAGAAGCTCGAGCGTCTCGCCCGCGAGGCGATGGCCGACGGCTTCACCCAGATCAAGCTCAAGGTCGGCGCCGACCTCGACGACGACATCCGCCGGTTCCGCAAGGCCCGCGAGGTGTGCGGACCCGACTTCCCGATCGCGATCGACGCGAACCAGCGCTGGGAGGTGTCGGAGGCCATCGAGTGGGTGAACGCCCTCGCCGAGTTCCACCCCGCGTGGATCGAGGAGCCGACGAGCCCCGACGATGTGCTCGGCCACGCCGAGATCGCCCGGGGAGTGGCGCCCATCCGCGTCGCGACCGGCGAGCACGCGCAGAACCGCGTCATCTTCAAGCAGCTGCTGCAGGCCGAGGCGATCTCGGTGATGCAGATCGATGCGGTGCGCGTCGCGGGCGTGAACGAGAACATCGCCAACCTGCTGCTCGCCGCGAAGTTCGGCGTGCCGGTCTGCCCGCACGCCGGCGGCGTCGGACTGTGCGAGGCCGTGCAGCACCTCTCGATGTTCGACTTCGTCGCCGTCACCGGCACCCGCGAGGGGCGCATGATCGAGTTCGTCGATCATCTGCACGAGCACTTCGTCGTGCCGACCGACATCCAGGGCGGCTCATACATGCCCCCGACGCAGCCGGGCGCCGGCATGGAGATGAAGGCCGACAGTATCGCGACCTACACCTGGACGGGCGCGCATGTCGTCGCCTGAGCGCCTGACCGTCCCGCCCCTGGGCTACGGGGCGGCGAACGTCGGCAACCTCTTCCGCGCGCTCTCCGACGAGGAGGCGTGGGCTGTGCTCGACGCGGCGTGGGAGAGCGGCATCCGCTACTACGACACGGCCCCGCACTACGGGCTCGGCCTGTCCGAGCGACGACTCGGCGCCTTCTTGCAGACGAAGCCGCGAGACGAGTACGTGCTGTCGACCAAGGCCGGACGGCTGCTGCGCCCGAACCCCGCGTACGCCGGCGGCCTCGACACCGAGAACGCCTTCCATGTGCCCGACGACGTCCAGCGCGTGTGGGACTTCTCGGCAGACGGCATCCGCGCCAGCCTCGACGAGTCGCGCGAGCGCCTCGGCATCGAGCGCATCGACCTGCTGTACCTGCACGACCCGGAGCGGCACGACCTCGACCTCGCGCTCGCCGAGGCCTTCCCCGCGCTCGAGCGGCTGCGCGCCGACGGCGAGGTCACGGCGATCGGCATCGGCTCGATGGTGTCGGATGCTCTGGCCGCGGCCGTCCGCAGCGCCGACCTCGACCTGATCATGGTCGCCGGCCGCTACACGCTCCTCGAACAGCCCGCCGCCGTCGACGTCCTGCCCGCGTGCGTCGAGACCGGGACCGGGATCGTCGCGGCATCCGTCTTCAACTCCGGACTGCTCGCTGCGAACGAGCCCCGTCGCGACGGCCGCTACGAGTACGGTGAGCTGCCCGACGAGCTGTGGGACCGGCTCGTGCGGATCGCCGCGGTCTGCGCCGACCACGGGGTGCCGCTGCCGGCGGCCGCCGTGCAGTTCCCCCTGCAGGCGTCCGGCGTGCGCTCGGTCGTCGTGGGCGGGAGCCGCCCGGAGCAGCTGCGGCAGAACGCCGAGTACGCCGCCCTGTCGATCCCGGAGGAGCTCTGGGAGAACCTCGCCGCCGACGGGCTGATCCCGGCCTGAGCGTGCGGTGACGGCTCGGCGCTCTCAGCGCCCGATCGTCGACTCGCGCACGATGAGTTCGGCGGGGAACGGGGTCGTGGCGGGCGGGGCGGCCGTCGGATCGGCGAGCTGCTGCAGCAACGCGGCTCCGGCGGCGCGCCCGATCTCGTAGCCCGGTTGGCGCACGCTCGTCAGCGGCACGACGCTCTGATGCGCCTGGTCCACGTCGTCGAAGCCGACCAGGGCGATCTCCTCGGGCACGCGGATGCCGTGGCGCAGCAGCTGCGTGAGCACCCCGAGCGCCACCATGTCGTTCGCGGCGAACACGGCATCCGGGCGTTCCTCCGCGGGCAGGGCGATGATCTGCTCGGCGGCGTGCAGTCCGTCTTCGGTCGCGAGGTGCGGCACGTCGACCACGGTGATCGTCGCGGGGCCGTTCGCGACGGCATCCTGCAGGCCGGCCAGGCGATCGTTCGACTGGCTGACGGTGGAGCTGCCGAAGAACGCGATGCGCCGTCGACCGAGCGAGAGCAGGTGCTCGCCGGCGAGCCGGCCGCCTCCGCGGTCGTCGAACAGCACCGACGCGACGGTGGCGGAGTCCCGGATGGGACCGACGACGACCGAGCGGATGCCGCGCTCGGCCAGGCGCTCGAGGCGGGGTACCACATCGCCGAGCGGGTAGATCACGATCCCCTGCACCCGGTGCGCTTCGAACATGTCGATGTTGCGCAGCTCCTGGGCGCCGTCACGGTTGCTGTTGCTGAAGAACAGCGACCAGCCGCCTTCGCGGGTGACGTCCTCGACGCCGCGGGAGAGCTCGTTGAAGTAGGGCAGCCAGGCGTCGAGGAGGATGAGTGCGAGGGCCTTGCTCGAGCCGGCGCGCAGCTGCCGGGCAGACTCGTTCGGCACGAACCCGAGCTGCTCGATGGCGGCCTCGACGCGCTTCCGGCTCGCGGCGCCGAGCACATGCGGGTGGTTGAGGTAGTTCGAGACGGTCGAGGAGGACACCCCGGCGAGGGCGGCGACGTCTTTGACGCTCGCGGGCATCGGGCTCCTCGTTCCGGTTCGGGGACACCAGGCTATCGGGAGAATTGGCACGTGCCAACAAAACTCTTGACTTTCCTCCGTCGACCCACGTAGCGTGACTCGAACGTCGACTTGGCACGTGCCAACTCGACGAGGCGACGGTGCCGCACACCCGCCTGCGAGAGGCCTCATGAACATCGGCTGCCACGGGCTCGTCTGGACCGGGAACTTCGATGCCGACGGCATCCGTCTCGCTGTGGAGAAGACGAAGCAGGCGGGCTTCGACCTGATCGAGTTCCCGCTGATGGATCCCTTCTCCTTCGATGTGGCGGCCGCGAAGGAAGCCCTCGAGGAGCACGATCTCGCTGTCAGCGCCTCGCTCGGATTGTCGGACGCGACCGACGTCACGAGCTCCGACCCCGAGATCGCGGCGGCTGGGGAGGCGCTGCTGATCCGGGCGGTGGACGTGCTCGCCGCCGTGGGCGGCGAGCACTTCTGCGGCGTGATCTACAGCGCCATGAAGAAGTACATGGAGCCCGCGACGCCGGAGGGGCTGGCGAGCAGTCGGGCGGTCATCGGCCGCGTGGCGGACCGCGCCGCCGAACGAGGGATCTCGGTCTCGCTCGAGGTCGTCAACCGCTACGAGACCAACGTGCTGAACACGGCGCGACAGGCGCTCGGCTACCTCGCGGAGGTGGACCGGCCCAACCTCGGCGTGCACCTCGACACGTACCACATGAACATCGAAGAGTCGGATATGTTCGCACCGGTCCTCGACGCCGCTCCGGCTCTGCGCTACGTGCACATCGGCGAGAGCCACCGCGGCTACCTCGGCACGGGCACGGTCGACTTCGACACGTTCTTCAAGGCCCTCGGCCGGATCGGCTACGACGGTCCGATCGTCTTCGAGTCGTTCTCGTCGGCCGTCGTCGCTCCCGATCTCAGTCGCATGCTGGGCATCTGGCGCAACCTGTGGACCGACAACGACGAGCTCGGGGCGCACGCGAACGCGTACATCCGCGACAAGCTCGTCGCGGTCGATTCCATCCGACTCCATTGACGCGAGGCACTGACGCGCGGCATCCGTGATCGGAGGAAAGATCAAGATGTCATTACAGGTCTTCCGCTCACGCGGTTGGTTAGATACATTTAGATACAACTTGCGCGGATGATGCGCAGGCCGCAGAATTGATCCGATGTTTACTGCGGCCGGCCGCATCGGAACCGCAACACGACCTTCAAGGAAGCAGGTGAGCACATGACTGAGCCCATTCTCAGAGTGGAGGGGATCAGCAAGGGATTCCCCGGTGTGCAGGCGCTGAAAGACGTGCACATGGAGGTGCGTGCCGGCGAAGTGCTGGTGCTCGTCGGAGAGAACGGCGCGGGCAAGTCGACGCTGATGAAGATCCTCTCCGGGATCTACACCAAGGACGAGGGCACCATCACGTTCGAGGGTCGGGAGGTGGAGCTCACGAGCCCGCTGCAGGCCCAGGAGCTCGGCATCACGATCATCCATCAGGAGCTCAACCTGATGCCCGACCTCACCGTCGCGCAGAACATCTTCGTAGGCCGCGAGCCGACTTCCGGCCCGTTCCTCTCCGAGCGCAAGCTCAACGCGCAGACCGCGGAGCTGCTGAAGCGACTCGACATCCACCTCGAACCGCGTCAGCTCGTCGGCGAGCTCACGGTGGCCGAGCAGCAGATGGTCGAGATCGCGAAGGCGCTGTCGTTCAACGCCAAGGTGCTGATCATGGACGAGCCGACGTCGGCCCTCACCGACACCGAGGTCGAGACGCTGTTCGTGCTGATCGAGCAGCTCAAGGCGAGCGGCACCGGCATCGTCTACATCTCCCACCGCATGGACGAGCTCCGCCGCCTCGCCGACCGGGTCACCGTGCTCCGCGACGGCACATACATCGGATCACTCGACCGCGCGGATGTCACCATCCCCAAGATCATCGAGATGATGGTCGGCCGCGTGATCGACGAGGGCACCCGCCCCGTGGCGCGCGAGCACATCAACGATCCGGTCGTGCTCGACGTGCAGGGGCTGTCGACGCGGAACCTGCTCAAGGACGTCTCCTTCCAGCTGCACCGCGGCGAGATCCTCGGCTTCGCCGGGCTCATGGGCGCCGGGCGCACCGAGACCGCTCGCGCCGTCATCGGCGCCGATCACCGCGACGGCGGCACGATCTCCGTCAGCGGCCGACCGGTGCGCATCGCCCAGCCCGCGGATGCCGTCAAGCACGGCGTCGGCTACCTCTCCGAGGACCGGAAGCTCCTCGGACTGATGCTCGAGCAGGACGTCACCTTCAACACGGTGCTCGCGTCGCTCGGCTCGTACGCCAACGGCATCGGCTGGATGGGCGACAACAAGGCGAAGAACCGCACCAAGGAGTACGTCCAGCAGCTGCGGGTCAAGACGCCCTCGGTGAACCAGGTCGTCAAGCTGCTCTCCGGAGGGAACCAGCAGAAGGTCGTCATCGCCCGGTGGCTGATGCGCGACTGCGACATCCTCATCTTCGACGAGCCGACCCGAGGCATCGACGTCGGCGCGAAGGAAGAGATCTACCGCCTCATGCAGCAGCTCGCCGAGGCGGGCAAGTCCATCATCGTCATCTCATCGGAGCTCCCGGAGATCCTCCGCGTCGCGAACCGCATCGCGGTCTTCGCGAACGGACGCATCACCGGAACGCTCCGCAACGAGGAAGCCAGCCAGGAGAAGATCATGCAACTCGCAGCCCACGGGGAGGAAGACGAATGAGCACCCCACAGAAGACCGGATCGTCGACGACGACGATCATCCAGACGGCCGTCGACGAGAACACCGACAAGCGCGACGTCGTCGGGTTCCTCAAGCGTCAGGTGCAGCAGTCGCTGGCGTTCGGAACCCTCATCGTGCTGCTGATCTTCTTCACGATCGCCAGCCCGAACTTCTTCACCTTCAGCAACATCGCCACGGTGCTGCTCTCGACCGCGGTCATCGGCATCCTCGCCCTCGGCACGACGTTCGTGATCATCACCGGCGGCATCGACCTGTCGATCGGCACCGGCATGGCGCTGTGCGCCGTGATGACCGGCGTCATCGTCACCAACATGGGGCTCCCGGTCTGGGTCGGCGTCATCGGCGGCGTGCTGACCGGTGTGCTGATGGGACTCGTGAACGGCGTGAACATCACGTTCCTGCGACTCCCTCCGTTCATCGCCACCCTGGCGATGATGATGATCGCCGGCGGTCTCGCCCTCGTGATCTCCAACGTCGCGCCGATCTACTTCTCGACCTCGGCGCCGGACTTCAAGAAGATCGCGCTCGGCGTGATCATCCCCGGCATCCCGAACGCCGTGCTGATCACCGCGGCTCTCGCGGTCGTGGCCTGGCTCGTGCTGTCGAAGACGCTGCTCGGCCGGTACACGTTCGCGATCGGCTCCAATGAGGAGGCCACCCGCCTCTCCGGCGTCAACACCCGCCGCTGGACGATCCTCATCTACATGTTCGCGGGGGCCTTCACCGGCGTCGCGGGAATCGTGATCGCCTCCCGCCTCGACTCGGCGCAGCCGCAGATCGGCATGGGCTACGAACTGCAGGCCATCGCGGCCGTGATCATCGGCGGCACCTCGCTGCTCGGCGGCCGCGGGTCGATCCTCGGCACCGTCATCGGCGCGCTCATCATGAGCGTGCTCGTCAACGGCCTGCGCATCCTGTCGATCCAGACCGAATGGCAGAACATCGTCGTCGGCGTGGTCGTGCTGCTCGCCGTGTTCCTCGACTCGCTGCGCAACCGCCAGCGGACCTGACACCCGCGCGTCCCGACGCGCCTCTCCCGACTCAACTGAATACGCACCAAGCAGTCCACCGCCGGCCCTGGCCGGTACCCACAGAGAACAATGGAGTTTCCATGAAATTCGGCAAGAAGACCGCATTCGCGGCACTCGTGGCAGCATCCGCGTTGGTGTTCGCCGGCTGCGCCGGCGGCGGTGACGTGATCGAAGAAGGCAGCGGCGGCGACGCCGGCGGCGGCGATGGAGAGATGTACATCGCCCTGGTCTCGAAGGGCTTCCAGCACCAGTTCTGGCAGGCCGTGAAGAAGGGCGCCGAGCAGAAGGCCGAAGAGCTCGGTGTCCGCATCACGTTCGAAGGCCCCGCGGCCGAGACCGAGATCGCGCAGCAGCTCGAGATGCTGACCGCGGCGATCGACAAGAACCCGAACGCCATCGCCTACGCCGCCCTCGACCCCGAGGCGTGCGTCGCCCCGCTCGAGCAGGCGAAGTCGAAGGACATCCCGGTCGTCTACTTCGACGCTCCCTGCAACGGCGACGTCGGGCTGAGCCTCTCCGCGACCGACAGCAAGGTCGCGGGTGCCCTGGCCGCAGAGCACATGGCCGATCTGATCGGCGGTGAGGGCCAGGTCGCGATCGTGGGCCACTCGCAGATCAACTCGACCGGTGTCGAGCGTCGTGACGGCTTCGTCGAGAAGATGGAGGCCGACTACCCCGACATCGAGATCGTCGACATCCAGTACGGCGACGGCGACCACCTGAAGTCGGCCGACATCGCGAAGACGCTGATCGCGGCGCACCCCGACCTCAAGGGCATCTACGGCACCAACGAGGGCTCCGCCATCGGCGTCGTCAACGCGGTGAACGAGCTCGGCCTCGAGAAGGGCAAGATCACGATCGTCGGCTTCGACTCCGGCGCTGCGCAGATCAACGCGATCAAGGACGGCACGATGGCCGGCGCCATCACGCAGGACCCGATCGGCATCGGCGAACAGGTCGTGCAGGCGGCGTACGACGCGGCCAACGGCGACTCGGTGGAGGAGTTCTACGACACCGGTTCGTACTGGTACGACAAGTCCAACCTCGAAGACCCGAAGATCGCCGCAGTCCTCTACGAGTGACCTGCCGAGATCGACGGAAGCCCCTCACCTTCGGGTGGGGGGCTTCTTCGTGTGCGGGGCGCGCGGTTCAGGCGGGAGCAGTCAGACGCGCTGGAGGAAGGTGAGCTGCGACGCGGGTTCGACGATCAGCGTCTGCAGCTCGGCATTGAAGGGGACGCCGGCGGGAGCCGACAGATGCGCCTGGAAGGCCTCGTCGTCGCGGTAGACCTCGTACACGAAGAACCGATCGGGGTCGTCGACGAGGCGGGTGGCGTCGAACATGATCGTGCCCTCCTCGGCGCGCACGACCTCGGCGAAGTCGTGGAGCAGCCCGGCGACGCGGTCGGCCTGCCCGGGCTGCGCGGTGAAGGTCGCGTGCAGGATGGTCGGTTCGGTCATGGGGGCTCCTCGGGTGGATGCGGTTCGGGCGGAGATCTCGTCGTCGGGCGGATGCTGTGGGGTCCAGTCTCCTCCCACGGGAGAGAACTCCTCCCGACGGCGGGCGGATGCCGCGACTCAGGCCGAGAGCGCGAGCAGGCGGGCGGGGTTGGCGACCAGCATCCGGTCGACGGCGTCCTCGCCGACGAGGTCGCGCAGTCGCGGCAGGTAGCGCTCGCCCAGGTAGGCGAGTCCCGGCATCCCTCCGTACGCGATATATCGGCTGCGCCGCGCGACGTCGCCGCCCAGTAAGACACGGTCTCCGGCGCCGCGCTCGACGACGGAGGCCGTCAGCACGAGCAGCTCGGCATCCGAGCGCGTTCGCGGCCGTGCGAAGCCGTCGTACCCGAGGTACGCGCCGCGTTCGGCGAGCGAGACGTGCAGCCCCGGATCCGGATCGCGGTCGGCGTGCGCGAGCACCACGCGGTCGGAGGCCACGCCCTCGGCCCCCAGCAGATCGAGCACCTCGTGCGCGGCGGTGCAGAATTCGAGGTGCACCATCACGGGCGCACCGGTCTCGCGGTGGGCCGCCGCGACCGCGAGCAGGGTCGTGCGCTCGAAGGGGCTGATGCGCCAGTAGTCGGCTCCGCCCTTCAGCATCCCGGCGCGCACGGGGATGCCGCCCGGAGCCACGGCCGCCTGCACCTCCGGCGTCTCGAACACGGCGGCGTCGGACTCCGGCATCCCTCGGGTGATGTCCGAGACGAACAGCGCCGCCAGACGATCCGCGCTCCAGACCTGCATCGGGTGGTCGGCGCCGTAGTGCGCCTCGCGGTGCCGGCCCGTGGTCGCGACGATGTGCAGGCCGGTCGCCGTGCTGATCCGTGCCAGGGCGGCGGGATCGCGGGCGAGGCCGAACGGGGTCGCGTCGACCATCGTCGCGAAGCCGCTCCCCTTGAGGAGCCCGGCCTCCGCCCCCGAGGCCGCCTCGTCGTCGAGCTCGTCACCGGGCAGCAGCGGCGACACCTGGAACAGGTGCTCGTGGTAGTTCACGCGCCCGAGTGCCGCCGGCTCGACGTCGCCGAGCACCGTGCGGACGACGGGCATCAGCGCACCGACTCCGCGGCCTCGGCGAGCTGCTCGACCACGTCGGGGGTGAGGTCGAGCTCGAACACGTCGGCCACCACCTGCGACCAGCCGTGGATGAAGTAGCGCCAGCCGTCGACGACGTGCAACGGCTGCTCGGCCGCCTGCGCCCGCGCCTGGTGGAGGAACTCGAGCGATCCGCGGTAGTTGAACTCCCACGCGTACGCGCCCTCGGGGAACACGACCGCGTCGGTCAGCGGAGAGCCCGGGCGGTCCTTGCCGAGCCCCGTGGCGTTCGCGATCACTGACCCGGCGGGGGCTGCCGCGACCACGGCATCCGCGTCTTCCGGCGTCTCGGTGACCACGTAGTCGATCAGTCCCTCGCGCGTGCCGTGCTGGCGGTGCACCTCGCGCAGGTGGTCGAGCTTGTCCTGCGAGCGTGCCGTCACGGTGATGCGGGCGGGCGCGTCGGCGCGCTCCGCGAGCGCCCAGCTGAGGGCCGTCCCCGAGCCGCCGGCCCCGAGGATGACGACCTCGGCTCCCGTGCGGGCGAAGTGGTCCGCGGGCAGGAAGTCGTTCAGCGCCAGGTCGACCGTGATCGGATCCTTCGCCCGGCCCGACAGCAGCGGACCGCGCTTCGAGATGCTCGAGATCTCGGCGCACGACACCGCGAACGGGTCGAGTTCGTCGAAGAGATCGGATGCCGCCGCGTACACGTTCATCTTGTGCGTGGTGACGAGGGCGCCGCGGTGGTGCGGGTCGTCGCGGATCTGCTCGACCATCGCGCGGTACTGCGCCGGGTCGGCGTCCATCGGCAGGTCGTGGCCGATCAGGGTGCGGGTCGGGAGGCCCAGGATGTCGGCCCAGAGCGGGAACACCTTCATGATCGACGACGACGCGGTCGTGACGCCGACGAAGCCCATGTAGTCGGCCTGTGTCGTCGCGGGGGCGACAGGATCTGTGGTGAGGGACGAGGTCATCGGGTCTCCTAGCGGGCGATCACGGGGTGGGCGGGCTCGGCGCCCTTGAGCACGGCGATCACGTCGTCGAGCGAGAGCGAACCCATGTTGTCGACGGCCTGCGTGGTCTGCGCGCCGAGATGCGGGGTGACGATCACCCGGTCGGCGAGGACCGGATCGAGCAGCGGGCTGGCCTGAGCGGCGGTGTCGCCGTCGAGCGTATCGGCGGCGTAGGCGGACAGGATGCCGTCGCGCAGAGCCTCCGCGAGCGCGGACTCGTCGACGAGATCGCCGCGGGCGGTGTTCACCAGGGCGGTGCCGCGACGCATGTGGGCGAGGCGCCCCGCGTCGACGAGCAGCTGGCCCCCCGGGGCGTGCAGAGTGATGACGTCGGCGACGCGGAACAGCTCGTCGACGTCGATCGGCTCCGCACCGTTCGCGCGGATCAGCTCCGCCGACAGGAAGGGGTCGGCGGCGACGACGCGCGGACCGAATCCGCTCAGGCGCTTTGCGACGCCCTGGCCGATGCGGCCGAAGCCCACGATGCCGACGACGGCCGCTCCCAGTTCGCGTCCGCGACGCACGCCCCAATCGCCGTCGCGGACACGGCGGTCGCCGTCGGGGACGAAGCGCAGTGCGGCCAGCATGAGACCTGTGGCGTGGTCGGCGACGGCATCCGCGTTGGCGCCGGGAGTGTTCGTGACCGGGATGCCGCGACGCCGGGCCGCCTCCAGATCGACGGCCTCGGTGCCGACGCCGTACCGGGCGATGACTTTCAGCTTCGGCGCCGCATCGAGGTGCGCGTCGGTGATCGGCCCGGTGCCGGCGATCCACGCGTCGGCGCCGTGCAGCAGCGAGCGCAGCTCGTCGAGGTCGTGGTGGGCGGGTCCGCGCAGGATGCGGTGCCCCGCCTGTGCGGCCCGTGCGACGAGGTCGAGGTCGCCGTCGGAGAACGACCGGCTCGTGACGAGGATCACGCCCATCAGCTCGGCCGCCCCGCGAACCAGGGGGCGAGCGCGGTGTACGCGTCGGTGAAGCGGGCGTGGCGCTCCGCATACACGGCGTGACGCCCGGCATCCGGCGTGAACTCGGCGGTGACCTCGCTGAGCGCGCGCGCGGCCGAGAAGTCGGCGAGCCCGAGACCCACCGCACCCGTGATCGCCGCGCCGAGGCTGTTCGCCTCTTCGACGATCGTGCGCCGGCGGACCGGCACGCCCCAGACGTCGGCGAGCACCGACAGGTACACGTCGCTCTGCGCGCCCCCGCCGACGGCGTCGATGCGATCGATCACGGCGCCGGACGCGCGGAACGCCTGGATGCAGGTGAGCAGGTTGTACGCCGTGCCCTCGAGCACCGCCCGCACCAGGTGCTCCCGGGTGTGGTGGCGTGCGATGCCGACGAAGGCGCCACGAGCGTCGGGGTCCCACAGCGGAGAGCGCTCGCCGAGCAGGTAGGGGAGGAAGTAGAGGTCGTCGGTGTCGACGTCGCCCGAGGCCTCGGCGATCAGGCGACCGGTCTCGGGGTGGGCGGGGTCGGGGGAGAGGGCTTCGGCGATCCACTGCACGGAGGCGCCACCCGCCTGCATCGTCGCGGTCGGGACGAACGAGCCCGGCACGACGTTGTCGAACGTGAAGGTGCGCATCGCCGGGTCGTGCAGCGGCTGATCCGCGGCGAACGAGATCCACGATGAGGTGCCGAGGCAGACGTAGGCGCCGTCCTCGGGAGCGACCACGCCGGAGCCGACGGCGGCCATCGGACCGTCGCCGCCGCCCATGACCACGCGCACGCTCGTCGGCAGTCCGAGAGCTTCGGCGGCGGCATCCGTCAGCGCTCCCGCGATCGCGGTCGAGTCGAGGATCTCAGGGAACAGGGCGGGGTCGAGGCGTGCCGCCTGCAGCACCTCGTGCGACCAGGTGCCGGTGGCCTGATCGTAGGCGTTGGTGCCCGAGGCGTCGGAGCGGTCGGTCGCGAGGCGTCCGGTGAGGCGCAGCACGATGAAGTCCTTCGCCACGCACACCCGGCGCACGCGCGCCCACGTCTCGGGCTCGTTGTCGCGCACCCACATGACCTTCTCGAGGGAGTAGGTCGGGTTGAGTCGGTGCCCGAGGATCCCGTACGCATGCTCGGCGCCCAGAGCGGCTTCGAGCTCGCGCTGCTGAGCGCCGGCACGGGTATCGGCCCAGATGATGGCGGGACGCGCCGGCTCTCCGTCGGCGTCGAGCAGCACCGCGCCCATCATCTGCCCGCTGACGACGAGGCCGGCGACATCGGCCGGGGCGGTCTCGGTGCGGGCGATCAGGTCGCGGGTCGCGGCGACGACCGCGTTCCACCAGTCGTGCGGATCCTGCTCGGCGATGCCGCCCGCGGCGAAGTGCGCGGGGTAGGGAACGGTGACCGAGGCGACGAGACGGCCGTCGTCGTGGTGGAGAGACGCCTTGTTGCCGGTGGTTCCGAGGTCGTGCGCGATCAGCATGGTCGGGCCTATCCGGCGTAGGGGCGCAGGTCGACGCCCTCTGCCGCGCGGTAGGCGCGCGAGCCCATGCCGTGCTCCAGCACCCAGCTGTAGTCGTGCCCGGCACCGCCGGGGTAGACGGCCAGGAACGCGTAGGGCTCGTCGCCCGTGTTGACCGAGCGGTGCGCCCAGCCCGGCGGGATGTAGCCGATGGTCCCGGGCAGCATGTCGAGCCATTCGGTGCGCTCGCCGTCGAACATGAGCAGTCCGCCGCGGCCCTTCAGCGCGAGGTAGATCTCGCCCTGGTGGTTCGGATGCTGGTGCCCCTTGGTCATCCACAGCTCGCCGGACGTGTCGCCCGGCATGATCGTGGTGATCGACTGGGGGAGTTCGCGGTCGATCTCGGGCACGGGGGAGCTGACGACGGTGTAGACGACCGGGTTCTCGCCCTGTGCGGCGGCAGCCCAGGCGTCGGCGTCGAGGAAGAGGCCTTCGAGGTCGGACATCCGCCGGGTGAGGGTCGGCCCCTCCGGGGAGAGCGTGAGCTTCTCCGCATCGAAGGCGATCGCCAGGGGAGAGATCGGCGGGGTGTGGAACTCGGGCATCGGTGCTCCTTGCGAGGATGCTGCGGCGCTGCGCAACCTGTAATGACAAGTTGAGTGTACCTGTGATGACAGGTTCGCGTCCAGGGCACGCTGCGCATCCGCGCACGGCGCGGTGCGCGGGTGGGTGGTGCGAGGGCGGAGGCGCGGATGCCGGGGCGTCAGGCCTCGGAGCGGCGGGCGCGGTACGCGGCGACCGCGTTGCGGTTGGCGCAGGTCGCCGAGCAGTAGCGCTTCGAGCGATTGCGCGAGAGGTCGAGGGCGAGCGCCTCGCAGGTGTCGTCGTCGCAGACGGTGATGCGGGAGCCCTCGTCGGCGCGGATGACGTCGATCAGGGCCATCGCCGTCTCGATCAGCACGCGTTCGGCGAGAGGGTTGTCGTCGGCGACCGCGTGCAGGTGCCAGTCCGTGTCATCGTGCCGGACGAGGTGCGGGGTGAGCGTGCTCTCGTCGAGCGCGTCGTTCACTCGGATCACCATGTCGTCGCGGGATGCGAGGAGCATGGCGCGCAGTCGCGGCCGCAGCGCCTGGAGGGAGGCCAGCTCCGCCTCGTCCCGGTCGATGCGCCCGGTATACGGGAACTCCGTGAGGAACCCCTCGTAGTCGGCGAGGTCGGCCAGTGTCTCGGGATCCTCCGCCGAGTTCACGAGCCAGACGGCCGAGCGGAGGGCCTCTTCCGTGTCATCGGTGAAGATCATGTTGACATCTTACATCCGATGCGCGTAGCGTCACATCCCATGAGCACTGTGACCAATGACGTCTCGCTGGGTGCGCGCAACGTCCGCCTCGGGCTGCCGCTCGCGATCGGCGCCGCCTTCGCCTTCGGGATGTCCGGCGGATGGGCTCGAGGTCTCATCGATGCGGGTTGGACGCCCGGCGCCGCGGTCACCGCACGCATCTGGGTCGCAGCTCTGGTGCTGCTGATCCCGACCATCCTGTCGTTGCGCGGTCGCTGGGGTCTGCTCCGGAAGAACGCCGGCATGATCGCCGCCTACGGACTCCTCGCCGTGACGGCCACGCAGCTCTTCTACTTCCAGGCGGTGGCCGTGATGGATGTCGGCATCGCGCTGCTCATCGAGTACACGGCGCCGGTCGCGGTGATCCTCTGGCTCTGGGTCCGTCGCGGCGAGCGGCCGAGTCGGCGCAGCGTGCTCGGCGCGGCGATCGCCTTCGTCGGCCTCGTGCTCATGCTCGACATCCTCACGGGGGCGACGGTGAACGGCGCCGGCATCCTCTGGGCTCTCGGAGCCATGGTCGGCGCGGCGGCGTACTTCGTGCTGTCGGCCCGTGCCGACACCGGGCTCCCTCCGCTGGCGCTGGCCGGCAGCGGCCTGCTGCTCGGGGCCGTCGGTCTGACCATCGCGGGCGCCGTCGGCGTGCTGCCGATCGCCTGGAGCACCGACGACATCGCCTACCGATTCGGCAGCCTGCCGTGGTTCGTGCCGGTGCTCGCGATGGGAGTGCTCGCGACGGCGGTCGCGTACTTCCTCGGCATCGCCTCGACCCGGATGCTGGGATCGCGCCTCGCCTCCTTCGTCGCGCTCGCCGAGGTCGTGGCCGCCCTGCTGTTCGGGTGGCTGCTGCTCGGACAGGTGCCCGGCCCACTGCAGGCCCTCGGCGGCGCGCTCGTGCTCGCCGGTGTCGTCGTGGTGAAGCTCGGCGAGCCGGTGCCGCCCGCCCCCGCCGAGTTCGTCGAGCCCCTGCCGGATGCCTCCGCCGCTCGTCCGTGATCGGCAGCCGCGCGGCATCCGCTCGGTGATTCGCCGTCATCCGCCCGCCGGTTCGGAGGAGATCTGCACTCGGGAGGGCGGATCGCGCCCGATCGGACCTCCGAAGCGCTGATCTCCTCCGAAGCGACGGAGCCGCCGGCCTCGACCGCAGGCTCATGCTTTCAGCGTGGCCGCGGTACCGGACGCGACGAATGTATACGAGGGAATACTCTCGGACGTGACGCGGGCTGTGATATCCCGTTTATGTATACACTGGGGGAATGAGCCTCTCCGTCGAGCGCACGTCCGCGAGTGATCGCGCATATATGGCTCTGCTCGACGGCATCCAATCCGGTGATCTCCCGTCGGGTGCCGTGCTCGGCGAGGTCGAACAGGCGGCCCGACTCGGAGTCAGCCGCACCCCCATGCGCGAGGCGCTCCGCCGCCTGATCGCCGACGGCCTCGTCGTGCAGCAGTCGCCCCGGGTCACCGTCGTGGCGGACCTGGATGCCGACGACATCCGCTCCCTGTTCGAGATCCGCCGCGCGCTCGAGGAGACCTCCGCCCGTCTCGCCGCGACCCGCGGCGATGCCGCGCTGTTCGCCGCGCTCGCCGACGAGTTCGCCCATGTCGATCTCACCGCCGCCGAAGGGCGTGACGCCTACTACGCACTCATCGCCCGCTTCGACGCGGCGCTCGACGCGGCCGTCGCCAACGACTACATCGCCTCCGCCCTCCGCACCGTGCGCACCCACCTCGTGCGCGTGCGGCGGATGGCGCGCGACAAGCCGGCGCGGCTCGCGGCATCCGCCGCCGAGCACCGCACCATCGCGCAGGCGCTCGCCGCCCGCGACGGCGACCTCGCCGCCCACGCCACGCATGTGCACCTGCACAACGCGCTCACCGGCATCCTCGAGACCCTGAACGAAGGACAGAAATGACCGTCACGCACCACGTCCGCGTCCACCGCAGCGACGAGAACCTCGCCCGCGAAGAACAGCTCGCCTGGAAGATCGCCGAGGTCGCCGCCGACCCGGTCGAGGTCGAGCAGCCCGTCGTCGACATGATCATCAACCGCATCATCGACAACGCCTCCGTCGCCGCGGCATCCCTCACCCGTGCGCCGATCGACGCGGCCCGTGCACAGGCGTTCAGCCACCCGGTCTCCACCGGCGGCGTCGGGGCCAACCTTTTCGGCGCCGCGCTCGACCGCCGCACGAGCCCCGAGTGGGCGGCCTGGGCGAACGGCGTCGCCGTGCGCGAGCTCGACTACCACGACACGTTCCTCGCCGCGGAGTACTCGCACCCGGGAGACAACATCCCGCCGATCCTCGCCGTCGCACAGCACACCGGCAAGGACGGCCGGGCACTCGTGCGCGGCATCGCCACCGGCTACGAGATCCAGATGGACCTCGTGCGCGCGATCTGCCTGCACAAGCACAAGATCGACCACGTCGCGCACCTCGGCCCGTCGGCAGCGGCCGGCATCGGCACGCTCCTCGGCCTCGACGTCGAGACGATCTATCAGGCGGTCGGTCAAGGCCTGCACACCACCACCGCCACGCGGCAGAGCCGCAAGGGCGAGATCTCGACATGGAAGGCGCACGCCCCGGCCTTCGCCGGCAAGATGGCCGTCGAGGCGGTCGACCGGGCGATGCGCGGGCAGACCAGCCCCGCGCCGATCTACGAAGGCGAAGACGGCGTGATCGCCTGGATGCTCGACGGCAAGGACGCCGCCTACGAGGTGCCGCTGCCCGCGGCCGGCGAGCCGAAGCGCGCGATCCTCGACTCGTACACGAAGGAGCACTCGGCCGAGTACCAGGCGCAGGCCTGGATCGACCTCGCCCGCAAGCTCGGCACCGAGAACCCGGCGCTGCGCGACCCCGCGAACATCGCCTCGATCGTGCTGCACACCAGCCACCACACCCACTACGTGATCGGCTCGGGGGCGAACGACCCGCAGAAGTACGACCCGACGGCATCGCGCGAGACGCTCGACCACTCCATCCCGTACATCTTCGCCGTCGCGCTGCAGGACGGCGGCTGGCACCACGTCGACTCCTACGCCCCGGCGCGCGCGGCACGCCCCGACACCGTCGAGCTGTGGCACAAGATCACCACGGCCGAGGATGCCGAGTGGACTCGCCGCTACCACTCCGAGGACCCCGACGTGAAGGCGTTCGGTGGCCGCGTCGAGTTCCAGCTGACCGACGGGACGACCGTGGTCGACGAGATCGCAGTGGCCGACGCGCACCCGCTCGGCGCCCGGCCGTTCGCGCGCGAGAACTACATCGCGAAGTTCCGGCTGCTCGCAGAGCCCGTGCTCGAGCCCGCCGAGATCGAGCGCTTCCTCGCGCTCGTGCAGCGCCTTCCCGAGCTGACCGCCGCCGAGGTCGGCGAGCTGTCGATCGTCGCGAAGGCCGGGTTGCTCGAGGGCGCCGACGCGCCGAAGGGGCTGTTCTGATGCTGTACTCGACCACGACCCCCGCCGAGAAGCGGCGCCTCTTCCGCGAGCGGCTCGCGAGCGGCGAGCTGCTGCGCTTCCCCGGAGCGTTCAACCCGCTGAGCGCCCGGCTCATCGAGCAGAAGGGCTTCGACGGGGTCTACATCTCCGGCGCGGTGCTCGCCGCCGACCTCGGCCTGCCCGACATCGGCCTCACCACGCTGACCGAGGTCGCCGGTCGTGCGAAGCAGATCGCCCGCATGACCGAGCTCCCCGCGATCGTCGATGCCGATACGGGCTTCGGCGAGCCGATGAACGTGGCCCGCACGATCCAGGAGCTCGAGGATGCCGGACTCGCCGGCACCCACATCGAGGACCAGATCAACCCGAAGCGCTGCGGTCACCTCGACGGCAAGAGCGTCGTCGACGAGAACACCGCGATCAAACGCATCCGCGCCGCCGCCGACGCCCGTCGCGACCCGAACTTCCTCCTCATGGCGCGCACCGACATCCGCGCGATCGAAGGACTGGATGCCGCGATCGACCGCGCCAAGGCGCTGGTGGATGCCGGAGCGGATGCCGTTTTCCCCGAGGCCATGCGCTCCCTCGCCGAATTCGAGGCGATGGCGAACGCGCTCGACGTGCCGATCCTCGCGAACATGACGGAGTTCGGCAAGAGCGAGCTGTTCTCGACCGACCAGCTGAGGGATGCCGGCGTCGCTCTCGTCATCTGGCCGGTGTCGCTCCTGCGCATCTCGATGGGGGCATCCGGGCGCGCACTGGATACTCTGAACGCAGAGGGGCATCTGACCTCGAAGCTCGGCGAGATGCAGCACCGCGCCGATCTCTACGACCTCATCGACTACGAGTCCTACAACCACTTCGACTCGGGCGTCTTCAACTTCACGATCGAGCGGGAACCCACGAAGGAGTGACCATGACCGAGCCGGACATCAAGAAGGGCCTCGCAGGCGTCGTCGTCGACACGACGGCGGTCTCGAAGGTCAACCCTGAGACGAACAGCCTGCTCTACCGCGGCTACCCCGTGCAGGAGCTGGCCGCCACGCAGCCCTTCGAGGCCGTGGCCTATCTGCTCTGGAACGGCGAGCTGCCGACTCCCGAGGAGCTGGCCGCGTTCCGGCTGACCGAGCGCACGCACCGCGCGCTCTCGCCCGTCGTCAAGGACGCGATCGACCGGCTGCCGCTGGACTCCCATCCGATGGATGAGGTGCGCACGGCCGTGAGCGTGATCGGCGCGATCGAGACCGCCGGCATCGCCAACGTGCTCGATGCGGTGGGCACGCCCGAGGAGAACCTCGAGCGCAGCCTCACCCTGTTCGCCGCCCTCCCGGCGATCGTGTCGTACGGCCAGCGTCGCCGTCGCGGCCTGGAGCCGGTCGAGCCCCGCGACGACCTCGACTACGCCGCCAACTTCCTCTGGCTCACGTTCGGCGAGGAGCCCGACCCCGTGGTGGTCGACGCCTTCAACCGCTCGATGATCCTCTATGCAGAGCACTCGTTCAACGCCTCGACGTTCACGGCCCGCGTGATCACCTCGACGCTCAGCGACCTGTACTCGGCCGTCGTGGGAGCCATCGGCGCCCTCAAGGGTCCGCTGCACGGCGGCGCGAACGAGGCCGTCATGCACATCTTCGACGAGATCGGCACGGCCGACCAGGTCGAGGCCTGGCTCGACAAAGCGCTCGCCGAGAAGCGCAAGATCATGGGCTTCGGGCACCGGGTGTACAAGCGCGGCGACTCGCGGGTGCCGACCATGAAGGTCGCGCTCGACTCGCTCGTCGCGCACTACGACAAGCCGGCTGTCGGCGAGCTGTACGAGAAGCTCGAGAGCGAGTTCGTCGAGCGCAAGGGCATCTACCCGAACCTCGACTACCCCTCGGGGCCGGCCTACAACCTCATCGGCTTCGACACGCTCACGTTCACGCCGCTGTTCGTCGCGGCGAGGATCACCGGCTGGACCGCGCACATCATCGAGCAGCAGTCCTCGAACGCCCTGATCCGCCCGCTGTCGGCGTACGACGGTCCGGACGAGCGGCACATCGACGAGTACGAGCCCGACACTGCGGCGATCGACGTGCTCGAGCGGCCGGAGGAGGCCGCCGGCTGAGCCGCCGGCTGCGACGGCTTCCCTAGCGCGGCATCCGTCTCTCGGTCAACCCTGTGCATCGGGCCGGCCGGGAGGAGTAAGACGGATGCCGGGGCCACGGCGTGCCCCTCGAGAGGGAGGCTCCATGTCCGCGTCCGACGTTTCCGTCAAGGAGGTCCGGTCACTCGTCCCCGCACGATTGGACCGGCTGCCGTGGTCGCGATTCCACTGGATGATCGTCGTCGGACTGGGGTTCTCCTGGATCCTCGACGGCCTCGAGGTGCAGATCGTCGCCGCGAACGGCTACGCGGCCACGCTCGGCATGGGCCCGGCGGAGGTGGGGCTGGCGGGCACGTGCTATCTGCTCGGGCAGGTGTTCGGCGCCCTCGTGTTCGGGCGGCTCACCGACCGCCTCGGACGGAAGAACCTGTTCCTCGTCTCGCTGGCCGTGTACCTGATCGGGTCCGCCGTCGCGGGGCTCGCCTTCGCGCCGTGGTTCTTCTACATCTGGCGGTTCGTCGCGGGTGCGGGCATCGGCGGCGAGTACGCGGCGATCAACTCGGCGATCGACGAGATCATCCCGGCGAAGTACCGCGGTCGTGTCGACATCGCGATCAACGGCACGTACTGGGGCGGTGCAGCTCTCGGCGCCGTGGCGAACGTGTTCTTCCTCAACACCGACATCCTTCCCGCCGACATCGGCTGGCGGCTCAGCTTCTTCCTCGGTCCCGTGCTCGGCGTGCTCATCATCTGGCTGCGCCGCCACATCCCGGAGAGCCCGCGCTGGCAGATGACGCACGGCCGCGAGGGGGCCGCCGAGCGCAACGTCGATGAGATCGAGGAGCGCATCCGCAACGAGGGCAAGACCATCCCTCCCGTGGACGAGTCGAAGGCCATCACGGTCAAGGAGTACGGCCGCGTCCCGTTCCTCGTGATCGTGAAGGTGCTGTTCAAGAAGTACCCCCGGCGCACCCTGGTCGGCATCACGATGATGGTGACGCAGTCGTTCCTCTACAACGCGATCTTCTTCACGTACGCGCTGGTGCTGGAGAACTTCTACGACACCCCACCCGCCTCCGCGTCGCAGTACTTCATCGTGTTCGCCGTCGGGAACCTCACCGGCGCACTGGTGCTCGGCCACTTCTTCGACACCTGGGGTCGACGGCGGATGCTGTTCGGCACGTACATGCTGGCGGGTCTCATCCTTCTCGTGAGCGCCTTCCTCTTCAACGCGGGAACGCTGAACGCGGCGACGCACACGGCGTTCTGGTGCGCGTCGTTCTTCTTCGCGTCGGCGGGGGCATCGGCGGCGTACCTGACGGTCAGCGAGATCTTCCCGCTCGAACTGCGCAGCCAGGTGATCTCGTACGTGTTCTCGATCGGGCAGCTCGTCGGCGCGGCGGCTCCGGTGCTGTACGGGGCTCTCATCGGAGAGAGCGCGGAGACGGGCGACCGGGGTCCGCTGTTCTGGGGCTATGTCCTGGGTGCGGCGATCATGATGTTCGGCGGCATCGTCTGCGGGATCTTCGGGGTGAGCGCCGCCGGCAAGTCGCTCGAGGACATCGCCGATCCGCTCTCGCTCGTGGCGTCGGAGGAGAAGAAGGAGAGCCCCTAGATGGCGGCGAGCTCGTCGGCGATGCGGTGCAGCTGCGGCACGGGCAGCCCGATGACGGCGGCGAGGTTGTAGAGGCTCGTGCTGCCCAGCATCCCGAGGATCTCGCTCTGACCGAGCATCGGCGCGTACCTCGTGACGACCTCGCGCGAGCGCGGGTGGGCCAGCAGCTCGGGGACCGAGGTCGCCAGTCCGAACGCTCCGCTGGCGAAGTCGTCCAGGGAGGGCAGGGGGAGGGCGGCGGCCGCGGCGCGGTCGCGCTGGGCGTGCACCAGCAGGTGCTCCTCCGTCGGGTCGCCGTCGATCGGGATCCCCAGGCGGAGGAATTGGCTCTCCGGCGCATCGTTCTCCCGGAGCAGGCGCGCGAGCAGGCGCAGCATCCGCAGTTCGAGGTCGGCGTCGTCGAGCGGATGCTCCTGCGCCGGGTCCTCCTGCAGGTCGAAGAGCAGCGTGCCGTAGGTGTACGGGTTGATCTGCGCGCGGCCGGTGAGCCGCAGCGGGCGGATCCCCTTCATGAACGAGAACGGCTCTGCCAGCTCGGCGCCCTGGAACTCGGCGGGGGCGAAGCGGCCGCGCATGTGCGTGGGCATGAGGGTGTACTCCTCGAGCGGGGCGTTCTCCGGGGTCGCGCACGCCCGCATGTAGACGTACCGTCCATCCGTGATGTTCACGTGCCCGCCGTGGATGCCGAAAAGTGCGCCGTCGCGTGTGACGGACGCGAGCGGCGCGCCCAGCATGTCGCCCGTCGGCGCGACGTCGAAGAAGTCCAGAAGGGTCGGCGCGATGTCGATGGTCTGCACGAGGCCGGCGTCGCGCTCGCCGGCGCGCTTCGTGCGGGGGTCCCACACGAACGCCGGCAGGTGCACGAGTTCGTCGAACCAGGGCTGTACGCTCTTCGCCCACCAGCCGTGCTCGCCGAGGAGGAAGCCGTGGTCGGTGTTGACGATGAGGAGGGTGTCGTCCCACATGTCGTGCTCGTCCATCGCATCGAGCACCCGCCCGAGCGAGCGATCGCACATGCTCACCAGGGCCTTGTACTCGAAGCGGGCATGCTCGACCTGGTCGGCGGACTCGGTGACCTTGGCATAGGGCGGCCAGTCGAACTCCGGACCGTCGTAGTCGTGCGGGTAGAGCTTCTTGTATTCGTCGTAGGTGAAGAAGGGCTCGTGGGGGTCGAAGCACTCGATCTGCACGAACCACTTGTCCGCGTCGGCGTTGGTCTGCAGGAACTCGACACCGGCGTCGAACGTCAGCGTCTGCGGGTGGTCGGCTTCGCGGCGCAGGTAGCCGCGGTTGATCGCGTCCTGGCGGTGCATCCTACCCTTGAAGCCGCCGGCCGAACCGTCGTCGCCGCCGACCTGCGCCTTCCACGGGTCGCCTTCCTGTCCGCGGAAGAACTCCCACGTCGTGTAGCGCGGGTGGTAGGTCGCTCCGCCGTCCTCCCAGTAGTGCGGGTGGTCGCTGGCGAGGTGGGTGTGGATGCCGTGCCGTCCGAGGATCTCGGGCATCGAATCGTCGAAGGGCTCGAGGGGTCCCCAGCTGCGGTGCAGGAAGTTGTGTCGCCCGGTGTGGAGTTCGCGTCGTGCCGGCATGCAGGGCATCGAGCCGGCGTAGAAGTTGTCGAACGTGACGGTCCGGTCGGCCAGTCGGCGGAAATTGGGCGCATCGATCTCATCGGACCCGTACGGCGGCAGCATGTGCCGGTTGAGGCTGTCGAACATGACCATGATGGCGCGCATCGTTGCGTCTCCCTCTGGCCGTCCGACGTTCAGACGACCATGACACTTGTGGAATAGAGTGAACCCACTCTGACACGGGGACGTGGACGTGTCAACGTCGCCGCGCGTTGACACCTCATGACACTTGTGTCATTCTTCGGGAATTCCGCACACCACCGACCTCGGACCGGACCCATGAAGCTAGAGCACCTCCTCCTCGGTCTCCTCGGCGAGATGCCGCGCACCGGGTACGAGATCAAGAAGTTCCTCGACACCCACGGTCGATTCCTCCGTTCGAACACGACGATGAGCCAGGTGTACCGCTCGCTCACCTCGATGACGGAGCGCGGATGGGTGGCGTACTCGGTCGATGAACGCGCGGGGGCGCAGGACGCGAAGATCTATCGCGTCACGCCCGAGGGGATGACCGTCTTCCGGGACTGGCTCGAGGGTCCCTACTCGCCGCCGAGCCGCTTCCAGGATCCCGAGTTCGCCGCGCGGCTCGGGTTCGCCGGCTACCTCACGCCCGAGCAGCTCATCGCCCTCGTCGAGGTCGAGCTCGAAGCGCGGCGCGACCAGGTCGCCAAGTACCGGTTCCGCGATCGTTCGATCGCGGAGGGCACGCCGGTCGAGTTCGATCGCGTCCTCGCCGCCGCCGTCGGCGAGCGGCTCCATCAGCACGGCACGCAGCAGATCGACCTGCACATCGCGCAGCTGGAGGAGCTCCGGCGAGAGCTGCTCGACGGTACGCTCCCCGTCCCGCAGCCGTCCGCCGCCGCGCGCTGATCCGGGGTTCGGCACTCCTCGCGTCCCTGGAACCCGACTGTTGACACGAGCATTCCACTAGTGGAGTATGTGTCCATTCCACTTGTGTAATGACTTGACGCGCTCGCCGTCGACCATTTCAATGACGAAAGGGACTCACATGAACACGGCCATCTCGGTGTCGACGGACCCTGCCGCCTCGCCGGCGCCGGCGAAGGTGAAGGGGCGCTGGCGCAACCTCTCGACCCTCATCGGCGTCACGGTCGTCGAGAGCGGCGAGGGCAGTCTCACCACCACGCTGTTCCCTGCGATCGCCAAGACCCTCGGCCTCGGCAACACCGAACTCGGGCTCCTCTCGACGCTCGGCCGCCTCGTCGGCGTCCCTTTCGGACCCTTCTGGGTCTGGTACGCGAATCGCACGACGCGACGCCAGGCGATCTTCGTCAGCACGCTGGTGAGCGGCGCCCTCGCCGTGGCATCCGGTTTCGCCGAGAACTTCCTCCTGCTCCTGCTGCTGCAGACGCTGCAGGCCGGTGCGGTGATCGGACTCACCCCGATCACGAATGCCGTGATCGCCGACTCCTTCGATGACAAGTCGCGCGGCCGCGCCGTCGGGATGCTCTACGGGATCTCGGCGATCCTCAGCTCCATCATCGGGCCCATCATCGGCCTGCTCTCGCTCTGGGACGCCGGATGGCGCTGGGGTTTCTGGGGCGTGGGTGCACTGCTGATCGCGACCGGCGTCCTCGTCCTGGTGCTGTTCCGCGAACCGGAGGTGGGCGCGGCGGACTACGGCGCGCAGGTCGCGCGGATCGAATACGCCCGCCCCCGCCTCAAGGATTCCCTCGCGCTGATGAAGATCCCGACCTTCAGCGTGATGATGGGCTCGAGACTGCTCTCCGGGCACCTGCTCATCGCGGTCTTCGGCGTGCAGTTCCTCGTCACCGAGCGCGGATTCGACAACGCCGTCGCCGCCATCGTGGCGCTGCCGTTCGGCATCGGATACTTCCTGGGCACCGTCGGCGGCGGGTTCGTCGTCTCGGCGCTCGACCGCCGCGGCGGGCCCAACGGTCGCGTCGTCTTCCTGCAGACGGCCCAGGTGCTGTTCGCGATCGTGGCGTTCTTCGCGACGCAGTTCGATGTCGCCTCGATCGGCTTCTACGCGGTGTTCTGGGGACTCATGGGAATCGCCCAGGGCCTCAACCCCGGGGTGAACCGACCGATCCTCATGTCGGTGATGGCGCCCGAGCTCCGTGCTCAGGGCTTCGTCATCTACCTGACGATCTTCGAGGTCATCGGATGGGCGGCGTTCACCTTCGTCGCCGGGGTCCTGGCCGACGCCTTCAGCCTGCAGGCGGTCTTCCTCTGGATCCTCGTGATCATGATGCTGGTGAACGCGGCATTCCTCGGACTGCTGTACCGCTTCTACCCGCGGGACCGGAAGCGCGTCGACGATCTGATCGCGAGCCGTCTCGTGGAGGATGCCGTCGGTCGCCGCTGATCCCGGTCGCCGCTGATCCCGGTCGCGAGAAGGCCCCGATACTTCGAAGTATCGGGGCCTTCTCGCGATTCGAACCGCCTAGCGGCGAGCGGCGTCGAGCTCGATCACCGACCACGACAGCGGAGGCAGCGTGGCGCGCACGGCGCCGTCGGCGACCGCGGCGCCGTCGAGCGGCACCATGTGCACGGTGTCGGGGGCGGTCTCGAGGTTCGCGGTGTGCCGATCGCCGCCCTCGGGGATCGTGAGCGTCTCGGCGCTCACGACCCGCAGGTCGCCGAGACCGTGCAGGTCGATCGTGAGGTCGCTCGACTCGTCGAGGGAGCGGTTCGCGACGAAGACGACGACCCGGCCGGTCGCCTCGTCCCAGGTCGCGGCCGCATCGACCGCGTCGACGCCGCCGTAGCGCTTCGTCTCGATCTGCGGCGCCGACACCGCGAGCCGCAGGATGCGGCCCTTGGCGAGGCGCGCCATCCTCTCGAACGGCCAGAAGCTCGTCTGCCGCCAGGCGGCCCCGCCCTCTTCCGAGCGGATCGGCGCGATCACGTTGACCAGCTGGGCCTGGTTCGCGATCTTCACCCGGTCGCCGTGGCGGAGGAGGCTGTTGAGCAGAGTGCCTACGACGACGGCATCCGTCACGTTGTACGTGTCCTCGATGAGGCGCGGATGCTGCTTCCACCCGGCCTTCGCGATCTCGACGGCCTCGACGTCGTTGTACTTCGTCTGGTCCCACACGTTCCACTCGTCGAACGAGATGTCGACCTGCTTGGTGTGCTTTCCGGCGACCTTGACCGCGTCGACGGTGGCGATGACGCCCTCGATGAAGGCGTCCATGTCGACGGATTCCGCGAGGAACGACTCGGCGTCTCCGTCGTGCTCCTGGTAGTACGCGTGCATCGAGACGAAGTCGACCTCGTCGTAGGCGTGCGTGAGCACCGTGTGCTCCCAGGTGCCGAAGGTCGGCATCGAGCGACCGGACGACCCCACCGCGACGAGTTCGATCGACGGGTCGACGAGCTTCATCGCCTTGGCGGACTCCTGCGCGAGCCGCCCGTACTCCGACGCGGTCTTGCCGCCGATCTGCCACGGCCCGTCGAGCTCGTTGCCGAGGCACCAGAGCTTGATGTCGAAGGGCTGCTCGGCGCCGTTCCTGCGGCGAAGGTCCGACCAGTACGTGCCGCCGGGGTGGTTCGCGTACTCGACGAGCGCGCGGGCCTCCTCGACGCCGCGGGTGCCGAGGTTGATCGCCTCCATCACCTCGACGTCGGCCTCCTTCGCCCAGTCCATGAACTCGTGCAGTCCGAAGGCGTTCGTCTCGATCGTGTGCCAGGCGCCGTCGATGCGCACGGGACGATCCTCGACCGGTCCGACCCCGTCCTCCCAGCGGTATCCCGAGACGAAGTTGCCGCCGGGATAGCGGATGACCGTCGGCCCCATCTCCTTCACGAGGGCGAGCACGTCCTGCCGGAATCCGCGGGCGTCGGCCTGCGGGTGGCCGGGCTCGTAGATGCCGGTGTAGACGCAGCGCCCCATGTGCTCGACGAACGACCCGAAGAGCCTCCGGGGGACGTCGGCGATCGTGAAGTCGCGGTCGATGGTGATGCGGGCCTGAGACATAGCTCTCCTCGTGAGTGGGCCTGGGGTGGGGAACGGATGCCGCGAGGGCAGGTCTACTGACCGCCGAAGCCGCTCGTCGCGACTCCCTTGACGATCTGCTTCTGGAAGATGAGGAACACGACGATCAGCGGAACGGCCGCGAGCACGGCCTGCGCCATGACCTGCGCGTACTGCACGCCGTAGGCGCTGATCACGGTCTGCAGCCCGACCGGCAGCGTCATCAGCGTGGTGTCGTTGATGACGAGGAACGGCCAGAGGAAGTTGTTCCACGCGGCGATGAACACGAAGATGCCGACGGACGCCATGATGGGACGCGACAGCGGCAGCACGATCGACCAGAAGATGCGCAGGCGGCTGGCGCCGTCGACGCGGGCGGCGTCTTCGAGCTCGATCGGGATCGCGTCGAAGAACCGCTTCAGGATGAACACCATCGCCGGCGCGACGACCTGCGGCAGGATGAGCCCCCAGTAGGTGTCGATCATGTTGAAGGCGAGCATCTGGTAGAACAGCGGGATGATCAGCACCTGCGGCGGCACCACGATCGAGGCGATGATGACGACGAACAGCCACTTGCGCCCGGTGAAGTCCAGGCGCGAGAAGGCGTAGGCGGCCAGGGCCGAGATCGTCAGGGTGATCAGCGTGATGGCGATCGACGTCCACAGGCTGTTGAGCGCCCAGGTGTAGACGTTGCCCTGCGACAGGATCGCCGTGAAGGCGTCGGTCGTGGGACCGCTCGCGCCGATCCATCCCGGATCGCCGGACGCGGCATCCGTCTCGGTCTTGAAGGCGGTCGCGACCGCCCACAGGAACGGCAGCAGCCAGCCGATCGCGAGCAGCAGCAGCACGACGAAGGCGACGATGCGGAGCGGACCGAACGGCTTCTGTCCCGGGAGGTGGGCGCGGCGGGGCTTGCCGGCGTCGGCGGTGGTGATCGCCTCGGTGTGGGTGGCGGGGGATGCGACAGTGGCGGTGGACATCAGAACTGCTCCTTCCGGCGACGCGTGATGAGCGCCTGCGCGACGCCGAGGATGACGATGAGGGCGAAGAACACATAGGAGATGGCGGCCGAGTAGCCGAACCGGTAGCTGACGAATCCGGCCTCGTAGATGTACTGCACGATCGAACGGGTGGTGTCGCTCGCGACCCCGCCGAGCATCTGGTACGCCTGATCGAACAGCTTGAGCGAGGCGAGGATCTGCAGGATGAGGATCAGCACCGTGGCCGGGCCGAGCTGAGGAAGCGTGATCGACCAGAACTGCCGCCAGGCGCCGGCGCCGTCGAGGGATGCCGCCTCGTATTGCTGCGGCGGGATGTTCTGCATCGCCGCGAGGTATAGCAGGAAGTTGAAGCCGACGGTCCACCACACGGTCGCGATCACGATGGAGATCATGTTCGTGTCGGGATTCTGCAGCCACGCCAGCGGCTCCAGCCCGAAGAATTCGAGGATGTTGTTGGCCGCGCCGACCTGCGGGTTGAAGATCCACACCCAGATCTGGGAAATCACGGTCGAGGCGAGCAGGAACGGCATGAAGAACGACAGCCGCCACAGCCATTGGCCGGGGATGCCGCGATCGACGAGAGCCGCCATGACGAGGGCGATCACGACGAGCGGCACGGTGGAGAGCAGCGTGAACCACACCGTGTTGCCCATCGACTGCCACATCTTCGGGTCGCCGAGGGCCTCGGCGTAGTTGGCGAAGCCGACGAAGGCTCCGCCGGCGCCGGTCAGCGACTGGTCGGTGAAGCTGAGGATGATGCCGTGGATGATCGGCCAGACCAGGAAGAGCAGGAAGGCCACCAGAAACGGGGCGAGGAACGCCCAGCTGATGAGCTGCTCGCGGTTGCGGGATCCGGCGCGGCGGCCGCGGGGCGTGGTCTTCGATCCGGTGACGATCGTGCGGGTGGAGTCGGTGGCGCTCATGGAGGTCGCTGAGGTGGTCATGATCCGAACGTCCCTTCGGGATCGGCGGGGTTCGGCTGTCGGAGGAGCGTGTTCACGCGGGCTTCGAACCGGTCGATCGCGGCGGCCGGGTCGTCGCCGGAGAGCAGCACGTTCTGCACGGCGGCGCCGAACTCGCCCTGGAAGTTCGAGCC
Source organism: Microbacterium sp. K24 (assembly GCF_004794465.1). Lineage (GTDB taxonomy): Bacteria > Actinomycetota > Actinomycetes > Actinomycetales > Microbacteriaceae > Microbacterium. Next base: position 5,259 of record NZ_SSDJ01000057.1, on the reverse strand, counting down.
GGAGCCGGTGAACCAGGCCGTCGGGTCGTAGACGACGTACTGCGCGGCTTCGGCGTAGTTGGCCTGCGGGACGAGATCGGCGTACTCGGGCGATTCCGTGACGGGCAGGAACGCGGGGATGTGGCCGGCCTCGGCCCAGCCGAAGGAGTTCTTCAGCATGTCGGCGACGAAGTCATAGGTCAGCGTGCGGCGGACCGGGTCGGCGTTGGTCTGGTGGGGGAGCACGAACGAGTGCGAGTCGGCGTAGACCGCTGGCGTCCCGAACAGGGTCGGGATCATCGTCGCGTCGAACGGGAGTTCGGCGGCCTGCATCGTGCGCAGCTCCCAGACGCCGGTGAACAGCATCCCGCTCTTGCCCGTGGCGAACTCGGCGATCGCGCTGCCGTAGTCGGCCTGGGCGAGCGCGATCTCGCCGTCGAGGAGGGTGCGCATGAGCGACAGCGACTCGACGGCGACATCCTTGTCGATCACGGCGGGACCGCCGGGCGGCAGCTCGATGGCACCGCCGTGCTGCGTATAGAAGGTGTAGAAGAGCCGCCACATCTGGGCGCCGTCGCCGAGGTAGCCGTACGAGAGCGCGTGGCCCTCGGCCGTGCCGCCGACCGTGCGCAGCTGGTCGAGGAACTCCTCGGGGGAGGACGTCTCCTGGAGCTTGCCGTCGCTGTCGAGCACGCCGGCCGCATCGCAGATGTCGGTGTTGAACATCATCACGAACGGGTGGGCGTCGAGTGCGACGCTGTACATGCCCTCGCCGACGAAGCCCTTCTCCCAGATCGGCTGGGGGAAGGTCGACTCGTCGATGCCGCGCGAGGCGAGCTCGTCGAGGTCCCACCGGTCGAGCAGTCCGCCGGGCGCCCAACCGACCGTGCGGGTCGCGTGCATGATCGCGACGTCGGGAGCGCGACCGCCGGCCCCCGCCATGGCCAGCTTCGTGTAGTACGGCGTGCCCCAGGCGAGCACGGTGGGGCGGATGCGGAACGCGCTCTGCGCGCCGTTCACCTCGTCGAGCAGCTGCGACATGGTGACACCGTCGCCTCCGCTGAGCAGGTGCCAGAACTGCAGCGTCTGGGTTGCGGAGCCAGAGACGGCGCCGGGAGCGCAGCCGGCGAGCAGGGCCGTGCCGGCGGCCACCGAGGCGGCGGCCAGGAACTGCCTGCGGGACAGATCGAGTGGGGGCGTCATCGTCACTCCTTCGTGACCGTGGGTGGACGCCTCATCATTACATCGATGTAATCGACGCGCAAGAAGCAGCGAGACTTTCGAATCGCGCAACTGGTCGCTTTGTCGCCGAAGAAGCGACCAGTTGCGCGATTCGAAGGCGGGCTCAGGGGCGGTAGCCGCGGGGACGGCCGTCGGTGCTGGCACGCTCGAGCAGATGGTGCGACAGGGTGAGCGCGCGCGGCGGGGTGCTGCGATCGTCCATGCGGGACTCGAGCAGACCCAGTGCGGCCTCCGCGAACGCGCGGCGGTCGAAGGCGACCGACGTCAGGGAGGGGGAGGTGTACTTCGAGAACTCGACGTCGTCGAACCCGGTGACCAGCACGTCGTCGGGCACGCGGATGCCATGATCATGCAGTGTGTGCAGCGCTCCGAGCGCCAGGGAGTCGGTGAGGGCCACGATCCCGTCGAACGCGACTCCGCGGGCGAGCAGCGTGCGCGCGGCATCCGCTCCTCCGGCCATCGACCAGGGCAGCCGATTCACCTCGAGAGCCGGATCCCGCGCAATGCCGGCATCGCGCAGGGCGTCGTGGATGCCTTCGAGTCGCAGGCGGCTGGTCGCCGTCGCGACGGACGGGTCGTCGTCGGCGCCGACGACCGCGATCCGCGTGGCTCCGCGCGAGAGCAGATGACGGGTGGCGTCTGCGGCGGCGAGACGGCTGTCGATGCGCACGTGGTCGGCGCGATTCTGCTCGACCTCGCCGATCACGACCAGCGGCGGCAGCCGGTCGGAGTACTTGATGACGCTGTCCTCGAGACGGATCGGATTGAGGATCAGCCCGTCGACGAGGTGTGCCCTGGCCCGCGAGACGAGTTCCTTCTCGCGCTCGGGCACCGAGGCGGTCTCCTCGATCTGCACGGCCAGACCGCGTTCGTGGGCGGCCTCGACGATGCGGTGCATGAGCTCGGCGGAGAAGGCGGTGGCGAGGTCGGGAAGGGCGACCGCGATGATGCCCGAGCGGCCTTTGCGGAGGCCCCGCGCGCTCAGATTCGGCACGAAATCGAGCTGCATCATCGCCGACTCGACCCGGGCGCGGGTCTCCTCCCGCACCGACACCGTGCCGGTGACGACGTTCGACACGGTCTTGATCGACACCCCGGCGAGAGCGGCGACATCCTTCATCGTCGCGCGTGGCGGGAGCGTCGCAGTCATCCGGTCAGCCTACTGGCGGAGCATCGTCGACGACAGGACTACATCGTTGTAGCGATCCGTGGCCTGGCTATCATGGCGCCATGGGCATCGAACGCAACTGGGCGGGCAACCTCACGTATCGCGCATCACGGCTGGAGCATCCGTCGTCGGTCGATGAGCTGGCCGCGCTGCTCGCACAGGGCGGTCCGGTGCGGATGCTGGGATCACGACACGCCTTCAACGACCTCGCCGACACCGACGGCACGCTCATCGCCCTCGACGCCCTCGCCCCGGTATTCGAGGTGAACGACGCGCGCGACGCGGTCCGGGTCTCGGGAGCGCTCCGCTACGGCGACATCGCCCCGCAGCTGGAGGCCGAAGGTCTCGCCCTCGCGAACCTCGCCTCCCTCCCGCACATCTCGGTCGCCGGAGCCGTCACCACCGGCACGCACGGCTCGGGTGACACGATCGGCTCGCTCGCGAGCGCCGTGCGCGGCCTCACGATCGTGACGCCGGCCGGCGAGACGCGGACACTCCGCCGCGGCGACGCCGACTTCGACGGCGCTGTCGTGAGCCTCGGGGCGCTCGGCGCCGTCGTCGACGTCACGCTCGACGTCGAGCCGACCTATGAGATCGCGCAGCACGTGTTCGAGCATCCGGACTGGGACGCCATCCTCCGGGACTTCGACGACGTGACCGGCGGCGGCACCAGCGTGAGCATCTTCTCGACCTGGCAGCGCACGGACATCGCCGATCAGATCTGGGTCAAGCAGCGCCTTCCCGAGGCGCACGAGCTGGCGCGCGAGTCGCTGTTCGAGCGACTCGGCGCCGAGGCCGCCCAGGGTGAGCGGCATCCGATCCTCGGCGTCGACCCGATCGCCTGCACGGCACAGCAGGGCGTCGCCGGCCCGTGGTTCGAGCGGCTGCCGCACTTCCGGCTCGAGTTCACGCCCTCGGCCGGAGCCGAGATCCAGACGGAGTACCTCGTGCCCCGCGCTGACGCGGTCGCCGCGATCCAGGCCGTGCGCACCCTCGCCGGGCAGATCGCCCCGCTGCTGCTCGTCAACGAGATCCGCACCGTGCGCGCCGACGAGCTCTGGCTGAGCTCGTCGTTCGAGACCGATGCCGTCGGCATCCACTTCACCTGGAAGCCGGAGGAGGACGCCGTCCGCGCACTGCTGCCGACGATCGAAGCGGCCCTGCCGCCGACGGCCCGCCCGCACTGGGGCAAGGTCGCAACTCTCGACGGCGCCGAGGTGCGCTCGCGGTACCCGCGCTTCGACGACTTCGCCGCCCTCGCCGCCCGCTTCGACCCCGAGCGCCGGCTGGTCAACCCGTACCTGGAGCGCCTGGGGCTGTAGTCGGGTTCCGGTCGCAGTTTCGGCCGGCACGCGTCCTTCCGGTCGCAGTTTCGGCCGTCACGAGCGTCCCGGAGCGGCAAGAACTGCGACCGGAAGCAGGCTGGAGCGGCGTCGGTCAGACGTGGTCACGCCAGGAATGCTGCGGATCGAACCCGAGCACGCGCCGGGCCTTGTCGATCGACAGCAGGGTCTCGTTCGGACCGAACTCGCCCTTCACCGGCACGTCGGGGAACACCTCGGCGAGCAGTTCGGCGTTCGGCCGCGTCATCACGGTGTCGGCCGCGGCGATGATGAACCGGTCGAACCCGGGAGCCGCGTTCTCGAGCGCACGCTGCACGGCCTGGGCCCCGTCGCGGGCGTCGATGTAGCCCCACAGGTTCCACTTCCGCGCGAGCGCGTCGGCGTCGAAGTCCGGGAAGGCCGCGTAGTCCTCAGGATCCATCACGTTCGAGAAGCGCAGCGCCGTGATCGACACCTCCGGGTGCCAGCGCACGAGCTCGGTCGCCATGTGCTCCTCGAGCGTCTTGACGAGCGAGTACACCGATTCCGGGCGGGCCGGATAGTCCTCGTCGACCGGCACGTAGGGCGGCGGCACATCGAACGGCAGGCCGAGCACCGTCTCGCTCGACGCGTAGACGATGCGACGGATGCCGAGACGCACGGCCGCCCAGAACACGTTGAACGTGGCGGGCATGTTGTTGTGGAACGTCGCGACATCGGAGCGGATGCCGGGGGCCGGGATCGCGCCCAGATGCACGACCGCGTCGATGCCGTCATGCCGGTCGCCCACCGCCGTGAAGGCGTCGACGACCTGCCCGTAGTCGGTGAGGTCGACCTGGACGAAGTCCGGGCCGCGGCTGCCCGCGACGTCCATGCCGATGACGTCGTAGCCGTTCGACCTGAGTTCGCGTGCGACGACGCGGCCGAGCTTGCCGGATGATCCCGTGAGAGCGATGCGCATGTCTCCAGAGTGGCACGACTGCGAGCCGAGGAGGCCGGCCGTCGTACACTCGTCGGCGTGAGTGAGTCGCGCAGCACCCCCGGTCGTACGGTCGGCGTCCGCGATGTCGCCGCGCTCGCCGGGGTGTCGAGGCAGACCGTGTCGCGGGTGCTCAACGACCACCCCGACGTCGCGCCCGAGACCCTCGAGCGCGTGCAGGCGGCGATGGCCGAGCTCGGCTATCGGATGAACAACGCCGCCCGCGCCCTGGGCACCCGCCGCTCCCGCACGCTCGGCGTGCTCGCCTCGGATGCGCTGCAGTACGGGCCGTCGCGCAGCATCGCCGCGCTCGAGGCGTCGGCGCGCAGGGCGGGGTATTGGGTGAGCGCCGCGTTCGCGGATGCGGGGGATGCCGAGGCCGTGGTCTCGGCGGTGGATCACCTCATCGCCCAGGGGGTCGAGGGGATCGTCGTCGTCGCCCCTCACGCGCGCACCCTCGAGGCGCTCGACGACCTGCGGATCGGCGTGCCGGTCGTCACACTGCACTCGGCCGGCCACGGCGCGCGCGGCCTCTCGGTCGACCAGGCCGCCGGTGCCCGGCTCGCCGT
>NZ_SSDJ01000056.1 GCF_004794465.1 Microbacterium sp. K24 | reverse complement strand
CTCGCCGCGCTGGTCGCCGAGGCCCTGCGCCCACCGGCGCCCGCGCGGCGTCCGACGAAGCCGAGTCGGGGTTCGAAGGAGCGCCGACTGAAGGCGAAGCAGCGCCGCACCGACGTCAAGCAGCTCCGCCAGCGGCCCCGCGACTCCTGAGCCCGTCCGCTCTAGTCCTTGCCGCCCCCGCGCACGAGCTCCAGTCCCGCGCCCGCGAACTGCCGGATCGTCGCATCCGGGAGGAACGCCCGCGTGAGCGCGCCGCCGATGCGGGTGAGGTCGCTCTCGTCGCGGAACAGGAGGTACATCGTCTCGTAGCGCGGGTGGAACTTCTGCTTGAAGCGGTGCAGCGACCCGAAGCCGTAGACGGGTTCGAGAGCCTCGGCCAGCTTGTCGCTGAGCGCGGCGATCATCCCGGCATCCGGCGGGTAGTCGTGCGCGAGAGGAGCTCCGGAGAGCGACATGATCTCGGCGCCCTCGTCGGAGAACTGCCGGGCGGAGGAGCCGATGAGGAACTCCATCACCGGGCCGAATCCGCCGTCGCGTCGCCGCATGAGGTCCAGGGTCCATCCGCGCACCACGCCCTCGTCGCCGTAGACCGGCAGCCAGGAGAGGAATCCGTCGACGTCGCCGTTCGGAGCGAGGGCGAGTGCGAGCCGCACCTCGGGATCCTCCGCCTCCTCGAGTGTTCCGAGGGTGAAGCGCATCTCGGGCAGGTCCTTGTCGCCGACCCAGGCCTCCGAGATCGCGCGCAACTGCTGCTGCACGCCCCACGGCTCCGCCTTGAACTGCGTCATGCGGAAGGTCATCGACTCGCGACCGGCGCGGTTGAGCGAGGACCGCACCGAGTTCCAGCGCTTGCCGGTGAACTCGAGCCCTGCCAGATCGACGATCGTGTCGTCCGCCACGACGATGCTCCGCCACGTGGACGGCACCGCGGCCCGGGTGGCGGCATCCGCGCTGAAGAAGCACGGCACGAGGCCCGCGTGCTCGGCGGCGCCGATGAATCCGGCGACCGCCTCCGCTCGTTCCTCGGCCGGACCGATCGGATCCGCGAGCGCCAGCGCGACCCCGTTGCGGCGCTGATAGGCGACGACGCCTCCGGGCACACGGGCGTAGCTGTTGCCGTCCCAGGTCGTCATCCATGAGAGCGTTCCGCCGCCGTGCGCGCGCAGCTGCGTCTTGACATCGTCGATCGTGGGGGAGGGCTGGATGCCGAGCGTCGAGCGCCGCTTGGCGCGGAACGCTCGCCGCACCCACACGAGGTACACGAGCACGATCAGCCAGAGGAAGCCGTTCGCGAGGGCGAGCTCGGTCTCTCCGTCCCACCGGAGGTCGAGCTGGGCCTGGCTGAAGACGGTGATGAGCGTCAGGACGAGCGCGGCGACGAGCACGTTGAAGATGCCGAGCAGAAGAGCGAGCACCCAGGCGAAGCGTCGGCCGCGGCGCAGACCGTTCACGAGCACGAGGATCACGACGAGATCGATCGCCAGATCGATGAAGCCGCCGGATGCCGGTTCCGTCGGGCCGAAGGGGCCGTCGGTCGCGACGAACGTCGTGATGATCTCGACGGCGCCGAGCACGAGGATCGCCACCACGGCGATGAGTCGCTGTTCGCGCACGGTCGTGTGCCGCACCCGAAGCGTCCGATCGACGACGAGGATCAGCAGGACCGCCAGCAGATGCTCGAGGTCGGCGACCTTCCCCCAGAACAGCATCGCGATGAAGACGAAGCCGAGCAGGATCAGCCAGCCGCGCACGCGCCACGGCGGCCGGAAGAGCCCCACGGCTGCGGCGATGCAGGCCATCGTGCCGCCGGAGGCGCCGACGTCGAGTGCCTGCGCCTGTGCCGAGGCCCAGGCCCAGGGGAACCGCGAGAGCGCGAACAGCAGCAGCGCGGTGGCGAAGATCGCGAACAGCTGACCGACCCAGTAGTAGGCGAGCGCGACCCGCGATCCGCGCCGGAACTCCAGGTATCCCATGCCCCAGAATCCGAAGATCGTGAAGATGTAGACCCACGGCTGGTTCACGAAGAAGGTGCCGGTCAGCGGCGTCCACCACTTGCCGTCGGCGAGGTTCGGCAGGCCGTAGGCCACATCCTTGAACAGTGCGGTGTCCTCGAACGACGTCCACAGTCCGCGCCACACGACGCCCACGACGAGGATCAGCAGCACCATGGTCAGGGTGGCCGGAATCCGGCGCACGACGGCGATGACGGGGTTCGGGGTTCGCGTGGGAGCCTCGCTCATGCGCTCAGCGTAGCGAGGGAGGCGTCGCGCCGGGGGTTCCCCGGCGCGGGACATGATGCTTCCACGCCGACCGGAACCCGACGCCGCCGAAGGTCATGAACCCCGCGGCGAACACGCCGCCTGCCGCGATCCCGAGACCGACGGCCCATCCGAACACCCCTCCGCCGGCGATGATCGCCGAGCCGATGAAGAGTCCGGTCACGCAGGCGTTGACCACGATCAGCAGCATCACGGAGCTCCCGAGCAGGATGCTGACGCTGCGGCGCCGCAGGAACGAGCAGGTCAGCTTCATGCCTTCCTGGTCGTCGTACGTCGACGCGAGGAAGATCTCCTCGACGTGCGGGTCGAGGTCGACGTAGGCGCCGCGGAGCCGGTTCATCGCCACGACGTACATCATGTCCTCCTCCGAGACGTTCATGACCCGCACCTGCGTCATGAAGCCGATGAGGCACAGGAACGCCAGGATCGCGATCGACGCGCCACCGAACCAGCCGGTGAAGCCGGATGCCTGTCCCAGCAGACCGATCGTCACGAGGCCCGCCGACACGAGCGTGAGGAAGATGGTGATGCGTGTGAGCACCTCGCTCTGTGCGGTGCTGCGTGCGGCGAGCAGCCCCCAGTGCTCGGTCGCCAGGATCTGGGCGCGCCGACCGAGCACCGCATCCGATTCCGTCGTCGGGGTGGTGCGCCCTTGTTCGGATGCCGGGACCCTCGCGTCCTCCGCAGCCGGGTCCGCCGGCGATGAGCGCTCGCTCATACCGACATCATGCACCGGGGAGGGCGCCAGCGACAGGCGGTCAGCCGTTCACGGCCTTCTCGATCGCCTGCTCGAGGTCGTCCCACTCCTGCAGCACGAGGGGTTCGCCGTCGATGAAGAACGACGGCGTGCTGCTCACCCCGAGCGTCTCGCCGTCGCTCATGTCGGCTTCCACGCGCGCCCGCGTCGCGGGATCGGCGATGGCGGCGTCGTAGGCCGCCATGTCCAGCCCCAGTTCCTCGGCGAATCCGCGGAACACCTCCGGAGTCTCCGCGCTGTTCTCACCCCACTGCGCCTGGGTCTCGAACAGCCGGTGGTACATGTCCTCGAAGCGGTCCTGCTGCGCGGCCGCCTCCGCCGCGAGGGCGGCCTGGGTCGAGTTCACATGACCCGGCAGCGGGAAGTACCGGACCACGTAGGTGATGTCGCCGGCGTAGGTCTCGCGCAGCTCCTCGACGACCGGATAGAACGCGCCGCATGCCTCGCATTCGAAGTCGAGGAACTCGACGACGGTGACGGCATCCGCTGCGCCCTCGTCGAGCACGTGCGAGTCGGAGCGGACGACCTGGGGCCCTCCGTCCGCCGAGGGATCGGGCGCGGCGGCTCGCTGGGTGATGGCATAGACGATGCCGACGATCAGCAGGACGACGGCGACGGCGATGGCGATCAGGGTCGCCTTGACAGAGGTCTTCATGGGGTCTCCAGACACACGGGTACGACGGGGAAGGATGCCGCGCGGGGCGGCTCGATGCACGCGTCGAGGTTCAGGTGCGGGAGATCGAGAGCTGAGTGAGGGTGAGACCGGGGAGTGCCCGCGCAGGGCCGGCGCGCGGCGGCGCCGACGGGCGGCCCGTGCGGGGGCCGAGCGCGCGGCCGATTCCGGCGCGCAGTCGCAGGAACAGCAGCGCCACCGCGACACCGCACAGCACCGCCATGACGCACACGGCCGCATCGGACGACAGGACGTCGACGGCCGACACCGTGTCCTGGTGAGCGCCGCCGCCCGAGGCATCGGCCGGATGGGCGACGCCCGGCGCGACGCAGAGCGAGGCGTGCACGTCGGCCGAGCCGTGCGAGGTGGACCAGGCGCCCACGACCAGGAGGAGCGCGAGGCCGACGGCGATGGCGACCCTCAGGATCAGCATCTGCTCGGCTCGCGCTCGCGGCATCCGATCCGGCGACGAGGGCAGCATTTCCCGCGCAGTCTAGCAACGCGGCCTCTGCCCTCTTCGAGGCCACGGCACTGCGGACGTGCCTACACTGTAAGGGTGGCGAGACTACTGATCGTCGGCGGTTTCCTGGCCGCCGTGTTCTGGGTGTTCAGCATCGTCGACTGCGCAGTGCAGCCGGCGACGCGGCACCGAGGCGTGCCCAAAGCCGCCTGGATCGCGATCGTGGTGCTCATCCCCGTGATCGGCGGCATCCTCTGGTTCACGATCGGCCGCCGTCGCGCGAACGACGAGAGCCTCCGCCGCGTGCTCGCCCCCGACGACGACCCCGCGTTCCTGCAGAGCATCAGCAAGACCGAGCAGGACGCGCGCATCAAGCGCCTCGAAGAGGAGCTCGCGCGCCTCGACGAGGAGACCGACGAGCCTCCCGCCGCGGATCCGCGCCCGTGACCTCATCTCCGGCGACGGATGCTGCGGCATCCCTGGTCGCCGATCTCATCGCGCATGGCGTGCGCGATGTCGTGCTCTCGCCGGGCTCCCGCTCGCAGGCGCTCGCGCTCGCCGCAGTGCGCTTCGCGGACCAGGGTCTGCTGCGGGTGCACGTGCGCATCGACGAGCGCGTCGCCGGCTTCACCGCCCTCGGGATCGGCCGGGAGACGGGTGTTCCCGCCGCGGTGATCTGCACCTCGGGCACGGCCGTCGGCAACCTTCTGCCCGCCGCCATGGAGGCGTTCCACTCCGGGGTGCCGCTGCTGCTGCTCACCGCCGACCGCCCTCCTGAGCTGCGCGGCGTCGGGGCGAACCAGGCGACGCGGCAGGAGCGCTTCTTCGATCGCTGGGTGCGCGACCAGATCGACGCTCCGGTCCCCGGGGACGGCGATTGGACGGGCCTGGCCGCGCGCGCCGTAGCCGCCGCTCTCGGAGCATCGGATGCCGGGAACGCGCTTCCGCGCATCGCCGGGCCCGTCCATCTCAACCTCCCCTCCCGGGAGCCGCTCTCCGGGCTTCCTCCCGAGATCGACGTCGTGCCGGGCGATGCCCCGCGTCGGGCGCCCGCAGAGGCGCTCCTGCTCGCGCGCGGACCGCGCACCGTCGTCGTCGCCGGCGCGGATGCCGGTCCCGAGGCCGAGGAGATCGCGCACGCCGGCGGCTGGCCGCTCATCGCCGAGATCGTCAGCGGCGCGCGCTTCGGTCGCCAGATCGTGCACGGCTACCGCGCGCTGCTGCGACGAGACGACCTCGGCGGCCGCATCGAACGGGCCGTCGTGCTCGGGCATCCGACATTGAGCCGCGAGGTCGCGGGGCTCCTGGCGCGCGAGGGCGTCGAGGTCGTCGCCGTCCGTCGCGGCGGCGAGGAGCTGAACCTCAACGGGCGCACCCGGCCGGTCGCCGCCGTGGCGGTCGAGGCGGGGGAGACCGACCGCGAATGGCTGGGCGCGTGGCTCGCGGCATCCGCGGCCGAGGCGGTCGACCTGAGCGAGCACGCCCCCGACCCCGAGGCTCTCGCGTCCACCGACTTCGCCGCCCGCCGGGAGGCCGTCAAGGCCGAGCTCGATGCCGTGCGTCGCCCTCTCGACCGCGAACTCCTCGTCGATGCGGTGTGGCGCGCGACCTGGCCGCACGACCGGCTGATGTTCGGATCCTCGCGGCTGGTGCGGGTCGCCGACGGTGTGCTCGGCGGCAAGAAGGTGCCGGTGCATGCCAACCGCGGACTCGCCGGGATCGACGGCACGATCGCCACGGCGACGGGCATCGCGCTCGCCAGCCAGGCCGGCAGCGCCCCCGGGATCACCCGCGTGCTCCTCGGCGATCTCGCTTTCCTGCACGATGTCGGAGCGCTGCTGCTCCCGCCCGGCGAAGACGAGCCGCGGGTGCAGGTCATCGTCGGCAACGACGGCGGCGGCACGATCTTCGACGCGCTCGAGGTGGCCGCATCCGCCCCTCCGGCCGATCTCGACCGCGCCTTCTACACGCCGCACACCGTGAGGCTCGAGCACCTCGCGCGCGCTTACGGCTGGGAGTACCAGCGCGTCACGACCCGCACGGCGCTCGACCAGGCGCTCACCTCGCCGCGGGGCGGTCGCCAGATCATCGAGGTCCCGCTGGCGCGATGACTGGCAGGATGTGCGTATGAACGCGCACAGCTGGTCCCAGACGCTGCGAGTCACCGACGGCTTCCGCCTCGCCGATGTCGACCCCGACGCCAAGCCCGGTTACGGCGGAGGCAAGTCGCACGGTGCGAAAGACCTGGCCGCCGGCCTCGTGAGACTCAACGACCTGCAGGAGCGGCTCTTCGCCGAGAGCCGGGTCGGCGTCGCCAAGGACGCCGTGCTGCTCGTGCTGCAGGCCATGGACTCCGCGGGCAAGGGCGGCATCGTGCGGCATGTCGTCGGCGGTGTCGATCCGCAGGGGGTGTCGCTGGCCGCGTTCAAGGCGCCCACGCCGGAGGAGCGCGAGCACGACTTCCTCTGGCGCATCGAGAAGCGGCTGCCCGAGCCCGGATTCATCGGGGTCTTCGACCGCTCCCACTACGAGGACGTCCTCATCGGACGCGTGCGCGAGCTCGCCGACGCCCCCGAGATCGAGCGCCGCTACGACGCGATCAACGAGTTCGAGGCGCGGGTGGCGGCGTCCGGCACCCGCATCATCAAGGTCATGCTGCACATCTCCCCGGAGGAGCAGAAGGCGCGGCTGATGGAGCGCCTCGAGCGGCCGGACAAGTACTGGAAGTACAACCCGGGCGACGTCGACGAGCGGATGCTCTGGCCGCAGTACATGGAGGCGTATCAGACCGTGTTCGATCGCACGTCGACGGAGGCCGCGCCCTGGTACGTCGTGCCGGCGAACTCGAAGTGGTTCGCGCGTCTGGCCGTGCAGGAGCTGCTGCTCGCCGCGCTCGAAGACATCGATCCGCAGTGGCCCGGCGCCGATTTCGATGTCGAGGCCGAGAAGAAGCGCCTCGCTGCGAGCTGATCCCGCGTCAGGCCAGCGCGTCGACCAGCGGTCGGAACTTGACCCGCGTTTCCAGCAGCTCGGACTCCGGGTCCGATCCCGCGACGATTCCCGCACCGGCGTATGCCGTGACGCGGATGTCGTCGGCGGCTGCGGTGAACTGCGCGCACCGGAGCGCGATCGCCCATTCGCCGTTGCCCGCGGCATCCACCCAGCCGACCGGCCCGGCGTAGCGCCCGCGGTCGAACGGCTCCAGGTCGCGGATGGCCTCGATGGCCGCCGCCGTCGGCGTGCCGGCCACGGCGGCGGTCGGGTGCAGCACGCGCACGAGATCGAGCGCTGATTCGCCGTTGCCCAGCTCGCCCTCGACGTCGGTCGCGAGGTGGAAGAGGTTCGGCAGCTTGAGCAGGAACGGCTGCTCGCTCGCCGCGAGAGCGCGCGTGTGCGGACGCAGCGATGCGAGCACGCTCTGCACGGCGTACTGGTGCTCGTCGAGGTCCTTGGTGCTCGAGGCGAGATGAGCGGATGCCGCGGTGTCGGCATCCGCGTCGGCGCCTCGTCCGATCGTTCCCGCGAGCACGCGCGCCGTGACGGTGCCCTTCTGGACCGTCACGAGCGTCTCCGGGCTCGCGCCGATCAGACCGTCCACCGCGAACGCCCAGGTGTCGGGATAGCCGGTCGACAGGGCGCGCACGAGACGGCGCAGGTCGGAGCCCGGGGGGATGCTGCCGGTGAGGTCTCTCGCCAGCACGACCTTGCTCAGCGTGCCGTCGGCGATGCGGCCCAGTGCGGCGCGCACGGAGTCCTGGTAGCCCTGGGGGCTCTGCGCGCCGGGGCCGACGGTGCCGGCCCAGTGCGGACCGTACGGCTGGGTGGCGAGCTCGCCGCGGTCTTCCGGGAACGACGCGATGCGGATGCGGGTGCGCCAGAAGCGGTCGCCGTGCCGCCCGAGCACCTGCGACGGCACGATCAGCACGCTGTCGGCGGCGGACTCCTCGTCGAACGCGAAGGCGCCGAACGCGACGAGACCGGTCCCGGGCAGTCCGACGGCATCGTCGACCTCGGCCTGAGCGGCCATGCCCTTCCAGAAGGTGCTGAGGGCAGCGCTGCGCGATTCCCCGCCGACGGACGGAGGGCGCACCTCCGCCAGGGGCTCGCCGACCGACACGATGCCGTCGCCGCGACGCAGCCAGGCGAGGGGGCGGGCGGGATCCGCGTAGGCCAGGAGATCCTCGACGGGGTCGATCTCGCGGGTCTCCACGACCAGGTGGGTGGTGTGCACGTCTCCAGCCTAAGCCGCGTCGATCCCCGGGAACCCCGCCGTCGTAGGGTGGGCGCATGAGCGATGCACGACCCGCCGCCGGCGCCGAGATGATCTTCCAGTGGCGCAAGTGGGACGGATCGCCGCACTGGCGTCACGAGTGCGTGTACCTGGGCGCCGACGAATGGGGCGACTGGATCGGGCAGCCGGTCGGCTGGCTCAGCGAGCGACCCGGCGCGCGGTTCGTGGCCGCCGGCCCCAACGTCACGCTCGTGCCCCGGCAGACCGACTTCGCCCTCACGGTCAACCGCGACCACCCGCACGGCATGCGCGTCTACATCGACCTCGGGTGGGACATCCGCTGGTCGGACGATCCGCTTCTGGCGACCGGCATCGACATGGACCTCGACGTCGTGCGCGTCGAGGGGGAGCGCGGCACCTGGGTCGACGATCGCGACGAGTGGGCGGAGCACAGCGTGCAGTACGGGTACCCGGCCGACATCATGACGCGCCTGGAGGCCCTCGCCCTCGACCTCGAGGAGCGCGTCCGCACGCAGCGGGCGCCGTTCGACGATGCCACGCCGGACGCCTGGCTCGACCGGCTCGAGGCCCTGGGTCTCGCGCCTAGACTGAACGCGTGACCCCGAACGAGAAGAACCGCGCCGATCTCGGCAAGGACCCCGCCCGCGTCAGCGGCATGTTCGACCAGGTCGCGGCCGGGTACGACCGTACGAACACGGCGATGACCTTCGGCAACGACGCGCTGTGGCGTGCGGCCACTACGCGGGCGGTCGCGCCGAAGCCGGGCGAGCGCATCCTCGACCTCGGAGCGGGTACCGCCTCGTCGTCGGCATCCCTCGCGCGCAGCGGCGCCCAGGTCGTCGCCGCCGACTTCTCACCGGGCATGCTGGCCGAGGGGCAGCGCCGGCACGGCACGATGCGCAACCTCTCCTTCGTGCAGGCCGACGCCACCGATCTGCCGTTCGCGGATGCCGAATTCGACGCGGTCACCATGTCGTACGCCCTCCGCAACGTGAGCGATCCGAAGAAGGCGCTCCGCGAACTGCTCCGGGTGACCAAGCCCGGCGGCCGGCTCGTGATCAACGAGTTCTCCACCCCGCCCGGCAAGCTGTTCCGCGGCGCCTACCGGTTCTACAACGACCAGGTGCTGCCGCGCGTCGCCCGGGTCGCCGGTACGAACGGCGACGCCTACGACTACCTCAACGAGTCGATCCGCGAGTGGCCGAACCAGAGGAAGCTCTCGGCGTGGATCCGCGAGAGCGGATGGACGGATGTCGCGTACCGCAACCTCTCGTTCGGCATCGTGGCCCTGCACAGAGCGCGCAAGCCCGAGTGAGAACGCCCGGCGCAAATCGTCGCACTCGACGAAGGTAGGCTGGGACCGTGACTTCGAGCCCCATCGCGCCGGGTTCGCGACTGGCGAGCCGTCTCGGCTTCAGTGATCGCGTCTTCATCGGCCCCGCCGCCCGACGCGTCGCGCGCGCCATCGAAGACGGCCTCGAGCTCGTCGAGACCGGGCTCGCCGAAGACGTGCGCGTCGCCGATCCGCTCGCCGACGCCGCCAGCCGCTACCTCTACGAGGCCGGCGGCAAGCGCATCCGTCCGGTGCTGACGCTGCTCGCCGCTCAGCTCGGCGACGGCAACACCGACGAGGTGATCGACGTCGCCAAGGCGCTGGAGATCACGCACCTCGGCTCGCTCTACCACGACGACGTCATGGACGGCGCCGACCGACGACGGGGCGTCCCCGCCGCTCACGCCGTCTGGGGCAACAGCATCGCCATCCTCACCGGCGACATCCTCTTCTCGCGCGCGAGCCAGCTGATGTCGCGTCTCGGCGAGCGCGCGATCCGGCTCCAGGCCGACACGTTCGAGCGCCTCGTCCTCGGCCAGATGCACGAGACCCTCGGTGCGCAGCCCGACGACGACGCGATCCAGTTCTACATCCAGGTGCTCGCCGACAAGACGGGTTCGCTGATCGCCGCCGCGACGCAGGGCGGAGTGATCTTCTCCAACGCTCCGGCCGAGTACGAGGAGCCGATGCGGGTCTACGGCGAGAAGATCGGCGTCGCCTTCCAGCTCCTCGACGACGTCATCGACCTCTCGGCGAAGCCCGAAGACACCGGCAAGGTGCCGGGCACCGATCTTCGCGCCGGCGTGCCGACCATGCCGTACCTCCTGCTGAAGGTCGAATCCGACGCGGCATCCGTCGATCTCGCCGCTCGCATCGACGAGGGCGTGGCGCTCCTCGCCGACGGAGCCGACCCCGCGATCCTCGACGGGCCCCTCGACGAGTTGCGCGACCATGCGGTGACGCAGAAGACCCTCGAGCTCGCCCACTCGTGGACGCAGGACGCGATCGACGCACTCCGACCGCTGCCGCGCGGCACCGTGCGCGAAGCGCTGACCCGATTCGCAGAGACCCTCGCCGAGCGCTCCAGCTGAACCCGGCCGTGCGACCGGACGGTCGCACGAACGGGCGCGACGGCATACGAAAGGACCTCCCATGACCAAGCTCAGACTGGCCATCGTCGGTGCGGGCCCCGCGGGCATCTACGCCGCGGACATCCTGCTGAAGGCCGAGCGCAAGTTCGACGTCTCCATCGACCTGTTCGAACAGCTCCCCGCCCCCTACGGCCTGGTCCGCTACGGCGTCGCCCCCGACCACCCCCGCATCAAGGGCATCATCACCGCGCTCCGCGACGTGCTGGACCGCGGCGACATCCGCCTGTTCGGGAACGTCCGCTTCGGCGAGGACATCACGCTCGACGACCTCAAGCGCCACTACAACGCCGTGATCTTCGCGACCGGCGCGATCCGCGACACGTCGATGGACATCCCCGGTGTCGATGCGGTCGCCTCGTACGGCGCCGCCGACTACGTGAGCTGGTTCGACGGCCACCCCGACGTGCCGCGCGAGTGGCCGCTCGACGCCGCATCGGTCGCCGTGATCGGCAACGGCAACGTCGCGCTCGACGTGGCGCGCATGCTGGCGAAGCACGCCGAGGACCTGCTCGTCACCGAGGTGCCGGCGAACGTCTACGAGGGCCTTCAGGCGAGCGAGGTCACCGACGTGCACGTGTTCGGCCGCCGCGGACCGGCGCAGGTGAAGTTCACCCCGCTCGAGCTGCGTGAGCTCGGCGAGCTGCGCGACGTCGACATGGTCGTCTACGACGAGGACTTCGACTACGACGAGGCCTCGAAGGAAGCCGTCGCCAGCAACAAGCAGGTCATGGTGATCGACCGCGTGCTGCAGTCGTGGCGCAAGCGGGACTCGGTGAACAACGCGGGCGGCACCGCCTCGCGTCGCCTGCACCTGCACTTCTGGGCGCGGCCCGTCGAGGTGCGCAAGGACGAGAACGGTCGCGTGGCCGCTCTGGTCTACGAGCGCACCCAGCCCGACGGCGAGGGCGGCGCGGTCGGCACGGGCGAGCTGCGAGATGTGCCGATCCAGGCGCTGTACCGCGCGATCGGCTACTTCGGATCGCCGCTCCCCGGTGTGCCGTTCGACAAGAAGCACGGTGTCATCCCGAACCGCGAGGGGCAGGTGCTCGCGAAGGACTCCAACCAGCGCGTCCCCGGCATCTACGCGACCGGCTGGATCAAGCGCGGCCCGGTGGGTCTGATCGGGCACACCAAGTCCGATGCGATGGAGACCGTCCGGCACATCATCAACGACCAGGGCTCCTGGTGGCAGCCGGAGGACCCGTCGGAGGAGTCGATTCCGGCTCTCCTGCAGGAGCGCGGGGTGCAGTGGACCGACCTGGAGGGCTGGCACCGCCTCGACGAGCATGAGATCGGACTCGGCGCGCCGCACGAGCGCGCCCGCGTCAAGGTCGTGCCGCGCGACGAGATGGTGCGGGTCTCCCGCGGCGAGTAGGGACGTAGGGCCGTCACCGGATCGTTGCGAGCCGCTCCCCGTGCGCCGCAGGTCCGCCTCCTAGGCTGAGGGCATGCGACGGCGTTCTCTTCTCATCCTCGGCGCGGTGGCGCTGCTGCTGGTCTCCGGGTGTGCACCGACCCCGGAGCCCGAGCCGACGGCATCCGCCTCGCCGACGTCCTCGCCGACCCCGACCCCCACCGTCGGGCCGGCGGTCGAGCCGACGCCCGCCTTCGACGTGACCTGCGAGGACGTCGCGGCCGAGATGACGACACTGGTCGGCGCCCCGGCCGGTGAGGTCGCCGAGACCCTCAGCCTGGTGTCCTCGCCGAACTGGTACCCGGGTCCGGCGATCTACGCGTTCCAGCGCCCCGGCGGCATCGCCTGTTCGACGGGAGAGAGCGGCCGCAGCTGGGCGATCACGATCCTTCCGGGTGCGCAGACGGTGACCGAGGGCGCGGCGTCCCGGGGTGGCTACTTCGGCGAGGAGGCCCGCTGCGAGGACAGCGGGATGTGCTTCTTCCAACTCATCGAAGGCGACGTGCTGGTCTCCGGACTCGTGATCGACGAGGCCCTCGCCGTCGGCGACGAAGCGCCCATCGAGGAGGGACTGCGTCGACTCGGCGCTTCCGCGGCCTCCACCCTGCGGGCCGTCGAGATCGCCCCGAGCGACATCGTCGGCGTGGAATGCACCCGCTTCCTCACCGCCGACGAACTCGCCGAGTCCCTCGGGGGCGAGGCCTATCTCATCGACTCCTTCGGCGGCTGGGGTATCCCCTCCGAGGTGTACCAGGTCGTCAACGGATCGCGTATCTGCTACTACGCCGCGGGTGAGACCGAGTACGAGTCGCAGGCATTCCTGACGATCACGACCCTTCCCGGTGGCGCCTGGGCCTTCGAGCGGATCGAAGACGGCACCCCCGTCGACATCGAAGGGGCGGATGCCGCGCTCACCGGTGTCGACGAGTTCGAGCGTTCGATCCTCGACGTCCGCATCGGCCCGGACTGGATCCGGCTCACCACCTACGAGGGTTCCGGCATCTCGGATCTGGCGCCGCTCGCGGAGCAGATCGTGCAGAACTTCACGGTCGGACGTCCTGCACCGCAGTGACCTGCTCGGCTAGCCTGGCTGGCAGGGGAGGCATCCATGGCCGACTGGATCGCAGATGTTCTCGGCGACGAGTTCGAACAGCTCACTCTTGAGCTGGGTTCGGACGATCAGGGTCCGGTCGTGGCCACGCTGGTCCGGGCACTGCCTGCCGATGAGCCCTGGTGGGATCGGGTCCGCGGACGCCGTCCGCTCCTCGACGGCGTCGACGTGCTGTACATCCACGGCTGGTCGGACTACTTCTTCCAGAAGCGGCTCGCTCGCTTCTGGACGTCGAGAGGGGCGCGGTTCTTCGCTCTGGACCTCCGGAAGTACGGCCGGAGCCTCCGCGAGGGGCAGACCCCCGGGTACGTCGCCGACCTCGCGACGTACGACGAGGACATCGCCGCCGCGCTGGCGGCCATGGGGCACGCCGTCGACGGATCCGACGCCCGACGGCTCGTGCTCCTCGGCCACTCCACGGGCGGCCTGACGCTGAGCCTGTGGGCGTCGCGCCATCCGGACGCCGCAGACGCGGTCATCCTGAACAGCCCGTGGCTCGAGTTCCAGATCGCACCGGTGCGGGCCGCTCTCGCACCCGTCGTCGAACTGCAGGCGCGCATCCGTCCGCTCGAGGTGGCTCCGCAGATCGACCTCGGCTTCTACACGAGGGCGCAGCAGGAGGTGGCCGACCCCGACGACCCGATGGACGTGAACCTGCAGTGGCGCCCCGCACAGACCATGGCCGTCTATGCCGGCTGGCTGCACGCGATCCTGTCCGGGCACCGGACCGTCGCGTCCGGGCTGTCGATCAGCGCACCGGTGTGCGTGCTGCTCTCCGCTCGTTCGGTGCCGCCGACGCGCTGGTCGGCCGAGCTCACCGCCGCCGACTCGGTCCTGGTGGTCGACGACATCGCGCGCGCCGCGCTCCGGTTGGGGCCGTCGGTCACCGTGGAGCGGATCGACGGTGCCCTGCACGACGTGTTCCTCTCCCGGCACGACGCGCGCGAGGACGCCTATCGACGCCTGGACCGCTGGGTGACCGGCTGGTGCGCGATCGGTGCGGGACCGGTCACACGTAGTGCATCTCGCGGGTGAGGCGCTCCGCCTCGTCCCCGTCGCCGCGGAGGATCGCGTCGTGGAAGTCGACGTAGACCTGCAGCATCCGCTCCCGGTCGTCGACGGGGACCGTCCAGTGCCGGAGGTTGCGCAGGAGCGCCACGGTGGTCTCCTCGATGACCACGCAGTGCTGCGCGTTGTCGCTGTGTTCTCCGAGGTAGGAGAACACCGCCCACCGGGTGTTCATGGTCTGCACGCTGTCGGGAAGGGAGTCGTACATCGCCTCCACGAGTTCCGCGACGTGCTCGCGCTGCACGGCGCTGAGCCGCGGTACGGCCAGTCGGGCCGCGATGCCGGCCTGGTAGCCGGCGAAGGCCAGCGACTGCGCGACGGTGTCGGTGGTCACCTCGGTCACCTCGGTGTACCGGCTGGGGTACATCATCACCATGCCGAGGCGCTCGAGCCGCTGCAGGGCCTCGCGCACCGGTGTGCGTGAGACGTGGAGCCGTTCGGCCACGTCCAGGTCGCGGATGCGCTGACCCGGAGCCAGCGTCCCGTCGACGATCTGCCAGCCGATGTGCTGGAAGACCTCTTCGGCCAGCAGCTGCTTGCTCTCGCCGATGTTCTTCGATCCCACGTCGTCCATGGACCCCCGCCCCCAAAATGCTTTCCTTCTCCTCGCCGCCGGTGAGCAGCCCGGGAGGGCGACTTCATCTCAGCTCGCGCAGGATGCCAACACACTACGCGCAAAAGTCCTAACGCTGCGCGCATGTTGCAGGACGGCCTCAGTGCTCGCGAGAGTTTCGTCTAAGTGCTCTCGGCGGCCGGCGGGCGCAGAGCACCCGCCGGCTCAGACGACGCGAGCGCGTGGGACCGCCGCGAACCCCGTCCCCACGGGGGGAGGCTCACAATCCCGAGAGCGCGAGACCGTTCGACGGCACTCCGTCACGCGGCACACGCATCGTCGATCGCCCCGAGGGACGACCATCTCTCAGTGTCGATCATTTGAATCGATATACCGGAATGCAATGGAGATATGACAAAACTTTGAAGAACGGGCACGCTCGCGGCTCCTCGGCCGGGGTGCCGAAGAGGAGGGGAGGGGTCGCGGCCGACCCGCGGGTCAGCGGTAGTTGACGAACTGGAGGTCGACGTCGAGGTCGGAGCCCCGCAGCAGCGCCATCACGGCCTGGAGATCGTCGCGGCTCTTGGACTGCACGCGCAGCTCGTCGCCCTGGATCTGGCTCTTCACGCCCTTCGGGCCCTCGTCGCGGATGATCTTGCCGATCTTCTTCGCGTTCTCGGACGAGATGCCGTCCTTGAGGCTCGAGACGATGCGGAACTCCTTGCCGCTGGCGAAGGGCTCTCCCGAGTCGAGGCTCTTCAGCGAGATCCCGCGTTTGATCAGCTTGGACTGGAACACGTCGAGGATGGCGTTCGCGCGCTCCTCGGTGTTGGCGATGATGAGGATCTGCTCGCCGCTCCACGCGATCGACGCTCCGGTGCCCTTGAAGTCGTAGCGCTGCTCGATCTCCTTGCGGGCCTGGTTGAGGGCGTTCTCAGCCTCTTGGTGATCCACTTTCGAGACGATGTCAAAGGAACTGTCAGCCATGGGAGCAGTGTACCGAGCCTGCCACGGCGATGAGCGGATCCGACGGTAACGTGCGTGGCATGCTACCTTGTGATGCATGACAGACGTCGGTGCGCAGATGCGCAAGGGAGTGGTCGAGTACTGCGTGCTCGGGCAGCTTGCGCGCGAGCCGATGTACGGCTGGCAGCTGGCCGAGGAGCTCACCGGCGCCGGCCTGATCGCCAGCATCGGCACGCTCTACCCGCTGCTCGGACGGCTCAGGGACAACGGCTGGGTGAGCACATACGACCTGCCGTCGGAGAGCGGTCCGGTGCGCAGGTACTACCGGCTGACGGATGCCGGCACCGAGCAGCTCGCGCGGTTCCGTGCGCAGTGGACGCCGTTCGCCCGAGTCGTCTCGGGCATCGTCGGAGAGGGATGACCATGATCGAGAACACGCCCGAAGCCCTTCGCGAGGACTACCTCGCCCGTCTGGAGGCCGCGATGCGCGACCTGCCGCACGGCGTCGCGGCAGACATCCGCGGCGGCATCGCCGAGGAGCTCGCCGGCCTCGACACGGAGGAGATGGCCGTGCGCATCGCGCAGCTGGGCGACCCGCGCGAGATCGCTCGAGAGGCTCAGCGCGAAGTGCCGGGGAGCGGCCCCGACATCGTCGTGGCGGCCCCGAGCGCAGCGCCGGTCAGGCGACGACGACCGGCGACGACCACCCGGGGCTTCGCGATCACGGCCGCCCTGACGCTGAGCTTCGGGGGATTCCTCGCCCCGGTGCTCGGCTGGATCGTGGGCGTCGCCCGCGTCACCTCCGCGTCTCTCTGGAAGCGGTGGGAGAAGCTGCTGGCGATCGTGGCGCCCTTCGTGGTGACCGGACTGTCGCTCCTGATCGCCTCGCTGTTCTCCGGCGGCGATGCCGCCGGTACCGGGGCGGCGGACAACCCGCTCATGCCCGGGCTGGGGGAGTGGCATCTCCTGATCCTGCTGGGGCTCCTTCTCATCCCGGCATCCGGACTCTGGCTGCTGTGGCGGATGCGCGGGCGGGACCCGCGCTGACCGGCGTTGCGCTCGGCGGATCAGCGGCCGCGGTCCTACCGTGGAGACATGGCACGGGTCGGCGGACGCAACCTCGCGATGAGCTGGGTGGCCGGTGTGATCTGCGCCGGCATCATCGGAGCTCTGCTGTGGCTGTCCATGCCCATCCTTCCGGTCCTCGCCGAGTTCGCCGGCGACGCGCTGCGCAGCGCTCTCCCCTGAGAAGGCGCGAGAGGCCGCGAACGCGACGAATGGCGACACGTCGGCACGCCTCCGGGAGCGGCCGCGCGAGCGGCGGTACCCTCACAGAGCACACATCCGATGAGAGGCGCACCCCATGAGCGATCCTGAGGTTCACAAGACCGACAAGCCGGCGAACGTCGACGACGTGGTCGGCAGCGCCAACGCCAGTCTCGACGACGCGGCCGCTGCAGGCGCCGACGTCCCCGGCGCTCCCGTCGCGGAGCCCGAAGGCAAGGCCCCCGAGAGCAAGCCCGTCGACCCGGACCTCGCCGCCTTCGAGGAAGCGGAGCGGGAGCACCCGGGTCTCTTCTCATCGCCGGCAGCCGCGCAGACCGCCCCGGCCTCCGATGGCTCGTACGCGCGCACCGACGCCGACGCGACGCCCGCGTTCGTCGCGCCGGTCTCCGGCGACGACACCGCGACGTCCGCGTACGACCGCTCGGACTCCTTCGAGCGCACCGCCGCCTACGACCGCGACGAGACCGGAGTGGCGGATGCCGCCTACGCGCCGTCCGCCGACCTGACCGAGACGCGCGTCGTGCCGTCCGAGCCGCTCGTCGCCGCGGCAACGCCGTCCCCCCAGCCCATCTTCGTGCAGGCTCCCGAGCCGCCGCGCGACCGGGGCAACCGCGGCACCGCGGGTGCCATCGGCCTGCTCGCGACCGTCGTGTTCGCCGTCCTCTACCTCGGTGCCACGCTCGGCTTCGGAGCGATCGCCGGCGAGGTGACCGGCGAGAACATCGGCGAGTCCCTGGTGGCTCCTCTGCTCACCTGGGGCTTCTGGACGCCGGTGGTGGTCTTCTTCCTCGGGTTCTGGCTGCTGGGGGCCGTCATCAACCGCGGCCGCTGGGGACTGTGGGTGGTCTTCGGCATCCTCGTCGGCATCATCGCCTACGCGGGGCACATCCTCGGCCAGCTCTTCGAAGCGCCGTTCTGGAAGCTCACCGCCTCGGAAGGCCTCGATCTCGTCGGCGCGCAGATGCTCGCGCCGCTCGCCATCGCCGCATTCGTGTTCGCGCGCGAACTGACGATCTGGTTCGGAGCATGGGTCGCACGCAGCGGAGCGCGTAAGACCGAGCTCAACGCCGAGGCGCAGCGCGAGTACGAGCGCACCCTCGAAGCCGGCCCGACGCTGTCGAGGTAATCACGGACTCCCCGACGCCGAACCCCCGCGGACCCGAGTCCGCGGGGGTTTCGCCTGTCCTGGCGCTGGTCTTCGCGACCATCGGGTTCTTCGCCCTCGCCGTGTTCGGGCTGGGAGCGGTGAGCGTGGCGACGGATGCCGACATCATCGCCGTGCCGGGGCTCGGCGCCGCGCCGGGCGTGATCGGAATGCTCGCCGCGGTGCTCGGCTTCGCACTCACGCTGTGGTCCGCGATCCGGCGTGCGCACCCGTCGTTCATCGCGACCCTGTCGATCGCGCTCGTGACGGGACTCGCTCATCTCGCGGGCGTCTGGGGTGCCGTGCTGGTCGGCTCCGGCAACATCGTCATCGCCACGGCGGTGGCGGGCGATCTCGTCCGCGGCGCGGGCGCTGGCGCAGTGGTTCGGCTGGTCGGCCGGGCAGCTGCTGCTCCTCGACATCGGAGGCGGCTCG
>NZ_SSDJ01000055.1 GCF_004794465.1 Microbacterium sp. K24 | reverse complement strand
AGCCGCCGCGGCGTCGGTCTGGGCACTCGCCGCGGCGGCTCCGGGACTCGCGACCGGCGCGATCGACGGGCCCTGGCTGGCGGTCGCCGTGCTCGTGCCGATGGTGGTGTTCGAGATCTTCGGCGCGGTGCCGATCGCCGCGGCATCCTGGCGCAGCGTGCGGGCGAGTGCCGAGCGCATCGTCGACGTGCTGCCGGATCGGATGCCGGCGGAACTGCGGACCGACGAGGGCGAGGATGCCGAGATCACGGGCGCACCCGCTCTGCGGCTGCGCGATGTCCGCGCGCACTGGCCGGGCGGCGCGGCGGCGCTCAACGGAGTCGACCTCGATCTGCGCCCCGGGGAGCGGGTGCTCGTCGCGGGGCCGAGCGGTGCAGGGAAGAGCTCGCTCGCCGCAGTCCTCGTGGGATTCCTGCGGCCCGAGGGGGAGTACCGCGTCGGCGAGGCGGATGCTGCGGCGCTGTCGGGTGCGGCCCTGCGCCGCACGATCGGGCTGTGCGAGCAGAGCCCGCAGCTGTTCGACGAGGACATCCGGCAGAACCTGCTGTTCGCGCGCGACACCGCGACCGACGATGAGCTGCGCGAGGTGCTCGATCGCGTCGGGCTGGGGGAGTGGATGCGGGAGCGCGGCGGCCTCGACGCACGGGTCGGCGATCGCGGCGCCCTCGTCTCGGGTGGTCAGGCGCAGCGCCTCTCTCTGGCCCGCGCGCTGTTGCGCGGATTCCCCGTGCTGGTGCTCGACGAGCCGACCGCCGGCGTCGACCCCGACGCGTCCGACGGGCTGCTGCGCGACCTGCTCGAGGCAGCAGGCGACCAGTCGGTGCTGCTGATCTCGCATGTCGCGCCGCCCGAGGGGACGGTCGACCGCGTGGTGCGACTGGAGGGCGGGCGGACGGTCTGAGGTCGCGACCTCCTCAGCCGTAGAGCGGCGTCGGCGGCTCCATCACGATGCCCTGTGCCTCGAAGGCCTTGCGGCGTTCCTCGATGCGGCGGTGCAGCTCGACCTGCGCGGCGTCGACGACCTGCGGATCGAGCGGCACGGTCTGCGGATCCGGATCACCGTGGTGCGCCGCGATGTACGCGTCGAGCTCGGGACCGCTCGTCCACGAGGCGATGAGCGCGTAGCGGGGAGCGGTGCCGCGGTGCCAGACCGCATGCCAGAAGCGCTGCGTGTCGACGACGATCCGCGAGCCCGCGTGCAGCGGCAGCCGCACCTCCGTCGCCGGATCGAAGCGATCCGAGCGCAGGATCAGCATCGACTCCGTGTCGTCCGTGAGGTTGAAGAAGGCGCGCACCACCCAGCCGGTGCCGTCGTCGTTGAGACGGTTGTTGTCATCCTGATGGAGGTTGTAGACGGCGTCCGCGTACTCGTTGGGCTGCAGCTCGATCACCCGGCAGCGCCCGACCCCGGCACCCGGCTCGAGCGCCCACTGCTGCAGCGTCGGAGAGATCGCCACCTGGGACGACACCCAGACGCCGTCCTTATCGGTGCGGGGAGGCGTGTGGTTCCAGAACCCGTTGCAGTCCACGTCGCCCGCATAGCTGGTGAGCGGGGCGAACCGGGTGATGCCGGAGGAGCGCCAGCGCACGTACTCGAGTCCGAGCCATTCCGCGGGGTCGACGTCGGCGGGGTGATCGTCGAGGACGACGTAACCGGTCTCCGCCAGCGCGTCGGACGTGATGAAGCCCATCGGTCGCATCCTTCCCTCGGGGTGCTTAGGCCATCCTAACTCGGGAGGCATTCCGAACCCGGGAGGTGTTCAGGCGATCTCGACGCTCCGTGCTGCCGCGGTGAGCGCGGTGAGGTCGCTCGGCGACAGTTCCGAGGTGACGACGGCGTCGGGGCCGTCGATCGCGCACAGCGAGACGAAGCACGTCGTGCCGAACTTGCTCGCGTCGATCGCCGCGATCGTGCGCTGCGATGATGCGCGGGCGGTGCGCTTCACGGCCGCGTCCTCGACGTTCCACTCCGAGAAACCATGGTCGAGAGAGAACCCGCTGGCGGTCATGACGTACACGTCGAAGCGGTGGGCGAGGAGGTACTCGACGGTCTCCGATCCGCTGATGCTGAGCTCACCGGTGCGGACGAGGCCAGGAGGCATCAGCAGACGCACCGAGGTGGAGCCCGCGAACTCCCACGCGACCCGGAGCGAGAGCGGGCACACCGTGATCTGCCGCTCGGTCAATGCCTGCGCGATCGCGATGCCCGTCGTGCCGCCGTCGAGCACGACGGTGCTGCCGTCGTCGATGAGCTGGGCGACGCGGGCCGCGATCGCCTTCTTGTCGGCGGCATGCGTCTGCTCGCGCACCGCGATGGGAGGTTCGTAACTGCTGCCGATGGCGAGCTGCGCCCCGCCGTGGTATCGCTTGACGGCTCCCGCGTTCTCGAGCGCCTCGAGGTCGCGACGGATCGTGATCTCGGTGACGCCGATGCGGGTGCCCAGGTCGGCGACCGACAGCGATCCCGCGTCCTTGAGCATCGCGATGATCTCCTGATGCCGGAGGTCCTTTGCGTTCACCATGCCCCCATTCTCATCCACCATCGCCGAATTCCGATCGAACGAAAGTCAGCCTAGCCTCTTGACGGATCAAATGATCAGAACTTATGATCATTCAAACATCACGACTGTTTGAATCGATCGGGATTCCTACAGGCTTTCGACGAAAAGAGTTGCCATGGCGGATCGCACGCCCTTCGAAGACGACATCCTCGAGCAGCCCGAAGCGCTGCGCCGCCTCGCGGCATCCGCCGGAGCTCCCACCGGCCTGGGCGCTGCCGAACGCACCGAGCAGCGCATCATCCTCACCGGCATCCTGCTCTTCGTCTCCCGCGGTGCGGAATGGG
>NZ_SSDJ01000054.1 GCF_004794465.1 Microbacterium sp. K24 | reverse complement strand
CAACTTCTGCGGCCACATCGAACCGATGTGGCCGCAGAAGTTCCGATCGGCCGCAGAACTGAGGGACGGTTCATGCCCGCCGCGCCCGCGATGCCGGTGGGAGGTGCAATCCGCGCGCGATCGCAGCGGAGATCGTCGCCTCCACACGATCCCAGCCATGAACGATCTGCGCGTACGTGAAGCGGAACACCGTGTACCCTCGCAGGCGGAGTTCTGCATCGTGAGCGACATCCCGTCCGCGTTCGGCGGCCGAGGAATGGTGAGCGAAGCCGTCGATCTGCACCACGAGATGGCTGCCGAGTACGACGTCGACCCGATGCCCGGCGAGGATCACCTGCTGGCGAAGGGGGACACCCCACGAACTCAGCCGCACGACGAAGAGCGTCTCGATCCCGGAATCGGAGAGCCCGCGCGCGGTGGCCGCGAGTTCGCGGGAGGCGTCATTCGGCCAGCGAACCGTGCGCAGGGACTCGAGGTCGAGCGACTCCACCCTGATCGCCGAGTCCCAGATCGTGAGAGCATCCTCGCGTTCGAAGCACAGGGCGAGGTGTGCGAGCGCGTCCTCGACGGATGCTGTCAGCGTGCGAGATCCGCGATCCACCAGGGGAGCTGCCCAATGCAGGACAGCGTCGTCACGATGCTTGTGCGCGTTCGGACCGACCTGCAGGTGGAGTCGTGACGCGGCTCCATCAGGTACCCACCACCCGCGACGTCGTGCCAGCGAGATGCAGGTCAGTCGAGCGGATGCCCCCGCCGCCGTTACGAGGTCGACAGGCGCACTCGGGAGTGCGATCCACTGCGCTCGGATTCGGTGCACCACGCCGCGCCGAATCGCTGCGCGCACCCGATCAGGTGTGAAGCCGCGGGCCGCGGCATCCGCTCGATGCGCGATGCCACCTCGTTTCGTGAGCCAGTCGAGCAGGTCCATCACCTCAGGATGGTCCGAGGCCGCCTCGCCCGTCCGCCACAGGTGCCAGAAGTGGGGAGAGTGCACAGATACTGCCGAGTGTGGAGGACGGAACTTCTCTCAACTTCTGCGGCCATCTCCAACTTCTGCGGCCACATCGAACCGATGTGGCCGCAGAAGTT
>NZ_SSDJ01000053.1 GCF_004794465.1 Microbacterium sp. K24 | reverse complement strand
TCCTCGACCTGCTCACGCGACCCGATCTGTGGGATGCGCCCGACGAGCGCGTCGGCGAGGTGCGCGAGGGGGAGCCGCCACGGCCGCCGTCGGCAGGGCGACCGCGACGCTCACAGCTCTCCCAGCTGCGTCACGATCGAGTCCACGGCGTCGACGTTGCGGATGCCGGCCTCGGTCGCGGGGAAGTCGACGATCACATACCGCTCGTCCTTCACGGCGTCGAGCTGCGCGGTGAGCGGGTTCGCGGTCAGCAGGGCGATCTTCGAGGCGGCGGTGTTCCACGCGGCATCCACCAGCACGATCACGTCGGGATCGGCGTCGGCGATCAGCTCCCACGATGTCGACGTCCAGGTGTCGTCGACATCGGCGAACACGTTGCCGAGGCCCGCGGCGTCCATGATCATCTGCGGGGCGCCGATGCCCGCTCCGACGAACGGCTGATCGGTGCCGGAGGAGTACCAGACGGCGGAGAGCCCGCGGTCGTCGGGCACGATCTCGTCGAGCTGCGCGCGCTGGTCGGCGATCAGCGTCGCGGCGGCATCCGTCTCTCCGAGGAGTTCGCCGGCCTCGGCGAATCCGTCGAAGACCGTGTCGAAGGTGAGCGGATCCGGCATGTAGTCGGGTGCCTTGCAGGCGGCAGGGGCGACATAGGTCGTGATGCCGAGCTTCTGCAGGTCGGCGCGCTCGCCGACGCCCTCGATGGAGAAGTTCGACTCCCACCCGGCGAAGACGAGGTCGGGTTCCTGCTCGAGGGTCGCCTCGTGCGACGGCACCTTCTCGGAGATGACCGGGATGCCGTCGGCATCCGCGGCGAGGTCCTCGGGGAGGGGGCCGTCCGAGAAGGCGGAGCCGATGATCCGGTCGCCCGCTCCCAGCGCGAGCGCCAGCTCGAGGGTCGACGACTTGATGGTGAGGATCCGCTGCGGCGGAGCGTCGATCGTCACCTCGGTGCCGCAGTTGTCGATCGTGCGCGGTTCGGCGTCGGATGCCGCGGCCGGGGTCGACGGCGTGCTGGCGCAGCCGCTCAGGGCGGCGGCGAGAAGGAGGAGGGCGGCGGGGGCGGCCGAGAGGGCGCGGGTGGTGGCAGACATGTTTCTCCGAACGACGAGGACGAGAGCAGGGCGCAAGACGGGAGCGCGTCGCAGTCCAGGTCGGGACCACCGTTCGCCGGCCAATCGGACCGACGGGATGTCGTCATCGTAGTCCGGATTCTGGATCCAAATCAATACTGGATTCTGGATCCAAAATGGGTCATGATGAATCAGGCCACACAGAAGCGGCGCAGATCACCCGATCGCAGAGCCGCGTTCAGCCGAGAGGAACCCATGCAGACCACATCCGTGTCGTACTTCAGCGAGGGTCAGCGCATCTCCGCCGTCTGGCGGACCCCCGATCACGCCGGCCCCTACCGCGCGATCGTGCAGGGACCGGGCTGGCTCGGGCTCAAGGATGCCAAGCTCTACGTCCGCTACCACGAGGCACTGGTCGAGGCCGGCTTCGCCGTGCTCGTCATCGACTACCGCGGCTTCGGCGACTCCGAGGGCGACCGCGGCTATCTGTCGCCGGCGTGGCAGCTGCAGGACCTCGTCAACGCCGTCACCTACCTCACCACCCGTGACGACGTGATCGCCGACGCGATCGGCGTCTTCGGCACCGGCGGCACCGGCGGCGGCAACGCCGTGCTGCTCGCCGACGCCGACCCCCGCATCAAGGCCGCCGTCAGCCAGGTCCCTGTCGCCGACGGCGAGGACTGGCTGCACCGCATGCGCAGCGAGTACGAATGGCTCGACTTCCAGAAGTCGCTCGAGGAGGACCGCCGTCAGCGCGTCGCCACGGGGGAGGGCCGCATCGTGCACCCGCGCGAGGAGATCATGATCCCGACGGCCGAGCGCCGCGCGACGAAGATCAAGGCGGATGTCGACGACCGCATCCCCACCGCCGTGCCGCTCGCGTGCGCCGAGGGCATCATCGCCTACCGCCCGATCGAGGCCGCCGCCCGTCTCACCACGCCGCTGCTCGTGATCGGCGTCGAGGGCGACGCCACCACGCCCACCGACCACGCCGAGGCGCTCTACGAGGCCGCGCGCGGCCCGAAGCAGCTGATCATGCAGCGGCACACGACGCACTACGCGGCGTACGACGCGTACTGGGAGCAGACCACTCCGGTCATCGTCGGCTGGCTCGACCAGTACGTGCGCCCCGCACATCTCATTCATCGGACCTCGCCGTCGCCCGCGATCGGCGAGAGCATCACCACAGAATCCGTTCAGAAGCAGGAGGTCGCGCGATGAGCGTGGAACTGAAGATCACCGGCGGCACCGTCGTCACCCCCGCGGGACCGGTCGTCGCCGACCTGCTCGTCGCCGACGGCAAGGTCGCCGGCATCGTGGCAGCGGGAACCGGGATCGCGGCCGATCGCACGATCGACGCCGCGGGCAAGCTCGTGCTTCCCGGCATGGTCGACGTGCACGTGCACACCCGCGAGCCCGGCTACGAGCACAAGGACGACATCTACACGACGAGTCTGCAGGCCGCGGCCGGAGGCGTCACCACGATGTTCGGGATGCCGAACCTCAAGCCGCCGACGACCGATGTCGCGACCCTGACCGACGTGTTCCACCGGTACGAGGAGTCCTCCATCGTCGACTGGAACCACAACCCGGCGCCGACCAAGTTCGATGAGATCGCGGGCATGAGCGAGATGGGCATCCGGGCCTACAAGATCTACATGGTCGTCGACACGGGGCGCGATTACCCGCACCCCGCGGGAACCGGCATCCACGATCACGGGCACCTGCTCGAGATCATGGACCACATCGCCCAGACCGGGAAGCGCTTCATCGTGCACCCGCACGACCAGGCCCTCATGGACTACATCGAGGGCGCGTACCTGGCCCGCGGCGAGAACACCCCGCAGGGGTACGCCTCGGCCTACGCCGCGCGCGAAGGCGTCATCTGGGACACCGCGATCGACGTGGTGCTGCGTCTCGCCGAAGCATCCGGATGCCCCGTGCACATCGCGCACATCCAGACCCGTCGTTCGATCGAGGCTGTGCGCCGCGCGAAGCAGAACGGCATCGACGTCACGTGCGAGGTGAACCACTGGGCGCCGTTCCTGTCGACCTGGAGCGACGTCGAGACCCTCGGGCCGTACGCGCTGAGCTACTGGGTGCCCGACGACAACCGCGCCGCCGTGTGGGAGGGCATGCGCGACGGCACGATCGACATCGCCGCCAGCGACCACGCCCCGCACACACGCGAGGAGAAGGAGGTCGGCTGGACGCAGATGTGGAGCTCGCACACCGGCACTCCCGGCATCCAGTACTACTACGAGCTCATGCTCGACGCGGTGAACAGGGGCGAGCTCGACCTGCAGCGCGCGGTCGACATGGTCGCGCACATCCCCGCCGCGAAGTTCGGCCTCGAGGGCGTCAAGGGCTCGCTCACGATCGGGGCGGATGCCGACATCGTCATCGCCGACCTCGCCGACGAGTGGACCATCACGAACGACGGCGTGCTGTCGAAGATCGGCTGGACGCCGTACGACGGTCGCACCATCAGCGCGCGGATCCAGCGGACCCTCGTCCGCGGCACCGACGTGTACGTCGATGGTGAGGTCGTCGGAGACCCCGCATTCGGAAAGCTCGCCGCCTCGGCGGAAGACAGGGCGGCATTCGCCGCAGAAGGGAACTGACATGAAATTCGGACTGCTGCTGCCGCACTTCGGCGAGGAGGCGAGCAAGGAGAAGCTGCTGGAGGGCTCGAAGCTCGCCGAGAGCTTCGGATTCGACTCCGTCTGGGTGCGCGATCACCTGGTCTTCGAACCGCACGGCGAGATGGAGAAGCCGAACCGCACGTTCTACGACGCGCTGACGACCCTCACCGCCATCGGCGCCGTCACCGACAAGATCGAGCTCGGCACCGGATCGCTCATCCCGTTCCGGCATCCGCTCGTCACCGCTCTCATGGCGGGCACGATGACGCAGCTGCTCGGGCCGCGCCTCATCCTCGGCTTCGGCGCCGGCACCTTCGACCACGAGTTCGACGCGATCGGCTGGGGCGACCTCGACCGGGTCGAGATGGTGCGCTCGAACGCCGAGATCCTGCGCCGGGTGTTCACCGAGAACGACGTCACCTACGACGACGGCATCTTCACATTCGAGAACGTGACCATCGAGCCGAAGCCCGTCGGCGGACGCATCCCGTTCTGGTACTGCGGCGCGACGCCGCGCTCGGCACGCCTCGCCGCGGAGTTCGCCGACGGATGGATGCCGGGCCGCACGGGGCTCCTCACGATGGAGAAGCGCATCAAGACGATGCGCGAGATGACCGACGAGAACGGCCGGCCGATGCCGACCATCGCCGTCATCCCGCCGACGTCCATCGAGGACACCCGCGAGGAGGCGCTCAAGCACGTCAACATCCCCGGCCTCCTGGCCTGGGCGAACAAGGCGAAGTTCGCGGTGAAGCCGCCGTCCGGCAGCTTCGAGACCGTCGAGGATCTCGAGGGACAGCTGATCGTCGGCAGCCCCGACGAGGCGGTCGATCAGATCAAGCGCTTCGAAGAGGTCGGCACCGAGCACCTCGTCTTCGACTTCCGCTTCAAGTTCGACCGCTTCTTCGAGCAGATCGAGCTCCTCGGCACCGAAGTGCTTCCTAAGCTGCGATAGACGCGCATCACCGCGCGACGAAAGAGAACGAGAGGTGCACGATGACTGACGTGAAAGACACCGCGCGAGAATCGGCGGTCCCGCTGATCTCGGTCACCGGACTCTCGGTGAGCTACGACGTCGCGCGGACGGGCAAGAAGCTGATCGCGATCGAAGACGTCGACCTCGACGTGTTCGAGGGCGAGTTCATCACGGTGCTCGGCCCGTCGGGGTGCGGAAAGACGACGTTCATGAACGTCATCGCCGGCCTCGTCGCGCCGAGCTCCGGCTCGGTGCTCGTCGACGGGAAGGAGGTCGACGGACCAGGGCCCGACCGGGCCGTCGTCTTCCAGGACTACGCGCTGCTGCCGTGGCGGACCGTGTTCGACAACGTGAAGTTCGGGCTCGAGATGCAGAAGGGGCTGCACACCGACGGCTGGCGCGAACGCGTGCAGGAGGCCATCGACATGGTGGGGCTCAAGGGCTTCGAGTCGTCGTATCCGCGCGAGCTCTCCGGCGGCATGCAGCAGCGGGTCGGGCTGGCCAGGGCGTTCGTCGCCCAGCCGCGCATCCTGCTGATGGACGAGCCGCTCGGCGCCGTCGACGCCCTCACCCGCGAGGTGATGCGCGACGAGATCGACAAGCTCATCGAGGCCACCGGCAAGACCGTGCTGTTCATCACGCACTCCATCGAGGAGGCGATCCTGCTGGGCGACCGCATCGTGGTGTTCAAGAGCCATCCCGGTGCGATCAAGGAGATCATCACGACCGGTCTCGAGCGTCCGCGCTCCGAGCGCGCCGTGCAGCACGACCCCCGGTTCCTCGAGCTCCGCGACCACCTGTGGGCGGCGCTGGAGGACGAGGCGACCGCGGCAGCGGTGTCGAAGTGAGCTCCCTCCTCGCCGCGGGCCCGAACTACGGCAAGGGCGGAGTCGGCGCCTGGCTCGCGGGTCTCAGCACGCGCGGCAAGGCGGCGGTCATCGCCATCGAGGTGGTCGTGCTGCTGCTCCTCTGGCAGCTCGTGGTCGGGATCCTCGGCTGGATCAATCCCGTCTTCCTCCCGCCGCCCTCCGCGATCGCGCAGGGCTTCGGCGAGATCATCTCGAACGGCGCGCTCGCGTCGAACGCCGGGATCTCGGTGCAGGCCTGGCTGTCCGGCTTCGCGCTCGCGGTGGTCGTCGGCATCCCGGTGGGCCTCCTGATGGGATCCTCGCTGCCGGTCGACCGCGTCGTCGGACCGATCGCGTGGACCATCTACGCCACCCCGTCGATCGCCTACCAGCCGCTCGCGAAGGCCTGGTTCGGCTTCGGCATCGGTCCGGTCATCTTCCTGGTGACGATCAGCGCGCTCTTCCCGATCCTGCTCAACGTCGCCGCCGGCATGCGCACCGCGAATCCGTCGATCATCCGTGCGGCCCGCGTCTACGGGGCGAGCCGGATGCGGCTGTACCGCTCGGTGTACCTGCCGTCGACGATCCCGTTCCTGTTCGCCGGGCTCCGGCAGGCCGTGGTGCTCGCCACCATCGGCATGGTGGTCGCCGAGCTGGCCGGATCGTCGAGCGGGATGGGCGCCCTGATCATCCGGGCATCGAACACGTACCAGACCGATCAGGCGTTCGCAGCGATCGCGATCGTGGTGCTGTGGAGCGTCGGCATGACCCAGGTCATGACGGCCATCGAGCGCGGAGTCGCTCCGTGGACGAGGAAGGGCAAGCGATGAGCGTCGTCTCGGCAACCGGAACCCACCGCATCGTGCGGCCGCGGCGCGTGGCGCGAGCGGGCGAGGGGCGGTGGGGGCTGCTCCTGATCGCCGTGATCGCGGCGGTGCTGCTGATCTGGGAGGCGGCGGTGAGCTGGCTCGGCCTCGTGCCGGCATCGTTCCTGCCGGCGCCCAGCGCCATCGCGGTCGCGTTCGGCGGTCTGATGGTCGATCCGGAGTTCTGGTCGGCGTTCGTCTTCAGCGTCACGAACCTGCTGATCGGCCTCGCGATCGCGATCGTTGTCGGCGTGGTCGTCGGCCTCGCGGTCGGATGGTCGCCGGTGCTGCGGTTCATGGTGGCGCCGTTCCTGTGGGTGCTCTACTCGACGCCCAAGGTGGCGCTCGCGCCGCTCTTCATCCTCGGGCTGGGGCTCGGCAGCGAGTCGAAGATCGCCCTCGTGATCCTGCTGGCGGTGTTCCCGATCCTGCTGAACACGATGGAGGGCGCGGTCACGGTGAGTCCGTCGCTCGTCAACGCGGCACGCGTCTATGGTGCCCGCGGCGTCAGCCTCGGGTGGAAGGTCATCTTCCCCGCCACACTGCCCTACAGCCTGTCGGGCATCCAGCGCGGCGCGGCCCTCGGCTTCACCGGCGAGGTGCTCGGCGAGTTCCTCGGCGGCACCGGCGGCCTCGGCCACCTGCTCGAGTTCGCCGCCTACCAGTTCCGCATGGATCAGGCCATCGCCATGGTCGTGGTGATGGTCATCATCGCGAACCTCACGCTGCTGCTCATCTCGGTGCTGC
This sequence comes from Microbacterium sp. K24, assembly GCF_004794465.1. Classification (GTDB taxonomy): domain Bacteria; phylum Actinomycetota; class Actinomycetes; order Actinomycetales; family Microbacteriaceae; genus Microbacterium. The sequence goes on along the minus strand of NZ_SSDJ01000053.1, from coordinate 2,541 downwards.
GCCGCCGGCTCGCGCCCTGGTACGACGAGCGGAAGATCGTCGGCTGATCGCCCGCCCGACACCGACTCCCGGCCCCCGTCTCATGCGCGACGGGGGCCGGGTCTGTCAGCGCAGGCGCTCCACGCGCATCCAAGTGGTACGTTTTGATGTACCACTAGGGAGGTAGAGGGTGTCCGCGATCTCGGCTACAGAAGCTCGCAAGGGTCTGTTCGGTCTTATCCAGCAGGTGAACGATGACCACGCACCCGTCGAGGTGGTCTCGCGCCGCGGAAATGCCGTCATCATGTCGAAGGACGACTACGACGCCCTCACGGAGACGGCGTATCTGCTTCGGAACCGCGTCGGTGCGGAGCGTCTTCTCTCGGCGATCGAACGTGCGCGCCGTGGTGAGACCGAGCAGCACGACCTGATCGACGAGTGACTCAAAGATTGGCCTTCGACCCGAACGGGTGGGAGGACTACATGTACTGGCAAGGTCAGGATCGCAAGACGCTGAAGAGGATCAACCAGCTCGTCGCAGACGTCCTCCGAAGCCCCTTCGAAGGCATCGGAAAACCGGAGCCCCTCAAGCACGTGCTCTCCGGGGCGTGGTCTCGTCGCATCGACCAGAGCAACAGACTCGTCTACTACGTGAGTGACGAGGAGATCGTGATCCTCCAAGCTCGCGACCACTGCTGACACGGAAGAGGCCCCACCGCCATGCGCAACGGTGGGGCCTCTTCTGCTGAGCTCAGCGGGCTCAGGGGTACGTCAGCGTCGCCGGTCCCTCGTTGTCGAGGCCGAGCAGGTCCTGCGCCTTGCGCAGATAGACGAGCTGTCCGTCGTCGAACTCCAGCGGCTCGAGCTTCTGGGTCTCGATCGTCGTGTCCCAGGCCTCGGTGTCGAAGTACAGGTTCGGGCAGGCGAGGTGGGCGTCGAGGATCCACGGGCTGTCGGACTCGCGCAGTTCCGCCACCTCGAAGTCGTTGGCCTCGTAGATGTCCAGGACCTCCTCGGCGTTCTCGGGGAACTCGCCGGGCGCGGGTGCCGTCATGAAGTCGGTCGCCTTGAGGGTCGCGCGCAGGAACCGGACCAGGGTGTTGGGGTTCTCCTGCGCCCACTTCGTGCCGGCGATCTGCACGTCGTTCGCCCAGTTGCGCAGCGACTCCACGACGATGTTCGCGCCGTGCTCCTCGAGCGCCGCACGGTCGTCGGCGTAGAACGGCTGCAACGCGATCTTGTCGTTGACGAAGAACTCCGTCCACGATTCCGATCCCGGCCCCGGGTAGACGACCTCGGCGTTGATCGTCGAGATGTCCCATCCCTCCTCCTTGAGCACCTGCGCGCGCTGGAACTCGGCGGGGTCGCCGGGCGTTCCGGCGAGCACGATGGAGGTGCCGTCGAGGTCTTCGACGCTCTCGACGCCGGCCTGCGCCGCGAAGTCGAAGTTCTGCCGGCAGTAGTGGCCGGAGACGAGGTCGATCTCGACGCCGCCGCGGATGGCGTCGATCACCGTGCCGGTCGACTCGACGCCGATGTCGGCGCTGCCGCTGGCCACCGCCGCCGTGACGTTGTCGGCGGTGATCACCTCGACGGTCAGGCCTTCCTCGTCGTAGTAGCCGAGGTCGGTCGCCAGGACGAACATCGAGTACATCGTGACGTCGGGGAAGGGGATCGCCACCGTGAGCTCGGTGTCTTCCGCGGCGCCGGGTTCTCCGTCTCCGAGCTCGACGGGTGCTGCGGGTGTCGGTGTCGGGGCGGTGCAGGCGGCGAGCAGCGTCAGTGCTGCTGCGCCGCCGACCACGGCGAGGCCGAGTCTGGATCTTGTCGTGCGCATGACTCTCCATTCGGGATGGTGCGTTCGACCCCCGCGGAGCAGGGCATCTCGCGCAGATTTTGGGATACTGTATCCAGTTTGGAGTCGACTGTCCATGGTTTGGGGGATATCGTGCGAGAACCGGGTCTGGACACCCGGAATGAAAATTGGATACAGTATCCCAAAGAGCATTCCCGCGATGAAGAGGTGACGATGCGCGCAGCCGTGCTGAGCCGACACGACCTCGACGGTCTGACCGTCGAGGAGACGGCCGCGCCGGTTCCGGGCGCGGGCGAGGTTCTCGTGCGCGTCGACACCGTCGGCGTGAACCAGCTCGACCTCAACGTCGTCGCCGGGGTCGGGCCGGGCGCGCAGGCCCGTCTGCCGCGCATCCTCGGGATGGATCCCGCCGGAGAGATCGTCGCGACCGGAAGCGGCGTCGCCTCGACGCGCGTCGGCCAGGCCGTCGTCGTGAAGCCCAACATCGCGTGCGGCGTCTGCGCACGCTGCGTGGCCGGCGACGAGGCCGATTGCCCCGCCCAGACCGTGGTCGGCGTGCACCGTGACGGGGGAGCCGCGGAGTTCGTCGTCGTCCCGAGCCGCAACGTGATCGATCGCCGGGGGCTGAAGGCCGCCGAGGCCACGGCCGTCGTCCACAGTGCGTCGATCGTGGTGAACGCGGTGCGCACCGTCGCGCTCGCCGCCGGCGAGCGCGTGCTCGTCACCGGCGCGGGCGGCACGCTCGG
>NZ_SSDJ01000052.1 GCF_004794465.1 Microbacterium sp. K24 | reverse complement strand
CTGGTCGGCGTTGTCGGCGGATCCCGCGAAGAACAGCTCGAGGGACGTGTCGTCGCCGCCGTTGCGGTAGAGCTGGGCGGCGACCTGTCCGGCCTTGCGCGCGGACTCGTCGGCGACGGCGGCCTGCTCGTCGGCCTTGGCCTGCAGGGTCTCGGCTTCGGCGATCGCGGCGAAATACGCCTGCTGGGCGGCGTAGAACTCGTCGGAGGCGACCTGTGCGGCGGCCTGCGTCTCAGCGACCTTCTGCGTCAGAGAGGCGATGAGGCCTTCGATGCGCGTGACCTCGGCGGCGGCGGCGGCCTCGTTCTGCTTCGCCTTCTGCACGTCGTCCCAACTCGGGTACGACGCGGCGTAGGCGGCGGAGACGCCGGACGTGAGACCGAACGCGCTGAGCGCGACGACGCTGAGCGCACCGAGACCGAGGGCCCCGCGACGGCTGATGCCGCTCTTCGAGAAGGCGCGACTCTCCGCCGGGCTGGGTGCACAGCCGCATTCCGCGGATGCCGCCTCGGCAGCATCCAGCGTGTTCCTGTCGTTCACTCGGCCCCTTCCGCCGGTTTCACACATGTCACACTAACAACAACATTCACATCTGCAACAGGGTGAAGATACGGATGCCACGGCACGCCTGACGTGTCCATCGTCCTCCCGATGCCGCGTTCGACGAAGCCGCCGCGCCCTCGATTCGCGATTTGCTCAGAACATCCCTTATGCTTGAGCGTCGGCAAGGAAGTCCCCCGGGACTGACTCGGCCCCATCGTTTAGCGGCCTAGGACGCCGCCCTTTCACGGCGGTAGCACGGGTTCGAATCCCGTTGGGGTCACTCCATCCGATATAATTGAAAACAAGTATGGCCCTGTAGCGCAGTTGGTTAGCGTGCCGCCCTGTCACGGCGGAGGTCGCGGGTTCAAGTCCCGTCAGGGTCGCTCCATGCGATGAGCTCTTTCTTCGGAGGGGGCTCTTCGTCTAGGATGCGACAGGTTCGCCGGTCGCACGGCTCTGTAGCTCAGTTGGTAGAGCGCACGACTGAAAATCGTGAGGTCACGGGATCGACGCCCGTCGGAGCCACACGGATGATCATTACGTCATCCCAGAAACCCTCGTGAGGCTTCTACTCACGGGGGTTTTGCTTTGCCCTCAGCCCTCCCCGGAGATCGCGAACCAGTTCCCCTCGGAGATGACGCGCACGGTGCCGTCCACGACCGCGATCGCCGTCTGATCGTCGATCGCGTAGGCCGGTCCCCCGATGTCGGCGCCCCACACCCGTGCGCTCTCCGACGTGTTGGACTCCCAGCCGGGATAGTCGAGGTGCGGGAAGATCGAGAAGTCCACGATGCCGAGGGCCTCGTCTCCGTCCTCCGGCCGCCAGCCCAGGAAGTCTGCGCCGACGCGAGGCGTGAGCGCCATGCTGCCGCCGCTGATCCCCACCCAGACCGTGTCGGTGAGTTCCGACAGGAGGCGCTCGAGTCCCGACTCGCGGATCCAGTGCGCGAGGTAGATCGCCTCTCCGCCCTCGACGAGGAGCACGTCGGCATCCCGCACCCAGGACTCCCATCGGTCGCGGTCCAGGCTCGACAGAGCGGTGAGCTCGAGCAGCCCCACCGACTTCCATCCCAGCCCGACGAGATCCTGCCGCTCCGATCCTCGGCCGGCGACAGACCTTCGCGCCGAGTACGGATCGCACATCGGGTGGCCCCACTGCGCCGTCGGGATGATCAGCGCCGTGCATTCCTCGATCGGCTTCCCGAGAAGCTCGACCAGTGCATCGCGGATGGAGTCGTTCGTCACCCCACCCGAGGTGAGCAGCAGCTTCATGATCGACTCCCTTCGGCGGAACATTCATTCTCGCGTTCTCCGGCACACGATCGATAGGGTGAATCGATTCCACCACCTGACACCCTTCGAGCACTGGAGCACAGATGACCCGCACCAACCGGCCCGTGGGGGTCACGATCGTCGCCGTCCTGCTGATCGTCACCGGCATCCTCGGCCTGATCGCCGGCATCCTCGCCATCGTCGCGGCACTCGCCGGCGCGGGAGCGGCCGGGCACCTCATCGTCCTCGCCGTCCTCGCCATCCTGGCCGCCGCGCTGAACCTCATCTTCGCCGCCGGCATCCTGCGGGGAAATCGCGTCGCCCGCCTGATCGTCACGATCGTCCAGGTCATCAGCGTGCTCGGAGCAGTGGCTTCGCTCGCGACCTCCCCGGCCGCCGAGTCGATCTGGGGTCACATCCTCAACATCGCCGCACCCGTGGTGATCATCCTGCTCCTGTGGGCGGGAGAGAAGACGAAGGCCTTCTTCGCGCGGTAATCGTGATGGCCCCTGAGACGCCCGCCCGCCGCATCGAGCTCACCCTGCACAGGCCGTGGTTCGCGCTGTACGCCGGCATCCGCCCCACCCTCGTCATCGACGGACGCGGACAGCCCACGCAGTGGGGACTCGGCACCTGGCAGGTTCCGGCCGAGGACACGGCGGTCATCGGCGTCTTCCTGTTCAACCGGATGTGGCGGTTCGGGCAGGCGGAGCACACGCTCTCGCCCGATGACGCCGCACTCGAATACCGGGCGCCCGCCCTGCCGTTCCTTCCCGGACGCATCCGTCCGGCCGCCCATTCACGGGCACCACGCGCCTAGGATGCCGACATGGCACCGGACCGTGCACTCCCGAACCTGCCCTCGAGCGACTTCGACACCACGCAGAGCTTCTACGGGAGCTTCGGCTTCCGACCGACCTTCCGCGGTGACGGCTGGATGATCCTGCGGCGCGGCGACGTCGAGATCGAGTTCTTCCCGCACCCCGACGTCGATCCTCTGACGAGCAGCCACCAGTGCACGATCCGGGTCGACGACCTCGACGAGCTGTGGCAGGCGATCCACGCGACGGGCGTCCCGGTCGCCGAGCGCGGCCGACCCCGCCTGCACGAGCCCCGGGTCGAGAGCTCGGGCCTGCGGATCGGCTACCTCGTCGACACCGACGGCACGCAGCTCACGCTCATCCAGAACTAGGCACGGCGTCGCGACGACCGGGAACCCGCCGGCCGACGAACAGCAGGCCGAGTCCGACGGCGACCAGCAGCACGCCTGCGCCCGCGGCGACCCACGCGCTCGACGCGGGGATGTCGAGGTAGACGGTGATGCCGAGGATCCTCGACAGACCCCACGGCAGCAGACCCATCTGGTCGTTCCAGGTGGTGAGGGCGCGTTCGAGTCCGATCGACGCGACGACCGCCGCGGGGACGGCGAGCCCCGCTCCGATCGCGGCGAGCACCGCACCCGTCGCCCGCCGTGCGCCGATGCGGCCGGCGAGCGCCCAGCCGACGGCGACGAACAGCCAGACGAACAGCGCGAAGGCCACGGCGATGTAGAGCGTGCGTCGCAGCGGATCGGTCCAGAACGCGACCCAGTACCCGCCCGGCCCCGTGAACGAGAGCGCGGCGAGCACGAGCGCGCAGCGGAGCACCACGACGCCGCCGATCGTGGCGAGCACGGCCCAGCCCCAGCGTCCCCGGAACAGCAGGAGCAGCAGCGCGACGAAGACCGCCCACGCCCCGAGCGTGATGGCGAGATGCGCCCATGAGAGGAACGAGGTCTGCACGGCTCGGGTGGCGACCAGCAGCGCGCCCGGAACCAGCCCGAGCAGCACATGGTCGGCGCGCAGCATCCCGAGGGTGGACTCCCCTGCCCGCCACGGACGCGTCGCACTGACCCACGTCGCGCGCGCCGCCATCGCGCCGGGGCGGCGGACCAGCCGCGTGCGGGCGGAGAGGATGCCGATGAGCACCCACGCCGCGGTGAGCAGCAGCAGCCCCCGGGCCAGCCAGGCCATGGCGAGGTCGCGGTCGCCGCGCTCGACGCCCAGCTCGGCGGCCGTGAGGTTGAAGGCCGGGTGATCCACGTCGCCCTCAGAGGAGGCGAGGTGCGCTGCCGCCTGTTCCGTGTAGGCGTCGCGTGCTGTGCGCCAGGCGTGGTACGACTCCGGCGAGAGAGTGTCGTGCCACGCGGCCTGATGGAGGATCATCGCGCGGTACGACCCGAGGAGGTCGAGAGTGTCCTGCTCGTAGTCGAGGCTCCCGAGGAAGGCCTCGCGCAGACTCGCGTTGCGCCAGGTCGACGGGTCGGTCTCCTCGATCAGCGCGCGCATCCGCTCGACCGCGTCGGAGGCGACCTCGCCGCCCTCCACCGCCTCGTCGAAGCGGTCTCGTGAGATCGTGTAGATCACGTCGAGCACCGCCGAGTCGCCGGTGAGGATGTCCCACTCGAAGATCCACATCATGGGCGGCGGCTCGAGGCCGATCGCCGAGACCCGCTGCTCGGCGAACGGCCGCAGGTACAGCCCCTGCTCGATCGCGGTCCGGGACAGCGCCATGGCGTCCGCGATCGCCTGCACGGTCGCCGGGTCGTCGGAGAACCACTCCCTGGCCCATCCCGCCGTGATCGCCGCCGGATCGGCATCCGGATTCCTCGCCAGATCGACGGCCAGCTGCGAGTTCAGGTCGGCGAGCTGCCAGAAGCCGGCCTTGCCGTAGAGGATCATCGGACCCGCCCGCCACGGCCCGCCGTCCTGGGCCCACGCCCAGATGCCCTCGATACGGTCGTTCGACGCCAGCAGCTCCTGCAGCGCCCAGGCGTACTCCGCCCCGAGATCGTTGGGGAACGCCCCGTTGTTCTCGAACTCGCGGCGACTCTGGAACTCGACGATGCGCCGCTGGTCGCCCTGCTCCAGGGTGTCGTTCACCGGCAGCCAGCTGTAGAAGTCCCCGAGCGTGTACTTCGTCGACACGATGAGGGCGGGCGAGTCGATCCCGCCGAGCACCTCCTCGTACGCGTCCGCGTTCGTGTGCATGTCTCCGACGGCGCCGACTCCCACGCTCCAGGTGCGGAAGATCACCTCGCGCCCCGACCGCTCGGCCTGTCCGGTGAGCGCGGTGAGCATCGCGCGCACGGCCTCCGGTGTCGTCACGGCCAGCGACGAGTAGTAGTCCCACCCCTCGACGTCGTACACGCGCCCGGCCTCGCCGATGCGGATGAGCACCCCGTCGAGTGCGGGCTCTGCGGCGTACAGCTCGTCGAGCGCCGCGGAATAGACGTCCCAGAGTTCGGGCGAGGTCGTGTCGAGCGAGCCGAAGCGGTCGGTGAGGTAGGCCTCGAGCGGGGAGGTGAGGGTGAGCATGTCGGTGCGCAGGAACACCTTCATCCCGAGTTCCTCGGCGCGGTCCCAGAACGGCCCGAAGGCCTCGCGCAGCGCGAGCGCCTTCGCCACGTGCGTGTCGTCGTCGGCGTAGACGCCCTGGACAGCCTCGAAGGTCACGAACTCGACGAACCCCGGGAACGCGATGGCGTTGTATCCGTCGGCGATGACGCGGCGCAGGTAGTCGTCGTAGTCCTCGTACGCCGCGGCGAGCGCGTCCTGATCGATGTACGGCGCCTCGGGCAGGAACACGTCCGCGAACGCCTGGGAGGCGTGCGAGTAGTCGGTTCCCGGCAGCCATTCCTCAGGATCGGCCGCGACCCCCACGGCGCCGAGGTCGACCATCCGGAACGGGAGGCGCGACGTCACCGCGGTCTCGAGGTCGGCGGTGATGTCCTTCCCCTGCCGGATCGCGGCGGCGATGTCGTAGATCCCGCGAGCCGCGCCCGCCGCGGTGCCCTCGATGCGGAGTGCGTCGGGCGTGCCGCTGAGGAAGTAGCCCTCGTCATCGACCGCATCCGTGAGGCGACCGCCGATCATGATCGTCAGGGTGGCGGTGCCCACGGTCTCGACGCCCGACAGCGCCGCGTCGAGCTCCTCGACGGCGACGCGGATCCGCTCCGTTCCGTCGGCACCGAGCACGGTGAGCTGCGGAGGCGGAACGGATGCCGGCACCGACGCCACCGCGCGGGACTCGCCGCCCATCCGCTCGGCGGGCTGCGCCCGGATCCCGAGTGCATCTCCGACCACCACTCCGACTCCGGCTCCGGCGGCCAGCAGCACGACGACGACGATCAGAGCGAGGATGCCGCGGACGCGTGCCGACTTCGCCCGCACGGCCGTCTTCGCTCGCATGGAGGAACTCTATCGACGTCTGGGGACGGTCAGATCCACGGGGCGTCCGAGCGCAACACCCGCTACAGCTCGTCGAGGGCGCGCCGCGCGTCTTCGACCTCATCCGCCGCGGCATCCGCCTGTTCTGCGGCCTTCGCCCGCTGCGCCTCGAGGTCGGGCTTCTCGCCCTGCACGCGCTCCGCCTCTTTCCGCAGCTTCGCGAGCCGGGACTCGAGATCCGCCACCTCTTCGGACAGCTCCGCGGCCCGCGCCTCCAGGGCATCCAGCGCCTTGTCCTGCTTAGCGAGCTCGCGCTCCGCCGTGGTGAGGCTCTTCTCCGCGGCAGCGACACGCTTCTCCGCCTCCCGGCGCACGCGCCGGGCCTGCAGCTCGTCTGCGGGCCGAGCAGGGGCCGGATCGAGTGCGGTGATCTCCCCGGCGACGGCCTCCCGGACGTCGTCCTCGCTGCTCGTGGGTTCGAGCGCTCGCACGAGCCGCCCGGAGGCGACGGCCGCAGCGGCTCCCGGGTCGAAGAACGCGGCCGAGATGGTCTGCTCGACGGCCTCGAGGGTCGCCGGCGTGATGCGCTCGCCCCGAGACCCCGCCAGGTCGCCGGCGGTCTCGGCCAGCCGACGCGTCAGCTGGCGGCGCTCCCTCCCGAGCTTCGCCAGCGCAGGAGCGTCCAGATCGTCCTGCGCCTCACGGAGCTCGGCAGCGAGCTGCAGCGCCTGGTCGAGCTGGCCGGAGCGCTCCTGCGCGAAGACGTTGACCACCCATGCGGCGATGGACGGCTTGCGCAGAGCGCGGATCTGCGCGGCGAGCGCAGCGTCTCCGACCTCCTTCGCCCGCGCGTTGCGTGCAGAGACGAAGTCCTCCGGCGGACCGGCGCACAGGCCGGCGGCGATCTCCTCGAGCGTCGGGTCGGGCATGCGCCCACGATACGCGGATGCTCCCGGCACGTCGCAGAGGATCGACCTGTCTATTCGATGGCGAGGTAGTCCGCGGCGTCCGCGGCGACGAGGCTCCGCGCGCCGAATCCGCCCGAGCCGGTGCCGGGATAGACGAAGATCTCCCCCGCAGGCGTGCGACCGAGAAGATCGGCCCGCTCATCGCCGTTGTAGTCGACGCCGCCGCTCAACGCGGTGAACTCCAGCCAGCCCGCTCCCGCTTCACGTCGCACGCCGAAGCCGTTCGCGACGCCGGGGTAGAAGTAGAGCGTGCCCGTATCGTCGACACCCATCAGGTCGCCGCGCCCGTCGTTGTCGAAGTCGCCGCCGACGAGGTAGTGGAATCCCTCCCAGCCGCCGCCGAGCGTGACGTAGGGAGTCGCGAACGCTCCCGCGCCGTTTCCTCGGAAGATGGTCATGACTCCGGAGCTCGCCACACCGATGACGTCCTGCCTGCCGTCGCCGGTGTAGTCCGCTCCCGACACGATGTGCAGCATGTCGTACCACCCGCTGCCGGGTGTGGTGGCGTTCAGGAATCCGCCTGTCCCCGTGCCGGCGTAGAACTCCAGGGCGCCGTCGGAGCGCGCCGCCAGGATGTCGCCCTTGTTGTCTCCGTTGAAGTCCGCGTGCGTGATGTGTCGGCGGGTGCCCGCCCAGCGCACGAAAGGCGTCGACGCCGGGTGGAACGATCCCGTCCCGATGCCGGCGCGGAGTCGCAGGTCGCCGTTCCCGGCGACGATCAGCAGATCCGCCTTGTCGTCACCGGTGTAGTCGGCAGAGGAGACCGCCGAGCCGGGTCCGGTTCCGAGTCCGGGGAAGAAGAGAGGGATCAGATTGCCGCGCGTCACGTTCGAGAGGCAGGTGAAGCCGCCGTTGATCGCGGTGTAGATCGTGCCGTTCAGCCGCACTTCGAAGTGCAGGTGGAACGCGGTGGTCGCCCCGGTCTTTCCCACGACGCCGATCTGCTGACCACGGGTGACACGGGTCCCGGGCGGATACCATCCGATGTCGGCCATATGGGCGTATCGCGTGGAGTACCCACCGGGATGATCGATGTCGATGTAGTTGCCGTACCCGCTGCTGTACGTGTTCGTCCTGATGACGCCGTCGTACGCCGCGAGGATCGGAGACCCCCCTCCGCCGCCGATGTCGATGCCGTCATGGGCACGGAAGTTGCCGAGGCATCCGTCCCCCACCTTGGACTGGATGTTCCCGGAGGAGGGAAAGACCATCTGGCCATCGGTCGCCGCCGCGGCCGGGCTCCCGCTGGACAGGGAGGGGACGAGCACTCCGACCATCAGTGCCAGCGCAGCGACCATTCCCACGCGCGCGAGACGCCAACGGGATGCTCGCTTCATCTCGAAGTTCTCTCCTGCTCGGTGGCCCCAGGGACGCCGTGTCCTCCGCCGTCACCGTATCAGCGGACACGCCCTCATCCCGGGCTGCCGCACCGTGCCGTCAGAGAAGGTCGTACGCGCTGCCGAAGGGCACGATGTCCTGCAGGTCGTCCCGGTGGTCGACCGGAACCGTCTCGACCGAGATCACGATCTGCGTCGCCGCCGACATGAGCACGCTCACCGAGCGTTCGCCCACGACGGTGAACTCGACGAAACGCGGTCCCGACCGCGCGGCGGACGCGATCTCCTCCTTCAAAGCATCGACATCCTGCCCGGGCGCCAGCGTGAAACCGACGTCGTTGACCGCGACATGGGTGCGCACCATGGTCCGCATCTCGCTCATTCCACTCGCCTCCCCGTTCTCCGTCATCCGGCGAAAGTAACCCCTCGGCACACTCGAACAGAAGGGGATTGCGCCCGAGGCGAATCAGGGGCATGCATCCGTGCGCGACGGACTCATCCGCGGGTGTACGGTTCAGGGATGGGCAGACTCCGATATGACGGCACCTCGGATCCGATCCTGATCGAGGATTCGACGCTCGCGCACCTGAAGATCGTGATCGCGACCAAGCTCCGGCGACAGGAGAGCTTCATGATGACGTGGCTGCCGATCACCGACGGCCCCGATCAGCGCGCGACCGTGTGGATCCACCCGGCCATCCCCCTGCAGTTCGGGTTCGACGCCGCGGCCCCGGCAGCGATCGACCCCCATCTCATCGCCGAGATGATGAAGTCCCTCAACGCCACGGGTGAGCTCGTCCTGGACCATCTGGTCGCGCCGCGCTGACGCCCTCCCGGAACGGCCTGCCCGGCCGGTGATCTCCACGATCGCCGCTCGGCGAAACTGAGCGCGCACGACGCGACGGACGCAACTAGGCTGGACGCACGCCAACGCTCGGCCTGACCTGCGCCAGGTCTCGGCCGTGGCGTGAGCCCGTACGACCTCCCCCTTCGGTCCACTCGCTCCCGTTCGCGGGACGGAGCCGCAGCTCCACGACGTGGCCTCGCCAGAAAGGCTTGAACCTCATGAGCGAATCCTCCGGAAGCACCGACCGCGACGAGCGGTCGCCCGACTTCTTCGATCAGCTGATCGAGACCAATCCCCGCGAGCCGCAGGCCGCCTTCACCGTGGGGTTCCGCGGCTACGACAAGGGCGAGGTGGACGCTGCGCTCAGCACCCTCCGCACGCAGATCGAGCAGCTGAAGAACGACCTCGCCGAGACCAAGGCTCACGAGTCGGATGCCGTCGAGGCGGTCCGGGCCGAGGAGCGTGCGGCGCGCGAGGCCCTCGAGGGCGAGCTCAGTGCGGCGTCCGCGAAGGCCTCCGACGCCGAGCAGCAGATCGCGACCCTCACCTCGGAGCTCGTCGACGCCCCGCAGCCCGACGGCAAGGAAGCCCCGTCGCGGCAGCAGTTCGAGGCGATCCTGCGCGTCGCCGAAGAGCAGGCCAACGTCCTGATCCAGAACGCCGCCGTGCAGGCGGACCGGCTGATGACCTCTGCCCGGGAGGAGGTCACCGCTCAGCGCGCCGAGGCCGAAGCCGACGCCGAGCGCATCACCGCGCAGGCCCAGCGCGACGCCGACCAGGTGCGCCTGAAGATGGACACCGAGTACACCGCGCACGAGGCGCGCATCGAGCGCGAGGCGGCGCATGCCGCGGAGAAGGTGAACCAGGCCGCGCAGGAGGCGACGGCGATCCGCACCGAGGCCGAGAAGGGCGCGGCCGCGCTGCGCTCGCTCGTCACCCGCGAGACGACGCAGCTGCGCGCGGATGCCGAGCGCGAGGTGCGCGACATGAACGCGCGCGTCCTCGAGTTCGAGGAGACGCTGACGCGCCGTCAGGACGACGCGCAGCAGGAGTTCCTCGTGCTGCACAACCAGGCGGTCGCTCACGCGGAGCGCATCACGAACGACGCCAACGAACAGGTCGCGGCGTCGCTGGAGCATGCCCAGCGCATCTCGGCCAGGGCTGAGGACTACGAGCGTCTGACGCGTTCGCAGGCGCAGACCATCGAGGCCGATGCGCAGGTGCGCGCCCGCGAGGTCCTCGACCGCGCACGGGTGAAGTCGCAGAAGATCGTCGAATCGGTCACCGGCCACACCACCGCCGTGCTGCGCGACGCCGAGGACCGCGCGCGCCAGCTGCGCTGGCAGCAGCAGCAGCTGACGAGCTTCATGGCCGAGGTGCGCGAGCTGATCCGTCCCGACGGCATCTTCTCGGATGAGGCTCTGCCGGCCGAGATCGACGGCGATGCCCCGACGACGACGGATGCTCCGACGGCGGATGCTCCGACCGCGACCGACGAGACGTCCGGCGAGGAGTTCCTCGGCGACGAGGTGCTCGACGACGAGCTCGACGACGACCGTCCCCTCGAGAAGATCACGATCGACGTGGTCGACGCCGAGGAGAGCAGCAAGCGCTGACGATCACCGTCCCGCCGCGGAGGGGCGGCACCCGTCGATCATCGGCGGGTGCCGCCCTCCGTCGTTCCACGGCTATCGCTCGCGGCTCCGGACGGGCAGTCTGGGAAGCATGACAGACAGCGTGATCGAGGTCCGCGACCTCCGCAAGGTCTACGGCGACTTCACGGCCGTCGACGGGATCAGCTTCGACATCGCGCAGGGTGAGACGTTCGCGCTCCTCGGGCCCAACGGGGCCGGGAAGTCGACGACGATCGAGATCCTCGAGGGCTACCGTCACCGGAGCGCGGGAGAGGTGCGTGTTCTCGGCGTGGACCCGCAGCACGGCGGCCTCGAGTGGAAGGCGCGGCTGGGCATCGTCCTGCAGTCCACCGGAGAGCCGGGATCTTTCACCGTGCGCGAGCTGCTGAAGGAGTTCGCGGGCTACTACCCGCACCCGCGCGACGTCGACGAGGTGATCGCCGCCGTCGGGCTCGAGCAGAAGCAGCGCACCCGGGCCGCACGGCTGTCGGGAGGCCAGCAGCGTCGGCTCGACGTGGCCCTCGGCATCATCGGCCGCCCCGAGCTGCTGTTCCTCGACGAGCCGACGACGGGCTTCGACCCCGAGGCCCGCCGGCAGTTCTGGGAGCTGATCCGCTCGCTCAAGGCCGAGGGCACCAGCATCCTGCTGACGACGCACTACCTCGACGAGGCCGCACAGCTCGGCGACCGTGCCGCGGTGATCGCGGGAGGCACCATCGCCGCCATCGGCCGCATCGACGAGCTCGGCGGAGCGGAATCCCGTGTGCCGCTCGTGCGCTGGACCGACGCGGCCGGCAGGCGGCACGAGCAGCGCGCCAGCGCACCGGGGGCCCTCGTCGCCGCGCTGCAGCGCGACGAGGGCGAACCCCGAGACCTCGAGGTGGTCCGACCGACGCTCGAAGACGTCTATCTCGACCTGATCCGCGCGTTCGACTCGCGCCTCGAGGAGGCGGCGGCATGACCTCCGCCACCGCGGCACCGGCGCGCTTCGGACTCGGGCGCACCGTGCGCCTCGGCATCCGTCGCATCCCGTTCGAGCTGCGTCAGTACTTCCGGGCCGGCGATCAGGTCTTCTTCACGTTCCTGTTCCCGACCCTCATGTACGTGGTGTTCGCGACGATCTTCACCGGCGACATCGGCGAGGGGCCGGACACGGTCAGCATGGCGACGTACTACCTGCCGGGGCTGATCGCCGGCGGCATCCTGCTCTCCGGTGTGCAGGCGCCGGCGCTGGAGATCGCCGCCGAGAAGAGCGACGGCACACTCAAGCGTCTCGGGGGGACCCCGATCTCGCCGATCACCTATTTCATCGGCAAGGTCGGCGAGGTCTTCGTCACCGCGATCCTCCAGATCGCCCTGCTCATCGCCGTCGCCGTGGTCGTCTACCGCGTCGAGCTGCCGACGGATGCCGCGATCTGGGGGCGCTTCGCCTGGATCTTCGCGCTCGGGCTGATCGCCTGCACGCTGCTCGGGATCGCCCTGTCGTCCGTGCCCCGGTCCGGGAAGTCGTCCGCTGCGGTCGTGATCCCGGTGGTGCTCCTCATCCAGTTCGTCTCGGGTGTGTACATCGCCTTCTCGATGCTTCCGGAGTGGCTGCAGAACGCGGCCGGCGTGCTGCCGGTGAAGTGGATCGCGCAGGGCATGCGCTCGGTGTTCCTCCCCGATTCCTTCCGCGCGACGGAGACCACCGGATCGTGGGAGATCGGACTCATCGCCCTGATGCTGGCGTTGTGGCTCGTGGTCGGGCTGGTGCTCAGCCGGCTCACCTTCCGCTGGATCCGTCGTGACCGATGAGCCCGAGCACACGGAAGAGGGCCCCGATCTCCGCGGAGATCGGGGCCCTCTGAAAGCCGGGGTCTACGCCCGGCCGAACTTCGCCACTTCCGGGCAGTCGAAGGGGTCCGCGCCCGCGGAGAGACCGACGCGGTTGAGGTACTCGATCACGATCGCGTAGGACCGGAGGAGGCTGGTCTCCGTGTACGGCACGTCGTTCGCGGCGCAGTAGTCGCGCACGATCTCCCGCGCCTTCGCGAGGTACGGTCGCGGCATGCTCGGGAAGAGGTGGTGCTCGACCTGGTAGTTCAGGCCGCCCATCAGAGCGGTCGCCCACCATCCGCCGCGGATGTTGCGGGAGGTGCGCACCTGCTTGGTGAAGAAGTCGAGGCGGGCGCGGGGATCGATGATCGGCATGCCCTTGTGGTTCGGTGCGAACGCGGCTCCCATGTAGACGCCGAAGACGGCGAACTGAACGCCCATGAAGGCGAAGGCCATCCCGAGCGGCAGCATCATGAAGACGGGGACCAGGATGAGGGCGAACCGCAGCGCGATGATGCCGAGCTCGGTCCAGCGTCCCTTGACGTTCTTCGTCGTCGTCAGGTACTTCAGGCCGAGGAAGTGGAGGTTGAGCCCCTCGAGCGTGAGGAGCGGGAAGAAGAACCAGCCCTGCTTGCGGGTGATCAGCTTGATCAGGCCCTTGGCCTTCGCGGCATCCTCTTCGAGGAACGAGATCGTGTCGACCTCGATGTCGGGGTCCTTGCCGACCTGGTTCGGGTTTCCGTGGTGCTTGGTGTGCTTCGAGTCCCACCACGAGTAGCTCATGCCGATGCTGGCGATCACGATGCGGGCGAGCTTGAAGTTCGCCGGCCCCGTGGTGAGGATCTGGCGGTGCGCCGCCTCGTGGCCGAGGAAGGCGATCTGCGTCAGGACGATGCCGAGGCCCGCGGCGATGAGCAGCTGGAACCAGCTGTCGCCGAGCAGGATGAAGCCGGTGATGAGGCCGCCCAGCGCGACCGCGATGCCGGCGGCGACGAGGACGTAGAACCACTGGGCCCGGCGGAGCAGGCCGGTCTCCTTGACCACCTGAGAGACCTGCTTGTAGGCCTGTGCCATCGGCGGGAAATCGGTGTTGCCGGAGTAGGTCTGACGAATCGGTCCCAGCGTTGCCGCGGTCGGTTCGATCTGCGTGATGGAGATGATGTTCTCCCTCTGATCAGAGCCCTTGAGCCATGGAGCCCAAGGCGACTGCCCAACGCTTACCTCACAGTAGCCCGACCCACATACGGCTCCGGGAATACTTCGGGGGCCCTTGACGGGGCGTGATCGGTGTGCAGGCGCTCAGGCGCGAGCGCGCCGCGGCCGGCGGCGGAAACTGCGCGAGACCGGTCCGCTGCGCTCCTGCGCGTGCGCCTCGTGACGGCTCTCGAGAGCGGAGCGGGCGGCGTCGAGGGAATCGAAGGCGCCCAGTTCGGTGCCGTGGTTGTCGCGCACGAGGTGCGCGGTGCCGTCGAATTCGACGAAACCGGCGAATTCGCCGTCGCGTGTCGCGACGTGCACGTCGGCGTCGGCCTGTTTCCAGGTCAACGGATCGGATGGGGGGAAGGTGGTCGTGCTCATGGTGATGCTCATTGCTGTGTGGCGGGCACGCGTCGGCGCTCCGCAAGATGTGAGATCGAGGGCGGATGCCGCGCGCATCGATGTGCGCGGTCCGTGATGGCCCTGATCAGTGGCGACGTGGCGGCCGAGAGGGGCACAGCACACACGTTGCACGACCAGCATAGCAGACATCGCGAGAGGCCTCGGATCTCCCCTCCTCAGCCCGCGGGCGGCCGAGCGCCTCCCCCAGGGCCGCCATCGCCCCCGGGTGCGCTGCCGGCAGCCGGGACGGTGGTCGTGTCGACGCCGACGACCAGGGTCGCCGCGTACCCCTTCGCCACGTCGCCGCTGACCGCAGCGAGCTGCGATGCGCCCGAGTCCTCGCCGAACACGTTGTCGCCCGCCAGCGTGACCTGCGCCAGGTTCTGCGCGGACCCGGAGTACGCGGCCTGCGCGTACACCGCCGCGCAGGCGGCCTCGGGCAATGCCATCTGGGAGGTCGCGATCGCGTTGGTCGCATCCGTGACCGACGCCGCATCGGGGAAGACCTCGAAGTGGATGTGGGGCCAGCGTCCGGAATAGCAGCCGGGGAAGATCGAGGTGAACGACACCCTGCCGTCGGCATCCGCCACCTGCACGCCGCGCAGATAGGTGACGTCCTCGAGTCCCGAGGAGTAGAGCGAGTACTCCCCCTGCGCGGTGCAGTGCCATGCGTAGACCGCGACGCCCGCGAACGGGACGCCGCCGTTCGCCAGATCGACGATCTGGAATTCGATCGTGAGCGGGACGCCGTCGGCGGTCGCCGTCCCGTCGATGGAGGAGCGGATGTCGCGACGCACGATGCCGGAGTCCTCGAGCACGTCGGGCCCGTTCGAGCCGTCGCCCGGGTACGGACCGGCGGTCTCGTCGGGGATCTCCGTCACCGCGGCGCAATCGCCGGAGGGGCGAGCGGTCGGTGTCGGCGTCGGTGTCGATGTCGCGCCGCCCGAAGCCGCGGGGGCGCAGGCGGCCAGCACGACGGCGCCGAGTCCGAGACCGGCGAGCCCGAGCACGCCGCGGCGGCTCAACAGGGTGCGGATGTCGAAGGCGACGCCCTGGTCGACGACCTCCTCGTCGGCGCGATCGAGCAGGCGCCCCTCGTAGGCGGGGCCGTCGGGCGTCTGGTCTGGTTCGGGGATGCGGCTCATGATCGGGCTCCTCTCGAGCGGACCGCGGGTGCGGGAACACCATGGTCTCGACGGAGTCGATCAGGATGCTTTGGCCGGGCTATGCCTCGTCTATGTCTCTGCCTGCGGCGTCGGGGATGACGGGCGGACGGATGACGAGCACCACGACGATGATCACCAGGATCAGGGCCGTGAGGGTCACCGGGATCGGGAGGATCGGGTCGAGCAGCACGAGCAGAGCTCCGAGCGGGAAGACCGTGTTCACGACGCGGTCGGCATGCGCACGGATGGCGATCCACCAGATGCCGAGGAGGAACACCGCGATCGGGATCGTGACGGTGAACGAGGCGGCGACCTGGGAGATGTGGCTCTCGCCGGTCAGCACGTCGATCTCCACCTCAATGCCCGCCGACAACGCCGCGGCCGCCGCGAACACGAAGTAGTGCGTGTACCCGTACCTCAGAGAGTTGCGGAAGCTGCTGATGGCCCGGTGGTGCGGCGGCCAGAAGTAGATCCACCACAGCGATGCCGTGACGACGAGCGTGAGGACCGAGATCGCGATCAGCGGACCGAGGGACTCGACCTCCTGCAGTGCGTCGATGATCGCGTTCGCCGAGGCCAGCAGGCTCTCGCCGAGCACGATCAGCGTGAACAGGCCGTAGCGCTCGGTGATGTGATGCGGATGCCACGGGGTCTGCCTGCGGTACTCGGCGAACACCGGCACGCTGATCTCGATCAGCACGAAGAGCGTGAAGGCCAGGATCTGCGGGATGCCCTCCGGCACCAGCAGGAACAGCACCCACAGCACCTGCACGGCGGCGATGCCGACGGCGTACTTCCGCGTCGCCGAGCGCAGGGGGCCGGCCGAACGGGAGGCGCGCAACCACTGCGCGACCATCGCGATGCGCATCACGACATATCCGAGCACGATGATCGTGAAGTCGGCGTCGACGAATGCCCGTGGGATTCCGGCGGCGAACACGAGCACCCCGCCCATCTGCACGATGGTCGTGACGCGGTACAGCCAATCGTCGGTGTCGAACGAGGTCGCGAACCACGTGAAGTTCATCCACGCCCACCAGATCGCGAAGAAGAGCATCGCGTAGGACGTGATGCCATGGAGGAAGTGCCCCTCGCTGAGGGCGTGGTGGAGCTGGGCCGAGGCGATGCTGACGGCGACGACGAAGACGAGGTCGAAGAAGAGCTCGAGAGTGCTCGCGGTGCGATGCGGCTGGGCGGGGTCGCGCGGCAGCATCCGGCGGAGCCGGAGGCGCGGGGCGGAGGCGGAGTTCGCAGTCACGGCGTCAGAATAGCCGTCTGGAAATACCGGTACATCCATTCGGCGGATTTATCTTCCGCTCGCGCCCTCCATCCGCTACAGTGTTCAGAGTCTGCTGTGCCTGCTGCTAGCGACCGCCGTGTGGGACGGCGAAATGCACTCCGTGAGTGGGATCACCGAGTTTCAGCAGGACCCGAGGGGTCGGGACGCAGACGATTGCCGTGAACGTGGGGTTCAGGGTCTGGGGAAATCTGGGGAAAACTAATGTCGCACTGGGGATTTTTGCGTACATTCACGGCTCAAGGGGCCTCGGCATGACTTCCGTCGAGGATGCTCTGAGCATCGCTCGTCCGGGCGCGGTCTTCATGCCGATCGCGGCTCCGAGAGCAACCAAGTCGGTGACGCGCACGGTGGTCACACCCCGCGCTTCGGCGACTCTGGAAAGACGCCGCCAGTGGGAGCGTCGCTATCGGATGCGACTGCGGATCACGGATGCGGCCGTCATCCTGTTCGCCGTCGGTCTGACGGCGGCGGTCCAGCTGGGCACCGGCATCACCGGGTTCGAGGTCCTTCGTGACGGCATCCCCCTCGCCGCACTCTGGTACCTCATGCTCAGTGCACTGCACACGCGGGACGCCGCGTTGTTCCGTGCGAGTGCCACCGAGTACCGCGGCGTGGTCCACGCCAGCGGGCTCGCCTTCGGGATCATCGCCATCGTGGCGGTGCTGCTCGCATGGAAGTCGATGCAACTGACGCTGCTGCTGGGGCTGCCCGTCGGTGTGTTGACACTTCTGGTGACCAGGTGGTTGTGGCGCCACTGGCTCCAGGCCCAGCGGACGCACGGGCGGTTCGCCTCCCGCACGCTCGTCGTGGGCAACAGGGATGACGTCGAGTACGTGGTGCGCACCCTGCACCCGATCGGCGCGTCCGGCTACCAGGTGGTCGGCGCGACGCTCCTCGACGGCAATGCCCGTGAGGTGGAGATCGACGGCGCGGTGTTCCCTGTTCTGGGGAACGTGAACACCGTGTCGACGGTCGCTGCCGAGCTGGGCGCCGACACGATCATCGTGGCGAGCCGACCCGAAGGCGAGCCCGAGTTCGTGAAGCAGCTCAGCTGGCAGCTCGAGGGGACGGCCGCAGAGCTCGTCCTCTCGAGCCGCCTCACCGACGTCGCCGGCCCGCGGATCTCGTTCGCGCCCGTCGAGGGACTGCCTCTCATCCAGGTGCAGATCCCGACGTACGAGGGCGGACAGCACCTGCTCAAGCGCGCCCTCGACATCGCCGTCGCCACGCTCGCCCTCATTCCGATCGCGCTGCTGGCGCCGGTGCTGGCGATGCTCATCAAGCTCGACTCGCGCGGTCCGGTCTTCTTCTTCCAGGAGCGGGTCGGTCGGGACGGCCGACGCTTCAAGATGGTCAAGTTCCGCTCCATGAAGACCGATGCCGAGCAGCAGCTCGCGGCCCTCAAGGACCAGAATCAGGGCTCCGGCCTCCTGTTCAAGATGAAGGACGACCCGCGCGTGACGCGCGTCGGACGCATCCTGCGCAAGCTGTCGCTCGACGAGCTCCCGCAGTTCTGGAACGTCCTCATCGGCGACATGAGCGTCGTGGGTCCGCGCCCGCCGCTTCCCAGCGAGGTCACCGCCTACGACGGCACCGTGTTCCGCCGCCTCTACATCAAGCCGGGAATCACCGGCCTGTGGCAGGTCTCGGGTCGGAGCGACCTGTCGTGGGACGAGAGCGTGCGCCTCGATCTGCGCTACGTCGAGAACTGGTCCGTGATGAACGATCTGCAGATCATGTGGCGCACGGCGAAAGTCATGGTGCAGCCCAGCGGGGCATACTGATCGGATGAGCAATGCGAATCCGCTCACCATCGCGATGGTGGGGACACGTGGAGTGCCCGCAGCATACGGGGGCTTCGAGACGGCGATCGAGGAAGTCGGTCGCCGTCTCGCCGCCCGCGGTCACGACGTCGTCGTGTACACCCGCGGTTCCGAGCGTCGTGAGAAGGAGTACCTGGGCATGCGGGTGGTCCACCTCCCGGCGATCCCCGTCAAGCAGATCGAGACGCTCAGCCACACCGGCCTGTCTGCGCTGCATCTGATGTTCCGCCGTCGGCCGGACGCCACGTTCGTCTTCAACGCGGCGAACTCCCCCTTCCTCCCCCTGCTGCGGCTGCGCCGGGCACCGGTGGGGCTGCACATGGACGGGCTCGAGTGGCGCCGTTCGAAGTGGGGCCCTCGCGGCAAGGCGTACTACCGCTGGGCCGAGCAGTTCGGTGTGCGCACGGCGGACGCCCTCATCGCCGACGCCCCCGGCATCGCGGACTACTACCGTCACCAGTTCGACGTGCCCACCGAGCTCATCCGCTACGGCGCGCCGATCCTCGAATCGGTCGCGGAAGGCCGGATCGAGGAGCTCGGGCTGACCCCAGCCGGATACCACCTCGTGGTCGCCCGTTTCGAACCCGAGAACCACGTGCTCGAGATCGTCCAGGGCTACCGGCACAGCAGGGCGAGCCTGCCGCTCGTCGTCGTGGGGTCCGCGCCCTACAGCAGCGAATACACGCAGCAGATCCGCGAAGCCGCCGCCGGAGACGACCGCATCCGCCTCGTCGGCGGAGTGTACGACCAGCTTCTGCTGGACGCGCTCTACTTCCACGCCTTCACCTACGACCACGGTCACTCGGTCGGCGGCACCAATCCCTCGCTCCTGCGCGCGCTGGGCGCATCGACCGCCGTCATCGCGTTCGATGTCGCGTTCAATCGCGAGGTGCTCGCCGACGAGGGCTGGTTCTTCTCCACACCCGAAGACGTCGCCGCCGCATTCGAGCACTCGGAAGCGGACCCGATACGCACGCGCGACCTGGGCGTCCGAGGACAGGAGCGAGCCCGCACCGCGTTCCGCTGGGAAGACGTGGCCGACGCGTACGAGCACCTGGCTCGCGCCCTCTCCCAGAAGGTGAGCGTCCACCGCACGGCTCGACGGTCCAGACGGCGCACCCAGGAGTGGTGATCGGCTTCCGCCGCCACCGGATCACGGCCGCGGAGCGATCGACTTCTGCAAGCGGCGGGCGAGCGTGCGCGTGTCGGCGGCGGCCTTCTGGAGCCCTCTGCGGTGAGTGCGGATGCCGAGATGATGCACGTCGACCACGTCGAGCGGGTGGCCCGCATCGCGTCGCCATGGCAGCGACCGCTGCACCGGGAGATCGAGCGTTCCGCGGCGGGAGTCCAGGACCTCCGCGTACTCGGCGAGGGATGCGGCAGAGACCTCCTGCTCCCCGAGCAGCAGGGCTTCGCGGAGCGTGAACGTTCGTGTGCGAGCGCTCGGGCTCTTCCGTACTATCAGCGATCGCTCGGCGAGCGACGCGGCGATCACCAGATCCGCCTCGTCGAGATCGGCCATGGTCAACGGAGTGGAGAGATGGCCGAGCGCCGTGACGACGACGCCGACCGAGTATCGGCAGGCGCGCCGCCCGGGCGATGCCTCGGTTCCGGCCGAGCCCACGACCCACTGGCCTGCGTCGGCGCCGAGTTCGTCCTCGAATGCGGCAGCCATGAGCGGCGATCGGCAGATGTTCTGCGCGCAGACGAACAGCACTCGTCCAGTCATACCGATTCCCCTCTCCCGCACTGATCGGTGCGGGCGCGGGCTTCGAGGGTTTCCCCTCAGCCGCGTCGACACGGTAAGAATGATCCTATCTGCCGCCGATCAGCTTCCGGCGGGGCCTCGATACGAAGGGAACGGGGAACCTCTTGCTCGTCCTCATCGTCCACCCCGGTGCTGAGCTGTACGGCGCCGATCGCGTGACGCTCGAGTCGGCAGCCGGTCTCGCCGCGGCGGGCCACGATGTGGTCGCCGCGCTTCCCGAGCAGGGCCCGTTGGTGGCCGCCCTCGAGTCGCACGGCGTGCGCGTCGTCGTCCAGCGGATGTTCGTGCTTCGCAAGCAGCTGATGCGGCCGCGCAACTGGCCGAAGCTGCTCGCCTCCGCCGCCGGCGGCTTCGTCGACTCCTGGCGGCTGATCTCGCGATACCGTCCTGATGCCGCATACGTGAGCACCGTCGTCGTCCCGCACTGGCCGATGCTGCTGCGCCTCAGACGGGTGCGGACCATCACCCATGTGCACGAGGCCGAGGCGAACTCCCCCTGGGCGCTGCGCGCGTTCCTCTACAGCCCTCAGCTCTGGGCGCACACCGTCATCGCGAACAGCCGATTCACCGCAGACCTCATGCGCCGATCACTCCCCGGTCTGCGGCGGAAGATCCGTGTCGTGCTCAACCCGGTGCCTGGTCCGCCCTCCGTGTCGCCCCCGCGCGAGCATCTCGACGCCATCCGTATCGGCTACGTCGGCCGGCTGTCGCCGCGCAAAGCGCCGGACGTGGTCGTGAGCGCGATCGCCCTGCTGCGCGATCGGGGACGGAACGCGCGCCTCGAGATCATCGGCGATGTCTTCCGCGGCTACGAGTGGTACGCCGCTGAGCTCGCAGCGCAGATCACGGCGGAGAGGTTGAGCGACGTCGTGACCTCGCACGGCTACGCCGCCGACATCTGGCCGCACGTCGCTGCGTGCGACGTGATGATCGTCCCCTCGCGCACGGACGAGTCCTTCGGCAACACCGCGGTCGAGTCGATCCTCGCCGAACGGCCGGTGATCGTCAGCGATCTCCCCGGTCTGCGGGAGGCGGTGGCGGCGTATCCGACCTCGCGGATCGTCACACCCGGCGACGCCGTCGCGGTGGCCGACGCCATTCAGGAACTCATGGATACGTGGGCCGATGCAGTCCGGCATACACCGGCGGCCGCAGCGGCTGCGGCCGCCCGCCATTCCGTCGACGAATATCGGCGAATCGTGACGAAAACCGTGGAGAGCTCCGCCGGAGTGACACACTCGGAGTTCACGGCGGATTGACGGCCGCGAACAGGGGAGAATAGGCAGTGGGCGAGCACCCCGGATCCTGAAACCGGATGCTCGAACACTGGGGAGGAACATCATGTCACTGCAGGACTACCTCGACGCCCTGCGTCGACAGTGGATAGTCATCATCGCGCTCACGATCATCGGCGCGGGTGCTGCCTACGGCTATTCGAGGACCCTGCCTCCCGAGTACAGCTCCACGGCAGCCGTCATGGTGATCCCGCAGCGCGGCGACAGCACGAACGAGCTCGTGCAGGGTTCGAGCTACGTCCAGAGCCTGGTGCAGACCTACGCCGTGCTGGCGTCCTCTCCCCTGGTCCTCACCCCCGTCATCGACGACCTCGATCTCGACGAGACGGCCACCCAGCTGGCGAAGCGCGTGTCGGTGGTGAACACCCTCAACACGGTCGTGGTCGAGATCTCGGTCACCGACAGCGACAAGGAACGCGCGCAGGAGATCACGGCGGCGATCACCGACTCCCTCGTGTCGGCCGTCGCCGACGTGTCGCCCAGCGATGCGAACGGCCAACCGGCCGTCCGCCTCGAGACGATCGCTCCCGCCCGCATGCCGCAGGCGCCGATCGGCCCCAACACCCGCCTCATCACGCTCATCGGCGCCGCACTCGGACTCGCCCTCAGCGTCGGATATGCGCTCGTCCGACGGGCGCTCGGAACCAGAATCGCCGAGCGCGGCGACATCGCTTCGGTGACGGACGCTCCGGTCATCGGCGAGATCGTCGCCTGGCGCCGCAACTACACGGTCCTGTCGACGATGCTCCGCAGCCGAGACAGTCGCGCCGCCGAGTCCTTCCGCGCTCTCGCAGCGAACCTCAAGTACGTCGCCGTCGACCGCGAACTGCAGGTCGTCATGATGACGTCGTCTGCTCCGCACGAGGGAAAGTCCTCGGTCAGCATCGGCCTCGCCGCCGCGCTCGCCGAATCGAACCACGACGTGCTGGTGATCGACGCCGATCTGCGCCGGTCGTCCGTCGCGACGCAGCTGCAGCTCGAGGGCTCCGTCGGCGTCACCTCGATCCTCGTCGGCGACGCGACCTTCGATGAGGCGCTGCAGCACGCGAAGTCGATGAACATCGACATCATCGCGGGCGGCGCACCCGCACCGAATCCCGGGCAGCTGATCACCTCCCATCGCCTGCGCGAGCTCGTGGCAGAGGCGCGCGAGCGCTACGAATACGTGATCATCGACAGCGCTCCGGCGCTCGTGGTGTCGGACGCTCTGTGGCTCGCCGACCTGTCCGACGGCGTCCTCGTCGTCGCACGCTCCGGCAAGACGCGTCGCAAACAGGTCACCGCGGTGCTGTCGGCTCTCAAGTCCACGCACAAGGACGTCATCGGCATCGTGCTCAATGCGGTGAAGCGCAACGAGCGCGGTCCCTATTACGTCGCGGAGACCCCTCCCCGGCGCTGGTCCCTCGCCGCCAAGCGGGCGAACGCGAGCGCTGAAGGAACACCGGGCGACGACGCCGCGCGCGACGCATGAGCGTTCTGCTCGCACTCGGAGCGAGGGCCATCTCGATGGCCATCTCCCTCGTCTGCGGCGTCCTGACCGTCCGCCTCATCATCGGCGGTGCCGGCGTCGAGTACTACGCGCTGTACACGCTCGTCGCATCGCTGCCCGGCCTCATCGCCTTCTCCGATCTCGGGTCGGGCGCCGTGCTGGTGAACAGCATCGCGGTGAGCGACACCCCTCGCCAGGATCGAGCGATCCGAGCCCAGCTCACCACTGTCGGGCGCATCATGGTCGGCTTCGCCGGGTCCGGCATGGTCGTCAACGCGATCCTCTACCTCACCGGCGCATGGCGCGCGATCCTCGGAGACGCCGGCACGATCCCTGGCGCCGACCTCGCCGCGTTCGTCTCGATCACCATCTTCTGCCTCGGCATCCCGCTCGGCATCTGGCAGCGCGTACTGCTCGGCCTGCACAAGAATCACCTGATCATCCTCATCCAGGCGGCGCAGGGGCCTCTCAATCTGTTGCTGGTGTGGCTGCTGGTGTCGTTCGCACCGCCGTCCGCCGGAACCTTCCTCGCGCTGTCGTCGATGCTCTCCGGATTCATGGTCGCCGCCGCAGGGTTCGGCTTCGCGCTCAAGGCGCTCTCGCCGATGCTCCAGCTCGCGATGCGCGACATCCCCCGGGTGCGCAGCATTCCGGGAGTGCGGGTCATGCACATCGGCTGGCCGATGCTCGTCCAGTTGATCTCGGCCCCGCTGTCCGTCGCGCTCCTCCGGTATATCTTGGCCCAATCGGGCACGACGCACGAGGTCGCGGAGTACGGTGCGGTCGGTCAGGTGTTCTTCGCGATCAACGGGGTGGTCGCCGCCGGCGGGCTCGCGCTGTGGCCGCTGTTCACGCGCTCCCGCGCCCGCGGCACGCTGACCCGCGGACCCTATGCGATCGCCGCGCTCTTCGCCGCCGGCGCGGCGGTGATCTGCGCGCTCGTGTGGGCGGTCTCCCCGTGGCTGTTCGGCTTCATCACGAACGACTCACTCGAGGTCTCGAGTTCGACGGTCATCGCCTTCGGGCTCATGGTCGTCTGCCAGGCCGCGCTGTATCCGCTCGGGATGTTCCTGATGGACGAGGCCGGCATCCGCTTCCAGATGGTCCCGGTCGCTCTCATGACGGTTTCGACCATCGTCGTCGCTCTGCTGATCACCCCGTCACTGGGCGCCGCCGGTCCCGTCCTCGCGAACGCGGCATCCGTGCTGGTCTTCCAGGTCGTGCCCTTCGCGATCTACATCGCCCGTCACCGTGAGCGTCTCATGGGCGCGTCCCGCACCCCCGAAGACGGCACCCCATGAAAGTCCTCGCTGCGGTCGTCTGCGTGATTTTGGCGGCCAGGATCACGCTGCTGCAGGGTGTGACGGCCGGCATCCTGATCAGCATCGTGCTGCTGCCCGTCTGGGTGGTGACGCTCTGGCGGCAACGCGGCGGTTCGGCGATCGTGACGCTCGGCGCTCTCGCCATCATCAGCGGACTCGTGCTGACGGACTTCTTCGCCGCCGATCATCCGACCAGCGAGTCGATGATGCAGCAGAACACGTTCTCGCTCGTCAGCGTCATCGGCGGGATCGGCGTCGTGGTGTGGGTGCGCAGCCTGCTCGGCAACGCCTCGACCGCGTTCTGGTACGGCGTCGGGCTGATGGTCGGGGTCGTCTTCCACGGCCTCGACACCGACAACGTGTGGAAGTTCGATCTGTCCGTGCCGGCCACCGTGATCGTGCTGGCTCTCTGCATGATGAGCCGCCGACCGTGGGTCGAGATGATCGCCCTTCTGCTCCTGGCCGTCGTCTCCGCCCTGAACGACTCCCGCTCAGCCGGGTCCATGCTCCTGGTGGCTGCAGCGCTCGTGGTGTGGCAGTCCCTCGGCTCGCGCCTGGCGAAGAGTTCGACCACCGTGCGCACGCTCGCGGTCTTCGGGTTCACGGCCGTGATCGGCTACGCCGCCCTGCAGGCCTTCATCCTGGAGGGCTGGTTCGGCAAGGCCGCAGCGGTGCGCTCCGAGGCGCAGATCGCGCAGTCCGGCTCGCTCCTGCTGGGAGGGCGTCCGGAGCTCGGTGCGTCCACCGAACTCATCGCCGCGAACCCGCTCGGACTCGGTTCCGGCACCTTCGCGAACGGCATCGACCTGCTCATCGCCAAGACCGGCATGGCTCGACTCAACTACGACCCGAACAACGGCTACGTCGAGAAGTACATGTTCGGCAACGGCTTCGAGGTCCACTCGATGCTCGGCGACCTGTGGATCCGATTCGGATTGTTCGGTGCAGCGCTGCTCATCGTCGCGCTCGTCATCATCACGCTCGGCACCGCAGGTCAGGTCGCGAAGCGAGCCGCCAGCGGCTTGATGATCTTCCTCGCCATCCAGGTGTTCTGGGACTCGCTCTTCGCACCGTTCTTCTCCACGTCGATCTCGACGCTCGTGCTGGGCGTCGCGCTCGCGATGGTGCCGCGCGTCCCCCGCGCGGTGTCGACCGCAGACAACCCGGAGTTCGTCAGCTTCGCGCGCTGACCGCTCGACCCGGCGGCGGGGCATCGCCGCACACCGGCCCGTCGACGACAATGCCGGGGGTCCGCACTGCGGACCCCCGGCAGGGTGTATCGTCTCTGAGCGATCAGCCTCAGGGCTTCGTGACGGTCAGGTCGTCCCAGCGGAACACCGTGGACGGGAGCGTCGACGCGGACGAGACCGTGTTCATGAGCCCGATCGTTCCCGTGGCCTGCATGGCCGCGGTGGTGTCGGTCGCAGTGATCTGCCAGTTCGCCGGCTCGGCATCCGTCGCCGCCCAGACCTTGGCGCCCAGCGTCGTCGGGTTGGTCCCGGTGACCGAGAGCGCCACGTTCAGCGTGGTGCCCGGCGTGTAGGTGAAGGCGGGCATCAGGTACGAGCCCAGTGCCACCTCGTCGCGCAGCAGGTAGAGCCGCACGCCGCCGCCGACCTCGAACCGCACGCGGGTCGAGTAGTTGGATGCTCCGACCTGACGTCCGATGATGGTCGCCGTCGCCGCTCCGCCGACGACGGAGGCGTCGGTGGACACCGAGACCCGCACCACCGCATCCGTGCCGGTCACGCCGAGGCGAGCGATCCGGGTGGCGGACGGGGTCAGGGTCGCGATGCCCTTGCCGTCTGCCACGCTGTACGCCGCCGCGCCGTTCTGCAGCGTCCAGGCACCGCCGAGATCGGCGGAGCCCCAGCTTCCGGCTGCTGCCGTCCGCGCGAACGCGTCGGCTGCCAGCGCGGAGGCGACCGGGGGTGCCGTGACGGTGACCTGCTTGGTGACCGAGGTGGTCGCGCCGGAGTTGTCGGTCACCGTGAGGATGACGTCGAACGTGCCTGCTGCCGCGTAGGCGTGCGTCGCCGTCGCGCCAGTCGCTGTGCCTCCGTCGCCGAAGGTCCAGGCGTAGGACTGGATCGTGCCGTCGGCGTCGGTGGATGCCGATCCGTCGACCGCCACGGACAGCCCGGTCGCGGTGGGCGTGAATGCCGCCACCGGCGCCTGGTTCGGGGCAGGAGCGACGGTGACCGACGTCGTCTTGGTCGCGACGCCGCCGCGGTCATCCGTCACGGTGAGCTTGACCGAGTAGGTGCCCGCTGCTGCGTAGGTGCGCGTTGCCGTCACGCCCGTCGCGGTGCCTCCGTCGCCGAAGGTCCACGCGTAGGACTGGATCGTGCCGTCCTTGATCGCGTTGATCTG
>NZ_SSDJ01000051.1 GCF_004794465.1 Microbacterium sp. K24 | reverse complement strand
ACGCGTGGTACTTCCTCCGGGTGCCCGCGGGGACGGCTTCACAGGTCGGTGCGCAGCTCGGACGCCTGGAGGAGGTGCGTCTCGTCGCGAACACCGTCGGGGAGTACAACGTGATCATGGCCGTGTGGCTGCGGACCCTCCAGGACGTCGGACGCATGGAGGCCGTCATCGAACAGCGGCTGCCGAGCGTCAGCATCGCCGACCGGTCGGTAGTGCTGCGCACGACCAAGCACCTCGGACACATGCTGCAGCCGGACGGGCGGGCGTCAGGCGAGGTCGTGCCGCTCCTGATCTGAGCGGGAGAGCTGTCTCGTCTCGACGCTTCGCTCCTCGCTTCGCACCTCGCCCAACGACCGCCTCGCTCACCGACCGGATGCCGCGATCCCCCGCAGCAGCACACTCACCGTCGCCTCGACCCGCTGATCGCCCAGCGGCCGACCGAGCAGCGTGGCATAGCTCGCCATCGCGACGAACTGGTCCGCGATCGCGGCGGCATCGACATCCGCCCGCACGTCGCCGGCCTCGATCGCCAGCGCCATCCGTGCCGCGACCCACTCGCGGATCGGCGAGGCGAGCTTCTCGTTCAGCGCGAGCCCGAGCTCGGGGTCGGATGCCGTGACCACGATGAGCGCCCGCGCGACCGCGACGCCGTCGGCATCCGCCAGCGACGTGCTCATCGCCGAGAACCACGCGCGCAGGTCGGCGGCGAGGTCGGGCGTGAACGGCACCGTCACGTCGGCCGCCGGGAACCCGCCCTCGAGCAGCGCCTCACCGAGGATCGCGGCCTTCGACGGCCACCACCGGTAGATCGTCTGCTTCGAGACGCCCGCGGCATCCGCCAGTCCCTCGATCGTCACGGCCTCGTAGCCGTGGTCGCTCAGCGCGGCACGCATCGCATCGAGCACCGACTGGCGGGCTTTCTCACTGCGAGGACGAGGCACCATCCGAGCGTACTCAGGCGTACACTGAATTATAAGTAGACGCACCGTTGCGAAATAGGTGCGTTGCGAGACTCGAACAAGGAGAACGAGCATGGCCCTCACCGCACACTCCACCATCGGCGAATGGATGAACGACCCGTCCGGCGGCCCGCTCATCCGCGCACTGTTCGAGAAGACCGGCTCCGACCCCTCGCTGCTCACCCCCGTGCTGGGACTGCCGCTGCAGCAGCTCGTCGCGATGAGCCAGGGCGCCATGCCGCAGTCCGTGGTCGACGACCTCGTGCGCGCGGCCAACGGCGGCGAGATCCCCGCCGACGACGAGTCCACCGGATGGACCGAGAAGCCCACGTCGGCGCGCTTCGCCGGCAAGACCGTGATCGTCACCGGCGCGGCATCCGGCATCGGCAAGGCCACGGCATCCCGCATCGCCCGCGAAGGCGGCCGCGTGATCGCCAGCGACATCGCCGCCGAGAAGCTCGACGCGCTCAAGGCGGAACTGCCGGATGCCGACATCGTCACGGTCGCCGGCGACCTCACGAAGCAGGACGCGATCGACGCCGTGCTCGCCGCCGCGGGCGACCGCATCGACGCCCTCGCGAACGTCGCGGGCATCAACGACGACTTCTCCCCGGCGGGCGAGACGACGGATGCCGTGTGGGACCGCGTCATCGCGATCAACCTCACCGCGCCGTTCAAGCTCATGCGCGCGGTGCTCCCGGTGATGGAGGCCGCCGGTCGCGGAGCCATCCTCAACGTCTCGAGCGAAGCGGGACTGCGCGGCAACGCCTCGGGCAACGCCTACACGGCCAGCAAGCACGGCATCATCGGCGTCACGAAGTCGGCGGCGTTCATGTACGGGCCGAAGGGCATCCGCGTGAACTCGGTCGCTCCCGGCGGCGTGGCCACCGGCATCCCGATGCCCCCGAACATGTCGGAGTACGGCTCGGGGCGCCTCGCTCCGTTCCAGCAGGCCATCCCGACCGTCGCGACGGCCGAGCACCTCGCCGCGTCGATCACGTTCCTGCTGTCGGACGACGCCGTGAACATCAACGGCGCCGTGCTGACTTCGGATGGTGGATGGTCGGTCCAGTAGGCCGGCCTGCCGCGATGCTGGATCCCGCGACTCAGGCCGGCCGGCGGGTCAGCGTGATCTTGACGGATGCCTCGGCGCTCGCCTCCGCGATGAAGAGCAGCTGCCCCTTCGCGCTCAGGGTGAGGCCGACCTCGATCTCGGACACGCCCCAGCCGGCCGCATCGTCGTCGATGCCGTCGCCGATCTCGGTGAGCTTCTGGATCGTCTCCTGCCAGTTCGCCTTGATCGCGTCGACGCTCGCATCGACGACGCGGCCACCGCGGCGGCTGGGACCGGACAGCGAGTACTCGTTGAAGGGCCTCCCTGCGCGGTACTCCGTCGATGGCACCGCCGGCTCGGGTGCGAGAATCTGAACGGTCCAGTCGTCTTCCGCTTCGCTCATCGTCTTCTCCTCTTTCGAGAGACGTCAGCACGACCGCTGACCCGCCTCGGCTCGGGTTCACGCTATCCGCTCGAGGCGGTCCGCTGAAGGCCCGAGCGCGAGGCGCCGCGTGTTGTCAGCCGCGACCTCGGCGCGCGGCATCCCCATCGCCGCCAGCGCCTCCTCCAACACGGGCCGCGGCGTCGCGAACACGATGCGTACGTAATCGGCATACTCGCGGCCCAGCAGCCGCCCTTCGGTCAGGACGACGCCGGCCAGCTCGCGGAAGAACTCCGCGGGCGGGCCGGGGATGCCGAGAGCGGCGGTGCCGATCCAGCCGATGTATGTCGCCTCGGGAATGCGGTAGACGGCACCCGGCAGGTGCTGCTCCACGAGCCCAGCCAGCAACCTCCGAGACCCGTCCAGGTACGCGATCACATCGTCGAGCCATGGCTTGCCCTCGCGGTATGCCGCGGTCGACGCGACGACCCCGAGCGTCGAGGCCCCGTGCTGGACGGCGAACCCGAACCGCTTGTACAGCTGCTGATCGGCATCGTTCGACGTGATCAGCTGCGCGGTCTTCAGCCCGGGGATGTTCCACGCCTTCGACGCGCTCGTGCCGGTGACGGTGTGCGCGGCGGTCGCCTCGGAGATCGAGGCATACGGGATGAACGGACGGCCGTCGAACCGCAGCGGCGCATGGATCTCGTCGGCGAACACACGGCCGCCGTGACGCTCCACGACCGCGGCGATCGCCTCGAGCTCCTCGCGTCCCGCGATCGTGCCGGTCGGGTTGTGCGGGTTGCAGAGCACCAGCGTCCGCGCCCCCGCGGCGAAGGCCTCGTCGATCGCCTGCAGGTCATGCTGCCAGCGCCCGTCGACCTCGATGCCCGGAACCTCGATGACCGGATGCCCGATCCCCGGCAGATATGTCAGGAACGGCATGTACGCCGGAGTCGGCACGATCACCGGCGATCCCTCGGGCACATACTCCCGCATGGCGACGCCGAGAGCGGCCATCACATCCGACACCGGATGCACCCGCTCCGGGTCGACGGCCCACCCGTACTCGTTCTGCATCCAGTCGGCCGTCGCCTCGCCGAGCTCCGCGGCGACCGGCGGCGAAAGATACCCGAGATTCTCGTCCACGACGGCCCGCTGCAGCGCCTCGGCGATCGGCGGCGCGACGCCGAAGTCCATCTCCGCGACCCACGCCCCGATATGCCCGGGATGCAGACTCCACTTACGGCTGTGCGGGCGATCGAGGTGTACGCGCGAGCGGGCGTCGAACGGATGCGGAGCGTGCGGGTCGGTCACAGCGGATGCCGATCAGGCGCGGTGGCCGCAACAGGAACGGCGGGCGGAAAAGTCGAACACGGGAACTCCTTCGGGGGAAGTCTCCAATCTAGAACGCCTCGCCCGCCCGGCATATCGCGTGTCCATCCGTGACGCGGTGGCCCGGCATCCGCCCCTGGCCGCTGTCGCCCCTCGTGCCTAGACTCGTGCGCATGCTGACCATCGGTTCGATCGTCATCCGCGTCACCGACTTGCCGGCGCAGGCCGCGTTCTGGAAGGCCGCCCTCGATCTCGTCGAGAGGGACCCCGCAGAGCCGGACTGGGTCGTGCTCCGCCCGCGCGAAGGCGACGGCACCTGCATCTCGCTCGATGCCGCGCACTCCGAGCGGGTGCTCCCGCCGCGCATCCACCTCGATCTCTACGCCGAGGATGAACCCGCCGAAGTGCGCCGCCTGACCGGGCTCGGCGCGCGCGAGGTGCACTGGGACAAGCGACCGGCCGACGCCGACTACGTGATCATGGAAGACCCCGAGGGCAACCGCTTCTGCGTCGTCGACGCCGCCCGCTGATAGGCCCACCGGTCACAGCGGCCCGAGAACCCTGCCGGGGTCGGCATCCCACTCCAGCGTCTCGAGAACGGTCAGCAGCTGCCGTTCCTCGAAACGGAAGTGGCTCTCCATGATCGCCGCGATGCCCTCGAGGTGCCGCGACAACTCGTCAGGCGAGGCGGATGCATCCACCGCCGTCTGCAGGCCGCCGATCAGGTGCCCGATCATCGAGTGATCCTGCTCGAGCGTGCGCAGCGTCTCCCGCAGTTCCGGATGCTCCGCGGCGATCGCGGGGAACAGCTCCCGGTCCTCCCCCTCGTGGTGCCCGGTCAGCGCCGCGCAGAAGCCGTGGCAGAACAGCAGCAGATCGCGAGTCGCCGATCCGCCCGGTGGTTCGCCGGATGCCAGCGCCTCCCGCGTGATGGACAGTGCTGTGCGCAGCCGCCCGTGGACGCTGCGCAGCTCCTTGCCCCAGGCGAGGAGCCTGGTCTTCTCGCCCTCAGTCACGTGAGGGCGAAGGGGTCGACGTGTTCATCGTCGTGCTCCTTCGGATCCCACGCCTCCATGTCTGACACAGCCTGCCACCGACACGCGACGCTCCCGAGAAAATAGCACGGCTCTCGGGTGGACCGGGGGCGACGTTTCGCGGAGGTGCTGACGAATCACGGAGTCATCCACGGGAAACTCTCCGCGAATCGTCACCGGCTCCGCGAATCGTCACCGCGTCGGCGCAGCATCCGCCCTGTCCCGCGCGACGCTCACCCGCACGACCGTCCCGACGACGGCGATGACCAGCGCCACGATCACCGGCAACCATCCGACGGCCAGCATCATCGGGAACACCTGCACCGACGCCCGCATCATCTCGGGGATGTCGCCGTCGAGCACCCGCATGCCGAGTCCGTACTGCAACGCCCCGAACAGCGCCGGCAGCACCCACAGCATCAGCAGCGACACGACCCAGACGACGATCCGCCACAGCGGTCGCACCCCGCACCAGATCAGCGCGCCGCCGACGACCGCAGCCGGCAGCCAGCGCCCCACGTCGGACAGGACGGCGGATGCGAAGGCCTCACCGGTGACCGCGACGAACCAGCGGGTGAACCAGGTTCCGAACGGCACAGCGGCGAGCGCGACACCGAACGCCGCGATCCCGACGGAGCGACGTGACGTCATCCAGAATCCGACCTGCGCCAGGAGGACTGCGGCGATCGTGCCGCCGAGCATCCCGGCGAAGTAGACGACCGTGCGGCTGTCACCGCCCCCGAGCTCGAGGCCCCCGGCCAGCACGGCGAAGCTCTGCACGGCCGCGATGAGGTGAACGAGCAGGACCCCGACGGATGCCGGCCACGCCGCGACCGCGCGCCGCCGAGCGAGCACGTGCACCGCGACTCCGGCGAACACCCCGCCGATCAGCACGAGAACGAACAGCAGCATCGCCGAGTACTGACTCAGCGGCAGCAGGACGAACGGCATGTCCGCCGGCATCGTCTCGGTCGCCCACAGGTTCTGCAGCGGGAGGATGCCGCCACCGACGAACCACGGCAGGAGGCCCAGGATGCCGCCGCCCACGCCGATCGCGAAGGATGGCCCTCGACCTGCGCCGGTGCGGTGATCGTCACTCATTCGCGGCGGCCGTGTCGCTCCGCGGCGACAGCCTGTCGGTGCGTGGTCAGCGCCGCACGCACTGCCGTGTAGATGACGAACCACAGGATCAGTGCAGCGATCAGGGCGATCGCGACGTAGATGAGGATGAAGGTCAGGACGCCGTAGGAGAACATGCGCCCAGGCTACTCAGGAGACGCGGAGCGGGACCGAGGTCCAGCATTACATATACTTTTTTATGACCAGACAATATAAATAGACTTATTCGTGTTTCCGTCCTACACTCGGTCACGTCGCCCAACGCAGGGCGGCAGAACTTCGACCGAGGAGCATCGTGGCTCACACCCATTCGGCCTTCATCCGATCCGTCGTGGAGCGCGTCCGCGAGCGCGCCGACGAGGCGACCACCGCCATGTTCGAGCGCTGCTTCGAGAACACCCTCGGCACGACGCTCCGGACGATGCCCGACGGCACGCTCTTCATGCTCACCGGCGACATCCCCGCGATGTGGCTGCGCGACTCGACCGCCCAGCTCGGCCCGTATCTGCACTTCGCGGCCGAGGACCAGACGATCAGCGACATGATCGCCGCGGTCTCCCGCCGACAGATCGAGTACGTGCTGCTCGACCCCTACGCCAACGCCTTCAACGCCGAGGCGAACGGCGCCGGACACCAGAGCGACCTCACCGAGCAGTCGCCCTGGGTGTGGGAGCGCAAGTACGAGGTCGACTCGCTCTGCTATCCGATCCAGCTCGCCCACGACCTCTGGACCATCACCGGACGCACCGACCATCTCGGCGACTCCTTCGCCCGCGCGGCCAGAACGATCATCGCTCTCTGGCGCACCGAACAGCACCACGAAGAGCGCTCGACGTATCGGTTCCAGCGGCTCGACGGCCCCTCGACCGACACTCTCGTGCGCGATGGACGCGGCAGCGAGACCGTACCGACCGGACTCACCTGGTCGGCCTTCCGCCCCAGCGACGACGCCTGCGAGCACGGCTACAACGTGCCCGGCAACATGTTCGCCGCGGTCGAGCTGCAGCACATCGAGACGATCGCCCGCGACGTGCTCGGCGACGACGACCTCGCGGCGAGCGCACGCGGACTCCGCGCCGATATCCAGCGCGGCATCGACGAGCACGCGATCGTCGCCGCCCCCTCCGAAGAGGACGTCTACGCCTACGAGATCGACGGGCGCGGCGGCATCCTGCTTCTCGACGACGCGAACGTACCCAGCCTTCTCTCCCTGCCGATGTTCGGGTGGTGCGGCGCCGACGACCCGCTGTACCTCGCGACGCGCCGCTTCATCCTCAGCACCGCGAATCCCACCTGGGTCGAGGGCGAGCTCCCCTCAGGCACCGACTCCAGCGGGCTGGGCAGCCCGCATACGCCCGCCGGCCATGTCTGGCCGATCGGGCTCTGCATCGAGGCGCTCACCACCGACGACCCCGCCGAGAAGGACCGCATCCGCCGCCTTCTGCTCGAGACGGATGCCGGAACCGGCCTCATGCACGAGTCGTTCCTCGTGACGGATCCCACAACCTTCACCCGCGAATGGTTCTCGTGGGCGAACGCGATGTTCTGCGAACTCGTGCTCGACATCACCGGGCTCCGCACCCTCACTCGCGTGCCCCTGACCGAAGTGCGTCCGGCATGAGCGCCCCGACGCTCGAGCGCCCGGCATCCGACATCGAGCCGCCCGCCGCGGGAAAGCCGCGCCGCACACGGAGGTCACGCAACCCCTCGGCCCGGCAGATGACCTGGAACGCCTGGCTGTTCCTGCTCGTGCCCGGCGTGCTGTTCGTCGTCTTCATGGCCCTGCCGATCGTCATGGCCCTCGTGATCAGCTTCACGGACTACGCGATCGTCGGCGACTTCGAGTGGCTCGGGCTCGAGAACTACTTCGAGATCGCGGTCGACCCGTTCTTCTGGATCGCCCTGCGCAACACCGCGTACTACACGATCCTCTACGTGCCCGCGGGGCTCATCGTCGCCCTCGGCGCGGCCCTGCTGCTGAACCGCCGCCACCGCGCGGTGCGGATCTTCCGGACACTCTTCTACATCCCCGTCGTCGCCTCCACCGTCGCGACCGCCACCATCTGGTTCTGGATGCTGAACCCCCAGAACGGCCTCCTCAACGTGGTGCTCGGCTGGTTCGGCATCGACGGACCCGCCTGGCTCTACGAGTCGCAGTGGGCGATGATCGCGATCGTCATGATGAGCGTCTGGGCCGGGTTCGGCGCCAACATGATCATCTTCCTCGGCGGCCTGCAGGGTGTGCCGAACGACCTCTACGAAGCCGCCCGCCTCGACGGCGCGAACGCGTGGCAGCAGTTCCGCTACGTGACCCTGCCGTCGCTCACCCGCACGACGTTCCTCGTGTCGACGCTGCTCATCATCGGCGCCTTCCAGGTGTTCGACCAGGCCTACGTGCTGACCAAGGGCGGCCCGGGCAACTCGACCGTCACGATGGTCTACTACATCTACAACAAGGGCTTCGGCGCCCTCGAGATGGGGTACGCGTCGGCCCTCTCGTTCGTGCTGTTCCTCATCATCCTCGTGTTCTCCCTGCTCAATGCGCGGCTCACGAACAGGAGGAACGTCTGATGACCAACACCCTCAACGGCGGTCGGGCTGTCGAGACCGCCCTCGCGGCATCCGCTCCTCTCGCCCCGCTGCCCACCCAGCGCAAGAAGACCACCCGGCAGAAGGTCGGCACGACCGCCTGGTACATCGGCGTGGTGCTCATCAGCATCATCACCGTCGCGCCTCTCGTGTGGACCATCTCGACCTCGCTGAAGCCGGCGAGCGAGATCCTCTCCGGAGCGCTCAACCTCATCCCCGCGAACCCGACGATCGAGAACTACCTGCAGGTGTTCGGCGAGGTGCCGTTCGGTCGGTACTTCGTGAACTCGCTCGTGCTCGGCATCGGCGGCGCGGCGACGAACATCTTCTTCGGCGCCCTGGGCGGGTACGCCCTCGCGAAGCTGCGGTTCAAGGGCCGGGCGGCGGTGTTCGCCGTGTTCCTGTCGTCGCTCATGATCCCCGGCATCATCACGATGATCCCCTCGTTCCTCATTCTGCGGTCGATCCCCTTCGCGGGCGGCAACGACGTCTTCGGACAGGGCGGACTCGGCCTCATCAACACGTACTGGGCCGTCATCATCCCCGGAGCTGCCGGCGCCTTCGCCGTCTTCTTCATGAAGCAGTTCTTCGAGACGCTGCCCGACGAGCTCGGCGAGGCCGCACGCATCGACGGCGCGAGCGAGTTCCGCATCTTCGCGATCATCTACTTCCCGCTCGCGAAGGCCGGACTCGCCGTGCTCGGCATCATCAGCTTCCAAGCCGGATGGAACAACTTCCTCTGGCCGCTGATCGTGCTCAACAGCCAGGACATGATGACCGTCCAGGTCGGGCTCGCCTCGTTCGTCAACAACTACGAGACCGCGTACGGACCCCTCATGGCGGGGACTGTGATCGCGAGCCTGCCCGTGCTGCTCGTCTTCCTCTTCGCCCAGCGATACATCATCGAGGGCGTCGCGCACGTCGGCTCGAAATGACACTTCCCCCTTCACCCCGCACACCATCACCAAGGAGAGTTCGATGAAGAAACACCTGCGAGTACTGAGCGTCGTCGCCACCGCGGCGCTCGCCGTGACCGTGGCCGGCTGCGCGTCCGGCGGCTCCGGCGGCGAGGCATCCGGAGACGGACCCGAACCCGTCGTCATGTGGGGTTCCTGGTCGGGAGACCAGGTCGACCAGCTCGAGGAGCAGGCCGCCCGCTTCAACGAATCCCAGGACGAGTACGAGGTCTCGTACGTGCCGCAGGAACTCGTCGAGGAGAAGCTGCTCACCGCCCTCGCCGGCGGCCAGGTTCCCGACGTCGTGCTGTGGGACAGGTACCAGACCGCCCTCTACGCGCCGAAGGGCGCACTCGCGCCGATCGACGAGTTCGTCGAGAAGGACGACGTCGACACGAGCATGTTCTACGAGCCGGCCCTCGGCGAGATGACAGTCGACGACACCCTCTACGGCCTGCCGCTCCTGGTCGACAACCGCTCGCTGCTCTACAACAAGACCCTGCTGGCGGATGCCGGTGTCGAGCCACCCACGAACTGGGACGAGCTGAAGACCGCGGCCGAGGCCCTCGCGGTGTCCGACGGCGGCAAGCTCACCCAGGCCGGCATGGACCTGAGCGATCCCGGACTCTTCAACATGTACCTGGCCCAGGCCGGCGGGCAGCTGCTCAACGACGACCAGACCAAGACCGCGTACAACAGCTCCGAGGGCATCGAGGTGCTCGAGTTCTGGAAGAGTCTGCTCGACGCCGACGTCTACGAGCAGGGCTTCGGCGACACCGGAGACTCGTTCGCCGAGAGCAAGACGGCGATGAAGCTCGACGGACCGTGGGCCCTCTCGACACTCGACAAGGTCGACGGCCTCGAGTACGGCGTCGTGCCGCCGCCCGCCGGGCCGGACGGCGACACCGGCGCGTACATGGGCGGCTTCGGGCTCGTCATCCCCGAGGGCGCGAAGAACGCTGAAGGCGCATGGGAGTTCATGAAGTGGTGGACGACCGAGGCCGAGAACGGCGTCGCTTTCGGTGAGATCGCCGGGTGGATCCCCGCGAACATCGAGGCCGCGAACGACCCGTACTTCACCGAGAACGAGCACTACTCCGCCTTCATCGAGACGATGAACTACGCGCAGGCCCGCCCGAACGTGAAGGGCTACTCCGACGTCGACGGCAAAGCCCTCGTCCCGGCGCTCGAGCGTTTCCTGTCCGGCGAGATCTCGGCCGAGCAGGCGCTCAAGGAAGCGCAGGAGCAGGGCGACCAGATCCTCGAGCAGAACCGCTGACCCGGCCTACCCCCTCCTTCGAATCGCGCAACTGGTCGCTATTGACGGCCCGAACCGACCAGTTGCGCGATTCGAACGCCACCACAGAAAAAGGAATCATGACCAGCACGACCGCTGAGACCTGGTCGGCCCGCGCCGACATCGCGCAGCAGAGCCTCGACCACTTCTTCCGGGTGGGCGGCTCGCAGTACCTCGCGAACAGCCACCCGCACGACCGCGGCAACACCGAGGTGTTCAACTACTGGTGGCTCGCCCACGTGATCGACGCCCGCATCGATGCCTGGAAGCGCTCCGGCGATCCGGCCTGGCGCTCGCTGGCGATCGTCGCCCGCGACAACATCGTCGAGCGCAACGGCGGACAGCTCTTCAACGACTACTTCGACGACATGCTGTGGTTCGCCCTCGCACTCGAGCGTGTGCATGAGGCGACCGGCGAGCAGCGGTACCTCGACGAGGCGATCGCGATCTGGGACCACGTCATCGCCGAGGGGTGGAACGACACCCTCGGGTGGAGCCTCGCCTGGCGCAAGCAGCAGCTCGTGTACAAGAACACTCCGGCGAACGGTCCGCTCGTGATCCTCGCTGTGCGGCTGAGCCGGCGCGACGACTCGCGCGACTACCTCGGGTACGCGCGCACGGCCTTCGATTGGCTGACGGCCACCCTCGTCGGCGCCGACGGTTTCGTCGAGGACGGCGTCAACCGCGAGGGCGACGGCCGGGTCGACACGCAGTGGCGGTTCACCTACAACCAGGGTCTGTACGTGGGGGCCGCCGTCGAGCTGTTCGGGGCGACCGGCGACCGTGCGTTCCTGGAGCGGGCCGTGCAGACGGCGTCCACCGCCGTGCGGGAGCTGAGCGACGGCACGGTGTTCCCCGATGAGGGCGACGGCGGCGACGAAGGACTCTTCAAGGGCGTGTACTACCGGTATCTCGGCGA
Source organism: Microbacterium sp. K24 (assembly GCF_004794465.1). Lineage (GTDB taxonomy): Bacteria > Actinomycetota > Actinomycetes > Actinomycetales > Microbacteriaceae > Microbacterium. The sequence goes on along the minus strand of NZ_SSDJ01000051.1, from coordinate 13,030 downwards.
GTTGCTCGCGGTGCTCGCGGCGGAGGGCTCGTTCGGGGAGGAGCGCGCCGAACTCGAGCGGTTCCTGCGCACAGGGACGGATGCCCTGTGGGCGAACGGTCTCGTCGGCGGACGGCTGCGCCCCGGGAACGACTGGTCGAAGGGTCCGGTCGAGTGGATCCCGTATTCGACCATGGTCAGTGCGATCTTCGCCGTCGAGCAGCGGGCCCGTCTCGAAGCGAGGGATGCCGGGGCCGAGGCCGGCGCGACGATGGGGGAGCGCGTCGCGGGCTGAGTCTCGGCACGGATCCGCCCGTGGGCTTCGGCTTGCGGGCGGATTTGTGTGCCCGCGGCATCCGCGGGGGTGACGTTTCTCGGAGGTCCTGACGTTTCTCGGATGAATCCCCGGAGAACTCTCCGAGAAACGTCGCGGTGTCCGAGATTCGTCGGCCGGGATCAGGCCCGCGGCGCCGCCGACGAGGCACCCACCACGAGCTCGGTCGGAAGCACGACCTTCTCGATCGCATGCGCCGCGCCGATCTGCCGCCGCACCGACTCGATGGCCTTGGCGCCCAGCTCGTGCTGCTCCTGACGGATGTGGGTGTACCGGAACATGCGGGTGTCGAAGAACGCGTCGGGGTGGTCGAAGCACACGATCGAGACGTCGGCGGGCACGTCGAGCCCGAGCCGGTCGCACGCCTCGCGCAGCATCAGGGCGATGTTGTACTCGGCGGCGACGTATCCCGTGATGTCGGGATGCTGCTCCACGAACTCGACCAGCCGGGCGATGTCGTCTTCGGCGGTCTCGGAGCTTCCGGGCACGGTCGAGCCGATGGTGCGCAGCTCGGCGCGGTTCTCCAGCGGCAGATGATTCATGGCGTGTGCGTGGATGTAGCCGCTGCGCCGGTCGTCGCTCGACGACACGTGACTGGTCGAGCTCACGAACCCGATCGTCTGGTGCCCGAGTTCCAGCAGGTGCTCGGTCGCGGCGCGGCCGCCGGCGGCGTTGTCGGAGCAGACGGCCGACACCGGGATGCCGTCGAAGATCCGGTCGAGGATCACGACGGGGAACTTCTTCGCGACCAGCTCGAGCGCCGCCGGAGGGATGTACTCCGACGAGCTGGGCAGCAGGATGAGGCCGTCGACACCGGCATCCACCAGCGCGCGGATGCAGGCGTCCTCGTCGGCGAGGTCGCCGCCCGACCGTTTGATGATGACGTGCGTGTCCGCACCCGTCGCCGCGAGGATGCCCTCGATGATCTTGTTGCCGAAGGTGTCGTCGAAGCTGGTCAGCACGCAGCCGATCAGGGTGGAGTCGCGCGCGGGCTCGGCGGTCACGCGCACCGTGGCCGTGGTCGGGGTGGCGCTCGTGACGACCGTGCCGATGCGCGGCCGGCGCATGATCATGCCGTCGGAGCGCAGCAGCTCGAGCGCCCGCTTCACCGTGATCGGGCTGACCTCGAACTGCTTCGAGAGCTCGGCCTCCGACGGCAGCTTCTCGCCGACGGCGTAGGTGCCCTGAGTGATCGCCTCGCGCAGCGCTTCGTAGACCCGCTTGTAGAGCACGCCCGTCCCCTCGCCGTGAATAGTTATATTAAATCTACAGGGGTGGAGTCACGACGACAAAGCTCCGTGCCCCTGCATCCGCCCCACCGCCTCTCGCACCATCGCCGCGTTCGTCGAGGCTGGCATCCCGTCGGGCAGGGTCAGCACGTCTTCGAGGCCGATCCGCGTGTCGTGGCCGAGCTCGACCGCGAGGTCGAAGGCCGGCCAGGCCGACCCCTCCTCGCCGTGCAGCAGGATCGGCATGTCCGGCTCCTCGAGCAGCACGTGCGCGATGAGGCCCTCGGCGTGGTCACGCACGACCTCGGCCGCCTCGTCGGGCAGCTCGACCAGCACGCGCAGGCAATCGCCCCGCACCGGTGACGCCCGCCACACCTCCAGGCCCCCGGCATCCCAGATCCCCGCTTCGACGCCGATGCCGCGGCTGTGCAGCAGCGCGGCGACCGCATCGGCCCCGGCCTCGTGCCAGTTGACCGAGGCGAAGTCCGGAAGCTCCGTCCATGCCTCGATCGCCGCGAGACGCCGCTCGACGTCGGGCTCCGCCCAGGCGGCGGTCGTCACCCCCACCGGCACGTCGGGGCACGCCGCGCGCACCGCACGCAGCCATCGCGCGACATCGCCGCCGTCGACGCTGTCCTTGCCCGCGGCATCCTTCGGGTGCACATGGATCGCCTGCGCTCCCGCCGCGACAGACCGCGCCGCGTCTTCCGCGATGACGGCGGGATCGGCGACCAGCCACGGATGCTCCGCGATGTCTCTCGCGCCATTGACGCACACCTGCAACACGCTCGACCCGCGATCCGTCAGCTGCCCGAACCCGATTCCGACCGTCGGCTCCCGGCCTCGAGCACGTCACCGGCGGGAAGCTCCTGGTGGCCGCCGAACTGCAGCCTCATGGCCGACAGCACCTGGTTCGCGAAGTGGTCCTCGCCGCGCGACGCGAAGCGTTCGAAGAGGGATGCCGCGAGCACGGGCACCGGAACGCCGACGTCGACCGCCGCCTTGACCGTCCAGCGGCCTTCGCCCGAGTCGGAGACGCGACCGGCCAGGCCGTCGAGTTTCGGGTTCTCGTTGAGCGCCGCGGCGGTGAGGTCGAGCAGCCACGACGAGACCACGGACCCGCGGCGCCACAGCTCGGTGACCTTCGCGGTGTCGATCGGGAACTGGTAGAACTCCGGCTCTTCGAGGGGCGCGATCTCGGCGGAGTGCTCCGCCTCGCGGATGCCGGCATCCGCATTGTCGAGCAGGTTGAGGCCCTCGGCGAGCGCCGCCATGATGCCGTACTCGATGCCGTTGTGCACCATCTTCACGAAGTGACCGGCGCCCGACGGGCCGCAGTGCAGGAAGCCCAGCTCCTCGGGCGCGAAGTCGCCGGTGCGACCCGGGGTGCGCTCGATCTCGCCGGCGCCGGGAGCGATCGTGCGGAAGATCGGCTCGAGGCGCTGCACCGCGGCATCCGGCCCGCCGACCATGAGGCAGTACCCGCGCTCGAGCCCGAAGACGCCGCCGCTCGTGCCGACGTCGAGGTAGTCGATGCCCTTCTCGCGGAACGCCGCCGCGCGGCGCACGTCGTCGCGGTAGTTCGAGTTTCCGCCGTCGATCAGCGCGTCACCGGATTCGAGAGCCGCGGCGACCTCGTCGGCGACCTGCCCGGTGAGCGATGCGGGCACCATCATCCAGACGGCGCGCGGCACCTCGAGCTTCGACACCAGATCGGGGATGCTGTCCGCACCGGTCGCCCCCTCGGCGACCAGTGCCTGCACGGCCTCCGCGTTCACGTCATAGACCACGCACTCGTGGCCCGCGCGCATCAACCGGCGAACGATGTTCGCACCCATTCGTCCGAGTCCGACCATCGCCAGTTGCATTGCATTCCCTCCGGAAGTGTTCGCGACGATGCGCGTGATGCGCGCACCTGGGGCCGATGCTACGCCCCCGAGGTGTCATGATCCTCGCGGGTACAGATCGCGGGGGTGCGGATCCTCTCCGGGGGCGTCGGCGGACGGCCCCTCCTCCGATCGCACCGAGTGCTGCACCTGGCGTGCGACGGCCGCCTCTCGGCCCACTTTCGCGGCCTCGGCCTCGGCTGCGAAGCCGTCGCCCAGCGTCTGCGACTCCCCCTCGATGCGGTTGAACCAGATGCCGTCGCGGTGGAACGTCTCGATGTCGCCTGCAGCCATGCGGTGATCCCTTCTGTCTGCACCTTTTCTAGGCCAGGCCGGCGAGGAGGAGGAGGCCCTTGACACGTCGCAGCGTCGGCATCGCCGGGTCCCAGAGACACCTCCGATATTCTGCGGCGCGCTGGTAACGTTCCCTTGGATCACAGGCAGGACTGCGGCAGCATCAGGGCGGAGGCAGGGCATGGGCGAACGCACACGCCGCCCCACCGTCAAAGAGGTCGCGCTGCGCGCCGGCGTCAGCCCCATGACCGTGTCGCGCACCCTGTCGGGCGGCCTCAACGTCAAGCCGGATGTGCAGCAGCGGGTGCTCGAAGCCGTGGCCGAGCTCGGGTACCACCGGAACGAGAATGCGCGCAGCATCCGTCCAGGTCACAGCAGCGGACTCATCGGCGTCGCGATCACCAACATCGCGAACCCGTACTACAGCACCTTCGCACTCGGCGTCGAAGAAGAGGCCGCGCTCACCGGCCGCCGCATCCTGCTGGGCAACACGTCGGAGGACGTCACGCGCGAGACCGATCTCGTCGGCGACTTCCTCGGCCGCCGCGTCGACGGTCTCATCGTGGTGCCGGCCGGCACGGCATCCGCCCATCTGGCAAGTTCGCAGAGTCAGGGCGTGCCCGTGGTGCTCGCCTCGCGCCGCATCGACGGGCTCGAGGCCGACAGCGTGGTGCTCGCCGACATCGACGGCGCCTTCCGCGGCACGACCGCCCTCATCGACAGCGGCCACACCCGCATCGGCTACCTCGGCAACACGCTCTCGATCTTCACCGGAGCGCGGCGCTACGCCGGATATGTGCAGGCGCTCGAGGAACGCGGCCTGCCGGTCGATGAGCGCCTCGTCTCGGCGAATCAGCAGACAGTCGACCAGGCCCGCGAGGCCACACGCGCACTGCTGCGCATCGAGGAGCCGCCTACCGCGATCTTCTGCGCCAACAACCGCAACGCGATCGGCGCGCTCAAGGAGATCAGCCACCAGATCGGCACCGGCTCGCGCGCGGCCGCGGAGTTCCCCGAGCTGATGAGCTTCGACGACTTCGAACTCGCCGAGCTCTCGCCCGTGCCGATCAGCGTGATCGATCACGACCCGCGCGAGCTCGGCCGCACGGCCGCGCGACTGCTGCTCGACCGGCTCGACGGCGGCGAGCGCGACGCCCCGGTGCGCGAGATCGAGCTGCCGGTCGCGCTGCGCGGCGTGCGCTGACCCTCCGACCTGCTCCTACGACCTGCCGACCCGGCCCCTTGCGGCCGAACCGGCCCTCTGTGTGCGTCCAGAGCGGGCCGGGTCGCACGGAAAGGGGCCGCTCGCGTGATCGTGAGACGGGTGTTGACACTTCCCCAATCTCGTTGATAACGTTACCAACATTCGCCGAGGAGGACGTCAATGGAGCTGTGCATCGATTTCGGGGGCACCGAGATCAAGCTCGCCGTCATCGACGATGCGCGCGTTCTCTCCTCGGGCAGCATCCCCGTGCAGGGCGGCGCGGCCGACCTCGCCGACGCGGCCGCCGCAGCGCGCCAGCTCCTCGCCGGAACCGGAAGGAGAGCGGAAGCCGTCGGCATCGCGGTCCCCGGAGTCGTCGGCCCCGACACCGGGCGGATGCTGCACGCCAACGCCAAATACGACTTCCTGCGGGACTTCGACCTGAACGCCTGGTCGGTCCGCGAGTTCGAACTCCCCGCCGTCGTCGAGAACGACGCCCGCGCCGCCCTCGTCGGCGAGACCTCGATCGGAAGCGCCGCCGGCGAGCGCGACGCTGTGCTCGTCACCCTCGGCACCGGCATCGGCACGGCCGCCATGATCGACGGCATCCCGCTGCGGGGGCGCACCGGTCATGCCGGCATCCTCGGCGGGCACGTGACGGTCGACCTCGACGGACCGGTCTGCCCGTGCGGCAACGTCGGATGCGGCGAGGCCCTCGCGAGCGGCCGCACCCTCCGCGACGCCGGCGACGTCACGATGAGCGACGTGTTCGCCACCGACGCGCACGCCGACATCCGCGACAGCTTCCTGCATGTGTGGGGCGCTGTCGTCACCACGCTCGTGCACTCGTACGACCCGACGGTCGTGATCCTCTCCGGCGGCATCCTGCGCGCGGGAGCCGCTGTCCGCGAGCCGATCGAGTCGTACGTCACCGCACACCTGTGGCCGTCGATGACGGCGCCCCGCTTCGTCGTCCCGCCCGAGCCCGAGCTCTCCGTCGCACGCGGCTTGAGCGTCCTGGCCCGCGCCACCCCGCCTCACGCCACGCACTCCCAGGAGGATCAGTGACCACCCCGATCAGCGACATGCACGAAGGGCACACCACCCGGGGTCGCTACGACACGCAGCCCACGATCTCCCTGCCCGAGGGTGAGCGGATCCTCCGCGGCGCCGCGGGCTGGCTCGAAGCGGCCGAGGTCGCCGAGGTGCGCGCCCGGGCGACCGGCACCGCACCGGTGCTGATCGTCGACACGTATCCGGGCGTCGACGTCCCCGCGCTCACCGCTCTCGTGCGCGACGCCCTCCCGGAATGGACCCTCGTCGACGTCGAGACCGCCGCCCGCCCCGAGGCCGAGGTCGAACAGCTGATCGCCCCGAATCTCACCGACGACCGCGTCTTCGGTGTGATGAGCCACTTCGCCCTCGCGGACTTCTACGACGCCGAGAAGCTCGACGCCCTCGCCCGCGCGATCACGACCGCGCCGACCGTCGTCATCGGCTGGGGCGCCGCTCTGCTCGAACCGCTGCTCGACGGGCCTGCGGCATCCGTGCTCGTCGACATGGCGCGCTGGGAGATCCAGCTGCGCCAGCGCAAGGGCGCGACCAACTGGCGCGCCGCCAACCCCGACGAGGACAACCTCCGCAAGTACAAGCGGGGCTTCTTCGTCGAGTGGCGCGTCGCCGACCGCTACAAGCGCGGCCTCTTCGCGACCCTCGACTTCGTGCTCGACGGCAACGCGATCGCGCCCGCCGAGACCCACCCCGACTCTCCGGATGCCGGCATGATCTCGGGCACCGCGTTCCGGCAGACGCTGAAGGATGCCGCGACCCGGCCGCTGCGCGTCGTGCCGTTCTTCGACCCTGGAGTCTGGGGCGGGCAGTGGATGAAGAACCTCATCGGGCTCGACCCGTCGAAGGACAACTACGCCTGGTGCTTCGACTGCGTGCCCGAGGAGAACTCGCTCCTGCTCGAGGGCGAGGGCGGGGTCATCGAGATCCCCGCGCTCGACCTCGTCTTCAGCCGCCCGGTCGACCTGCTCGGCGCGAAGACCTACGCGCGGTTCGGGGCGGAGTTCCCGATCCGCTTCGACTTCCTCGACACGATGGACGGCGGCAACCTCAGCCTGCAGGTGCACCCGCTGACCGACTACATCCAGAACACGTTCGGCATGCACTACACGCAGGACGAGAGCTACTACATGCTCGACGCCGGCGACGACGCGGTCGTGTACCTCGGCACCAAGGAGGGCATCGATCGCACCGCGATGCTGCGCGATCTGGCCACGGCGCAGGACGGCGACCACCCGTTCCCCGCCGACACCTATGTCAACGCGTTCCCCGCGAAGAAGCACGACCACTTCGCGATCCCCGCCGGGACCGTGCACTGCTCGGGCGCGAACTCGATGGTGCTCGAGATCTCGGCGACGCCGTTCATCTTCACCTTCAAGCTCTGGGACTGGGGCCGCGTCGGCCTCGACGGCATCCCGCGTCCGGTGCACCTCGACCACGGCACCCGCAACATCCAGTGGGACCGCGACACCGCCTGGGTCACCGAGAACCTCGTCGGCCAGGTCGAGACCATCCGCACCGACGACGACGTGACCGAGGAGAGCACGGGGCTGCACGAGCTCGAGTTCATCGAGGTGCGCCGCCACTGGTTCACGCAGGGCGCCGACCACGACACCGACGGCACGGTCAACGTGCTCAACCTCGTCGAGGGCGACGAGGTGCGCGTGATCAGCCCGACCGGCGTCTTCGAGCCCTTCGTCATCCACTACGCCGAGACGTTCATCGTGCCGGCCGCCGTGGGCGCGTACCGGATCGAGCGCACCGAGCACTCGCGGAGCGCCCGCTTCGCGACCGTCAAGGCGTACGTGCGCGGCTCGCGCACGAGCGACAACTGAACAGCACACAGCACACCGAACGAACGAAGGAGTTCTGCATGAACGCGCGACGCAAGATCGCCGCCGGGTTGGCCGGCCTGATCATCGGCGGGCTCGCCCTGGCCGGCTGCTCAGGAGGCGGAGGGGATGCCGGCTCCGGCGAGGTCACCGGCACCCTCGACTTCTACACCGACAAGGCGGCCTGGAAGCCGGACTTCGAGTCGCTCAACGGCACGAGCGGCGAGGCGGCCGACATCACGCTGAAGACGACCGGCTACTCGGACGCCAACCAGTACGACGCCTTCATCAAGCAGTCGTTCCGCACGGCCAAATCCCCCGGCCTCTTCACCTGGCACACCGGCGAATCGCTGAAGGAGCTCGTCGACGAGGGCCTGGTCGCCGAGACCACCGACATCTGGAAGAAGGCCGTCGACGAGGGCTGGGTGAGCGAGGACCTGCGCGACAGCTACACGTACGACGACAAGCAGTACTGCGTGCCGATGAACATCGCCTACTGGATCATGTTCTACAACAAGGCCGCGTTCGCGGTCAACGGCATCGAGGTGCCGACCACCTGGGATGAGCTGAACACCGCGGCCGAGACGCTCAAGAGCGCCGGAGTCACGCCGTACTACCAGACCAGCGTGCTCTTCACGTTCCAGTGGTTCGAGCACCTCGTCGCCTCGACCGACCCCGACCTGTACGAAGGCCTCACCACCGGCGAGGTCAAGTACACCGACCCCGAGATCGTCGACATCATGAACGTCTGGCGCGACGAGCACGAGGACGGCTGGTTCAGCGACGCGGGCAGCACCACCGACCCCGCGGTCGGCCTGAAGCAGGGCGACTACGCGATGATCAACTTCGGCACCTTCTTCGCGGGCAACCTCGCCGGCGCCGGGATGACCACCGACGACTACGGCATGTTCGCGATCCCGGCGGTGAACAGCGACCTCGCGACCACCCCGGTGGCCGTCGAATCAGGTCCGCTCTGCACCGCCGAGAACTCGAAGCAGCGCGACCTCGGCCTCGCCTACGCCGAATGGTGGATGTCGCCCGACGCGCAGACCGCCTGGAACGACGCGCACGGCGACGTCGCGTTCAACCCGAAGGCGAAGGTGTCCGACCCGGCGCTGGCCGAGATCGGCGAGCAGATCGCCGGCGACGGCTACTCGCTCTACGACCGGTTCTTCGAGGCCATGCCGACCGAGATCGTGACCACGGCGATCGAGCAGTTCGGCGCCTTCAACGCCAACCCCGGCGACCCGATGCCGTACCTCGAGAAGATCCAGGCCACGGCTGACAAGTACTGGGCAGAGCAGGAGTAGTCACGCCGATGGCGCACCAGAAGACGCCGTACCAGTGGTCCGCCCGGGGCTTCATCGCCCCGGGCGTGTTCCTGGTCGCGATCCTGCTCTACCTGCCCCTGCTGTGGACGGTGTTCCTCAGCTTCACGGACTACAACGGTCTGGGCAGCCCCGACTGGATCGGCTTCGACAACTACGTCGAGATGTTCACCGACGGCGACTTCGTCGGGTCCGCCCTGAACACGGTGCTGTGGGTGGTCGGCACGCTGATCATCCCGGTCGGCATCGGTCTCACGATCGCGCTCCTGACCTGGAACCTCCGCGGCGGCATCTGGCTGCGCCTTCCCTTCCTGATCCCCTACGCGCTCTCCGGCATCGGCGTGGGCGTGGTGTGGTCGTTCATCCTGTCGTCGGGCGGAGCACTCGACCAGGCGCTCGCGGCGTTCGGCATCACGGATCCGCCGCGGTGGCTGCTGGATGCTCCCCTCAACACGATCGTCATGATCATCGCCTCGTCGTGGCAGGGCGTCGGCGTGAACGCGCTGCTGTTCACGATCGGTCTGCAGGCGATCCCGAAGGAGCCGCTCGAGGCCGCCCGGATCGATGGCGCCGGGGGCATCCGCCTCTTCACCAGCATCCTGTGGCCGATGCTGCGTCCGCTCACCGCGGTCGTCGTGGGCCTCTCGATCGTCGCGAGCCTGAAGACCTTCGACATCGTGTGGGGCATGACCAAGGGCGGGCCGGGCACGGTCTCGGAGACCCTCGCTCTGACGATGTACAAGGAGACCTTCGTGAACAGCGACTACGGTCTCGGCTCGGCGATCGCCGTGTTCCTCACCGTCATCACCCTCGTCGCCTCGGTGCTGTATCTGCGCCAGCAGCTCTCGCCCAAGAAGGAGATGTGAGCATGTCGAAAGCCATCAGGACGGCCGTCCTCGTCATCCTCGGGATCATCTGGCTGCTGCCCGCGTACCTCCTCGTCGTCAACGCGATGAAGGACCCGACGACGTTCACCTCGAAGGAGTCGTGGATCCCCACCGACTTCCACCTGTTCGAGAACTTCGCCGACGCGTTCGCCCTGTCGGGCCTCGGCAACAGCATCGTGAGCACCCTGATCTACTCGATCGTCTCGCCGATCATCGCCGTGCTCGTGGGTGCGGCTGCCGGCTTCGCGATCGTCGCCCTGCGGCTGAAGCGCGGATTCCTCTGGTTCGTCGTGATCTTCGGCGGCACGGTCTTCCCGCTGCAGATGGTGCTGCTGCCGCTGTTCGACGCCTACTCGCGCATCGGCCTGTTCGACACCCGCGTCGGCATGGTCATCATCTACACCGTGATCTCGATCCCCTTCTCGGCATTCGTGATGCGCAACTTCTTCACGGGCGTCGCGCACAACGTATTCGAGGCGGCCGTGCTCGACGGGGCGACGACGTGGCGGATCTTCACGCGGATGTACCTGCCGATGGCGTCGAGCGCGCTGGTCGCGATCTTCATCCTGCAGGCCACGTTCGTGTGGAACGACCTGCTGCTCGGCCTCACGCTCAGCCAGTCCGACGATATCCGTCCGATCATCACCACGCTGTCCGGCATGCAGAGCACGTATGGCGGGGCACAGATGTCGGTCGTGCTCGCGGCGGCCGTGCTCGTGTCGCTCCCCACGGTGATCCTGTTCCTCTGCACCCAGCGGTTCTTCGCCAAGGGCCTCGCGCTCGGGCAGTACTGACCCTCACGCCCCTCGGAAGGCATCATGCATCCCCTCATCCCCACCGTCGATGACCTCGCTGCCGATGCGGTGACCCACCACTTCGACGACATGATCGCGCCCTCGGGCCTGACGAACATGCTCGGCACCGTGCGGGTCGACCACGACCTCACGGCCCTGAGCGCCGTGCAGTTCCCGCCGGTGTCGCAGGGCCTCGCTCAGACGGCGGTGCTGTTCGTCGACGGGCGGCTGTTCGCGTCGTACGGCGTGCCGGTCACGCACGAGTGGCGGGCGGACCGGGTGGTGCGCCGGGCGACCGTCGGCGACCTGCAGATCGAGACGACCACCGTCTGCGTGCCCGGCCGGACAGCCGTGGCGATCGACATCGCCGTGCACAACTCCGGGCCGTCGGATCGCGAGGTGCGGCTGTCGCTCTCGGCGGCGGCGCGCGTCACCCGCTCGAAGGAGTCGTGGCTCGATGCCGAATCGCCCTCGGAGACCGACTCGGCGACGGTCGACGGCGAGCGCGTGCTCTTCTCGTCGACGGATGCCGCGGCCTGGAGCGTGCAGGGGATCATCGGGGGCTCCGCGGCGCTGAGCGGAGTGGCGGCGCTTCCCGAGGAGTTCGAGACCGGGATCGGCGGGAACGGGCGCGGAGGCGAGCTGAGCATCACTCTCGCGGTGCCGGCAGGCGAGACCGCGCGGACCGCGTACGTGCAGGCCGTCGGGATCTCGGCGGATGACGCCACCCGCACCTATGACCTCGTGACGGCCGACGTGCCGGGGGTCGTCACCGCGGCGGAGGAGTTCTGGAACCGTCAGCTGCGCGCCGCCTTCGATCCCGACGACGGCGAGTTCTCGGGATCGCTGCCGGTGCTCGACACGGCATCCGCACCGCTCCGCCGCCTGTACTGGTGGGCCGTTCTCGGCGTGATCTGGTTCCGCCGCGATTTCGCCGGCAACGTGCTCGGGCGCTCGTACGACACCCTCATGCCCAACTACTGGGGCACCACGACGTTCATCTGGGACTACAGCCTCAGCTCGGTCAGCCACGCCCTGCTCGACCCGGCCGAGATGCGGGGCCAAGTGCGGCACTGGATCTCGCTCGACATCCACTCGCACTTCGGCACCTCGTCGCTCACCGGCGGCCCGGTCGGTCGCTGGTACTCGGTCAACGACTACGCCATGACCCGGCTCGTGCACGACTACGTGCGCTTCACCGGCGACACGGCGTTCCTCGATGAGATCGTCGGCGATCACACGATCGCGGAGTCGGTGCGGCAGTGGGCGCTGGCGTGGAAGAAGCTGCGCCGCGACGCACCCCTCGCGGACTACGGCGAGATCGACAACCTGCTCGAATGCGTGAGCTCGTACACGCACGAGGTCGCGAGCCTGAACGCCGCGAACGTATGGAGCATGCGCACGGCCGCGTCGCTCGCCGAGCTGCAGGGCGACACCGCGACAGGGGCGTCGCTGCGCGCCGAGGCCGATGGGCTGCTGCCCGCGGTCATCGAGCGCTACCTTCCCGGGCAGGGGATCTTCGCCGCCGGGCAGCCCGACGGCACCCTGCTGCCGGTGCGGCACTGCTACGACTTCAGCGTCGTCGGCACGACGATCGCCGATGACCTCGCCCCCGGCATCCGGACGGAGATGGTCGACTTCTTCCAGCGCGAGCTGCAGACCGACAACTGGATGCGGGCGCTGTCGCCCTGGGATCCCGACGCCAGCTACAGCCCGCGGCCCGACCACCAGTGGAACGGCGCCTACCCGGCGTGGCCCGCGGATGCCGGACGCGCGCTGGCCGCCCTCGGTGCGCCCGAGGTGCTCACGACCTGGATCGAAGGTCTCTCGCGCACCGCGAACCAGGGACCGATGGGGCAGGCGCACTTCGTCGAAGAGGCCGTGCCCGGCATCAACGGCGGAGCACGCAAGGCTCCGCCGCAGCTGCCGTACATCATCGACTGGTCGTGCTCGTCGTCGGGAGCCTGGGTCGAGCTCGTGATCGAGGCGCTGTTCGGCGTGACCGTCACGGCCGACGGCGAGATCCGCGCGGCCGGGTGCGTCGCCGCGATCGACCCCCACGCCCGCCTGCACGGCCTGCGCGTCGGCGAGCGGATGTACGACATCGACGCGGCGGGAGGGGTCTCCCCGACCCCCGGTCGCTGACCGACCGCAAGGAGTGGAGGGCTTTCGAATCGCGCAACTGGTCGCTTTCG
>NZ_SSDJ01000050.1 GCF_004794465.1 Microbacterium sp. K24 | reverse complement strand
GCGGACCGCACAACGCCTGGGCGCCGCTCCCCGCCGAGGCGCAGATCGCCTACGGCGCGCACGGTCGCGTCGCGGGTGCGGTCGCCGCGGGCGGCGAAGGGCACCGCGTGCTCGCCGGCCTCGCCGCCGGCTGGTTCTTCGGCGCGAACACCGCCGGCGTCCCCGTGTACGACCCGGCCACGGGCGTCACCTTCGACGGCGTCGAGACCGACGGGCGCGTGAACCGGAACTCCGGCGCCGAGTCGACCATCCACGGGCTCCTCACGATGCAGCTGCTCGACGTGAACCGCGGCATCGCCGAACTCGCGACCTCGATCACCGGACTGACCTCCTTCTCGGGGCTGCGCGTGCTCGAGGCCGAGACGGCGCGGCTCTCGCCCGGCGCGGTCGTCGAGACTCCTTCGAGCGGCGCCTGGATCGGGGAGGGCAACCTCTCCGGCGGCTCCTTCGTCCGGTTGGCCCGCGGCGAGTGGGCGGAATTCGATGTCACCGAGGCCGACGGCATCCTGCACGGACTGATCTGGCGGCAGGCTGCGGAGGCCGGCGACGCGGTGTGGGAGGTGTTCAAGGGACGGCGCAAGCTCTGGTCCACGAAGACCCCGGCGGGCGGTGTCGGCGATCGCGGCCTGACCGAGGCCGACGGGATGCTGGTGCCCCAGCTGCTCGGCGGCGATCTTCCGGATTCGGCGGTCACGGTGCGCTGCACGAGCCGGGGCGACGTGCGGCTCGACGCCCTGGTCATCCAGCCGAAGGTCGTGAACGCGGTGTACGCGACGACGTCAGGGTCGGCGGTGCTCTATGCGAACGGTGCACGGCACGACGAGCGGGTCGCGGCCCTCGCGCCCGGGTCCGGTCGGTCGTACGACGCCGACGGCTCGCAGCACGGCCAGGCCGTGCAGGGCGGGAAGGTGCGCGTGCGCGGCGAGGGCTTCACGGTCACCCGCTGAGCCGAGGCTGTTCCGGTGGGCGGCGTCGAGGCTACGGTTGCGATGTGCCCACGAACGATCCACTGCCCGACCGCCCCACGCCCGACAACCCCACCGGGAAGCTCGTGCTCCTGCGCCACGGCGAGACCGAGTGGTCGCGGGCGGGGCTGCACACGGGGCTGACCGACGTCCCGCTGACCCCGCGCGGAGAGGACCTGGCCCGGGGCGCCGGCGAACTCGTCGCCGACTACGACTTCTCGCTCGTGCTGACCTCGCCGCTGCAGCGTGCCCGGCGCACCGCCGAGCTCGCGGGGCTGCACGCGGAGGTGGATCCGCTCCTCGTCGAATGGGACTACGGCGGATACGAGGGTCGCACGACGAAGGACATCCGTGAAGAGCTCGGCTACAACTGGAGCGCCTTCACCCATGGCGTGATCCGCGGGAAGACCCCGGGAGAGACGGTCGAAGAGGTCGCCGCGCGGGCGTCGCGCGTGCTGACGCGCGTGCTCCCAGCCCTGGTCGACGGAGATGTGGCGCTCGTCGCACACGGCCATTTCCTGCGCATCCTGACCGCCGTGTTCCTGCGACAGGCTCCGCGTTTCGGCGCGCAGATCAGCCTGGATGCCGGATCGGTGTCGGTCCTCAGCTACTACCGCGAACAGCCGGCCATTCTGTCGTGGAACTACGGACGCGAGCTGCCTCTGGCTCCGTCGGAGTCCTGAACCCCGCACGCAGAGAAGACCCCCGCAGCCGACGGCTGCGGGGGTCTTCGACGGGCGGAAGGGATCTCAGGCGATGCGCGAGCGGTCGTACGTCGCGGAGCCGAAGCCGAGGATCAGGTATCCGATCACCGAGAGCAGCCAGAGCAGGAAGACGGAGAACACCGTGTCCTTGCCGAAGGCCTTGCCCACGCGCAGGGCGACGATGATGTGCAGGATGATGTTGACGATGGGGATGAGGTACAGCAGCCCCAGCCACATCGAGAATCCGGCGATCTTGACGAGCACGAAGACGTTCACGATGGGGATGATCGCGAGCCATCCAGGCTCACCCGCCTTCGTGAACACCTTCCAGAGAGCGATCGCGATGATCACGTAGATGACGATGCTGATGACGCCGTACGTGCCGTAGAGCGAGGTCAGGTCGGCCTGACTGGTGATGGAGTCCATAGCTGATACATATACCTGAAAGTTTGCTGGGAGGCTAGCACCGATATGCCGGCATCCTTGTTTTGAATCATTCAAAAGACGTGTAGGGTCGAAGACATGGAGACCAACCTCGACACGGTGTTGCACGACGCCGGACTGAGGGCGACCGCGGGCCGCGTCGCCGTTCTCGGGGCACTGGACTCCCTGGCCCATTCGGATGCCGAGCGGCTCTACCGCGCGGTCTCCGACGTGCTCCCGACCACGTCGATCCAGTCGGTGCACAACATCCTCGCGGACCTGACGACGGCGGGCCTCATCCGCCGGATCGAACCGGCAGGCTCCGCAGCCCTCTATGAGCGGCGAATCGGCGACAACCATCACCACGTCGTCTGCACCTCGTGCGGTGCGGTCGGCGATGTGGACTGCGTCGTCGGCGAGGCGCCGTGCCTCACCCCGTCCTCGGCCGGGGGTTTCACCGTCCAGACAGCCGAAGTCACCTTCTGGGGCCTCTGCCCCAGCTGCCAGAACGACGCGCAGTAGCGAGACGCGCCCGCCTGCCCGCCCGGGCAGGGGTATTCGTCGCGCCTGCGCGCAGAAGGAGAAGAACATGACGAACCCGCACATCCCGGCGAAGCCCGCCACCACGACGCAGACCGGAACGCCGGCGCCGAGCGACGCGCACTCGCTCACCGTCGGCGCCGACGGCCCCACCGTCCTGCACGACCGCTACCTCGTCGAGAAGCTCGCCTCCTTCAACCGCGAGCGCGTGCCGGAGCGCAACCCGCACGCCAAGGGCGGCGGCGCGTTCGGCACCTTCGAGGTGACCGAAGACGTCTCGGCCTACACCCGCGCGGCAGCCTTCCAGCCCGGCGCCGTGAGCGAGACGCTGCTGCGCTTCTCCTCGGTCGCCGGCGAGCAGGGCTCCCCCGACACCTGGCGCGACGTGCGCGGCTTCGCGCTGCGGTTCTACACGAGCGAGGGCAACCTCGACATCGTCGGCAACAACACCCCGACCTTCTTCCTCCGCGACGCCATGAAGTTCCCCGACTTCATCCACTCGCAGAAGCGCCTCGGCGACTCGGGACTGCGCGACGCCGACATGCAGTGGGACTTCTGGACGCTCTCCCCCGAGACCGCCCACCAGGTCACCTACCTGATGGGCGACCGCGGCCTCCCCCGCAGCTGGCGGCACATGAACGGCTACGGCTCGCACACGTACCAGTGGGTCAACGCGGCGGGCGAGCGCTTCTGGGTGCAGTACCACTTCCTGTCGAAGCAGGGCGTCGAGGCGATGGGCGCCGCCGAGGCGCAGGAGCTCGCCGGATCGGATGCCGACTTCTACCGTCGCGACCTGTTCGACGCGATCAACACGGGCGACTACCCCTCGTGGGACGTCTTCGTGCAGGTCATGCCGTACGACGAGGCGAAGGAGTACCGCTTCAACCCGTTCGACCTCACCAAGACCTGGTCGAAGAAGGACTACCCGCGCATCAAGGTGGGCACGTTCACGCTGAACCGCAACCCGCAGAACTTCTTCGCCGAGATCGAGCAGGCGGCGTTCTCCCCCGGCAACCAGGTGCCCGGCACGGGAATCTCGCCCGACAAGATGCTCATGGCCCGCGTCTTCGCATACTCGGACGCCCAGCGGTACCGCATCGGCGCGAACTACAACCAGCTGCCGGTGAACCAGCCGCACGCGGCCGAAGTGCGCAACTACATGCACGAGGGCCAGATGCGGTACCAGTCGAACCCGGCCGAGCACCGCACCTACACGCCGAACTCCTTCGGCGCCGCGGGCGGACCCGAGGCCGACCCGCTCGCGGGTGTCGAGGCGACCTGGGAGACCGACGGCGAGCTGATGCGAGCCGCCGCGACCCTGCACCTCGACGACGACGACTTCGGTCAGGCCGGCACCCTGTACCGCACGGTCTTCGACGACGAGCAGCGCGCCCGGTTCCTCGAGACCCTGACCGGACAGGGCAGGGCGATCACGATCGACGAGATCCGCGAGCGGTTCTTCCAGTACTGGACGAACGTGGATGCCGCGCTCGGCGAGGCCCTGCGCCGCACCGTCTGAATCGGCTGAGGATGCTGCGCGGCGGGGTTCGGCCCTGCCGCGCAGCATCCGCTCGGCGATGATGATGCCGCCTGGCACCTCGGCATCTCAGGCTCACCAGGGTACGAGACCGATTCACTCGACTTCGCGCCCGAGCTTTTTCAGCAATGATCGACGACTCCGGTGGAGCCTCCACCACCGAAAACTCGTTCTGAGCTGAAGCCTTCCCAGTTCATCGAGGCTCGGGAGGTTGCGCTCGTGCAGCTCCCGGGAGATGGCGTCCTTCTGCTCTTTGCCGTGCTTCTCGACCACGGCGAAAGCTTCGCGAACCGGAGTCGAGGCAAGTGGGTGGACCGCAATGCTACGGTCCACCTCAGCAAGTCGTTTCTGCACGTCACCGTTGGTCGCCATTCGTTGCTACCTCCCCAGAGCGCAGGCAAGCGCTGCTCGGCCGAGTCCACCCCAGATCGTTCCGCTTGCGAAGGCAGCTGTGATCTGTGGGTCGTTGAGTCCGAGACGCCCGACGAGTTCGCGTGTTCTTCACGTGTGCCCCATCCTTCGATTGGGTTCACACGGTAGTTGGGTGGGGGCGAGGAGCCTCCCATATACCAGCATGCGTTGCCAGCGGCTCAGTCCGTACAGGTAGACGATGTCAGTCTCGCTGGTCTCCTTCGTCGTGCTCGGCCCGGGATGCTCAGCCGGCCAGCTCGTCCGGGTAGACGATGTCGATCTCGGCGATGGTCTTCGGGAAGTCTTGGCGGTTGTTCGTGAGGAAGCGGTCGGCTCCGGCCGCGACGGCGGTCGCGAGGTGCGCGGCATCCGCCGCTCGCAGCCCATACGAGGCGGCCAGCGCGAGCGACAGGCGCGCCGTCGCCGGATCGAGAGCGCGGAGATCCAGGCGACTCAGCAGTCCCGTGAGCGCTGCGACCTCGTCGGACTCGGGATCGTCGCGTAGTGGCTTGGCGAGCACTTCCGCCAGGAGGAGCACGGAGCCGACGGCATCCTTCGTCGATGATCCTGTCGACGACTCCCCGAGGAACGCGGCGACAGGCGCCCCCAGCGCATGACCCTCGATGGCCGCGTAGATCAGCACATCCGCGTCGAACGCGGTGATCATCGAGCCGCCCGGTTCTCGCGGAGTGAGTCGATCAGCTCCTCCGCACGCCTCGGCGTCACCACCGCTGTCACGAGAGGCTGACTGCGTGCTCGATTCAGGAGCGCCGCGATGCGATCCGCTGCGTCCCAAGCCGCGGTAGCCCTTCGTGCGGCCAGCACGTCTGGCCGGACGAGCACCGCGACCACCTTGCCGTGACGGGTGATCGAGACCTCCTCGCCTGCTTCGACGCGGTCGAGCTGGGTCGGCAGGCTCTGCCGTGCGATGCTCGCACTGATGGTGGACATAGAAGAATTGTACTTCGCTGTACATGAGCGTACAAAACAGATGGGGCGGCGCTCGGAGCAGGCATTCCGGTATGCGGCGCGAGCCGCCTGCGAGCCCCAGTACCGTGACGGCATGGCCTTCTTCTCGCGCAGACCCAGAGCCTCCGCGCACCCCGTGACCATCCACTTCGCCCAGCCGATGACACCGCACACGAGGCACGAGCAGGAGGACGGGATCGTCGGGACGCTGCTGCCGCAGCTCGGGGCGACGACGCGCATCATCGGCGGCGGCACCGCGCTGTCGCCCGAGGGCGAGCCGATCTCCTCGGACATCGAGCTCGAGATCACGACGGCTGACGTCGACCGCGTCACCGCCGGACTCCTCGGCGTGCTGGAGGGCAACGGCATCGCCAGGGGATCGTGGGTGTCCGTCGACGGAGTGAAGCATCCCGTCGGATCGACGGAGTACGTGCTGCTGCGTACGAACCTCGGCGACGCTCTCTCGGTCGACCTCGTCGCCCTCACCGCCGCACTGCAGGATGCGCTCGATTCCGGAAGCATCGGATGGCACGACGAGACCTATGCGGGAGCGCGCGGCCCGGTGTACGTGTTCAGCGGCACCTCGGCGGAGAGCATCCTCGCCGCGCTGCGCCGCGTGCTGCCGAAGCACCTTTCGCTCGCCGCGGCTGAGCTCGCATCCGTCACGACGGGCGCTGCAGAGTCCGAGTGAGGGCCGAGAGGACCAGAATGGATGCCGTGGCCGTCCCTCTCTCCGACCTGACCAGCATGCCCGACCCCCAGCAGGTGTACGCGGCCGACGGCACGCGCCTCGCGACGTACACCTGGGGTGATCTCGACGCCCCGGTCGTGGTCACAGTGCACGGCTTCGCATCGAACGCGCGCGACAACTGGGTGCTCACCGGGTGGGTGCGCGAGCTCACGCGCGCGGGGTACCGGGTGCTCGCGCTCGATCAGCGCGGCCACGGGCACAGCGCGAAGCCGCATCAGCCCGAGGATTACGGCATCCGCACGCTCGTGACCGACGTCGAATCCGTCATGGACGCGTACCTCGTCGACGACGCGTTCTACGTCGGATACTCGCTCGGGGCCCGCGTCGGCTGGGAGGTCGTGCGCGACCTGCCGCACCGCATCGGCCGGGCGGTGCTCGGCGGTGTGCCCGACGGCATCCCGCTCGCCCGGCTGAACCTCGACCAGGTGCGCGCGTACATCGCAGAGGGCACTCCGGTCGCCGACCAGACCACGCAGAACTACATCGATCTCACCGAACGGGTGCCCGGAAACGACCTGCAGGCTCTCGTCGCGCTGGCGGAGGGGATGCGGGCCTCGGGCACGATCGACCCCGACCCGGCGGACGCGCCGACGCGTCCGATCCTGTTCGCGACGGGTTCGAAGGACGCGATCATCGAGGGCTCGCGGGCCCTGGCATCCGCCGCGCACGACGGGCGCTTCTTCGAGATCCCGAACCGGAACCACTTCAACGCCCCCGGCTCGCGGGACTTCAAGGAAGCGGCGCTGGCCTTTCTCGCGGAGGGCTGACCGGGCCGCCGGTGAGCGGACTCGCGGGACTCACATCGGGGGCCGACACGCCAGATGTCGGACGTTCCATGCGGATCCGTCCGACATCTGGCGTGTCGGCCCCCGTTGCGCCTGGTCGGGCCCGGGCACGAAGAAGGCCCCCACCTTGAGAGGCGAGGGCCTTCGACGGGCCCACGGACCGACCAGTGTCAGACTGTCGCGCTCTCCCGCTTCGGCAGCACCCATCCCGCACGCGGGAAGTGGCAGGTGTAGCCGTTCGGGTACTTCAGCAGGTAGTCCTGGTGCTCTTCCTCGGCCTGCCAGAACGGGCCCTCGGGCTCGATCGTGGTGACGGCCTTGCCCGGCCAGAGACCGGAGGCGTCGACGTCGGCGATCGTGTCGCGCGCGACGGACTCCTGCTCGGGGCTGAGCGGGAAGATCGCCGAACGGTAGCTCGAGCCGATGTCGTTGCCCTGACGATCCTTCGTCGACGGGTCGTGGATCTGGAAGAAGAACGCGAGGATGTCGCGATACGTGGTCTTCGTCGGGTCGAACACGATCTCCACGGCCTCGGCGTGACCGGGGTGGTTGCGGTAGGTCGCGTGGTCGTTCGAGCCGCCCGTGTAGCCGACGCGGGTGTCGAGCACGCCGGGCTGGCGGCGGATCAGATCTTCCATTCCCCAGAAACAACCGCCGGCGAGGACGGCGGTCTCGGTGCCGGGCGTGCGGGTGATGGTTCCGGTGTCGGTCATGACTGCTCCTCAGAAGGGTGGGTGGTGGTGTCGAAGAGGCGGCTGTATCGACCGTATCCCTCTTCGTCGAGCCTGTCAGCGGGGATGAACCGCAGCGCGGCCGAGTTCATGCAGTAGCGCAATCCGCCCGCCTCGCGGGGTCCGTCGTCGAAGACGTGTCCGAGGTGGCTGTCGGCGGCGGCCGAGCGGGCCTCGGTGCGCTTCATGAACAGTTTGCGGTCGGTGCGGGTGGTCACGGCATCCGCCTCGATGGGCTTGGTGAAGCTCGGCCATCCCGTTCCGCTGTCGAACTTGTCGGTCGACGAGAACAGCGGCTCGCCCGAGACGACGTCGACGTAGATGCCGTCCTCGTGGGTATTCCAGTAGGCGTTGCGGAACGGGGGCTCCGTCGCGTCCTGCTGGGTCACCTCGTACTGCAGGTGCGTGAGCGCACTGACAGCCTCGGTGGTCTTGGCGTACTGATTCGTCATGGTCTGACTCCTTGTCCGACGTCGCTGGCTGCGCCGTCACTAGAGGAGAACGGATGCCGGCCCCGTTTTGGTCCCGCGGGGCTGGGAGCGGGCTGTGAGTTTCGAAGGACTCGGTAGAGTTGCTCCGCACCACACACCACCAGGGGGACTGCACATGTCGGTAGGACTGCTCGCCGTCGTCGACGACATCCTGAGCGCCGCGATGAAGGCCTCGGCGAAGGCCGCCGGCGTGGTGATCGACGACGCCGCCGTCACGCCGCAGTACGTGCAGGGCATCACGCCCGCCCGAGAGCTGCCGGTCGTCGGCAAGATCGCACTCGGCTCGCTCGCCAACAAGTTCGTCATCATCATCCCGGCGGCGCTGCTGCTCACCGCCTTCGCGCCCTGGGTGCTGCCCTATCTGCTCATCCTCGGCGGAACATACCTGTGCTTCGAAGGCGCCGAGAAGGTGCTCGAGTGGTTCGGCGTGCAGCACGGGCATGCCGACGAGGGCGCCCGCGACGAGAAGAAGCTCGTGCTCGGCGCCGTGCGCACCGACCTCATCCTCTCCACCGAGATCATGCTCATCTCGCTGGCGAGCCTCGAGAAGGGGCTCGACATCTGGACGACGCTGGCGATCCTCGCCGTGATCGCCCTGCTCATGACCGGCGTCGTCTACGGCGCCGTCGCCCTGCTGGTGAAGATCGACGACATCGGCCTGAAGATGGCGAAGAACCCTGTGCAGCGCGTGCGCCACACCGGCACCCGGATCGTGCGGTCCATGCCCGCGGTGTTCCGCTTCATCAGCATCCTCGGCACGGTCGCCATGCTCTGGGTCGGCGGCCACCTCGTGCTGGTGAACCTCGGCGAGGTCGGCTGGCACTTCCCCGTCGACGTGCTGCACGCGGTCGAGCATGCCCTCGAGCCGGCCGGGGCCGTCATCGTCTGGATCGTCGACACGATCATCTCGGCGATCGCGGGCCTCGCGATCGGCCTGGTGATCGTCGTCATCGTGCTCGGAATCGGACGGATGCTCGGCAAGAAGCCGAGCTTCCACGAGGGCGAGGAATCCCCGGCCGACGTGCACGTCTGACGCACGAGTATCGTCATCGGCATGTCGTCCCCATCCCCGACCAACCGGAGCGCGAGACGCGACGCCGATCGCTGGTTCCGAGAACAGGGTCTTCCGACCTTCGTGCCGCTCCGGCGCTGGTTCACCGATCTCCCGCGCCGCGTCGCGCCGCTGATCGTCTGGGTCGCGATCGTCGTGTACCCGCTCGGCGGCGGCATCGAGTTCGTGGTCGATCTCGCCGAGGATTCGACGGGCGGTGAGGCGACAGCGCTGGTCATGGTCGTGATCCTCGCCCTCGTGGTCGCGGTGGTCATCACGTGGGCCGGGTACTTCCTCGTGCGCCTGCTGCTGCGCCGTCTGCCGGTGGGCATCGGGACGATCGTCGCCCTGCTGCTGATCATCGCCTGCCTCGCCGGGATCATCAGCGACGGCTACAACGACAACCCCCGCGCGACCGTCGGGCCGGTCTTCACGGCTCTGCTCATCCTCTTCCTCTGCGTCCTCCTGACGGGCATGGGCGGCGGTGCGCTGATCTCGTGGGCGTCGCGCCTCGCCGTGCGCAACGCCTCGGCGATCGGGCACATGGCGTCGATCGCCCTGCCCGTGATCCTGATGCTGGTCGTGTTCGCCTTCTTCTCCGCAGAGGTCTGGCAGATGGCATCCGCCCTGCACTGGGGATCGATCGCCCTCGTCGGGCTCGTCGTCGCGGTGCTGGCGGGCATCGTCGTCCTGCGGGTGAGCGCCTCCGAGATCGACGACGACGCCCAGGCGCCGACCGAGGTGCAGCGGCGCGCGATGCTCGTCGACACCCCGGCCGAGCATCGCACCGCAGGGCCGGCCGCGCACCAGCGTCTGCGTGCACCGCAGCGGTTCAACATCCTGCTCGCGATGACCTTCGCCCAACTGGTGCAGGCGCTGTTCTTCGCACTGCTGCTCGCGGCCCTGCTGATCGTGATCGGCGGCATCGCGATCCCGGTCGGCGTGGCGGAGATCTGGCTCGGCCCGGGCAGCGAGTCCCAGCCGCTGGTCATCGAGCCGCTCGTCATCGCCGGCGTGGAACTGCCGATCACGGTCAACCTGCTGAAGGCCGCCATGCTGCTGTCGCTGATCGCGACCCTCCCGTTCGTCTTCTCCGCGGTGAGCGAGGCCCGCTATCGCGAGCGCTTCTTCGACCCGATCATGGCCGACATGCGCCGCGCGATCCTCGTGCGCGACGCGCTGAGCGCGAAGGCCGTCGGCTCCGGAGAAGCCTGACCCCCGGCATCCTGCTAGCGTCGGCGATGCGCACCCGAAGCGCAGCAGCAGAAGAGAGACCCCCGCCGATGACTGACGTGCAGATCAGGGATGCCGAGGCCGCCGACCTCGAGACGATCACCGCCATCCACAACCACGCCGTCGTGCACACGACCGCGATCTGGAACGAGGACGCGGTCGACGTCGACGATCGCGCCGCCTGGCTCGCCGACCGCACGGCCCGGGGGTACCCGGTCATCGTCGCCGACGACGGAACCGGCGTGCTCGGCTACGCGTCCTACGCGCAGTGGCGCCCGCACAGCGGATACCGGCACACCGTCGAGCACTCCGTGTACGTGCGCGGCGACCAGCGCGGACGGGGCATCGGCAAGACCCTCATGGCCGAGCTCATCGTGCGGGCGCGTGCCGCCGGCATCCACGTCATGATCGGCGGGATCGAGAGCGGCAACGTCGCGTCGATCGTGCTCCACGAGAGGCTCGGCTTCGCCGAGGTGGGACGGATGCCGCAGGTCGGGGCCAAGTTCGGACGCTGGCTCGACCTCAGCATGCTCCAGCTCGTGCTCGACGACAGGCCCGCGCCCGACGCGGCGGTCTGACGACGATGGACCTGCTGCGCTGGCTCGCCGAGGCCTTCAACTCGCAATGGGTGCTGCCCGGCGGGCAGACGCTGCTGATCCGCGAGGTCGTCGGCAACGCGTTCGGCCTCGCGAGCGCGATCGGAGGCATGCGGCGCAAGATCTGGGCGTGGCCGGTGGGCATCATCGGGAACCTGCTGCTGCTCACCGTGTTCCTCGGGTCGATCCTCAGTCCCGACCACTCGCTGCCGCACCTGCTCGGCCAGGCCGGACGCCAGGTCATGTTCATCGCGGTCGCGATCTACGGCTGGGTGCGCTGGCGCAACGCCGAGGGCGGACGTGTGAGTCCGCGGTGGGCGCCGACGAGCGCGCGCATCGGCCTCGTCCTCGCGATGGTCGTCGGCACGGTCGCACTGACACCCCTGTTCCGCGCGCTCGGCTCGTGGGAGCCGGTGTGGGCCGATGCCTGGACCTTCGTCGGGTCGCTGCTCGCGACGTACGGCATGGCGAAGGGCTGGACCGAGTTCTGGCTGATCTGGATCGCGGTCGACGTCGTCGGGGTGCCGCTGCTGTTCGGCTCGGGGTACTACGCCACCGGACTCATGTACGTGTTCTACGGCGGGTTCACGGCCACGGGATTCGTGATCTGGTGGCGCGCGCAGGTCCTCGCCGCGCGACCGGTGGTCCTGATCCCGCCCGACCCGAGTCCGCACCTCGAGGACTGACACACGGGGGGCGGAATGTGTCGGCGGATGTCGGGGCCCTGGCCAGACCCCGCGGCTTCCCGTTTCATGGGTTTCATGACACGCCAGATCCGCTTCAACGCCTTCGACATGAACTGCGTCGCCCACCAGTCGTCCGGGCTGTGGCGGCATCCGGACGACCGCTCGCGCCAGTACAACACGATCAGCTACTGGACCGACCTCGCGAAGCTGCTCGAGAGCGCGACCTTCGACGGCATCTTCATCGCCGATGTGCTCGGCACCTACGACGTCTACGGCGGCACCAACGAGGCCGCGATCCGCAACGGCGCGCAGGTGCCGGTGAACGATCCGATCCTGCTGGTCAGCGCGATGGCCGCGGTCACCGAGCACCTCGGCTTCGGCATCACCGCCGGCACCGCCTTCGAGCACCCGTATCCGTTCGCGCGACGACTGAGCACGCTCGACCACCTCACCCAGGGCCGCATCGGCTGGAACGTCGTGACCGGATACCTGCCGAGCGCCGCGCGGAACATGGGCCAGGAGGATCAGCTCGCCCACGACGACCGCTACGACCACGCCGACGAGTACGTCGAGGTGCTCTACAAGCTCTGGGAGGGCTCGTGGGAGGACGACGCCGTCGTCGAGGATCGCGAGCGCGGCATCTTCACCGACCACACGAAGGTGCATCCGATCGGGCATGAGGGCAAGCACTTCAGCGTTCCCGGCATCCACATCTCCGAGCCGTCTCCGCAGCGCACCCCCGTGATCTACCAGGCCGGCGCGAGCCCGCGCGGCGTGCGCTTCGCGGCGGAGAACGCGGAGGCGATCTTCGTCGCCGCCCCGTCGAAGGAGGTGCTCGCGGGAACCGTGAAGCGCATCCGCGACGCCCTCGAGGCGGCCGGACGCGACCGGTACGACGCGCGCATCTACACGCTGCTCACCGTGATCACCGCGGCGACGAGCGAAGAGGCGACCGCGAAGCACGCCGAGTACCTCACGTACGCGAGCCCCGAGGGTGCCCTGACCTTCATGTCGGGCTGGATGGGCGTCGATCTGTCGAAGTACGAGGAGGACGAGCCCGTCGGCAACGTCGAGTCGAACGCCATCCAGTCGGTGCTGCAGCACCTCAAGGAGGAGGCCGATCTCGGTCGCGAGTGGACCGTCGGCGACTTCGGCCGGCACAACGCGATCGGCGGCCTCGGCCCCACGGTCGTCGGCTCGGGCGAGGAGATCGCCGACGAGCTGCAGTCGTGGGTCGACGAGACCGACATCGACGGCTTCAACCTCGCGTACGCGGTGACCCCGGGCACGTGGCAGGACATCATCGAGCACGTCATCCCGGTGCTGCGCGCTCGCGGCGCCTACCCCGAGGAATACACGCCGGGCACGCTGCGGCACAAGCTGCAGGGAAAGGGCGACCGGGTGCAGGACACGCACCGCGCGGCGAAGTACCGGATCGGATCGCCGGCCCGGGTCTGAGGCTGGTCTGTTCCGGTCGCAGTTCCTGCCGCCCGCCGGTGCTCCGGTCGCAGTTCCTGCCGCCCCCGCGCGGGAGAAGCGACAGAAAGTGCGACCGGAACGGCCGGCGCGTGTGAGGTCAGTCCTCGCGGCGGCTGAACACGCTCCGCAGCAGGAAGAACACGCCGACGGCGACGACCAGCACGATCGCCAGCTTGACGACGAACCACAGCACCGAGAACAGCGCGCTGACGATCCACCACGCGAGCACGACGGCGACGATCACGCCGAGGATGGTCCAGATGTTCTTGGTCATGAGACCAGACTACGGATTCCCGGCGCTCGGCACCTCATGCGTACAGCAGGTCCTCGGCCACGGCATCCGCCCATCCGGGCACCGCGAAGCGCCCGGGGTCGTTCCACTCCCCGGCGATGATCTGCGCGAACGCGCCCTTCACTCCGAACAGCTTCTCGAGCGGTGACCAGTCCGACTCCCCCGGCATCGGCACGAGCGACCGCTCCTCGAGCGCGCCGGGGTGGATCTCCTCGATGAGCGAGAGCAGTCGCGCCCCGGTGTGCACGGGACGGAGCGCGTCGGCATCCGTGATGTGCAGGATGACCCCTTCGCAGGCCTCGCCGGCGTGGTCGCGCACGAGGGGCGTGAAGCCGTAGGGGACGGCAGCGATCCCGGGCAGACCGGCCTCGGCGATGGCAGCGGAATACCGCTCTCCGTCGAGGAACGGCGCGGCGATCACCCGGAACGGCACGGCGGTGCTGCGGCCCTCCGACACGTTCACGCCCTCGGCCAGGCACGTGCCGGGGTACAGCAGCGTGGTGGTCGGGTTCGGGAGGTTCGGCGACGGCGGCATCCAGGTGCGCTCCCCGCCACCGTAGGGCGCGTCGCGCGACCAGCCGTCGACCTCGATCACATCGAGGTCGACGTCGATCCCCCGTGTGCGCACCCAGTGCCGCGCCAGCTCGCCGATCGTCAGCCCATGACGGATGGGCATGGCCCAGCGCCCGACCAGCGACTGCCCCCGCTCGTCGAGCATCGGGCCTTCGGCCTGGTCGAGCCGTCCGCCGATCGGGTTGGGGCGGTCGAGGACGACGACCTCGACGCCGGCATCCGCGCAGGCCTCGAGCATGTGGCTCATGGTCCAGATGTACGTGTAGAAGCGGGCCCCGACATCGGGCAGGTCGACCAGCACGACGTCGAGGTCGGCGAGGTCGCCCGCCGCCGGACGCACGTCGTCGCCGTAGAGACTCCGCACCTCGACGCCCGTGACCGGATCGGTGAGATCGCCGACGTGTTCGCCTTCGCGCGCTCGCCCGCTCAGCCCGTGCTCGGGTCCGAAGAGGCGGGTGAACCGCCATCCGGTCGCGGCCAGCGACTGCCGTCCCCGCACGAGATCGGACGTGAGCGCGAGGTCGTTCGTGAGCATCCCGATCCGGCCGCCGGCGAGGCGTGAGAGCAGATCGGGTCGGATGTCGCGACGGATCAGACGGTCGATGCCGAGAAGCATGAGGTTCAGTCGATTCTGTGGTCGGTGACGGCGTTGTATGTGCGCTGCAGGTTGTCGGCGATGGTGTCGTAGTCGGCCTGCGCGATGCGGGTGAACAGGAAGTCCAGCACGGCCAGCTGCGCGATGCGGCTCGCCATGGCGCCGGAGCGGAAGGTGGAATCCGCGACCGCCGTCACGAGCACGAGCGAGCACACTCGCGCCAGGGGCGA
Source organism: Microbacterium sp. K24 (assembly GCF_004794465.1). Lineage (GTDB taxonomy): Bacteria > Actinomycetota > Actinomycetes > Actinomycetales > Microbacteriaceae > Microbacterium. The sequence continues at coordinate 4,675 of NZ_SSDJ01000050.1, read as the reverse complement.
CTTGGGGTTGTTCGTGATCGCGATGGTCGTGGCGCCGGCCCGCTGGGCGACCTCCGCCGATTGCACGATCTCGAGAGTGCGGCCGGAGTGCGAGATCGCGACCGCCACGTCGCGCTCGTCGAGCAGCGCCGCACCCGTGAGCGCGAGATGCAGGTCGGTGCGCGCCTGGGCGACGAGCCCGGCCCGATGGAGCTTCTGCTCGAGGTCCTGCGCCGCGAGGCCGCTGGCGGCCGCGCCGTAGATGTCGATGCGGCGAGCACCGCGCATCGCGCCCACGCAGCGCTCGAGCTCGTCGATGTCGATCTGTCGCGCGGTGCGCTCGATCGCGGATGCCTCGGCGAAGGCGATCTTGCGCACCGTGGTGATGGCGTCGTCGTGCCGGCTGACGTCGCTCTCCGAGACCTGGAAGCGCTCGCGATCGGATGCCGTGCGATCGAGCTCCGTCGCGAGCGCGCGCCGCAGCTCGGGGTAGCCCGAGAAGCCGAGGCTCTGCGTGAAGCGGGCGATGCTCGCGACCGAGGTGTCGCACGCGGCGGCGAGCTGGGTGATCGAGTTGTCGACGACGCTCTGCGGATCGGCGAGCACGTGCTTCGCGATGCGGCGCTCGGTGGGGGTGAGCGCGGACAGTCGCTGATGGATGGCGGTCATCGCACTGGTGGACACGAGACCAGAGTGCCAGACGCCACCCCCGAGTGGAAGTAATTTTCAGAAAGGGGTTGAAATCTTGTAACTAATTGCCCAAAGTAGGGCCAAGAGGCTTTCACAGCAGAGACGCCCGGTCCGTCCGACGGCTCTCACTACCGAGAGGAACCCCATGCGCAAGCGCACCACCCGACTTGCCCTCACCGCAGGTCTCCTCGTCACGGGGCTCGCCGTGGCGGGTTGCGCCCCCGCGGCATCCAGCGGCGAAGGGGAGGGCGACGGCGAGGAGATCACGCTCTCCGTCTGGTCCTGGCAGGCGGCATCCACCCCGAAGTGGGAGGCCGTCTTCGACACCTACGAGGAGTCGCACCCCGGGGTGACGATCGAGTTCGAGGGCTACCAGCCCACGGAGTACAACCAGATCCTCGCCACCGGGCTCGAAGGCAGCGACGGTCCCGACATCGCGATGCTGCGCGCCTACGGCGGCATCCAGCCGGCGATCCAGTCCGAGCAGATCGTGCCGATCGATGACATCGTCGACGGGCTCGACCAGTTCGACCCCACCGTGCTGCGCGCCGCCCAGGGCAAGGACGACGGCAAGACCTACGGCGTGCCCTTCGCGTACCAGACCATGCAGATGTTCTACAACAAGACCATGTTCGACGAGATGGGCCTGAAGGAGCCGAAGGACTGGGACGAGTTCATCGACCTGCAGGAGGAGCTTCTCGCCGAGGGCGTCACCCCGATGGCGCTCGGCGCTCGTGAGGACTGGGTGCTGCCGATGTTCCACGACATCGTGGGCTCGGCGAACTACGGTGGCTCGGACTTCGAGGAGAAGGTGCTCGCCGGCGAAGCCGACTTCACCGACCCGGCGTACGTGTCGTCGCTCGAGATCGTCAAGGACATGCAGAAGTACCTCGACAAGAACGTCAACGCGATCGCCGTCGCCGACGCGGTGCTGCAGTTCACCTCGGGTCAGGCCGCGCAGTGGCCGGGTGGATCGTTCGACCTGCCGACCTTCCAGGACTCCGCGCCCGACACCGAGTGGGGCGTCTACGAGGTGCCGCCGGCTCCCGGCAGCGCCCTCGACCACGCGGTCACCCCCGGCTACGCCGACGGCAGCTTCGGCATCAACGCCTCGAGCGACCAGCAGGATGCCGCCGCCGAACTGCTCAACTGGATGACCACGAAGGAGTTCGGCCAGCTCGTCGCCGACGAGGTCGACCAGTTCTCGGCCCTGCCCGGCGTGAAGTACTCCGACCCGCTCATGCAGGAGATGAACGAGCAGTACACCGCCAACCCGGCGCCGTACCTGCTGCTCGTCGACTTCCGCTACGGCGACCCGACCGGCACCGCCGTGCTCGGCCCGGACATCCAGGCGATGTTCCTCGGCGACAAGACGCCGGAGCAGCTGGGCACCGACCTGCAGTCCGGGGTCTCCACCTGGTTCACCCCCGCTTCCTGATCCGTCCGTGGTGGGGGCGCCCGACCCGGCGCCCCCACCACGCAGCGAAGGACACCTCATGGCTATGACCCTTCCCGTCCGCCGGGAGAAGACGCGGCGCACGCGCGCCGGCATCGCCCTGTCGACGCCGACCGCGCTGATGTTCGTGCTCCCCGCCGCGGCCCTGTTCGCGGTGCTGATCCTGTACCCGATGCTCGCCGCGCTCAGCTACTCGTTCTTCGACTGGCAGGGGACCAAGCAGGGCGGCTTCGCGGGGGTCGCCAACTACATCACGCTCCTCACCAAGGAGCCGTACGCCTCGGAGCTCTGGAACGCGTTCGGGCACAACATCCTGCTGTTCGTGGGGGCGCTGGTCTTCCAGAACTCGCTCGGCCTCGGCATCGCGACCCTCCTGCACCGACGCAAGCGCACCAAGCGCTTCTTCCAGACGATCTTCGCGCTGCCCTACCTGGTGAGTCCGATGGTGATCGGCTACCTGTGGTCGCTCATGCTGTCGCCGCTGTTCGGTCCGGTCAACGCGATCCTCCGCGGCGTCGGACTCGAGAGCCTCGCGCTCCCCTGGCTCGGCGACCCGCAGCTCGCGATCTGGGTGATCGTCCTCGTGAGCGCCTGGCAGTGGATCGGCTTCCCGATCCTGCTCTACGGCGCAGCACTCGGCGGCATCCCCGAGGAGATCGAGGAGGCGGCAGCCCTCGACGGCGCGACCGCCGGCAAGCGCTTCCGGTACATCACCCTGCCCATGCTCACTCCGACGATCGGCATCATCACCGTGCTGACGTTCATCGGCAGCATGGAGGCGATGGCCATCCCGTTCGCCCTCGCGGGGTCGAACGGCGCCCCCGCCGGATCGACCGACGTGATGATGCTGCTCTTCTACCGGACGGCGTTCGAGTCGGGCAATCCGAACTCGATCGGGGTGTCGTCCGCCCTCGCGACGGTCCTCTTCATCTTCATCATGGTCATCTCGGTGGTCATCACCTCCACGATGCGCCGAGCCGAACGGAAGCTGTTCTGATGAGCACCGCCACCGAACCCGCCACCGCACCCGGCACCGAGGCGACCACCGAGGCGATCGTGTCGGGCCGCCGTCCGTCGGCGCCCCGTCGCCGCTCGAGCCGTACCTCGGACGCCCCCTTCCTCGGCCGGCTCCTCGCGAACATCTTCCTGTGGGGCTACGCGCTGGTCGCCATCGGACCGCTGCTGCTCATGGTCAACAACTCGCTGCGCACGCAGCAGCAGATCGCGACCGAACCGCTGGGGCTGCCCACGCCCCCGTCGTTCAAGAGCTTCCAGAGCGCGTGGATCACGGCATCCTTCGACACCTACTTCGTCAACTCGATCACCGTGACCGTCGGGTCGGTCATCGTCACGACCGTGGTGTCGGTGCTCGCGGCCTACGCGTTCGCGCGGGCCAGGGCGAAGTTCTTCCGCGGGATCGAGGCGGTCTTCCTCTCGGGTCTCATGCTGCCGGTGCACCTGGCGATCCTGCCGCTGTTCTACCTGCTCGACGCGCTCAAGATGACCAGCAACGTGTTCAGCCTGATCCTCGTGTACGGCGCCCTCGGCATCCCGTTCACGACGTTCGTGCTGACGGTGTTCTTCCGGGCGCTGCCGATCGAGCTGGAAGAGGCGGCGCGCATCGACGGCGCCGGACCCTTCCGCACGTTCCTGCAGATCCTGCTGCCGCTCGTGCGACCCGCGCTCGCGACGGTGATCGTGTTCCGCTTCGTGCCGGTGTGGAACGACTTCTTCTACCCGCTGATCCTGCTGCGCGACCGCGACTCGTACACGTTGCCCGTCGGGCTCACGCGCTTCTTCGGCGAGTACTCCACCGACTGGCCGCAGCTGTTCGCGGGTCTCACGATCGCGACGATCCCGCTGGTCGTGCTGTTCCTGCTCGCGACGAAGCAGATCATCAACGGACTCACCTCCGGCATGAGCAAGTGAGTCGCGCGTGGTGAACGGCGCCCCGGGATCCGCCTGGGCCTCGCTGCGCAGCATCCCCGGATCGGATGCCGAGGAGCTGACGATCCTCGGCGCACCGGCCCACGACGACCCCGCTCCCCTGAGCGCGGAGCACCTGTTCGACCTGGCCTCGCTCACGAAGACCTTCACGACCGTCGCCGCTGTGAGGCTGGTCGAGGAGGGGATGCTGACGCTCGACGCTCCGGTGTCGGACGTGCTCGAGGTGGGCTCGGGCGAGGGAGCGGAACGGATCACGCTCCACCACCTCCTCACGCACACGTCGGGGCTCCCCGCCGAGGGCGGGGCGTGGCGCACGGGGCTCGTCGGCGAAGAGCTCCGCGCGACGGTGCTCGCGAGCGCTCTCCGCGCGGAACCGGGCACGACTCACACCTACTCCGATGTCGGGTTCATCTCGGTCGGCGAGCTGCTCGAGCAGGTCTCTCGTCGTCCGCTGGCCGAGCTCGTCGCGGAGGCGGCCGCGCTCCTGGGTGCCGACACCCTCACCTGGAGGCCGTCGGCCGATCTGACCGTGGCGACCGAGGTGCAGCCGCACCGCGGTCCGGTGCGCGGCGAGGTGCACGACGAGCTGGCGCACGCCCTCGG
>NZ_SSDJ01000049.1 GCF_004794465.1 Microbacterium sp. K24 | reverse complement strand
GCCGTCTCCGACGGCAGCACGGCCGTCTCCGACGGCAGCACGGCCGTCCGGGTGGCGGATGATCCGGGGATCCCCACCGTCGCCGATGACGAGGTCGGTGCCGTGGTGCTCTCGGACCGCAGCCGCCGCGCGCCATCGACCACAGCCATCGCGGTGGGGCGATCCGCGGGGTCTCGCGCCGTCATGGCGGTCAGGAGCGCGCCCCACTCCCGTCCGACCTCGGTCGGAACGACGGGGTCCTGCGACAGACGTGCGAGAACGGCCTCTCGCAGCCCCTCCTGAGCGAACGCCCGTCGTCCGGTGAGTGCTTCGAGCAGCACGAGACCGAGCGAGTAGATGTCGGCCGACGGTCGCGGATCGACCCCGGTCACCTGCTCCGGCGACAGATATGCCGCGGAGCCGATGATCGTTCCTGGCGTCGTCAGTCGGGTCGCATCGACGAGATGCGCGATCCCGAAGTCGGCGAGCTTGGCGGAGAACTCCTCCCCCGCGACCCCCGGCGCACGCAGCAGCACGTTCGCCGGCTTGACGTCGCGATGCACGATGCCGGCCTGGTGGACGACGTGGAGCGCCTCGGCGAGATCGGCGGCGACACGCGCGACCACCGGTCTCGGCAGCGGACCGCTGCGAAGGCGTTCGTCGAGGGTGGGTCCGTCGACGTACTCCATCACCAGGTATCGCGGCTCCTCGGCGCCGAGGTGGGCGTCGTACAGGGTGACGAGGGCCGGGTGGTTCAGGCTGGCGAGTAGATGCGTCTCCGACGTCGTCCGAGCGACCTCCGTGGCGCCGTCGCGGAAGACCTTCACCGCGACGTCGCGGCGGAGCATCGTGTCGTGCCCGCGGTACACGACGCCCATGCCGCCCTCGCCCAACCGGGTCGCCAACTCGTATCGCTCGCCGAGGAGACGCCCGGCCAGGTCGTCGGAGCGAGGGAGCGTCACGCCGGGACTCAGACGACGGGATCGTTGTCGCGGAGGCTCCTCCGGGTCACCTGCTCGCCGCTGACCGGGTCGACCGAGGTGCGTGCGACGGTCTCCGTGCGGCGGCTCCGCATGGTCAGCACGAGGCTGATCAGGAACACCACGGCGCCGGCACCCATCAGGATGTAGCCGATCAGGTCGAGGTCGACGTACCCGCCGGTGTCCACGTTGACCGCGAACGCGAGGATGATGCCGATGACGAACAGCGCGATGCCGCTTCCGATTCCCATGATTTGCCATGCCTCTCTGCAGGCCGCACACGCGGCTCGCTCTTCGACAATAAGGTCAATGACGGTTGAGTCAACCCTCATGGACAGAGTCGTTTGATCGTGATATGGATGAAAGAGATGACTGATCTGAAGCGTCGCGCCGGCATCTTCGCCGCTCTCGCCGATCAGACGCGCCTGCGCATCGTCGATCTGCTCACCCTCGGCGATCTCTCGTCGTCGGAGATCGGAGCACGGCTCGACCTCCGATCCAACCTGGTCGCCCATCACCTGGGCGTGCTCGAATCGGCGCACATCATCAGCCGCGAACGCTCGGAGTTCGATCGTCGACGCAGCTACATCGCGCTGCGGCCGGAGGTCTTCGACACCCTCGCACCCGCCAGCGTGCCCGTGCCGCGGCGTGTGCTGTTCGTGTGCACCGCGAACTCCGCCCGCTCGCAGCTCGCCGAAGTCGTCTGGAAGGACATGAGCAGCATCCCCGTCGCGTCGGCGGGCACACGTCCCGCAGACGCGGTGAACCCCGGCGCCATCGCGTCCGCCGAGCGGCACGGCCTGGCGATCGACGAGACCCGACCGCCCCGCCACATCGACGAGGTCCGGACCGCCGGGGATCTGATCATCACCGTCTGCGACGACGCTCACGAGCGGCTCGCGACGCGCGACGACCTGCACTGGTCGATCCGCGACCCCGCCCGGGTGGGGACGGCCGCCGCGTTCGATTCCGCTTTCGAGAGCGTGCGACGACGCATCCGCGGGTTCGTGTCCCGCCTCGCTCCCGCCTGACGGCGCTCGCGAGACGTCGGCGAGGCCCGTCTGCGTCGCCCGGTGACATCGCAGGTGTCGACCATCCGGAATTCGAGCACAATGGTGCCGATTCGCGGATGAGGGATGAGGAAGGCGGAGCCACATGAGTTCGATCCAGGTGATCGGGAATCCGAAGGAGGGCTCGCGCACACGCGAAGCAGCCGAACTCCTCGCCGAAGCACTGACCGACGGACCGCGCACCACGATCGAGCTGGCGCCGCTCGGGCCGTCGCTCCTCGGCTGGGGCGATGAATCGGTCGCTGCTGCGCGGGATGCCGTGGCCGCCGCCCGCCTCGTCGTCTTCGCCAGCCCGACCTTCAAGGCGACCTACACCGGGCTGCTCAAACTGTTCCTCGAGAAGTTCGACGGCGGGACCGGCCTCGCCGGAGTGACGGTCGTCCCGCTCATGCTCGGCGCGAGCGAGCGGCACGCCCTCGCGCCCGAGCTCACGCTGCGCCCGGTGCTCACCGAGCTCGGCGCGGTGACGCTGCCGGGGCTCTACCTGCTCGACAGCACCTTCCGCGAAGACGGAGAGATCGCCGCTTACGCGGCGAAGTACCGGCCGGTGGTCGATCGACTCTCGCAGGTGTGACGCGGGCGATCGTCAGCCGGCGGTCTCCCACAGGAGCGCGCAGACGTCGAGCAGCTGCTGCGGGGACTCCGCGTCGAACGCGAGCTGCAGACGATCGATCTGACGCATCCCGGGGATCAGCGCCCCGATTTCGGCGTGGACCGGCGTCTTCAGGTCCACGGTGAGTTCGAGCCGGTCCGGCACCGTGGGCACCCGCATCCGCTCCACGTTCTCGACGGCCGCGCGAGCCTCGGCGCGGATCGCTTCCCGCGCGCGCAACGGGTGCACGGACTGGGCGGAGAACTGGGCCACCGCCTGCTTCACCTGGGCCGTGCGGATCCACGGGTACGCCGCGCGCGTGAGGCCGCAGATCTGGTCGTCGCCCGTGACCAGCCCGACCGGCACACCGAGAGCCGCCGCCTGGAGCACGCCCAAATCGGTCTCGGACGCCGTCTCTCCGTTCACGCGGAATCGGGTGAACGCCAGCGACGACAGGGTGTGCGAGAAGACACCGGGAGCGCCGGCCGGGGCGTGGAATCCGACGAAGAGCGCGACATCGTGCTCGGGTGTCAGGCCCTGGATCATGCACTGCGCCTTGGGGCGCCCGTTGACGAGCTCCGCGCGTTCATCGAGCTGCTCGGCGAGCAGGTTGTCCATCGACCCGTGCGCGTCGTTCACCACGACCGACGTCGCGCCGGCGTCGAAGGCGCCCGCGATGGCCGCGTTGGCCTCCTCGGTCATCAGGCGCTGCGACGCCGGGTAGTTGTGACCACCGTGATAGGCCTGGTCCGGAGTGGAGACTCCGGCGACGCCCTCCATGTCGACCGAGACGAACACTCGCATTCCGATTCCTTTCGCACGCGTGCGATCACTCTCGCCGTCTCTCGTCGCCGGCGCATCGGCGCATCGCACAGGAACGACCCGCCGAGATCGTCGGATGCGACGATCAGGCGCGATCGCTACGCGCGGCGGACAGGCTGCTGCAGCTCCGTCACCCAGTCGGCCTGGTCGTCCGACTCGGCACGCACGTACAGTTCCCGGCACGGGCCCGCGTGCACCAGCCCGCGAGCGAGGATCTCGGTGTGGATCGCGTGCCAGCTCTCGGCGATGCTCTCCATCGAACCGAGATGGATGCCGCATACCGCGGCTCCGGCGGCAGGCAGCTCGATGATCTCCATGCCCTCTCTGGAGCCGCCGTTGTACGCGTAGCCGACGGTGACCTCGAGTCCGTCGTCGATGGTCTCGTACTGCGCGATCGGCGTGGTCAGCGACCCGCACTCGTCGCCGATGATCTCGGCGATCGCGTCGAAGGACGGACCCACGACGGCCGCGACCTCGGGCTGCTCGGCCACGACCGTGCGGATGGCCGCGAGACGCACGGCGGGCAGGGGCTTCTCGATGATCTCGATGGTGGACATGTGGTTCTCTCTCTCGATGAGGTGGAGCCTCCGCTCCACGTCGACGAGTCGTGCGGCGGCCGTCCGGTGCTCCTGCTCCACCTCGGCACGACGGATCCGCAGCAGTGCCGCGATGCGCGCCGCGTCGACTCCCTGATCGAGGATCGACGCGATGTCATCGAGACCGAAGCCGAGCTGTCGCAGAGCGACGATGCGGTGCAGCCTGTCGAGTTGCGAGGGGTCGTACGAGCGGTAGCCGCTGAACTCGTCCACGTGGGCGGGCTCGAGCAGGCCGGCGGTGTCCCAATGCCGCAGCATCCGATGGGTCACCTGGCCGATCTGCGCGAAGGCTCCGATGGACAACATGTCACCGTTCTCCCGCCTGCCACAGTGTCAGAGTCAAGTATCCGGTTGCTGACGGGACCGCGAGCCGCCGGCGAGTCCCGCAGCGGCGAGCGCCGCATCCACATGCAGCGCGGTCGTCGGGAACACCGGGACCGGCGCGTCGTCGGACGACACCAGCAGCTCGATCTCGGTGCAGCCGAGGATGATGCCCTCGGCTCCCCGCGCGACCAGCCTCTCGATGACCTCGCGGTAACACGCGCGCGATTCCGGACGGATGACGCCGTGCACGAGCTCGTCGTAGATCACGGCGTGCACGCCCGCCCGGTCCTCGGCGTCGGGAACGAGCACGTCGATCCCCTGCTGCTCGAGCCGCTCGCGGTAGAACGGCTTCTCCATCGTGAACGCCGTGCCCAGCAGCCCGACCCTCCGCACGCCGGCCTCGAGCACGGCTGCCGCCGTCGTGTCGGCGATGTGGAGGAACGGGATGCCGATGGCGGCCTGGATCGTGTCGGCGACGAGGTGCATGGTGTTCGTGCACAGCACGATGAGGTCGGCGCCCGCGCGCTCCAGCCCCCGCGCGTGATCGGCGAGCAGGGCGCCGGCGGCATCCCATTCATCCCGCGCCTGGAGCTCTTCGATCTCGGCGAAGTCGAGCGAATCGAGGATGATGCGGGCCGAGTGATGGCCGCCGAGCGCAGCGTGCACGCGCTCGTTCGCGAGCCGGTACCACTCGAGGGACGATTCCCAGCTCATACCGCCGAGGACCCCGATCGTCTTCATGGTTCCACCCTAGGACGCGCCCGGAACCCGATGTCGGTCGGCGCGACTATCGTCGCCCTCGTGCCGGAGCCCGTGCAGCAGTGGTGGGCGAGAAGACAGTTCTCGCGTGGTGTCGCCGTGCCCTACGAGGTGGGTACGTTCCGCGCCGCCTGGGCGGCGTATCCCGAGCTGATCCGGCAGTACCACCCCGAGCTGAATCACGGCGTGACCCTCTCGCAGGTGCCGCTGGCGGCCGACGTGCTGCTCTGCTGGGAGTGCATGGTCGGCCATCGGTTCGCGGCGACCCCGACCGAGCAGCGCGAGAGACCCGGTCGCGTGCGGCGACGATCGGCGTGGTGCCCGGAGTGCTCGACGCTCGCGCGGCCGCAGCCCGTCATCCTCGGCGAGGCACGGGCGATCCCCGCACGACCGCGCAGACCCGCGCCCGCCCTGTGCACCAAGACGCCGGATCTGCCGAAGGGCACGGCGTTCCTCAGCGCGTGTGCGCCGAAGCCGGCATCCGCGGCCGAGGCGAAGCTGCGGGCAGCGCTGACCGAGCGCCTGGTCTTCACCGGCGAGGTGAATGCGGTGAAGGTCGCACGTCCGTTCTTCCGGCACACCGAGGTGTGGCCCGACATCCTGCTCCCCGAGCTGCGCATCGCGATCGAATACGACACCGTCGGTCGGCACGGCCTCGAGCACGTCGGCAAGCGCGAGGATGCCGACCGCCGCAAGGACCGCGCACTGCGGAGCGCCGGCTGGGAGGTCGTGCGCGTCCGCACCGGCAAGCTCGAGCCGCTCGGGCCGTACGACCTTCAGCTGTCGTCGGTGGGTGCGCGCGGCGTGGCGCTCGTCATCGACCGGCTGCGCGACATTCGCGGCGCGCTGATGGTCGACGCCTATCTGCGCTGATCGGGCCCGACGCGCCGGGGCGCTCCGATCGGAGCCGGGAGAATGGAGACATGTCCTCGAAGTCCCCGCGACGGCTGCTCGCCTCCGTGCGCAGAATCGTGCACACCGACCCCGCGAGCGTGGCCCCCACCGAGGTGATGCCCGTCATCGACGAGCGCATGGTGCCGAGGGTGCTCGACCTCTCGACCCGCATCGGCGAATCGATGTTCGCGATCGGAGCATCCGCCCACGAGGTGACGCTCGCCATCACGCGGGTCTGCGAGGCCTACGGTCTGCGCGGGGTGCAGGTCGACGTCACGTACAACTCGATCACGGTGTCGTTCCACCTCAGCGGCGAGGTCTGGCCGGAGACGCTCGTGCGCGTGGTGCGCGTCGCCGCTCCCGATCACGCGAAGCTGCAGCGGGTGCAGGCGCTCGTCTCGGACATCGCCCACGGTCTCGATCTGGAGTCGGCCCGCACGGCGTTCCGCGTGATCCGCCGGATGCCGTTCCGCTACCAGCAGCCGGTGGTCGTGGTCGCCCGGGCGATGCTCGCGGTCGGCGTCAGCATCCTGCTCGGTGCGTCGCCGATCATCGTCGGCCTGACCTTCGTCGCCGCCCTCGCCGCCGCGGTCACGCAGGCCGGCCTCGCCCGACTCCGCGTTCCGCTGTTCTTCAGCCAGATCGCCGGCGGCTTCGTGACCACGGTCGTCGCGGTCGCCGTGTCGGCCCTGGGCTCGGCGGGAGTCGAGCCGTTCGTCGGCATCCGCCCCTCGATCATCGTCGCCTCCGGCATCGTGCTCATGCTCGCCGGTCTCACCGTGGTCGGCGCGGCGCAGGATGCGATCGACGGCTTCGCGCTCACGGCGGGCGGACGCATCCTCGATCTGACGATGCAGACCCTCGGCGTGGTGATCGGCATCCTCGTCGGGCTCGAGCTCGGGAGCGTGCTGGGGTTCACGATGGATCTCCCCGATGACGCCGCACCTTTCGGGCCGCTCGTGAGCGTGTTCGCGGGAGCGATCATCATCGCGGTCGCCGTGGCGGTGTTCAACGGCGCCGGCATGCGGATCATCCTGGTGAGCGCGCTGCTCAGCGCCATCACGATCGCGGGCTACACGCTCGCGACCGCGCTGCAGCTGCATCCGGCCGCGGCGAGCGCCCTCGGCGCCCTGCTCGCGAGCTTCATCGGCGTGCTGATCGCGCACAACCTGCACGTGCCGTCGGTCGCGGTGACGACCGCGGCGATCGTGCCGCTGGTGCCGGGTGTCGCCGTGTTCCAGGGACTGCTCGAGATGGTGCACACCGGCGGAGCGGCATCCGACGTCGTGGGCGCCGGCAGCTCGCTCGTCTACGCGGCGGTGATCGGCGTCGGACTCGCCTCCGGCGCGTCACTCGGGCTGTACCTCGGCACGCCCGTGCGGGCCACGCTCGGGAGCGTGACGAAGACACGCGCCCGCGTGCGGCGCTGAACCGGGATCACTGCGTCCCGCCGGCGTAGCGCTCGCCGACGGGGATCGCGATCGGCAGCACGTTGCCCGGCTGCGCCAGCGGGCACGCCCAGGCCGGGTCGTAGGCGCACGAGGGGTTGTAGGCGAAATTGAAGTCGATGACGATCGTGCCGCGTGCGGCATCCGATCCCAGGTCGGCGCCCTTGATCGTGTCGATCAGGTACCGCCCTCCCCCGTACGTGCCATCGGGGCGTCCGGCGAGCGCATCGCGCACCGGGATGAACAGTCCCCCGCCGTACGTCGTCAGACGCCAGACGTCGAGCGAGCCCACCTCGGGGATCTCGACCTTGCCGACGCGCTCGAACGGCACGACGCCGTCGGTGCCGGTCGCGAAGTCGAACCCGCCGGGCTCCGCCTCGAGGATCGGCAGTTCGAAGCGCCACTGCGGATCGTAGGAGGCGATCGGCAGCCCCTCGAACATCAGCCGGTCTTCGGCCAGGAGCGGAGTCGCCGGATGCCGCGCGATCAGGTCGTCGCGCTCGATACGCCAGAGCTCGTGCGCCTCTTCCGGAGACGAGGCGCGGCGCACGGCGTCGTAGAGCGCGAAGACACGGCGGCGCCAGTCGACGATCTCGGCGGCGGTGCGGGCTTTCGTGAGCGTCATGGGATCCAGGCTACGTCTCTCCCGGACCGCCGGACCGTTACCCGCCGCCCGGTCGTGCGATCAGTCGCCGAACTGGGCGAGCAGCTCGGCGAAGTGGTCGAGATCCTCGGCCGTCCACCGGCGCAGCCGCTCCCCCAGGCGCGCCTCGTAGCGCGAGCGGGCGAGAGCCACCCGCTCCTGGGCCAGCTCCGTGGCGACGAGCACACGCGCCCGGCGATCGTCGGGGTCGCGGACGCTCTCCACGAGTCCGAGCTCCTCGAGCTGCCGCACGTGACGGCTGACAGCCGACTTGTCCGTCTGCAGACGCTCGATGATCGCACCGGCCGAGGTCGCCTTGCCCGTCGCGATCGAGGTGAGCACCTGATAGCCGAGCGGCTGCAGATCAGGATGCACGGTCGCCGCGGCTTCGCGCCAGCTCACCCGGATCCGGGCGAAGAGACGACCCAGTTCGTGCTCGACCCGCGAGATCGCCTGGTCGAGCTCGGGGCTTCCGGCGCCGTCGGGCGCGGCGGTGTCTTCGGCGGCGGGCACGCCCGTGCGGGCGGGTTCGTCGGTCGAGGCGCTCATGGTCGTCAGCTTACGGCGAAGCCCCGCCTCGCGAGATCAGGCGAACACGCGGAATCAGTCACCCCACGAGCACATCACCCGCGAAGATCATTCACCGACGAGACCGGCGTCGGCGAGCCACTCCTTCGCCGCCGTCGACGCCGAGGCCTTCTCGTCGCCCTCGACGCGGTCCCGGAGCTCGATCAGATCGTCGGTGGTGAGCTTCGCCGAGATGGCGTTGAGCACCTCGGCGAGCTTGTCGGAGTAGATGTCCTTCGAGAGGAGCGGGATCACGTTCTGCGCCGAGATCATGTTCTCGGGATCCTCGAGCACGACGAGGTCTTCGGCGGTGAGCGCCGGCGACGTCGTGTAGATGTCGGCGACCTGGACGGTGCCGTCGACGAGTGCCTGCACGGTGTCGGGGCCGCCGAAGTCCTCGTACGGGACGAAGGTGACCTGGCCCGCTTCCACGCCGACGCCGTAGACGTCACGCAGTCCCGGGATGCCGTAGCCGAGTTCGCCGAACTGCGGGTTCGAGGCCAGCGAGAACGGCTCGATCGTCTTCAGGTCGCCGATGGTCTTGAGGTTGTTGTCCTCCGCGGTCTTCTTCGTGACGACGTAGGCGTCCTTGTCCTCGGCAGCTGCCGAGTCGAGCACCTGCAGGTCGTCGGCGGCCACGGCATCCGGCAGCGCCGCGTCGACGTCCTCGGTCGTCCGCTCCGCGTATTCCGTGTCGTAGTACGCCAGCAGGTTGCCGTTGTACTCCGGGATCAGGTTGATCGATCCGTCCTGGAGGGCAGGGATGGTCTGCTGCCGGGGGCCGATGTTGAACTTGGTCGAGACATCGAAGCCTTCGGCCTCGAGCGCCTGCGCGTAGATCTCGCCCAGGATCTCGCTCTCGGGGAAGGCGAACGATCCGACGACGACGGCGTCGCCATCGGCCGACTCGCCGCTGGGGGCCGTCGGGTCGGTGGTCGCGCATCCGGCGAGGGCGACGGTGGTGCTGACGGCGAGCAGACAGGCGGTCAACCAGGTCGTGCGGGCTCGAGAGGTCATGCGGGGGTCCTTTCATCGAGGCTCGGCGCCATGTCGGCATCCGAACCGTTTCGCGGGGACTTGCGGAGAGGTCGAGCGCTCTGCCCGGGGGTGCGGGTGAGACGCTGGAGAAGCGCGAAGACACCGTCGATCCCGAGCGCGAGAGCTGTCACCAGCAGCGCCCCGCCGAGGATCACGGTGTAATCGTTGAGGCCGATGCCGGACGAGATGATGCGGCCGAGACCGCCGAGTCCCACGTAGGACGCGATCGTCACCGTCGCGATCACCTGCAGCGCCGCCGAGCGGATGCCGCCGATGATCACCGGGAGGCCGAGCGGGATCTCGACCTTGAGCAGGATCTGCAGCTCCGTCATGCCGATCGCCCGTGCCGCGTCGATCGGTTCGCGGCCGACGCTCTCGAGGCCCGCGTACGCTCCGGCGAGGATCGAGGGGATCGCCAGCAGGACGAATGCGATGGTCGAGCCGACGAGAACGGCCGGCGTGGTGCTGAGACCCGAGCGCAGCACCATGGTGAGGAAGAAGAGCACGCCGAGCGTGGGGAGCGCGCGCATGGCACCCGTGAATCCGATCACGAACTGGCGCCCGCGACCGGTGTGCCCGATGGAGAAGCCGAGCGGCAGAGCGATCAGCATCGCGATGGCGAGCGAGACGCCCGAGTACACGAGGTGCTCGGCGAGCCGGTCCCCGATGGGCAGAGGACTCTGCGAGCCCGGCACCCAGTTCGCCGGGTCGAAGATCCACGCGAGAGCGTTGGCGAGGAAGTCCATCAGCCCCCCTGACCCGGCGATGCCAGGATCCGACGGGCGCTGTCCGCGCCGGTGTCGATGGGGGCGACTCGAGGCGGGCGCACGCCAGCGGCCCGGCTCCAGGGCATCAGCAGCCGCCCGATCGCCACCAGGATCACGTCGAAGACGAGGGCGATGAGCAGGCTCATGACGATGCCGACGACGACCTCCTCGAGGATGCCGCGCTGTTTGCCGTTCTGGAACAGGTAGCCGAGGTTCTCGGATCCGATGATCACACCCACCGAGACGAGGGCGATGGTCGACACCGAGACGACGCGCAGACCGGCCAGCAGCACGGGACCCGCAAGCGGGAACTCGACGCGCCAGAACCGTCCGGCCGGCGAGAAGCCGATCGCTTTGGCCGAGTCGATGATGGACCGGTCGACCGAGCCGAAGCCGTCCGTGGCGGAGCGCAGCATGATCGCGACCGCGTAGATCGTCAGCGCGACGACCAGGTTCGTGTCATCGAGGATGCGGGTGCCGAGGATCACCGGCAGGATGACGAACAGCGGCAGCGACGGGATCGTGTAGAGCAGGCTGCCCGCGGTGATGATGAAGGTCCGGGCGGTGCGATTGCGGCTGGCCACCCATCCCAGCGGCACCGCGATGACGAAGCCGGCGATGATGGGGATGATCGCCAGGCGCACGTGATTGATCGTGAGATCGAAGATCAGGCCGAGGTTCGAGGCGATCCAGTTCACCGAAGCCCCGTTCTCTGCGGTCCTGGTGCGCCGGACGACCCCCGCTGGACATTCCGAGGGAACCACACAAAGGCGTGTTCGACAAGCCGAGACGTCACGTGCGCACACGACGAAGCCCCGCCGTCGATGCGACGGCGGGGCTCTGATCGGTGCGACCTTCAGATCTCCGAGAGGAGTCGGAAGGCCTTGGACGCGGCGTGGATCTCGTCCGCAGTCAGCTCGGCCATGACCATGCGCAGCCGCTGGCCGTGATCGCGGCGCAGCGCGGCGAGGGCGGCGCGTGCCGACGGTGTCGCCGTCAGCACGCGCAGCCGTCCGTCGCGCTCGTCCGGACGCGACTCGATCAGGTTCAGGTCCTCCAGCATCCGCACCTGGCGGCTGATGACGGACTTGTCCATCTCGAATCGGTCGGCCAGCTCGTGCGCGTTCGTCGTCCCGGCCCGGTCGATGAAGGTCAGCAGCTTGTATCCGCCGACCTGCAGCTCCGGGTCGATGCGCGCCGCGGATTCCTTCCAGAGCGTCCTGGTCCTCGCGAAGATGAGGTTCAGGTGCGTCTGGAGATCACCGAGGGCGCTGTCCACGTCCTGCGACATCACCGCTGCCGAGGTGACCATCTCAGCCCTTCGGCTCCCGATCTTCGCGCTCGAGCACGGTCACCGATCCGGTCGCCGGCTTCGTGGTCTCGGCGCCCGCGATCCGGATGGTTCCGGTCGAGAGCGATGCACCCACCTCGGCCTCGGCGACCTCGATGACCGATTCCTCGGCCTGCTCGCGCAGCTGCTCGGCGGCGTTCTTCGTTGACAGCGGCTTGTTCTTGATGAACGCGATCGCGATGATGGCGATCACGGCGAGCGGGATGGCGATGATGAACGCGTCCGCGATGCCGTGCCCGTAGGCGCCCTCGACGATCGCGCGGATCGTGTCGGGGAGCTGCGTCACCTTCGGGACATCGCCCGAGGCGAGGTGCTTCAGCGCCTCGACCTCGTCGGGCGTCGTCGGGGTGAATCCCTTGAGCGCGTCGGTCATGTACGTGGCGACGCTGGTCGACAGCAGGGATCCCATGACGGTGACGCCGATGGTGCCGGCGATCGTGCGGAAGAAGTTGACGTTCGACGAGGCTGCACCGAGCTGCCGCGGGGACGTGTCGTTCTGCACGATGAGGGTGAGGTTCTGCATGACCATGCCGAGGCCTGCGCCCAGCACGAACATGTAGACGGCCACCAGCGGGAACGGGGTGTCGTAGCGCAGCGTCGACATCAGGCTGACGCCGGCCGTGGTCAGGACCGAACCCGTGAGCATCCAGCCCTTCCACTTGCCGAACCGGCTGACGAGCTGGCCGATGATGATCGACGCGCCCATCTGACCGATGATCATCGGGATCGTCATGAGGCCCGACTCGGTCGGCGTGGCGCCACGGGCCAGCTGGAAGTACTGCGCGAGGAACACCGAGGTGGCGAACATCGAGACGCCGATGGCGATCGAGGCGATGACCGAGAGGGTGAAGGTGCGGTTGCGGAACAGCGACATCGGCACGATCGGTTCCTTGACGAAGAACTCGACGGTGATGAATCCGGCGATCGCGACGCCGGCGATCACGGCGAGCATGATGCTCGTCGACGAGTCCCACTCGAACTGGTTGCCGCCCATCGAGACCCAGATGAGCAGGGTCGAGACGCCGACGGCGAGCAGGACGATGCCGAAGTAGTCGATCGAGACCTTGGTGTCGCGCTGCGGCTTCGGCAGGTGCAGGGTGAACTGCAGCAGCACGAGGGCGAGGATCGCGAACGGCACGCCGACGAAGAAGTTGGAGCGCCAGCCCCACACGTCGGTGAGGAGCCCGCCGAGCAGCGGTCCGCCGATGGTGCCGAGGGCCATGATGCCGCCGACGACGCCCATGTACTTGCCGCGCTCACGCGGTGAGATGATCAGCGCCACGGCGATCATGACGAGCGACATCAGGCCGCCGACGCCGATGCCCTGCACGACGCGGACGGCGATGAGCATGTTGGTGTCGGTCGAGAATCCGGCGATCACCGTGCCCACGGTGAAGAGGACGAGAGCGGCCTGGACGAGGATCTTGCGGTCGACGAGGTCGGCGAGCTTGCCCCAGATCGGGGTGGAGACCGCGGTCGCCAGCAGGCTCGCGGTGATGACCCAGGTGTACTGCGACTGGGTGCCGCCGAGGTCGGCGATGATCACCGGCATCGAGGTCGACACGACGGTGCCCGAGAGCACGGCGACGAACATGCCGACGACGAGTCCGGAGATCGCGGTGAAGACCTCGCGCGGCGAGCGCACGGTCTCGGGTGCGGAAGAAGGTGAGGCGTTAGTCACGGGGAGGATGCTCCTGTGTAGAAAGTTGATAAGAGTCAACTATACGCTTGTAGTTGCATAAACGCAACTATCGACCGGAGGCAACCATCGGCTCCGCTCCCCGCACCGATGTCCGGGGTGCGTGCGACGATCTTCCCGTCGACAGGAGACGGGATGCGAGGCGAGGCGACCGTGCTGCACGCCGACCTCGACGCCTTCTACGCCTCCGTCGAGCAGCGCGACGCGCCCGCCCTCCGCGGTCGGCCCGTCATCGTGGGCGGCGGGGTCGTACTCGCAGCGAGCTACGAGGCGAAGGCGCGCGGGGTCCGCACCGCCATGGGCGGAAGACAGGCGCTCGAGCTCTGCCCGGATGCCGTGGTGGTCCCGCCGCGGATGGAGGCCTACTCCGCGGCAAGCAAAGACGTGTTCGCCGTGTTCCGCGACACGACGCCGCTGGTCGAGGGGCTCTCGATCGATGAGGCGTTCCTCGAGGTCGGCGGTCTGCGCCGGATCGCCGGCACGCCGGAGGAGATCGCTGTGCGGTTGCGCGAACGCGTGCGCACCGAAGTCGGGCTCGCGATCTCGGTCGGCGTCGCCCGCACCAAGTTCCTCGCCAAGGTCGCGAGCGCCGTGAGCAAGCCCGACGGCCTTCTCGTGGTCGAACCCGATCGCGAAGAGGAGTTCCTGCTCCCCCTGCCGGTCGAGCGGCTGTGGGGCGTCGGCGCCGTGACGGCCGAGAAGCTGCACCGGCACGGCATCCGCACCGTCGGGCAGCTGGCCGAACTCGAGGCGGCCACGGCCCAACGGCTCCTGGGCAAGGCGACCGGGGCGCACGTGCACGCGCTCGCCCGGCT
>NZ_SSDJ01000048.1 GCF_004794465.1 Microbacterium sp. K24 | reverse complement strand
TGGCCGACGCTGCGCGAACTGCTCCGGCTCGGCCTCGGCGCCTCGGCGCACGCGTCGTCCCTCGCGGCCGGTCTGCGGGTGGATGCCGCGGCCGGCGCCCGCAACCTCGCTCTCACCGGCGGCCTCCTCGTCAGCGAGAGGCTGGCGATCGTTCTGGTCCCGAAGATCGGCCGGGAGCGCTTCGACGCCCTGCTCGCCGCCGCGTCCGACGGCGACGATCTCGGCGACCTGCTGCGCTCCCTCCCCGAAGCCGACGATCTCGACGTCGACGACCTCCTCGACCCCGCGAACTACACCGGACGACAGACCCGGGAGGAGAGCCCGTGATCGCCCTCGCGTTCACCGAACCCGTCGGTCCGGCGGATGCTCCGCTGCTGATCCTCGGCCCCTCGCTCGGCACTTCGACGATCCTGTGGGAGTCGGTTCTCCCCGAGATCGCCGTGTCGCATCGCGTGGTCGCCTGGGACCTTCCGGGGCACGGCGCCTCGGCCCCGGCATCCGAGGCGTTCTCCGTCGACGATCTCGCCGATGCCGTCGCGGGCGCGGCGCGCGACCTCGGTGCCGACCGCCTCCGCTACGCCGGGGTCTCGCTCGGCGGCGCCGTCGGACTCGCACTGCTGCTGCGGCATCCGTCTCTCGTCGAACGCGCGGCGATCCTCTGCTCCGGCGCGAGGATCGGAGAGCCCGACGACTGGCACGCGCGTGCCGCGCAGGTGCGCGCACAGTCGACCTCGTCGCTCCTCATCGGCTCGGCGCAGCGCTGGTTCGCACCCGGCTCGATCGCCCGGCATCCCGCGTTGACGGGGCGGCTGCTGCACGCGCTGCAGGATGCCGACGACGAGAGCTACGCGCGGTGCTGCGAGGCGCTCGCCACCTTCGACGTGCGCGCACGGCTCGGCGAGATCGCCGCTCCCGTGCTCGCCGCCTGGGGGGAGTGGGACGCGGTGACACCGGAGGCGTGTGCACAGGAGATCGCCGACGGCGTGCGCGACGGGCGCACCACGCGGATCGTGAACGCCTCGCATCTCGCGCCGGTCGACGCGCCCGCCGCGGTCGTCGCCGAGCTGAACGACTTCCTGACCGAGAGAGGCCGATGACGATGACCGGATCCACCGACGAGGAGCGTCGCGCGCAGGGGTTCGCCGTGCGCAGGGAGGTGCTGTCGGATGCCCATGTCGACCGCGCGATCGCGGCGACCACCGACCTCACCGCCGACTGGCAGGACTTCATCACGCGCGTCGCCTGGGGCGATGTCTGGTCGCGCCCGGGCCTCGACCGACGGTCCCGCTCGGTCGCCGTACTCTCGTCGCTGATCGCGCACGGCCACCACGAGGAGCTGGCGATGCACCTGCGTGCGGCGCTCCGCAACGGCCTGACGATCGACGAGATCCGCGAGGTGATCCTCCAGTCCGCGATCTACTCCGGGGTGCCGGCGGCGAACACCGCTTTCCGCATCGCCTCCGAGGTGTTCGGCTCCGACGGCGCGGCCCCGGAGGAGAGCGCATGATCGACAAGACGGTGACGGATGCCGCGGCCGCCGTCGCGGGGATCGTCGACGGCTCCACGGTCATGATCGGCGGGTTCGGCCGGGCCGGGCAGCCCGTGGAACTCATCGATGCCCTCATCGCGCAGGGCGCCGGCGACCTGACGATCGTCGCCAACAACGCGGGCAACGGCGACACCGGGCTGGCCGCGCTGCTCGCGGAGCGTCGCGTGCGGAGGATCATCTGCTCGTTCCCCCGCCAGCACGACTCCTGGGTGTTCGATGGTCTGTACCGCGCCGGCGAGATCGACCTCGAGATCGTCCCGCAGGGCAACCTGGCCGAGCGGATCCGGGCGGCTGGCGCGGGTATCGGCGCGTTCTTCTCGCCCACCGGAGTCGGCACGCCGCTCGCGGAGGGCAAGGAGGAGCGGACGATCGGCGGGAGACGCTACCTGCTGGAGTATCCGATCACCGCGGATGTGGCCCTCATCAGCGCCCTCGCCGCCGATCGGTGGGGCAACCTCGTCTACCGCGAGACCGCACGCAACTTCGGACCCGTGATGGCGTCGGCCGCGGCGACGACGATCGTGCAGGTCGACGAGATCGTGCCACTCGGATCCATCGATCCGGAGACCGTGGTGACCCCGGGTCTCTTCGTCGACCGGGTCGTCGCGGTGGGTCGACGCCCCTGGCTCGATGCCGACGGCTTCATCGGTGGCGTCGACATCGAGGGGCGCCCCCTGGCCGACGCCGCCGACATCGTGCAGACGGAGGACGCCCGATGACCACCCGCATCTCTCGCGCGGAGCTCGCCGCCCGCATCGCCGCCGACATTCCCGAGGGCGCGGTCGTCAACCTCGGGATCGGAGCGCCGACTCTGGTCGCGGACTTCCTGCCCGCCGGACTCGAGATCATCCTGCACACCGAGAACGGCCTGCTGGGGATGGGGCCCTCGCCGAAGGCGGACCGCATCGACCCCGACCTCATCAACGCCGGGAAGCAACCTGTCACCGCGCTGCCGGGAGCGGCGTACTTCCACCACGCCGACTCGTTCGCCATGATGCGCGGCGGGCACCTCGACATCTGCGTGCTCGGTGCGTTCCAGGTCGCGCAGAACGGCGACCTCGCGAACTGGTCGACGGGGGCGGCGGGGGCGATCCCGGCCGTGGGCGGGGCGATGGATCTCGCGATCGGCGCCAAGCAGGTGTTCGTGATGACGGACCTGCTGGCCAAGGACGGCTCCTCGAAGCTCGTCCCCGCGTGCACCTACCCGCTCACCGGAGTCGGCTGCGTCACCCGCGCGTACACCGACCACGCGGTCTTCGACGTGGTGGACGGACGATTCCGTGTGCACGACGCCTTCGGCGACAACACCGTCGACTCGCTCCGCGCACTCACCGGTTTGGAGCTCTCATGACCTCGTCCTTCGTCTACGACGCCGTGCGCACACCGTTCGGCCGCGCCGGCGGCGCGCTCGCCGGGGTGCGTCCGGACGACCTCGCCGCGGTGACGCTGCGCGCGATCGTCGAACGCACCGGCATCGATCCGGCCCGCATCGACGACGTGCTGCTCGGCGACGCGAATCAGGCGGGGGAGGACAACCGCGACGTCGCCCGGTTCGCCGCGCTCCTGGCCGGGTTCCCGACGACCGTGCCCGGCGCGACGGTCAACCGTCTGTGCGGGTCGAGCCTCGAGGCGGTCATCCAGGGATCCCGCGCGATCGAGGTGGGCGACGCCGACCTCGTGCTCGCGGGTGGCGTGGAGTCCATGAGCCGGGCGCCGTTTGTGGTCGAGAAGTCGGCGAAGCCCTGGCCGGCGGTCGGAAACCAGACGATGTGGAACACGGCGATCGGATGGCGGATGACGAACCCCGCGCTGCCGACCGCGTGGACCATCTCCAACGGGGAGTCCGCCGAGAAGCTGGCGACTCTCTTCGATATCAGCCGTGACGATCAGGACGCGTTCGCGCTGCGCAGTCATCGCCGTTCCGCTCAGGCGTGGGCCGACGGTGTCTTCGACGACGAGATCGTCGCCGTGCCCGGCGTCACGCTGCCGCGCGATGAGGGCATCCGCGATGACACGACCCTCGAGAAGCTCGGCGGGCTCCGTGCGCTCTTCGCGACGGACGGCACGGTGACCGCGGGCAACTCCTCGCCGATCAACGACGGCGCCTCGGCGGTGCTCCTCGGCGCGGACGGTGCGATGGAAGCCGAGCCGCTCGCCCGCATCGCCGGCCGTGGCGTGTTCGGCAACGATCCCGATGTGTTCGGGATCGCGCCCGTCGAGGCCGCGAATCGTGCGCTCGAGCGTGCGGGGCGCACCTGGGCCGACGTCGACCTGGTCGAGCTGAACGAAGCCTTCGCCTCGCAGTCGCTGGCGTGCCTCGCCGGGTGGCCGGAACTCGACCCCGAGCGTGTGAACGTGCACGGCGGAGCGATCGCGATCGGCCATCCGCTCGGCGCCTCCGGCGGGCGGATCATCGCCCGTGCCGCCCATGAGCTCCGTCGGCGAGGGGGCGGAGTCGCCGTGGTCGCGTTGTGCATCGGCGTCGGGCAGGGACTCGCGCTGGTTCTCGAGCGCTGATCCGCGCGTCAGCATCGCTTATGCCCGCATACGGATCTCTTATGCATGAATCCGGCTAAAGCCGGTTAGCCTCGAGGAGCGGCGCAAGAGCGCGCCCGGAGAGGAAGCGCTGATGCTTCTCGAGAGAGACCTGATCCAGTCCGTCGGCTTCCGCAATGTGCGGGAGGGCGATGAGATCACCGGATTCCAGTTCCGCGTGCGGATGCCGTCGTACCGCGGCATGACCGCCTCGCTGATCGACGGCATCGCCGTCTCGATCCCCGGCCTGGTGGATGTGGAACCGGACGTCCCGACCTGGACGCTGCAGGGGAAGACGTACAGTCTCGCCGAGCTGTGGACGAGTGAGAACGTCCGCTGGCAGCTCGAAGACGCTGCCGTCGTCACCGTTCCTCTCGCCGGTGGCCTGCCCGACGGCATCCACGAACTCACCATCGACCTGCGCCTGCGCATGTCGTACATCCCGCAGGAGCACCAGCCCAGCCGCTATCAGGTGACCCGGGCGATCACCCTCTCGCCCGAGGCGTCCGGTGCGCCCTTCCGCTACGGCGTCTCGCTCTACAGCTTCATGGGCGACTACGGCACCTGCATCGACCTCGAGACCGCGCTGCACCAGATCGCCGACCTCGGCGCGACCGGCGTCGAGATCCTCGGCGAAGGGCACGTGCCGAACTACCCGGATCCGCCGCAGGAGTGGGTGGACGAGTGGTTCCGCCTGCTCGAGAAGTACGGTCTGGAACCCACCAACATGGGGTCGTGGATCGACACCCGCCTGCACTCGAGCGGGCCCGACGCACGCGAGATGACCGCTGAGGAGGGCGCCGCGATCCTGCAGCGCGACCTGCGCCTCGCGCGCCGCCTGGGCTTCCGATTCCTCCGGCCGAAGATCGGCGTGGTCTCGAGCGACCTCGTACCGCACCCGATCTGGACCGAAGCCGTGGAGCAGAGCCTCGCGCTCGCCGCAGAGCTCGATGTCGTCATCTGCCCCGAGATCCACTCGCCGACGCCGATCAAGCACGAGGTCGTCGACGACTACATCGACCTGATCCGGCGCACCGGTACGAAGCACTTCGGGCTGCTTCTCGACACCGGCATCTTCCAGGACAGGCCGATCCCGCTGAAGCCGGGAGAGCTGCCCGGACGGCGGCCGGCGTTCCTCGACGGCATCGGCGTCGATCCGGCCGATGTGTTCGACATCATCGAGCACGTCGTCTTCATCCAGGCGAAGTTCCACGACATCGACGACGCTCTCGTCGATCAGCAGATCCCGTGGGAGCCGGTGCTGCGGGCCCTGCGCGACGCCGGGTACACCGGCTACCTCTCGAGCGAGTACGAGGGCGACCGCATCCCGTGGCGATCGGTCGAGCAGATCCGCCGTCAGCACTCCCTCATCCGCCAGACCGTCGACGCCCTCTGAGGAGACATCATGCCCAACGGACTCATCCACGCCGACAGCCTCCGCCCCCACGCCGACGGACTGGCGCTGCGTCTCACGCTGCCCTGGTACCGGAGCCTCTGGCTGTCGTCGGTCTCGAGCCTCGCTCTCACCGTCGACGGCGAGGAGATCGCGCCCTCGGACCTGCGGTTCGAGCTCCACGGCCGCTCGTACTCGATCGATGAGCTGGGCGAGCAGAGCGAGACCCTCTGGTACCTGCAGGAGCACCCGCTGCTGATCGCGCGCCGAGACGTGCCGGTCACCCTGGGGGAGGAGCACGACGTGACGCTGATCGGACAGCTGCGCCTGCCGTACATGCAGATCGCGCCGGGTGAGGACGGCGCTCCGGGCATGTACGTGCCGAACGTCGTGCGCGACGTCCACACGCTGACCGTGACGGATGCCGACGCTCCTCGACCCGCGCTCGTGAGCGACGTGACCGCTCCGCCGCCGGCGGCCGAGGACGACCCGTTCCAGCTCGGGCTGACGCTCTACTCGGCGAGCGCGGAGTTCCGCGCCGGCTGGTACGACTTCGACGGGCTGCTCGATCGCGTGGCGGAGCTGGGCATCGGTCCCGGCATCGAGATCGTCGCCTCGCAGATGGTGCCGACCTACCCGGTGGTGTCGGACGACTTCGTCGCTCGGTGGCGTGCGGCCTTCGACAAGCACGGCTTCGATGCCAGCTCGTTCGGTGCGAACCTCGACATGGGACGCCGTCGCGATCGGGACATGACCGCCGACGAGGAGTTCGAGTTCTCGAAGCTCATGTTCGCCGGCGCGAAGCAGCTGGGTTTCCCGCTCGTGCGGATCCAGAGCGCGAAGCCGGAGCTGCTGCGTCGCCTGCTGCCGATCGCGGAGGATCTCGAGCTGAAGCTCGCCTATGAGATCCACGCGCCGATGGGACCGAACTCCGAGCCGATCCTCAAGGTGCGCGAGACCTACGCCGAACTCGACTCCCCGCTTCTCGGGTTCGTCGCCGACTTCTCGTCGACCATGCACGCCATGTCGCCGACCCTGCTCCGGGCGGTGCGCCGCGCCGGACTCGACGACGAGGCGGTCGAGCGCCTGCAGGAGATCTGGGCGACGGATGCCACGATGCGCGAGCGGCAGGAGGAGTTCATCGGCTACCTCCGCGGGCGCGACTTCGACCCGGGGCGCCTGGGTTCGTTCGCCCACCTCGCGTTCAACATGCACGGCCATGTGGCCCCGCAGGAATGGGCCGACATCATGCCGCAGATCCTGCACGTGCACGCGAAGTTCTACGACATCGACGAGCGCGGGCAGGAGCCGGCCATCGACTACCCCGAGCTCGTGCGCGTCTTCGTCGAGGGCGGATACCGCGGCTACTGGTCGAGCGAATGGGAGGGGCACGCGTTCGCGGAGCTCGGCGAGGTCGATCCGCTGGTCCTGGTGCGGCGGCAGCACGACCTCATCCGGGACAGCATGAGATCGGTCGTGGCGCCCGTCTGAGTCAGTCGTCGGCGTGGGCGCCGGATTCGACGATGCGTCCGGCCTCCTGGAAGAGCTCCACCATCCAGGCGTGCTCGGGATCGCGCGCGTGCACGGGATGCCACCAGAGCGCGTGCACGAGGGGGGTCGGCTCGAACGGCAGCTCGACGATGCGCACGCCGCCGAGACGCGCGGCGAGTGGCGCGAGCGCCCGCTGGATGAGGCCGATCCGGCGAGTGCCCGCCACGTAGAGCGGGAGGGCGAGGAAGCTCTCGACGACCGCGTCGATGCGCGGTTCGACGCCGAGCTGCTGGATCTGCCTGCTGGCCGACGTGAACGCGGTACGTGACTGATAGGTCATCACGTACGGGCGGTCGGCGAGATCCTCCATGGTGAGGTCGCCGTCGATCCCCTCCTCGCCGTCGGCGACGAGAGCCACCCATTCGTCGCGCCACAGATCGGCGTACGCCAGATCGGTGAGGAACCCGTGCGGGATGATCATGCCGTCCGCGGAACGCAGGCGGTTCGGCGCATCCTCGACCACGGTGGGGTTGTGCAGCATGAAGCGGAACCGCACGCCGAGTCCGCGTTCGGCGGCCAATCGTGAGACCACGGCGCCGATCGTGGCGAACCCGTAGTCGGATCCGTAGATCGAGAACTCGCGCGTTGATTCCGCCGGCGTCCAGGTCGCCTGACTCTCGAACACGCGCCGTGCGGCCTCGAGTGCCGTCGTGGTGTGCTCCGCCAGGCGAAGGGCGAACGGCGTGAGCTCGTACGTGTTGCCGCGGCGGGCGAGGATCGGGTCGTTGAAGTGGGTGCGCAACCGGGAGAGCGAGGCGCTGAGCGCGGGCTGGCTGAGATGCAGCCGCTCGGCGGCGCGGGTCACGCTGCGCTCGGTCAGCAGGGCGTCCAGCGACACGAGCAGGTTGAGGTCGAGTCGGGACAGCAGTGCATGATCGGTCACCACGGTGTGATCCTCCGGCGTCGGAAAGCGATAGACCGATCCTATCGATCGAAGCTATCCTGCTGCGGGTCGGTATCCGCCCGCTGGATGACGCTCGGCGCAGCCCCGTTCAGGCGGACTTATGCCATGCATCCGAAACACTTATGTGTGTTTCTGACGAATCCAGTCGATACTGGCAGAACAGCACCGGACTCAGACCCCTGAGTCCCCGACAACGTAGTCAGAAAGGCTGGACATGTCACAGCACTCTCGATCCCGCGTCCTCCGCACCGGCATCCTCGCCGCGGCGACCGCAGGTGTCGTCATCCTCGCCGGTTGTTCCGGATCCGCCCCCGAAGGCGACTCCGGAGACTCCAGCGGCGAGCAGGCATTCAGCTTCACGTTCGCGACCTCCAACAACCTCGAGAGCCCGTACGAGTCGCTCGCCAACGCGTACATGGAGGCGAATCCGGACGTCAAGATCACCATCAACCCGACGCCGAACGACAAGTACGGCGAGACCATCCGCACACAGCTGCAGGCCGGCAACGCGTCGGACGTGATCCAGACGACGCCCGGCTCCGGTGACGCCCGCGGCCTGATCCCGCTGGCCGAGGCCGGCTTCCTCGAGCCGCTCGGCGACACCGCGACCGGGCTCGTCCCCGAGGGCAGCGAGCCGATCTTCGAGATCGACGGCGAGACCTACGGGCAGCCCATGGACTTCACCATCGCGGGTGTCGTCGCCAGCATGGGAACCGCCGCGCAGAACGGCCTCGACGAGTTCCCGACCGACGAGGAATCCCTCTACGCGGCGTGCGACGCCCTCGCCGCCGACGGCAAGTCGCTCCTCGCGCTCGCCGGCGCCGCCGGTCCGAACGCCGGACTCACCGCTCAGGGCATCGCCGCCACGCGCGTCTACGCCGAAGACCCAGACTGGAACACGCAGCGCGCCGACGGCGACACCACGTTCGCGGAGTCCGAAGGATGGAAGGACACGCTGCAGACGCTCGTCGACCTGAAGGACGGCGGGTGCTTCCAGCCCGGTGCCGAGGGCGGCGGGTTCGACGCGATCACCAACGGTCTCGCACAGGGCACCTCGGTGGGCAGCTTCATCCCGTCCGGCTCCGCCGTCGAGATCGCCACGGCGGCTCCGCCGGAGGCCGACTTCAAGGTGCAGCCGTTCCCGGCAGCCGACGGCGGCGACCCCTACATCCTCGCCAGCTCGAACTACACGATCTCGATCAACGCGGCGTCGAAGGTGAAGCCCGCGGCCGAGGCGTTCGTCGAGTGGCTCGCCACGGACGAGGCGCAGGAGCTCTACTACGAGAAGTCCGGTCTGCTCCCGATCTCGGGCTACAAGAACCTCGACCTCTCCGACACGATCTACTCGCCGGTGGTCGACCTGATCGCGGACGGCTCCTACGCCACGCTCCCGAACAACATCTGGCCCAACCCGTCGGTCTACGAGGCGCTGCAGGTCGGCGTCCAGGGCCTGCTCACGGGTCAGAAGACGATCGACCAGGTGCTCCAGGACATGGACAACGCCTGGGGCGAATAGCACCGAGGGCCGTCCGGGTGCCGCGCTCGCGCACCCGGACGGCCACTCCCATATCTCGCACGACGACGTACGAACATGAGGGAATCATGACCCTGAGGACAGAGTCCGAGACCGAGCTGGTGATCGTGCCGAAGAGCTCTTCGGCCGGACGCCGCCGCCCGCCCGCTCCGCGACGACCCGGTCTGCTGAAGTTCGGCCATTGGTGGTGGGCGCTTCCCGGCATCATCCTCGTTCTCGCGGTGCACTACGTCGCGACGACCATCGGCGGCTTCTTCGCCTTCACCGACTGGTCCGGCATCGGCACCTTCGCCTGGATCGGCTTCGACAACTTCGCGAAGATCTTCGGCGATCCGACGCAGATCGGGTCCCTCGGCAACACGCTCTTCCTCGCATTCGTGTCGGTCATCCTCAGCAATATCGCCGGCCTCGCGCTCGCCCTCGGGCTGAACCGCGGCCTCAAGACGCGATACGCCCTCCGCGTGCTCTTCTTCATGCCGGTCGTGCTCAGCCCGCTCGCCGTCGCCTACGTGTGGAAGTTCATCTTCGACTACAACGGCCCGATCAACGCCTTCCTGAAATCCATCGGCCTCGGGGAGTTCGCGAAGGCATGGGTCGCCGATCCGACCTTCGCGATCTGGACCATCCTCATCGTCGTCGTCTGGCAGAACATCGGCTTCGCGATGGTGATCTACATGGCGGGACTCGCCGCCGTGCCCGTCGAGATCGAGGAGGCCGCCGCGATCGACGGGGCGAATCTCTGGCAGCGGTTCTGGCACGTCACGCTGCCGTCGATCCGGCCTGCGGTCGCGATCGCCACGACCCTCGGCCTCGTCAACGGCCTGCGCATCTTCGACCAGATCATGGCCATGACCGGCGGAGGGCCGGCCGGCGCGACCGAGACCCTCGCCACGCAGGTGTACAAGGAATCCTTCGCCCTCGGCAACTTCGGCTACGGTGCCGCGCTCGCGCTGCTGCTCACCGTGATCATCCTGGTGTTCGCCATCATCCAGCAGCGCCTGACCAACGGTCGCACCGAGGAGGACTGACATGTTCCGCTACACGAAGTTCACGGCCCTGCGCGAGGTCCTCATCTGGGTCATCGCCATCGTCTTCCTGGCCCCCTTCTACTTCCTCGTCACCACGGCGCTGAAGTCCGACCAGGAGGCCATCACCTCGTCGAACCTCGCTCCGCCCACGAGCCCCGACTTCGGCAACTTCGTCGAGGTGCTCACCGCCCAGGGCAACTCGAACGTGGTGATGGGGCTCGTCAACAGCATCATCATCACCGCGGGCAGCATCCTCTGCCTGGTGCTGCTCGGGGCCATCACCGGCTACGTGATCTCCCGCAGCACCCGCCGCTGGAGTCGCACCGCCTACATGCTGTTCCTCATCGCGATCGTGCTCCCGACGCAGCTCGGCACGGTGCCGCTCTACATCGGCGCCCGCACGATCGGACTCACCGGGTCGCTGTGGGGCATGGTCATCCTCTACACCGGGATGCTGCTGCCGCTGTCGATCTTCCTGTACGCCGGGTTCTTCCGCGGACTCGGCACCGAGTACGAGGAGGCGGCGACGATCGACGGCGCCTCGCGCACGCAGATCTTCTTCCGCATCGTCCTGCCGCTGATGTCACCGGCGACCGGAACGGTGGCGATCCTCGCCGGACTCATCGTCTGGAACGACTTCTTCACCTCGCTGATCTTCCTCGGCGGCTCGGCGAACCAGACGCTCCCCGTCGCCATGTACTACTACATCGGCTCGCTGGTCTCGTCGTGGAACAAGATCTTCGCGATCGTCATCGTCTCGATGATCCCGATCCTCCTGTTCTACCTCTTCGCCCAGAAGCGCTTCATCCAGGGCTTCGCCGGCGGTCTCAAAGGCTGAGCCGCCCGCACGCCGCCATTCTCGTCCGGCCGAGCACCATCGGTCTCCTCATCGACCCCGCATCCAGAAGGAATGAGCATCATGTACGTTCTCGCCCCCAATATCGAGCTTCTCTTCACCGAGGCCGGCGACTACCACGACCGGGTGCGCGCCGCCGCTGCGGCAGGGTTCACCGCCGTGGAGATGTGGGGTCCCACCGGGGTCGACGCCCCGGCGACGCCGAAGGACATCCCCGCGTTGAAGGCGGCGCTGGACGAGACCGGCGTGCAGCTCACCGCGCAGCTCGCCGAGCCCCGGACGCAGTTCATGATCCCGCCGTGGGACCACTCCGAGTTCTTCCGCAAGCTCGACGAGGGCGTCGAGATCGCCCACGCCCTCGGCACCCCGCGCCTCGTCGTGGGCAGCGGCACGGGCTTCGGCGGGTGGAAGCGTCAGGTGCAGCTCGACAAGCTCGTCGAGATCTACCAGAAGGCGATCGCGCAGATCGACGGCTCGGGGCTCACTCTCGTGCTCGAGCCGGTGAACGTGCGCGTCGACCACCCCGGCTCGCTGCTCGACCGCACGGCGGAGGCGGTCTACGTCGCGCGCGGCGTCGACTCGGCGCACTTCGGAGTGCTCTACGACATCTACCACTCGGCGGTCGAAGGGGAGGACATGGCCGCCGAGCTGGCGAACGCCGGCGACATCGTGAAGTACGTGCAGCTGGCCGATGCCCCCGGCCGGGGAGAGCCGGGAACCGGCTCGCTCGACTGGGCCGAGCGTCTCGGCATCCTCCGGTCATCGGGTTATGACGGACCGATCGGTCTCGAGTACTACCCGCAGACCGCCTCCGAGGAATCCGTCCGGCTCATCCGAGAGGTCGCGGCGACGGCATGAGCGAGCGGAGCTATCCCGCATCCGCCGACGTCGTTATCGTCGGCAGCGGACCGAACGGCGCGGCCTACGCGCGCATCCTGAGCGAGCTCGCCCCTGAGGCGTCGATCGCGATGTTCGAGGTCGGTCCGACCGTCTCGAACCCGCCCGGCGCGCACGTGAAGAACATCGAGGATGCCGCAGAGCGGGCTCGCGCCCAGGCGCGCTCCGAGGGTCCGGGGGAGCGGGCGGCGACGATCAGCGATCCGGGTGCGGCGAAATCCGGTCAGCGCCGCGGGCGGGCCGGCACCTACCTCCTCCCCGAGGGCTACCAGGTGGAGGGCGAGGACGGGATGCCGGTCGCCGCCTTCTCGAGCAACGTCGGTGGGATGGGGGCGCACTGGACGGCGGCCTGCCCTCGTCCGAACGACAGCGAGCGCATCGACTTCCTCCCCGATCTCGACGAGCTGCTCGACGAGGCCGAGCGTCTGCTGGGCGTGACGACGGATGCCTTCGACGCGTCGCCGTTCGCGACCATCGTGCGGGAGCGGCTCTCCGAGGCGGTCGACGCGCAGCGAGACCACGCGCACCGTGCACAGCGGATGCCGTTGGCCGTGCACCGCCGCGATGACGGCCGACTCGTGTGGTCGGGGTCGGATGTGGTGTTCGGAGACGCGACGCGCGCGAATCCGAACTTCTCCCTGTTCGACGAGTCGCTCGTCACGCGCGTGCTCACGGAAGGGGGACGCGCATCGGGTGTCGAGGTGCGTGACCTCCGCACCGGTGCCGTCCGTACGGTCGCGGCCCGGTACGTCGTGGTGGCCGCCGACGGCCTGCGCACCCCGCAGGTGCTGTGGGCCTCCGGCATCCGTCCTGCCGCGCTCGGACGCATGCTCAACGACCAGACGCAGATCGTCTTCGCCTCGCGGCTGCGCGACGTGCAGGCCGGCGGTGAGGATGCGGTCGCCGCGTCTGGAGCGCTGAGCGAGCAGAGCGGCGTCACCTGGGTGCCGTTCACCGACGAGATGCCGTTCCACGGCCAGATCATGCAGCTCGACGCCTCGCCGGTGCCGCTCGCCGAGGACGACCCGGTCGTGCCGGGGTCGATCGTCGGCCTCGGTCTCTTCACGGCCAAGGAGCTGCAGTGGGACGACAGGGTCGAGTTCTCGGACGAGGCCGTCGACGGCTATGGAATGCCCGCGATGACCATCCACTACACGCTCACGCCTCGCGATCACGCGGTGATGGAGCGTGCGCGTGACGAGGTCGTGCGCCTCGGCCGCGCGGTGGGCGATCCGCTCGACGAGCGTCCGTTCACGATGCCTGCCGGCGCCTCGCTGCACTATCAGGGGAGCACCCGCATGGGCGTCGCCGACGACGGTCGCAGCGTGTGCTCGCCCGACAGCGAGGTCTGGGACGTGCCCGGCCTGTTCGTCGGGGGGAACAACGTCATCCCGACGTCCACCGCGTGCAACCCGACGCTGACCTCCGTCGCCCTCGCCGTGCGCGGAGCTCGCCGGATCGCCGGGTCCCTCGGCTGAATCTTGCTTATGTTGGAAAAAGACATTAGTCTGTCCAAACAAGGACAAAGTAGTCAAGGAGACCACCTGTGATTCCCGATCGCATCATCGAACAGGGCACGCTCGTCACCGACGGCGGCCGCGCCTCCGTGGAGGTCCGCCTCCCCTGGTACCGCGCACTGCCCGGCAGCTGCATCGCCGGAGCGAAGCTGACCATCGATGGCACCGAGGCTCCGGCCGACTCGCTGCGCTGGACCATGAACGGCCGCGCGTTCACGTTCGAGGAGCTCTCCACGAACATCGACGAGTGGTGGTTCCCCGTCGACTCCGCCGTGCTCAGCGGCGAGGTGCCGGTGGCGGCCGAGGGCGATCACGAGGTGCGGGTCGACCTGACCCTCTACATCCCGTACATCATCATCTCCGACAGCGAGACGCTGCACATCGAAGAGCACGACACCAAGACCATGGCCGCCCGCCAGGCACAGGAGGTGGCGGCATGACCGCTCAGAGCACGCCCGACAAGAGCACATCCGTCAAGGGCGCACCGATCCAGGGCGTCACCCTCTACAGCTACACGCGGGCGTTCCACGGCCGCGAGTACGACCTCGAGCAGCTGATCCGCAAGGTCGCCGCCGAAGGGCACGGGCCGGGGCTGGAGATCATCGGATTCTCCAGCTTCCGCGGCTTCCCGCACATCGACGACGCGTTCGCCGGCGGATTCCGCGACCTCGTCGACGAGGTCGGCCTCGTCACGACATCCCTCGCGGTGAACGCCGACATCGGCATCCACCGCGACCGGATGCTGACGCAGGACGAGCTGATCGACTACATGACGCTGCAGATCAAGGCGGCGGCGAAGCTCGGCTTCCCGATCGCCCGCGTGCAGATCTCGATCACTCCCGACTCGATGGAGGCGCTCGCGCCGATCGCGGAAGAGCACGGCGTGACCCTCGCCCTCGAGGTGCACGCCGACCAGTACGCCTCTCACCCGCGCATCCTGGCGCTCCGCGACCGCTACGAGAAGGTTGGCTCGCCGTTCCTCGGATTCACGATGGACTGGGGTGCGACCGTCTCGGGCTTCGCACCGTCACTCATCGAGGCGTACCGCCGCCGCGGCGCCTCCGAGGAGCTGCTCGGCAAGGTCGTCGACCTCTGGAACACGTACTACGAGCAGGGCCCTCCCGCCGACCAGGCCGTGCACGGCCAGCGTTTCGGCTCGTTCATCGGCCTCGCCGCCCAGAACGGCCGCCCCGATCTCGGCATCGACTTCGGCATCAACGGCACCGGCCTGTTCGGCCCGGCCCGTGTCGACGACTGGCTCGAGATCATGCCGTGGGTGAAGCACGTGCACGGCAAGTTCTTCGGCATCGACGAGAACGGCGAAGAGCCGTCGGTCCCGGTGCGCGACCTCATCACGCTGCTGGTCGAGAACGGCTACTCCGGTGCCGTGTCGAGCGAATACGAAGGCTGGCACTGGAATCACTGGCAGAGCCCGTTCGACATCATCGCCGGCGAGCAGGCCGTGCAGCGATCGGCCGCCGAGAACGCGGGCAGCCGGATGATCACCGACGCGGCAGAGGCGCGACAGGCCCTCGCCGCCCACCTCCCGCACGCTCTCACGAAGGGACTACCCGCATGACCGACGGCATCGCCGGCACCGGCATCAAGCTCGGCATCACGCTCTACTCGCTCACCTCCGAGTTCGCCGCCGGGCTCTACACGCCCGAGACGCTCATCAAGGCGGCGGCCGACCACGGCCTCGGCCCCGGCATCGAGTTCAACATCGCCCAGATGCTGCGCAGCTACCCCGATGTCGACGACGATTTCGTGAAGATCTGGCGCGACAGCATGGACCGCTACGGCCTCGAGCCCAGCGCGATCGGCACGAACCTCGACATGGGTCGCCGCAAGGACCGCGACATGACACCCGATGAGGAGCACGAGTTCCTCGCCCGCCAGCTGAAGACCGCGCACACGCTCGGCTTCAAGAAGGTCGTCATCCGCTCGCACGGCAAGGAGCTGCTGCGCAGCCTCCTGCCGCTGGCCGAGAAGTACGACCAGAAGCTCGGGTACGAGATCCATGCGCCGTCGGGTCCGAACAACCCGCAGGTGCTGCAGATGCGCGAGATGTACGACGAGCTGCAGTCCGACCGCCTCGGATTCACGGCCGACTTCTCGTCGACGATGCACTCTCTCTCGCCCACGCTGTTGCGCACCATGCGACAGATGGGCATGCCCGAGGAGTACTTCGCCGTCATGGACGAGATCTGGCACGAGCCGACGCCCATGCACGTGCGCAACCAGAAGTTCGAGGACTTCCTGACGTCGGAGAACTTCGACTTCGCTCGCCTCGGGCCCTTCACGCGCCTGGCCTTCAACATGCACGGCCTCGTGCCGCCGGAGGAGTGGCTCGACATCATGCCGCAGATCTTCCACGTGCACGCCAAGTTCTACGACATCGGCCCCGACGGGGAGGAGCCGGCCATGGACATCCCGCGCATCGTGCGCCAGTTCGTCGAGGGCGGCTACCAGGGGTACCTCTCCAGCGAGTGGGAGGGCCACGCCTTCTCCGACCTCGGTGAGAGCGACCCCATCGACCTCGTCAAGAAGCAGCACGACCTCATGCGTCGTGCGATCGAAGAGACCGCCGTCGCGGTCTGAATCGGAGTCACTCATGGCCACTCACAACTCCCTGTTCTCCGAGAAGGACGTCCGCCGCACCGACACCGGCATTGCCGTCTCGGTGCAGCTGCCCTGGTACCGCAGCCTCTGGCTGTCGGCCGTCGACGGTGTCGCCGCCACGGTGAACGGGGTCGCGATCCCGACCGAGTCGCTGCGGTTCGAGCTCGAAGGACGCACGTACCGCGTCGACGAGCTGCCCGAGCAGCACGACACTCTCTGGTTCGTCGCCGAGCGCCCCGAGGTGCTGATCGACCTCGATCCGGTGCCGCAGGCCGGCGATGCGCTCACCGTCGAGGTCGTCCTGACGATGCGTCTGCTCTACATGCAGATCATGCCGGGCGTCGACGGCGGACCAGGACGCTACGTCACCAACCGCGTGCCCGTGCAGCGCGAGGTCGTGCTCGCATGACCCTCCCTCCCTCTTCGGGCAGAGCCCTGCGGGTGGCGATGATCGGCCACGGCTTCATGGGCGCCGCACACTCGGTGGGCTGGCGCCAGGCGCCTCGCGTGTTCGACCTGCCCGACGCCGTCGAGATGGCGGTCCTCGTCGGCCGCGATCCGGATGCTGTGCGGGAGAAGGCCGATCAGTGGGGCTGGGCCGACACGTCGACGGACTGGCGCGAGGTGATCGCCCGACCCGACATCGACATCATCGACATCGTCACGCCCGGTGACTCCCATGCGGAGATCGCCATCGCGGCGCTCGAGGCGGGCAAGCACGTGCTCTGCGAGAAGCCGCTCGCGAACACGGTCGATGAGGCCGAGGCGATGGCGGATGCCGCGGAGCGCGCCGCTGCGCATGGCGTGGTCTCGATGGTCGGCTTCACCTACCGGCGCGTTCCCGCAGCCACGTTCCTGCGGGATCTGATCGCGGAGGGCGTGATCGGGCGGGTGCAGCAGGTGCGCGCCGCCTATCGGCAGGACTGGCTCGTCGATCCGGAGATGCCGTTGGCGTGGCGCCTGCAGAAGGAGCACGCGGGTTCCGGCGCGCTGGGCGACATCGGCGCGCACATCATCGATCTCACGCAGTTCGTCACCGGTCAGACGGTGGATGCCGTGACCGGGGTGACCGAGACGATCGTGTCGCAGCGGCCGCTGAGCGCCGGGGGCTCCGGTCTGTCGGGCACGGCCGGCACGGGCTACGGCGACGTCACGGTCGACGACCTCGCGCTGTTCACCGGACGACTCTCGGGAGGCGCGCTGGCGTCGTTCGAGGCCACGCGCTTCGCGACCGGCCGCAAGAACGCGCTCACGATCGAGGTCTCGGGCGACAAGGGCGCGCTCGCGTTCGATCTGGAGGACCTCAACAGCCTGCAGTTCTACGACCGCACGGCGCCGGGCGACCGTCAGGGCTTCACGAAGATCCTCGTCACCGAGGCCCTGCATCCGTACGTGTCGGCCTGGTGGCCGGCCGGTCATATGCTCGGCTATGAGCACGGATTCACGCATCAGGTCGTCGATCTGGTGCGTGCGATCCACGACGGCACCGCGCCGCATCCGGGTTTCGCCGAGGGACTCGGAGTCCAGCGCGTGCTCGACGCGGTCGAGCGCAGCGCCGCCGACGACGCGGCCTGGGTGCGCGTGCGCACCGAGGCGCCGGTCGGGCTCGGCTGAACCCGCGTCACCCCCTCGCCACACCCGCCACGTTTCTACGAAGGAGTCGTTCATGGCACGTCCGATCACGCTGTTCACCGGTCAGTGGGCCGATCTTCCGTTCGAGGAGGTCGCACGTCTTGCGGGGGAGTGGGGATACGACGGACTCGAGATCGCCTGCTGGGGCGATCACATCGATGTGTCCCGCTGGGATGACGAGGCGTACGTGCAGAGCCGTCGCGACATCCTGGAGCGCAACGGCCTGCAGGTGTGGGCGATCTCGAACCACCTCACCGGGCAGGCGGTCTGTGACGATCCGATCGACGTGCGCCACCGCGACATCCTGTCGGACCGGGTGTGGGGCGACGGCGACCCCGAGGGCGTGCGTCAGCGGGCCGCGGAAGACCTGAAGGACACGGCGCGGTTCGCCGCGAAGCTCGGTGTCACGACGGTGAACGGGTTCACGGGCTCGAGCATCTGGAAGGCCGTGGCGATGTTCCCGCCGGCATCCGACGAGTTCATCGCCGCCGGCTATCAGGACTTCGCCGACCGGTGGAACCCGATCCTCGACGTGTTCGAGGAGGTCGGAGTGCGGTTCGCGCTCGAGGTGCATCCGTCCGAGATCGCCTACGACTACTGGACCGCGAAGGCCACGCTTGATGCGATCGGCCACCGCGAGAGCTTCGGATTCAACTTCGATCCCTCGCACTTCGTCTGGCAGCAGCTGGATTCGATCGCGTTCGTCCTCGACTTCGCGGACCACATCTTCCATGTGCACGTGAAGGAGTCGATCACGAACCTCGACGGCCGCAACGGGGTGCTCGGCTCGCACCTCCCGTGGGCGAATCCGCGTCGCGGGTGGACGTTCGTGTCGACCGGGCACGGAGCGGTGAAGTGGGAGCCGCTGTTCCGGGCTCTGAACGCGATCGGCTACGACGGTCCGACGAGTGTGGAGTGGGAGGACGCCGGCATGGATCGCCTGCACGGTGCACCCGAGGCCCTCGCCTTCGTGCGGAAGCTCGCCGCCATCACCCCGCCGGATGCCGCGTTCGATTCGGCCTTCTCCACCAAGACGGACGAGAGCGCCTGATGTCGGACCGGCTCGACGTGCTCATCCTCTCGGGACACATGACCATCGAGCACGACAACGAGCACCGCAGCTTCCGCGCCCACAACCAGTGGCTGACGACGCTGCTCGAGGACACTGGCCGCTTCCGCGTGCGCGTGATCGAGGATCCGCGCGGCCTCGGCGCCGAGATCATCGACAAGTACGACGTGATCATCGTCGTCTTCGAGGGGCGCGACGGCTATCACGACAAGGCGGTCGGGTTCGGAGCGGAGACGGATGCCGCGCTGCTGCGCTTCGTGCACGACGAGGGCAAAGGCATCGTGTGGTTCCACGGATCCGCCGTGCAGGAGGACGACTGGGGATACCCCGAGGAGTACAACGTCATGCGCGGCGCGAAGCTGAGCGTGCCCACCGGCGTCCGTCCCCGCCCGTGGGGCGAGGCGCTGCTGCGCACCGTCGAGCCGCGCCACGCGATCACCGAGGGCATCAACGAGACGTGGACCGTGACGGGTGACGACATCCTCGTCGGGGTCGAGCTCTACGACGGTGCGCAGGTGCTGCTGACGACCTTCGACGACCTCGAGTCGTACGAGAGGGCGCCGGTCTGGCCGATGTCGCACTACCCGGTCGCCATCCCGCCCGCGGGCATCGCCGCGCTGCCCGGCATGAACACGGATCAGCCGATCGCGTGGATCAACGAGTACGGCGCCGGCCGATCGTTCACGATCACCATCGGCCACGACATCGACACGTTCCGGCGCATCGAGTTCATCCGCCTGTTCCCGCGGGGCGTCGAGTGGGCGGCGACGGGGGAGATCACTCTGCACGGACCCGATCGACGCGGCGAGCGTCGCTTCCTGCCCTGGCCGTACTACAACCGCGAGGGCTGAGCGCCGGGCGACCTGCGGGGGGCGGCGGGCCGAGCCCCGCAGCTCAGCGGAAGTCGCCGACCTGCGTGTCGAGCGGCACGGTGCGCTCGGTGATCACATCGCCGGTGTGGGCGGTCGTGACAGTCTCGATCAGCACGATCTCGACCTCCTCCTCAGCGATCGGGTTGTGCTGCACGCCTCGCGGCACGACGTAGAACTGACCCGGGGTGAGCACCACCTCCTCATCGTCGGGGAGCTGGATGCGGAGACGGCCGGAGACGACCAGGAACATCTCGTCCTCGGCGTCGTGCGCGTGCCAGACCAGTTCGCCCAGCAGTCTGGCGACCTTGATGTACTGGTCGTTCACCCGCCCGACGACCCGCGGGGTCCAGTGCGCCGTGACCTGTCGAAGCTCGGCAGCGACGTCGATCCCGTGAAGAAGAGTCATGCATCCATCATGCGTGAAAGAGACGCTCCGGGCGTGCCGCGCCTGCCCCGAGCGCCCCACGCGCCAGCGCGAGATGCGCGCGCGTCATCTCGGCGGCATCGTCGTCGAGCCACTCGAGTCCGCCCCACTCGCTCGTGAACGTGCCGCGGAAGTCCGTCCCGGCGAGTTCAGCGGCCAGCGCGGCGATCGGAGCGGACACCCGGGAGTCGCTGTCGTCGAGGTCCCAGAACTTCAGGTGGAAGGCGCCGACCAGGGGCAGGATGCCGCGCAGCTCCGCGGCATCCGATCGTCCGAACCGCACCAGCATGTCCATGTACAGCGTGTGCACGGATCCGGGCACGCCTCCCGAGCGGAGGAGGGCCATCACCGCATCGTGCGTCGCCGGATCGCGCCACTCGTCGGTGAGTCGCGACAGGAGCTCGGGAGGGACGCCACCGGCCCGAAGCTGCTCGAGGTAGGTCGGCGGCAGGGCCGGCATGAGCATGCTGATGTCGATCAGCAGCCGCACGTGCGGGTCGTCGAGCTCGGCGATGGCGTCGTACTCCGCGGCCTGCGCGGTCGGGGTCTGACGCCCCTGCGCCTCTTCGAACAGCACGAGATCGAGGTCGTGCAGATGGGGGAGGAGGTCGTTCAGAAGCGCGGGCCCGGCCTGGCCGATCGGCAGACGCACTCCCGTCGCACCCAGCCGATGCGCGGCGTGCAACTGGGGCAGCAGGAACGCGAGTCGCTCCGCATCGTCGCGACGTCGCGCCGGGAGCTCCCAGTCGTCGATGCTCGCGCCGACGATGCTCACCCGTCCGCCGACGGCGGCGAGTGCCTCGCGCAGGGCCTCGGCCTCGGCATCCGTCGGCACCGGGAAGGAGCGCCACAGCTGGCCGAGCTCCACCTCGATGACCGAGGCGATGCCGTCGGCGACGATGCCCACGGCGATGTCGGGTGCGCTGCGCTCGGCGCGCACGATCTCGGAGGACCAGTTGAACGCGCTCGCCGAGAGGGTCCAGCCGGCGGGGATGTCGGTCGTCATGGATGCGCTCCGGATCAGGCGACGTCGCGCGTGATGCCCACGGCGGAGACCGGAGCGCCGGCGACGAGGTCGCGTTCGAAGAGGAAGGGAAGGATCAGGGGGCCGTCCGGACCGACCTGCAAGTAGGGGACGGCGAGGTGGAACGAGAGCCGCACGGCGTGGGAGTCGGCATCGACGGCGCGACCGAGCCGGAGGGCGAGCCGATCCTGCACGAACCACCAACCCGGCTCCACGCCGAGGTCGTCGACCGCGACCATACGGTCTCCGAGGATCGCGCGAGGCGAGGGGATCCGCGCTCCGTCGATCCACACCTCGACATCGCGCACCGCCGCGACGGGCAGGGAGCGGATCCAGGGGAGCGAGATGCGGAGGACCGCGTCGGCTCCGTCATCGACGAGGGCGTCAGCGCCCAGCGCGTCAAGCACGGCGGGGCTCTCCGGCTCGCGGACCGGCATGCAGTTCGGGCAGTGTCTCGCGCATCATCCTCGACGCCTCTCCTTCGACTTCAGTCCAGACAATACATTCTTATGTCTGATTTAGGAAGAAGGGGCGACGGTGTGCGGATCACTCCGTCGAACGGATGCGGGCCACGGTCGGCGCACCGTCGGCGAACCACCGCGGGAAGGTCTCGTCGAAGAGCTCTTCCCGAGCGAGGGCGGCGCCGCCGCGCAGCGGCTCGCGCTGATCGTTCAGGGAATTCACGATCGACAGGTCGCGGGTGGCGAGGGGGAGCGAGAGTTCGTAGACGCGTTGCCGGATCTCAGCGAGGAAGAGCTCACCCGCCGCGGCGACCGCGCCGCCGATGACGATGATGCTCGGGTTGAAGACGTTGACCAGAGTCGCGATCGATTCGCCGGCCACGCGCGCCGACTTCCGGATCAGCGAGATCGACAGCGCATCGCCGCCTTCCGCGGCCCGCGCGATCGCCTCGGGGGTGAGGGGTTCGCCGTCGGCCACGTGCTGCGCGAGGCGTCCCGCGCCTCCTTCGGACAGAGCACGTTCGGCGTCGCGCACGAGCGCCCAGCCGCCGGCCACCGCCTCGAGGCAGCCGACCTTGCCGCACCGGCACAGCTCCTCCGAATCGCGCACGCGTACGTGCCCGATATCGCCGGCCGCGCCGTTCGCACCGCGGTGCACGCGGCCGCGCGAGAGCAGGCCGGCGCCGATCCCCGAGCCGATCTTGCAGTAGATCAGATCGATGCCGTCGTTCTCGCGGCGCTCGCGCTCGCTGAACGCCAGGATGTTGACGTCATTGTCGACCCAGGTCGGCGCATCGAACCGCTCTTCGAAGCGGGTGCGGATGTCGAAGCCGTTCCATCCGGGCATGATCGGCGGCGCCACGGGGCGGCCCGAGGCGAAGTCCACAGGCCCCGGCACGCCGACGGTGATCGCCCAGACGGGGGTGTCGGGAACGTCGTCCTTCTCGAGGAGCCCGTCGATCATCGACATCGCCTCGTCGAGCGTCTCCTCCGGCCCGCGGGCGATGTCCCACGCGCGGTGCGAATCGGCCAGGATCACGCCGTCGAGGTCGGCGATGCCCACATGGATGTGCAGGGCGCCGAGCGCACAGATGATCACGCGGCCGCGTTCGGCGCGGAAGCGCAGGGTGCGCGGTGCGCGTCCTCCGGACGAGGGGGCGAACTCGCCGTCCTGGAGGAATCCGACCTCGATCGCGTGGTCGACGCGCTGCGCCACGACGCCGCGCCCGAGTCCGGTGAGGCGACCGATGTCGGGGCGCGTCACGGCTTCGCCTGTGCGGACGAGGTTGACGATGCGCAGCAGGCTCGTCATCTCATCGGTCTGCGCACCGAAACGGAGGGTGGACTCACTGGCCATACCCGATCTTCACACAGGAATCGGCGAAATCCGC
The DNA here is from genome assembly GCF_004794465.1 of Microbacterium sp. K24. GTDB lineage: Bacteria > Actinomycetota > Actinomycetes > Actinomycetales > Microbacteriaceae > Microbacterium. Next base: position 50,688 of record NZ_SSDJ01000048.1, on the reverse strand, counting down.
GGACATCGCCCGATCTATTGTCGCAGCAGAGCGAACTTAGGTAGAGTTCCAACAAAAGCCGATGGGGGCTCCCTGCTTCCGCGAGAGGAGCAGACTCATGCCATACGGCGTCGGCGTGATCGGAGCCGGTCCAGGGGTGTCCGCGCTGCACCTGCCGACGCTCGACCGGATGCCTGAGCTGTTCCGTGTCGTGCACGTCGCCGACAGCGGGAGCGGGAGGGCCGAAGCCCTCGCCGCGCGGACGGACGCGCGCTGGTCGTCCGGGATCGACGAGCTGCTCGGCGATCCCGCCGTCGACATCGTGGCCATCTGCTCGCCGCCGGAGCGCCATGCCGCGCAGATCCTCGCCGCCGTCGAGGCGGGCGCGCGCACGATCATGTGCGAGAAGCCGATCGCGCTCACCCACGACGATGCGAGAGCCGTCATCGACGCCTGCCGGCGCTCGGGGGCGGCGCTCGTGGTGGGGACGAACCACCTCTTCGATCCGGCCTGGGGAAGGGCCCGGCACCACATCGCCGCAGAGCAGGCGCCGGTTCGCTCTGTGTCGGTCACGGTCTCGTTGCCTCCGAACGGGCGGTATCACGACGTGGTGACGGAGTCGCTGCCGGGTGCGGCGCCGGCCCGCCCGGCTCCGGACTGGAACGATCCCGACTTCTCCGCCGCCGTCGTCCGCCAGCTGATCCTCGGCCTCGGCATCCACGATCTCCCGCTGCTGCGCGACCTCGCGCCTCGTCTCGACAGAGTGCTGTTCGCCCGTCCGATCGCCCCGATCGGCTACGGCGTCGGATTCGTCGCCGGCGACGTCCTCATACGTCTCACCGCGGTGATGCTCCCGGCGGGGGCCGAGGCGCTGTGGCGTCTGTCGGTCTCGACCGGGCGCGACCTCGTCGACATCGAGTTCCCTCCGGCCTTCGTCCACGACGGCAGTGCGCGAGCGCGCGTCCGTCATGTCGACGGGCGCGTGTCGGAGTACCCGCCTCTTCCCGATGACGGATATCTGGCCGAATGGCGGGTGGTGGCGGCGCTCGCCGCCGGGGTCGAGACCGTGGAGTACGACGAGATCCTGGCCGACGCCTCCTACGCGATCGACCTGGCGGATGCCGCGGCTGCCGCGGTCCGTGACGGGATGCCGCGATGATCGGCGTCAACGGTGCAACGGGGCACTATCGGACGGCGGTCGCGGAGCTGCCGCTGCGCGCGCAAGCGGTCGAAGAGACTTTGGGCGCGATCGTCGTCGTCGATGGGTCGCGAGGATGGCCGCAGCGTTCTCTGGTCGCCGTGCGGGCGGGCGCCGCGGCGCTGCTCATCGCGGATCCGATCACGGTCGACGACGAGGAGATCGCTGCTCTCGAGACGGCGGGCGGTCGGACGCCGATCCTGCTCGATCGGCCGTGGCTTCGCGTCGACGTGGTGGCGGATGCCGCCGTGCCGGAGGATTCCCGGCATGTGATGGCGGATGCCGTCGCGACCCTCTCGGACCTGAACGCCGTGGTGCGCGACGCCGTCGGCTGGCTCCGCGTGCTGGCGGGAGGCGAACTGGAACTCCGTGCCGCGGCATCGCTCCCGCACGGGGTGCTCGCTCTGCTCGAGGAGCCGCACTCGCGGAGTGCCGCGACGGTGACGGCATCCGCTCTGATGGGCCGAGGGGGAGCGCGGCTGCGCGCGCATGCCCTCGGTGAGACGCGCGTCGAGGTCGATCTCGACGCCGCCACCGGTCTCCGGAGCGTGGAGGTGAGCACCGCCGAAGGCCGGCTGCTGCGCCCGCGTCGGCATGAGGCAGGCGAGCGGGTGGCTCTGCGGCGTGCGATCGATGCGGTCGAGGAGAGGGCCATTCCCTCTGATCTGGGAGCGTTCCGGCATGATTCGGCGCTCGCGACGAGGATGCTGGCGTCGAGATAAACGAGGCTGATCCCCCGCATAGCCACATCGGGATTCCTGAATAGTCAGGATCCGACCAAAGTAGAGCGCGGGGCAGTTCCCAGAGCCCCCACGAAAGGATCGAAGATGATCAAGCTGCTCTCCCACCTCTCCTACGTGGCGATCACCACCCCCGACGTCGAAGCGTCGGTGAAGTTCTACGAGGACCAGGTCGGACTCACCGTCGTGGACCGCGTGGACGGTGCCGTGTACCTGCGCTGCTGGGGCGACTACTACGCGTATTCGCTCGTGGTGATCCCGGGCGACGAGCCCTCCCTCGCCACGATGGCCTGGCGCACCTCCAGCGCCGAGGCGCTCGACGAAGCCGCCCAGCGCATCGAAGCCGCCGGCATCGACGGCGAGTGGCTCGACGACGTGCCGCACATCGGCCGCGCCTACCGCTTCACCGGACCCTGGGGGCACTCGATGACCCTGCACTGGGACGTCACGCGTCACCAGGCGAGCGGCGCCACGGCGTCGATCTACCCCGACCGCCCCGAGAAGCGCTCCAGTGTCGCCGGTGCGCCGCGCCAGCTCGACCACGTCACCATCGCGACCAGCAGCGTCGACGACTTCGCCGCCTGGTACAACGAGGTGCTCGGGTTCCGGATCATGGCCAAGACGATCCTCGACGAGGCGCCCATCTCGGTCTTCTCCGTGCTCACCACCAACGAGAAGTCGCACGACCTCGGTGTCGTGCTCGACGGCTCGACCCGCGCCGGGCGCATCAACCACTACGCGTTCTGGGTCGACACCCGTGAGGAGCTGCTGATCGCCGCCGACACCCTCATGGAAAACGGCATCCCGATCGAGTACGGCCCGAACATCCACGGCATCGGCGAGCAGACGTTCCTCTACTACCGCGAGCCGTCGTCGCTGCGCATCGAGCTGAACACCGGCGGCTACCGCAACTACGTGCCCGACTGGGAGCCGAACACCTGGAAGCCGTCGCTGGGCTCGAACAACTTCTACCGCAACGGCGCCATGCCGATGTCGATGACGGAATCGTTCCCCGCGGCGGACGGCCCCAGCGCGACCGAAGAGGGCGTGCCCGACGAGATCAAGGAAGCACTCTTCAACCCGTACGCCAAGCACGGCCAGGGTTGAGCACCTCTCCGGGGCGGACGCCGTCGTCCGCCCCGGAATCCACGAGGCCATACTGAACGACAGAGGATCGACCGACGATGACGACGACAGCACCCGACGCCCCCTTCGCCCTGGCGCGCTACCGCGAGGAGGGACGTGTGCGCCTCGGTCTCGCAGCGGGCGAGCGCATCCGCCCGCTCTCCTCCGAGGATCTGGGCGCGGACGGCTTGAACGCCTTCCTCGCCGCTCCTGACTGGGATCGTCTGCAGGCGCTCGCCGACGCGGACGGTCCGTGGGTCTCTCTCGCCGACGTCACCCTCACCGCTCCGGTCGAGCCGCGCCAGGTGCTGCAGACCGGCGCCAACTACCGTGAGCACGTGATCGAGCTCGTCGCGGCCGGCCTGACGCAGAACTCCGACCGCACACCGGAGCAGGCGCGGGAGTTCGCCGCCGCCATGATGGACGATCGCAAGGCGAACGGCGAGCCGTACTTCTTCATCGGATTGCCCGCGGCCGTGGTCGGCGACGACGTTCCGCTGGTGCTCCCGGCCTACAGCGAGGTGCACGACTGGGAGCTCGAGCTCGCCCTGGTCATCGGCCGCGAGGCCTTCCAGGTCTCCCGTGAGGACGCTTGGGAGCACATCGCCGGCTACACGATCGTCAACGACGTCACGACCCGCGACCTCGTGTTCCGCAAGGACATGAAGGAGATCGGCACCGACTGGTACCGCGCCAAGAACGCGCCCGGCTTCCTGCCGACCGGTCCGTTCCTGGTCCCGGCGCCCTTCGTCTCGGCGGAGGAGGCCGCGGTGCGCCTCGACCTCAACGGGCAGACGATGCAGGACGCCTCGACGAGCGACCTGCTCTTCGACATCCCCGCTCTCCTCTCCGCCGCATCGCAGACGCACCCGCTCTATCCCGGTGATCTGCTGCTCACGGGCAGCCCGGCCGGCAACGGTCAGCACTGGCGGCGCTTCCTCCGCGACGGCGACGTGATGACCGGCACGATCGCGAATCTCGGCACGCAGGTCGTGCGCTGCGTCTCGCCGGCCTCGGACGGAGCGTCTTCATGACGACCCCGTCGGAGAACCCGGCGGACCTGGACCGCAGCGACCCGGAGTCCGAGATCGCGGCGCGCGCCACGGCGTTCCGCAACTGGGGTCGCTGGGGCGAGGACGACGTGCTCGGAACCCTGAACTTCATCGACGATGCCACGCGTGCCACGGCGGCGACGCTCGTCTCGACCGGTCGGGTCGTGTCGCTGTCGCAGCGCTTCGACACCGACGGGCCGCAGAAGGGGTGGCGCCGCCGCACCAACCCCGTGCACACGATGACCGACACCGGCGTCGACGCCGAACGCGGCAATCAGGGCTTCCCGCACGGCATCGGCGGCGCCGACGACGTGATCGCGATGCCGCTGCAGTGCTCCACGCAGTGGGACGGCCTCGGTCACATCTTCGACCACGGCAACGCCTGGAACGGGCGACGGGCAGGAGACGTCGTCACCAGCGATGGCGATCTCGTCACGGGCATCGAGCACGCGGCATCCGTCATCGTCTCGCGCGGCGTCCTTCTCGACGTCGGACGCCACCTGTTCCCCGAGACCGGCGAGCTGCCCGACGGCCACGCCATCACGGTCGCCGATCTCGAGGCCACGATCGCCGCACAGGGACCGTCGAGCACGGTCGGTCGTGGCGACATCGTGGTCGTGCGCACCGGTCAGTACGCCCGCACGCGCCGCGAGGGCTGGGGCGACTACGCCGGCGGACCCGCACCCGGACTGTCGCTGACGACGGCCGGCTGGCTGCACCGCACCGAGATCGCGGCGATCGCGACCGACACGTGGGGATTCGAGGTGCGACCGAACGAGTTCGACGTGCCGGCATTCCAGCCGCTGCACCAGGTCGTCATCCCCAACCTCGGCCTGACGATCGGCGAGATGTGGAACCTCGACGAGCTCGCCGAGGCGTGCGCGGAACGCGGCCGGTGGGACTTCCTGCTGTCCGCTCCGCCGCTGCCGATCACGGGCGCGGTCGGCTCGCCGGTGAATCCGGTCGCCATCCTCTAGACAAGAAACATCGCTCACTCAGAACAGGGAGGTTCTGCACATGACCGCAGTACGAAAGGTCGCGATCGCCGGCACCGGGGTCGCCGGGCTCGCCGCCGCCATCCAGCTGGCCAAGGCGGGCGTGGAGGTCGTCGTCTTCGAGGCGAAGGACGCCCCGTCGACCCTCGGCTCCGGCATCTCGCTGCAGGGCAACGCCCTGCGCGTCTTCGATGCGCTCGGCGCATGGGACGACATCCGCGCGGCGGGCTTCCCGTTCGAAGGGCTCAACCTGCGCGCTCCCGGCCCCGGTGCCCCCGTGGTCGCCGCGCTCCCCGACGTGAAGACGGGCGGTCCGGACTACCCGGCCGCGATGGGGATGCCGCGCGCCGAACTCACGCGCATCCTGCTGGAGCACGCGCGCGCAGCGGGTGCCGAGGTGCGTTTCGGAGCGAAGGTGACGGGGCTGCAAGCCCACGGCGCGGAAGCGGTCGAGGTGTTCGTGAACGAGGAATCGACGGGGGAGTACGACCTGCTCATCGGGGCAGACGGCCTGCACTCGGCGGTGCGCGAGCTCGTCGGCATCGAGACCAAGCCCGAGCCGACCGGCATGGGCATCTGGCGCGCGTTCGTCTCCCGCCCCGCCGACGTCGACCGCTCGGAGCTGTATTACGGGGGTCCGATGTACATCGCGGGCTACACGCCCACCGGCGACGACACCATGTACGCGTTCCTCGTCGAAGACGCCCAGGATCGCTTCGGGGTCACGGGCGAGGAGGCCACACAGATCATGCTCGAGGCGTCGCGCGCGTACGACGGGCCGTGGAACTCGATCCGCGCCGATCTCGAGGCCGGCGCTGTCGCGAACTACACCTGGTTCACGCAGCACGTCGTGCCGGCTCCCTGGAACCGCGGCCGCGTGATCGTGATCGGCGACGCCGCGCATTCCTGCCCTCCGACGATCGCGCAGGGCGCAGCGCAGGGGCTCGAGGACGCGTTCGTGCTCACCGAGCTGCTGACCGGACGGGATGCCGTCGACGACGCGCTCTTCGACGAGTTCCATGCGCGACGGCTGCCTCGCGCCCAGGCGGTGGTCGATGCCTCGGTGCAGCTCGGCCGCTGGCAGCTCGAGCACAACCGCGAGGCCGACGCCGGCGGACTCATCTTCGGCATCGCGCAGCAGATGGCGGCGCCGGTATGACCACGGACGTGCACGCCCACGTGCTGCTGCCGTCGCTGCAGCAGGAGGTCGAGCGCCGGGTGCCCGACCTCGTGCGCGAGGCCGCGGCGCTCGAACTCACCAGGAACGGGGCGGAGAGCCTCGCCGTCTCGGGCCCGATGGTGGGCGCACGCATCCCGAAGCTCACGTCGGTGCCGGTGCGCCTGGCCGACATGGACGCCCAGGGCGTCGACGTGCAGTGGGTCAGCGCGTCTCCGAACCACTTCTATCCGTGGGCGCCCGAGGGGCTGGCGGTGTGGGCGGCGAACGAGGCGAACCGCCTGGTGGCCGAGCATGTGGCAGAGGCCCCCGAGCGCCTCGTCGGACTGGGACTCGTTCCCCTGCAGCATCCGGAGCGGATCGTCGAATGCCTCGACGACGCAGTGCTCGGCCGCGGACTCGCGGGGGTCGAGATCTCGTCGTTCGCGGGCGACGTGGAGCTCTCCGACGAGCGTCTGGAGCCGTTCTGGGCGCGGGCCGCCGAGCTCGGTGCGGTGGTCTTCCTGCACCCGTTCGGATGCTCGCTCGACGAGCGCCTCGATCGCTTCTACCTGTCGAACACGGTCGGACAGCCGGTGGAGAATGCGGTGGCGCTGTCGCACCTGATCTTCGCGGGCGTGCTCGATCGGCATCCGGACCTGACGATCGTCGCGGCCCATGGCGGGGGCTACCTGCCCTTCGCGATCGGGCGCTCCGATCGTGCCTGGCGGGTGCGGCCCGAGGCGCAGCGCTGCGCGCACGCGCCGTCGACGTATCTTCCGAAGATCTGGTTCGACACCGTCGTGCACGATCCGGAGGCGCTGCGGCGCCTCGTCGAGGTCGCGGGCGAGTCGCGCGTGCTGCTCGGCAGCGACTACCCGTTCGACATGGGTCTCGACAGCCCGGTCGAGTTCATCGAGGAGGCAGGCCTGGATGCGGGTGTCGTCGACGGGATCCTCGGGGGGAACGCCGAAGCGCTGCTCCGGCGTCGGGTGCGGGCATGAGGATCGCCCGCTGGCTCGCGGGGAGCGAGGTGGGTGAGGGGTTCGTGGAGGGCGATCAGGTGCTCGCCTTCCCCCGCGGGCTGGGCGTCGCCGACGTGCTCGCCGCTGGTCTGGATGCCGCGCGCGAGCTGCATGGCGAGCTCGAGGGAGCGACTGGTCCGGCACTCGCCGAGGTGACCCTGCTCGCCCCTCTCGTGCCGGCATCCGTCCGCGACTTCGTGGCGTTCGAGGAGCACGTCGAGGGCGTCAGCGCCGGTGTCGAGGGCAAGAGCGACGTGGCGCCGGAGTGGTACGACGCTCCGACGTTCTATTTCGGGAACCCGCATACGATCCTGGGACCGGCCGATGTGCTGCATCCGCCGGTGACCGAGCGCCTGGACTTCGAATTGGAGCTGGCCGTCGTGATCGGCGGAGGGCCGGGCGCCGGAGAGTCCAACCTCGATCCCGAGGCCGCCGCATCCGTCATCTTCGGGTACACCATCATGAACGACTGGTCGGCGCGCGATCTGCAGGCCAGGGAGATGAAGGTGCGGCTCGGGCCCGCCAAGGGCAAGGACTTCGGAATGAGCCTCGGACCGTGGATCGTCACGGCGGATGAGCTCGATCCCTACCTCGACGACGAGGGCTTCCTCGCGATCCGCGCCGAGGTCTTCGTGAACGACGAGCTCATCGGCGAGGACCTGGTCTCGAACGCGGGCTGGCCGTTCCCGGAGTTCGTCGCCTACGCGTCGCGCAATTCGCGGGTCGTGCCCGGCGATGTGCTCGGCAGCGGCACGGTCGGCAACGGCGGTTGTCTCGGCGAGCTCTGGGGGCGCAACGGCAGCCTCACGCCGCCTCCCCTCGTCGAGGGCGACGTGGTGCGCATGGTGGTCGAGGGAGTGGGTGAGCTCGTCGGACGCGTCGGGAGCGCGGTCTCCGCGCCGGCCCTGCCGCGCGCGCGGGTCCGCTCGCGCGCGCGCCGTCGCCCGCTTTAGTTGAAAAGCGACCAAAGTGGGAGTAGACTCGACATGGCGCCGGGGTTCCTCGAACCCGTTCCCGCTCGTGACGTTGCGAGCGGGGCACACGAAGTCGCGTCGACTGCCCGATCGATCGGGCCATCGGTCATGCCCCCACTCTCGACGCTGCGTCTGCGTCTTCTCGTCGTCTCCCTGCTCACGGTGTCGTTCCTCGGCGCCCTCGACCACACGATCGTCTCCACCTCGCTCGCCACCATCGCCGGCGAGCTCGGCGCCCTCGAGCACATGGGCTGGGTGGTCGTCGGCTACACGCTGGCCAGCACCGTGCTGCTCCCGGTGCTCGGCAAGCTCGGCGACGTGGTCGGGCCGCGCGCCGTGTTCCTCACCTCGCTCGTCGTGTTCCTCGCCGCGTCACTCGCCTGCGGATTCGCGCAGACCATGCCCTGGCTCATCGTGGCCAGGGTGCTGCAGGGGATGAGCTCCGCAGGTCTGCAGCTCATGTCGCAGACGATCATCGCGCAGGTCACCTCGCCCCGGGAACGCCCGAAACACATGGCCGTCATCGGCGCCGCTTTCCCGATCGCGATCCTCGTCGGTCCCGTGCTCGGCGGGCTCATCACCGACTTCTGGGGTTGGCAGTGGGTGTTCTGGGTGAACATCCCGATCGGCGTCGCCGCCCTCGCCCTCGCCGTGGTCGCCGTGCCGCACATCCCGCCCGGCGGGAGGCGCCGCTTCGACGTCGCCGGCGCCATGACGTTCACCGCCGCGCTCGTCGCCCTGGTGCTGGCGGTGTCCTGGATGGCGGATCCCGGCCTGCGCACCGCCACCGTCGTCGCCTTCGCCGCCGCGATCATCGCCTTCGCCGCCTTCGTGCTCGCCGAGATGCGGGCGCCGGAGCCGATCGTGCCGCTGCGGTTCTTCGCGAACCGCACCATCGCCGTCGGCACCGCCCTGTCGGCGATCATCGGCATCGGACTCTTCTCGATCACCGCCTACCTGCCGACCTACGTGCAGATGGCCTATCAGACGTCGGCGACCGTGTCGGGGCTCGTGCCGATCGCGACGGTGTTCGGGATGCTGCTGAGCAACCTCAGCACCGGTTTCCTCGCCAGCCGTACCGGGAGCTACCGGATCTACCCCATCATCGGGACGGCTCTGGGGGCGGTCGGTCTGGGCGCCATGGCGTTCCTGCCCGTCGGACTGCCGCTCTGGGCGCCGATGATCGTCATGTTCGTGGTCGGCGTCGGAACCGGTGCCTTCATGAGCCTCATCGTCGCCGTGGTGCAGAGCGCCGCACCGCGGAGCTCGACGGGAGCGATCACGGCCACGGTGAACATCGTGCGCCAGGTCGGCGCGACCGTCACGACCGCCGTGATCGGCGGGGTCGTCGGATTCGGTGTCGCCGCGCTGCTGCCGGCAGGCCTCGATGCGACCGCCCTGACACCGCAGCTCGTGCAGGCGTCCGACGCCGCTGTCCAGGCCGAGGTCGCCGGTATCTACCGCGATGTCTTCGCACCGGTGTTCGCGGCGCTCGCGGTCGCCTACGTCGTCGGGTTCGTCGTCGCGCTCCTCATGCCCGCCGGCCGGCTCTCCGACGAGCACGACGCCGTCCCGTCCGCCGAACCCGTCACCGCCTGAATCCGCCTGCATCCGGGAGAAGAATCCATGTCCGAGAACTTGACCCCCACCGAGAACCCGACGATCGCGATCGTCGGCAGCGGACCCGTCGGATCCGCGTACGCCCGCGTGATCCTGCAGAGCCACCCGACCGCGCGGGTCGTCATGTTCGAGGCGGGACCGCAGATCACCGAGCGCCCCGGCGCCAGCGTGCGCAACATCGCCGATCCGGACGAGAAGGCCCGCGCCAGGGAGATGGCGCAGGGCCCGCAGGCCGGCGCCTTCCGCGAATCGCTGGGCATCCCCGCCGGCGTCGTCGTGGAGGGGATGTTCACCGCGCGCCAGGGAACGCACCTGCTCGACTTCGGCGGCGAGGGCTCCGCGCACGCACCGACGTTCCCGGCAGCGGCGGCGGCGACCAACGTCGGCGGCCAGGGTTCGCACTGGACCTGTGCGATCCCGCGGCCGGCGTTCAGCGAGAAGCTCCCGTTCATCGACGACGAGGAGTGGGAGGAGCTCATCGAGACCGCCGAAGGGCTGCTCCACCATCAGGGCGCGGCCTTCGCGGACTCGCCGATCGGCGGGGCCATCCGCACCCTGCTCGAAGGGGAGTTCGCCGCAGAGCTGCCGGAGGGCTACGGCGTGAGCACGCTCCCCATCGCGGGCGACCCGCAGCCGGACGGCACCATGGTGTGGGCCGGCGCGGACATGGTGCTCGGACCTCTCATCGACGAGGGCACCGACGAGAACGCTCGGTTCGAGCTGCGCGACCTCTCTCTGGTCCGTCGGGTCGAGCACGAGGGCGGACGGGCCACCGGGGTGACGGTCGAAGACCTGCGCACGAAGGAGGCGTCGTTCGTGCCCGCCGACCTCGTCGTGGTCGCGGCCGACGCGTTCCGCTCGCCGCAGCTGCTGTGGGCCTCCGGCATCCGTCCCGCGGCTCTCGGTCGCTACCTGACCGAGCATCACGTGGTGATCTCGACGGTGTCGCTCGAGGGCGACCGGATGGCCGAACTCGTCAGCGACGACGAGTTGCAGCGCGAACTCGCCCGGCGCGCGCAGAACCCGGCCGACCCGGTCGCCGCGGTGAACCGCATCCCGTTCTCCGAGCCCGATCACCCGTTCTCGCTGCAGGTGATGTACGCCGAGAACCCGCCGTTCCCCCTCGATCCGTCGCACCCCCACGCGGGCAACCGCTGGGGCTACGTGAACATGGGGTACGGCGTCCGCAAGCACCCTCGCGCCGAGGACGGCGTGCGCTTCGACGACGACGAGCTCGACTACCGCGGCCTGCCGAACATGACGATCGAGTACGCCCTCACCGAGGTGGAGGAGGCGGAGATCGCAGACGCCACCGCGCACCTGCGCCGCGCCGGCGCCGCGCTCGGAACGTTCATCGCCGAGCCGCGACTGCTGCCCAACGGTTCGAGCCTGCACTACATGGGCACGATGCGCGCGGGGGCGGTGGACGACGGCACGAGTGTCGCCGACCCGTACTCGCGGGTCTGGGGCTTCGAGAACCTCGTCGTCGGCGGCAACGCGCTCATCCCGACGGCGAACACGATGAACCCGACCCTGACCAGCGTCGCCATCGCGGTGCGCGGTGCGCGGGAGGCGGCGGCGCGGCTCTGAGAGCCGTCGACCGCTCGCGAAGGAGGTCAGCAGCAGCAGCGCTGCGGCGCGGGCGCGGCTTCCCTCACGAGGCGATCAGCGGCGGCAGGTGCGGGATCGTGATCGGCCTCGTCGACCGATCGCGCTCCTCGAACCGTCGCACCTCTTCGAGGGCGTCGATCGGTTCCATGTACCGTGTCGCCGCGGGGATCTCGCGCATCCACATGACCTCGACCTCGTACTCATCGACCTTGTACACGCAGCCCACGGTTCGACGCGGATCGTTCACCTCGTATCGGTGATCGAGAATCAGCCATTCGTGCTCAGCGACTTTCCGGAGCTCGAACCGCGGGGCGGCCAGTCCAGTCATCTCAACCTCCTGTCGGACAGATCTGATGTCGGTCGGACGGGGGCGCGGAGAAGTCCTTCGTTCCGGCAGCGCACGCCGAAGCGAGAGCTACCGGTGGCGGACTCGCACGCGGTCGAGGTGGTGGACGCCGCTCGGCAAGCAATGCCCACCCGATCGACAGGTGCCGCGACCCGTCAGACGTCACCAATATTCTACGAATCGGCCGAGGGCGCTTCAAGTGCGTCGAGGACGGCAGCCGGCAGTTCACGGACGAGGTCGCGGGCGAGGAAGCCCAGGCCCATCCTCTCGGTCAGGCGGTCCCCGGCCCGGGCGTGGCACCAGGCGCCCCAGACCGCCGCGCGCTCGGGTTCGAGACCGCGAGCGGCGAAGCCGGTGAGGGCGCCGGCCGCGGTGTCTCCCGACCCGGCGGTGCCCAGGCCGGGACCACCTGCGTCGATCCTCCAGACGGCTCCGGACGGCGCCGCGACGGCGGAGTAGCAGTGCACCACCGCGTCGAGGTCGCGAGAGATGCGTGCGACGTCGTGGAGCAGATCATCGATCGGACGGCCGAGGAGCACCTCCGCCTCTTCGAGGTTGGCGTTGACGATCAGCGCCCGGGGAAGCGTCGAGCGCGGCACGTCGCGGAGCACCCCGACGGCGAAGGCATCGACCACGAGGCACGCGATCTCGAGCCCGTCCAGGCGCTTCAGCCACTCCTCGGCGTGCGCGAGGTCGTCGAGCCCGGGACCGACGAGCACCGCGTCGGAGGCCTCGCAGGCGGCGCGCCATGCGTCATCGATCGGCCGGCCCGCGCTCGGCGCTTCGTGCACGCCGGCTTCGGGCAGGGCGAGGCGCACGACATCGGCGACGGCCGCGTCTGTCGTCACGGCGACCTTCCCCGCACCGACCCGCAGCGCCGCCTCGCCGGCCAGCACCGCAGCGCCGGTCGACAGGCGCGATCCGCCGATGATCATCGCCGTGCCCCGAGAGTTCTTGGAATCGCCCGGGTCCGGCAGCCCCCACGCGCGCAATAGCGCGGGGGTGACGCGCGTCGGCTCAGCCGGGCTGGACATCGGGGCTCCCGGGGTGCACGGTGATCTCGGCCCCGAGCTGTTCGAGGTGGCGCACGTCGGAGAAGTCGACGAGGTGCCATCGGGTTCCGTCGAAGCGCAGTCGCGTCACGGAGGCGTTGAGGACGGTGTGGGCTGCGGCGAACTCCACCAGGTGCGGCTCGTCCATTCCGGTGAGCAGCGAGACGAGCAGCATGACGACCGCGTCGTGCGCCACCACCAGGCCCACGCGTGCGTCGGCGTCGAGTGCGTCGCGGAGGAACGACCTCAGGCGCAGCGCCACATCCGCCCAGGACTCGCCACCCGGTGGCCGGTGGTAGTACTTGCCCAGTCGCGCGCGGCGCTCCGCTTCCTCCGGATGCCGAGCCGCGACGCCCCGCCACGTCAGAAGGTCGAGGATGCCGAGCTCCCTGTCCCGAAGGCGCTCGTCGGTGAGGACCCGATCGACGGCGGCGCCGTGCTCGACACTGAGCGCGAATGTCTGCTGAGCACGGAGATACGGCGACAGCCAGGCGATCTGAGGCAGCTCGTCCGCCTCGCGAAGCGCCGCGCCGAGCGCTCTCGCCTGCTCGACGCCCGTGTCGGAGAGAGGAACGTCCGCATCGCGCATCGCCAGCGCGATCACCTCTTCACCCGCGACCTCGGCCCCGGTGGCCGCGACATTCCCCACGCTTTCACCGTGACGCACCAGCCACAGCTCCTTCAACGACACCATGCGCGTCTTCCCTCCCTCGGACTCCTCGAGGTTCGCATGACTCGCGGCGCCGCGGCACGGGGTTGACCGGGCGTCGCCCTGCGGGTACCTCGACGGCTAGGGTGGAGTCCGCCTGAGGGAGCAGAGAAGGAGCGCCATGGCCGACGCCGTCGTCCTCGTGTCCGGCGGAGCCGCCGTCACGCCTTTCACCGATCCTGAGCGCGCCGCCCGGACGGGGCTCGCCGCGGGCAACACCCTCACGGCGCTCCGGGCGCATCTTCTCGCTCGGGGCGTGTCCGTGTTCACCGCTCCCGCGCGGATGGGCGTCGGAGAGGTGCGCGAGGATGCCGGATGGCAGGGGTTCGCCGATGTCCCCGTGGTCCTGCCCGCAGCGCTGACCGTCAACGCGGTCGGGGAGATCGATGCGGCAGGAACCGCCCTCGCGGCTTTCCTCCGCTGGCTGGCAGAGGAGCGCGGTCTCACGAGCGTCGACCTCGTCGGGCATTCGATGGGTGGTCTCTTCTCCCGTGCCGCCATCCGCGAGCTCCGTGCGGGAGGGCCGACGGTGAGTCGACTGGTGACGCTCGGCACTCCCTGGGACGGCTCGCTCCTCGGGGATGTGCTCAGCGACGAGATCTCGGTCGCGGACGCCCACGGTGATCCCGCGACGACACAGATCCTCGAGCAGTCGCGCGCCTACGCGGCCGAGAACTCTCAGGGGGCGGCCGACCAGGTGTCGCGACATTTCCTGCGTCGCTGGAACGCGGCGCAGGAAGGGGTGCTCGATGGGGTGCGCGTCACGGCCGTCGCTGCCGGTCGCTTCCGGTCCGCAGAGCGACCGCGCCAGCTCTGGCCGCATGACGGCCTCGTCTCTCAGCAGAGTGCGCGGGCGGACGAGGTGCCGCCGGCCGTGCTGCCGAACGTCTCCCGCCGCACCTTCGCAGATGACGTGCACAGCATCTTCTTCGCCGATGCGTTCGATCTTCCGTGGGAGCGAGCGATCACGTGGGATCCCGAGGTGTTCGACGTCGTCGACGACGCCATCGGCGTCTGAGCGCGCGACTCCGGAAGGGTCACATCTGCCTGATCGTCGAGCTGTCGTGTGATCGGAGGACGTACTGGCACGCTGCGGTCGGTACGCATCCTGCTTCACTGGTCTCACCCGCCCCGCTCGACGACCCCTGAGGTGAAGAATGACCATCACTGCCACGTCCGCCGCCTCGACGACGGACTCCTCCGTCCCGGTGATCGCCCACTGGATCGACGGCGCGCTGCGCGCGACGGAGTCGGGTCGCACGGCTCCGGTCTTCAATCCCGCCACCGGCGCGGTGCAGGCGCGGGTCGCCCTCGCCGACCAGGCCGAGATCGACGCCGCGATCGCCTCGGCGGAGTCCGGATTCCGGATGTGGTCGGGCTACTCGATCGCCAAGCGCCAGTCGGTGCTCTTCGCGTTCCGCGAGATCCTGAACGCCCGCAAGCGCGAGCTCGCCGAGATCATCACGTCGGAGCACGGCAAGGTCGTCTCCGATGCGATGGGCGAGATCCTCCGCGGTCAGGAGGTCGTCGAGCTCGCGACCGGCTTCCCGCACCTCATCAAGGGCGCGTTCAGCGAGAACGCCTCCTCGGGCATCGACGTTTACTCCCTCAAGCAGCCTCTCGGCGTGGTGGGCGTGATCTCTCCGTTCAACTTCCCCGTCATGGTGCCGCTGTGGTTCGTGCCGATCGCGATCGCGGCCGGCAACGCCGTGGTCCTGAAGCCCTCCGAGAAGGACCCGTCCGCGGCGCTGTGGCTGGCGCGCGTCTGGCAGGAGGCCGGTCTGCCCGACGGCGTCTTCACCGTGCTGCAGGGCGACAAGCTCGCGGTCGACGGACTCCTCACCTCTCCCGTCGTGCAGTCGATCAGCTTCGTCGGCTCGACCCCGATCGCGCAGTACATCTACGAGACGGCATCGAAGAACGGCAAGCGCGTGCAGGCGCTGGGCGGGGCGAAGAACCACATGCTGGTGCTGCCGGATGCCGACCTCGACCTCGTCGCCGACAATGCCGTGAACGCCGGGTTCGGCGCCGCCGGTGAGCGCTGCATGGCGATCAGCGTGGTCCTCGCCGTCGAGCCCGTCGCCGATGACCTGATCGAGAAGATCACCGCGCGCATCGCCGCCCTGAAGATCGGCAACGGCGCCGGCGTCGACGGCGTCGAGCCCGACATGGGGCCGCTGATCACCGATGTGCACCGCGACAAGGTCTCGTCCTACGTCGACATCGCCGAGGCCGACGGAGCGACGATCGTCGTCGACGGCCGCGGCTTCACGGTCGACGGGCACGAGGACGGCTTCTTCTTCGGACCCACCCTGATCGACGGCCTGCCGACGACGTCGCGCGCGTACACCGAGGAGATCTTCGGGCCGGTGCTCTCGGTCGTGCGGGTCGCGTCGTACGACGAGGGCCTCGCCCTGATCAACTCGGGCGAGTTCGGCAACGGCACCGCGATCTTCACCAACGACGGAGGAGCCGCCCGCCGGTTCCAGAACGAGGTGCAGGTCGGCATGATCGGCATCAACGTGCCGATCCCCGTGCCGGTCGCGTACCACTCGTTCGGCGGGTGGAAGAAGAGCCTCTTCGGTGACGCCAAGGCGTACGGCGTGCACGGCTTCGACTTCTTCACGCGCGAGAAGGCCGTCACCAGCCGGTGGATCGACCCCGCGACGCGCACGGACTCCTCGCACGGCGGCATCAACCTCGGGTTCCCGCAGAACAGCTGAGCTCCCGCCCCGCCGACCCGGCCCTTTTCGATCGACCCGGCCCCGTGCGAACGCTCGCACGGGGCAGGGTCGTGCACGAAGGGGCCGTTCGGCGAGGGCTGCGTCAGGGCCCGCGTCAGGGGCGAGTGAGCTGCAGCGCGCCCCAGAGCTCCGCCCGAGCGGCGAAGGTATCGAGATCGAGGTCCAGCAGCACGGCCGCGGCATCGACCCTGGCACGCAGGGTGTGGCGATGGATGCCGAGGGCCTTGGCCGCGGGATCCCATGCGCCGTTGTGCTCCAGCCACACCTCGAGGGTGCGGCGCAGGTCGGCCGGAGCGTTCGTGTGCTGCAGCGGCAGCAGCATCCGCCGGGCGATGTCGTGCGCCTGCGTGTGCTCGAGGTGCCCGAGGAGCCCGACCCGCGCCATGTCGTCGAAGTCGCTGAGGGGTTGGGTCGGCGTCGCCCGCGCGAGCGCCCGCTCGGACTCGCTCATCGCCTCGGTGAAGCGGTCCCAGGCGGTCGGTGCCGAGAAGCCGGCGACGGCGCCGTGGCGATGCAGCAGCGCGAGCAGGTCGGCTCTGCCGTCGTCGGCGGTGATCGTCACGATGCGCCCGTCGCGCTCCGCGAAGAACAGGGCGCCCTCGCTCTCGACCGCGAGCAGCTCCATCCCGGACCGCAGGCTCTGAGCGCCGCCGTCCTCGCCGTCCGGCAGGGCGATGCAGCCGACGCGGAGGGGGCCGTCGGGGAGCGGACCCCACAGGTGCGACACGGTGCGCTGGGCGACCGCGGTGATCCCCGCCGTCAACAGCTCGAGCACTCCGGATCGCAGCCGACGACGCGCCTCGTCGAGCGTGCGACTCTGCTCGAGAGCGATGCTGGCGAGGGCGATGACCGCGTCGACGAGGTCGGCGCGTGCGCGATCGAGGGCGCCGGTTCCGGTGCCGACGGCGAGGATGCCGCGAAGGTCTCCGCGCTGTCCGAGCGTCTGCAGTGTGACCTCGCCCGCTCCGGCGATGCTGAGCCGCACGGCCGCGGTGCGGCCGCGTGACAGCGTGTCGGCCACGGCATCCTCGATCTCCGACGCCAGCGACGGCGGGATCTGGTGCCGTGTCGGCACCTTCACACGTGAGCCGGCGGCGTCGAACAGCGCCACCCAGCAGCCCAGTTCGCGCTCGAGCTCGCGCAGGATCTCGGCGAGCCCGTCGGGGCGCAGGGCCGCGCGGGCGACGGACCGCTGCGCGCGCAGCGACCTCTCCAGCATCTGCCGGTCATCGTCGGCCACGGCGTCGGAGACGAACCGGATGATGCCCATGAACGGGGTGTCCCGTGGAACCTCGAACAGCGGCAGCCCCTCCGCCGACGCCGCTTCCGCCAGGTCGTCCGGGATGCGCTCGTGCACGATCCCCGTCGAGAAGGCCAGAGCGAGCACGCCGCGTTCGACGAGCCGCCGCACGTACGGCCGCACCGGGGTGGGGTCCGGGGCGCTGAACTGCAGGCCGTCGGTCAGCAGCAGTCCGCCCGAGTCGAGCCACGGCGTGGGGTCGGGGAGGTCGGAGTTGTGCGCCCAGAGGATGGCCCGGGTGAGCAGGGCGTCGTCGACGCCGCCGACGGCGCGGAGGTCGAATCGCGCTTCGTCGAGCAGGGCGCGGAGAGTGGCAGGCACCTCCGCATCCTGTCCGATGCCGTTCTGTCCGTCAAGCCAGCGTTCGATAGACGGATTGGCGATTCGCGGTGTCGTCGGCGACTGAGATGATCAGAAGCCGCTCCCGCACGGATCCGAAGGACACCCATGTCGAACCCCTCGCCCTCTGCCGTCTCGTCCTCGACCAACGCCGAGGTGTCGGATGCCGACCGCTCGCGCGTCTTCCACTCGTGGTCGGCGCAGGGCGCGCTCGCACCGCTGCCGCTCGCCGGCGGCTCCGGGACGACGGTGTGGGATGCCGACGGCAACCGGTACCTCGACTTCTCCAGCCAGCTCGTCAACGTGAACATCGGGCACCAGCATCCGAAGGTCGTCGCGGCGATCCAGGCGCAGGCCGACATCCTCACCACGGTCGCTCCCGCGCACGCCAACGCCGTGCGCGCCGAGGCCGCGCGGCTGATCGTCGACATCGCGCCCGAGGGCTTCGAGAAGGTGTTCTTCACCAACGGCGGCGCCGACGCGAACGAGAACGCGATCCGCATGGCCCGTCTGTTCACCGGACGCGACAAGGTGCTCTCGGCCTACCGCTCGTACCACGGCAACACCGGAGCAGCGGTCGTCGCGACCGGCGACTGGCGCCGCATCCCGAACGAGTACTCCCGCGGTCACGTGCACTTCTTCGGGCCGTACCTGTACCGCTCGGAGTTCTGGGCGACGACGCCCGAAGAGGAGTCCGCCCGCGCGCTGCACCACCTCGAGCGCGTCGTGCAGGCCGAGGGCCCCGAGAGCATCGCCGCGATCCTCATCGAGACCGTTCCCGGCACGGCCGGCATCCTCACCCCGCCTCCCGGCTACCTCGAGGGCGTGCGTGCGATCGCCGACCGCTACGGCATCCTGCTGATCCTCGACGAGGTGATGGCGGGCTTCGGCCGCACCGGCGAGTGGCTCGCGCTCGACGCGTTCGGCGTGCGTCCCGACCTCATCACCTTCGCGAAGGGCGTCAACTCCGGCTACGTGCCGATCGGCGGAGTCATCATCCCCGGCGAGATCGCGCACCACTTCGACGAGAGGGTCTTCCCCGGAGGACTGACCTACTCGGGCCACCCGCTGGCGGCCGCGAGCGTCGTCGCGACCATCGAGGCCATGCGCGAGGAGGGCATCGTCGACAACGCGAAGCGCATCGGCGCCGAGGTCATCGGACCGCGCCTCGAGCAGCTCGCCGAGCAGCACGAGCTCATCGGTGAGGTCCGCGGCAGCGGGGTGTTCTGGGCCGTCGAGCTGGTGGAGGACCGCGAGACGCGGGCGCCGCTCGCCGCCGCATCGATCGGCGCGCTCAAGAGCGACCTGCTCGGCCGCGGGCTGCTGCCGTTCTTCGCCGACAACCGCATCCACGTGGTGCCGCCGTGCGTGATCACCGCAGACGACGCGACCCGCGGCCTCGACATCATCGACGCGGCGCTCGCGGCGTTCCGCGGCTGATCGGGCGTCAGACCCTCTCGGTCTGCGCCGAGCGGGCGACCCCCACTGCTTCGCACTCGGTGTTCCCGTCGGCGACCCCGAACCGGATCAGCTCCCTGGGGTCGTTGAGGTAATCCGGGGGAGCGGTCGCGAGGGTGGCGGCCTCGAGCAGGACGAACTCCGCGGCCGACCCCACGACGCGCAGCGCGCCGGCCGGAAGGCACTGGGCGACGAACTGGAACTCGCCCGGACGCTGATGCATCGTCGCGCCCGTGATCGACCAGGCGGTGAACTCGTTGGCCGTCGCCGTGCAGATCCAGTTCTGCTGCGCCACCCCTGTCACGCGCAGCAGGGCGGTGTTCGCCGGCAGGTGATCCACGTGCCGGAGTTCGAGCAGGATGCCGACGGTGCCCGCCATCACATCGACGAGGATGCGGGTCACCTGGGCGTGCACGAACAGCTCGGTGTGCAGGAACGGATTCTCGGCGTCGGGCAGCTCGGGTGCCGCAAAGGGGACGCCGGAGAGAACATCGTTCACTCTCATCTTTTGCTTCGCCTTCGCCGTTTTCCCCAGGACTATCAAGCCTAGCTGCACCCCGTTCACATATGTCTCGTCGGGTGTGATGGGCTCGCTGTGAAAGGGAGCCGATCGGATCCGGCAAGAATGATCGGGCGGTCGGGTGCGCTCTGCGCACACGATGGTGGGGAAATGGAGGACCTCATGATCGGCACGCTCAACGCCCTGATCGATCTCGTCGAGACGACGACGGCGGAGGAGATCGATGTCGCCGGATTCGCGCGCGAGCACGGCACGACCGAGTACCACCTGCGCCGGATGTTCTCGGCTCTGGCAGAGATGCCGCTGTCCGAGTACGTGCGACGCCGGCGGATGACACGGGCCGCGGCCGAGCTGGTCGCGGGTGCCGGGAACGTGCTGGATGTCGCCGTGCGCCACGGCTACGGCTCGGTCGAGGCGTTCGGCCGGGCGTTCCGCGCGGTGCACGGCATCGGCCCGGTCGATGCGCGTCGAGACGGGGGTCCTCTCCGCACACAACCCACGCTCCGGTTCCGCCTGAGCGTCGAAGGGAGCACTCCGATGGATGTCACCATCACCCCACTTCCCGAGCTCGTCCTCGTCGGCCATGCGGTCGAGGTCCCGCTCATCCACCAAGGCGTCAACCCGCAGATCCAGCAGCACATCGCCGCCATCCCGGTGGCCGAGCACGCGCGGCTCAAGGAGCTCGGCGATGCCGAGCCCGGCGGCATCCTCGCTGTCACGGCCGACATCGAGCCCGACGCACCGGAGGGCACCCTGCTCACCTACCTGCACGGCGTCGCCCTGCAGGCGTCGTCGCCGGTGCCGGACGACCTCGATGTCCTGCGGATCGAGGAAGGGTCCTGGGCGGTCTTCGCCGCCCGCGGGCCGTTCCCCGCGACGCTGCAGAACCTCTGGGCGGCGACCGCGACCGAATGGTTCCCGTCGAACCCGTGGCGCCTGCGTCCGGGACCCTCGATCGTGCGCTACCTCGAGTTCACGGGCGACTTCGCCTCGTGCGAGCTCTGGCTGCCGGTCGAACAGGGCTGAGGCGATCGATCGGGCCGGGGAGCGGCATCCGCCCTCCGGCCCGATGTCGGCGGCCGATGCCACACTGAGGGCACGAGACACGGAGGCGTGCCATGGCGATCGATCCCAAGAAGACCCTCGACGCGTATCAGGCGAAGCGCGGCGAGATCCGGTTGGTCGAGGTGCCGCCCCTGCAGTACCTCATGGTCGACGGAGCCGGCGATCCCAACACGTCGCAGGTCTATCAGGATGCCGTGACCGCGCTCTTCCCTCTCGCCTACACCCTGAAGTTCGCGAGCCGGAAGGAGCTGGGCATCGACACCGTCGTGATGCCGCTCGAAGGGCTCTGGCACGCCGACGACATGAACGCCTTCACGGCGCAGCGCGACAAGTCGGCCTGGTTGTGGACGCTCATGATCATGGTGCCCGAGCACGTGACGGTTGAGATGTTCGCGGACGCCGTCGAGAGCGTCGCGGCGAAGGCGGTCAAGAAGAAGGAGTCGCCCTCGCCGGCGCTCTCCGCGGTGCGCCTCGAGACCCTCGACGAGGGGCTGAGCGTGCAGACGCTGCACGTCGGAGCATTCGACGACGAGGGGCCGGTCCTCGACGACATCCACCACCGCTTCATCCCCGAGAACGGCCTGCAGATGAACGCGCGACACCACGAGATCTACCTGAGCGACATGCGGCGCGTCGAACCCGCGAGGCTGCGGACCATCCTGCGTCAGCCGGTGTCGAGAATCACCGCGCCGTCCGCGTAGTCTTCGACGATGAGCACCGCCAAAGACGCTGCGCGCGCCACGAAGGGGTCCGACGGATTCCGCTGGGTCGCCCGCGCCGGTTTCGTCGTCGTCGGCATCATCCACATCATCATCGGCAGCCTCGCGGTCTCGATCGCCCTCGGCGGCGGCGGTGACGCCGATCAGGACGGCGCCATGCAGCAGGTCCGGTTCAGCCCTGTCGGAGGACTGCTGCTGGCCGTGATCGCCGCGGGTCTCATCGCGCTCGCCGTCTGGCAGATCGCCAGCGCCTTCCTCGCCGCGAACCCGGAGGAGACGAAGAAGTGGGGGCGCCGGGTCAAGTTCTTCGGCATCGCGCTCTCGTACCTCGTGATCGCCGGGATGGCGATCATCTTCGCGTTCGGCGGCGAGGCCGACTCCGAGAAGGCGTCCCAGACGCTCAGCGCCGTGCTGCTCGCCGCGCCCGCCGGCGTCGTGCTGCTGGTCATCATCGGTCTCACGGTGTTCGGCGTCGGCATCGGATTCGTCGTCAGCGGCTTCACCCGGGGGTTCAAGAAGCTCCTCGACCTGCCGTCGGGCGTCGAGCGCGGAGGCATCGTGACCTTCGGCGTGGTCGGCTACATCGCCAAGGGCATCGCCGTCGCCGTGACCGGCGTGCTGTTCGTCGTCGCGGCCTTCACGAACGACCCCGACACGTCGTCCGGGCTCGACGGGGCTCTGCACAGCCTCGTGGCGCTGCCCCTCGGACCGGTGATCCTCTGCGCGGTGGGCGCGGGTCTCGCCGTCTACGGCCTGTTCTGCATCGCGCGTTCGCGATACGCGCGCATGTGATCGCGCGTCGGCCGAGTCCCGTTCACGTGGCGGCCGGCTTCTCGCTCCAGACCAGCAGGAACGCGCCGAGCCCGATCATGAGTCCGCCGCCGGTCGCGCTCATCGCCTCGATCCGGCGCGGGGAGCGGCCGAACCAGTCGCGCGCAGCACTGGCGAGCAGCACCCAGATGGCGTCGCACGCGACGCCGATCGTCACGACGATCGCACCGAGCACGAAGAGCTGCGCGGCGACCGAGCCCGCATGCAGATCGACGAACTGGGGGAGGATCGCCAGGAAGAACGCGATCGACTTCGGGTTCGTGACGCCGACGACGAAACCCTCCAGGAGAAGCCTCGGTCCCGAGCGTCGCGGCTGCACGCCGGCCATCGCCTGGGCGGCATCCTTCCGATGCCGGATC
Source organism: Microbacterium sp. K24 (assembly GCF_004794465.1). Classification (GTDB taxonomy): domain Bacteria; phylum Actinomycetota; class Actinomycetes; order Actinomycetales; family Microbacteriaceae; genus Microbacterium. The sequence goes on along the minus strand of NZ_SSDJ01000048.1, from coordinate 27,771 downwards.
GCCTGGATGCCGAGGAAGATCAGGTAGCCGGCGCCGAGGATCCTGACGATCGTGAACAGCACGACCGACTGGGCGACGATCGTCCCGACGCCGAGAGCCACCGCGACGACCAGCACGATCGAACCGGCGGCCGTGCCGAGGATGCTGAGGAACCCGCCCAGACGCCCCAGTGCCATCGCCCGTCCGATCGTGAAGAGCACCGTGGGACCGGGGATGACGACCATGACGAAGGCGGCGACGATGAAGGTCGCGAGGGTGTCGGGGCGGAACATGCTGCGAGCCTAACTGTCACGGATCGCGACACCGCCCCTTCCGCGAGCGCGAGATGAGAAACTGGAACGATGAGCATTTCGCCCGAAGCCTCTGTCCTCGCCCCGTTGAGCGACGCCGAGGTGCGGCGCATCCGGGACGACTTCCCCATCCTGCAGACCGAGGTGCACGGGCATCCGCTCACCTATCTCGATTCGGGCGCGACGTCGCAGCGGCCGTTCGCGGTGCTCGACGCCGAGCGGGAGTTCGCCACGACGCTGAACGCCGCCGTGCATCGCGGGGCGCACACTCTCGCCGCCGAGGCGACCGAGCTCTTCGAAGACGCCAGGAGCACGCTCGCCCGATTCGTGGGCGCCGGTGACGACGAGATCGTGTGGACGTCGAACGCGACCGAGGCCATCAACCTCGTGGCGTACTCGCTGTCGAACGCCTCGGTCGGACGCGGGGGAGCAGCCGCCGATCGACTCCGGATCGGCGAGGGCGACGAGATCGTCACGACCGAGATGGAGCACCACGCGAACCTCATCCCGTGGCAGGAGCTCGCCGCCCGCACCGGTGCGACCCTGCGCGTCATCCCGCTCGACGACGACGGCGCCCTCCGGCTCGATGTCGCGGCGGACCTCATCACCGAGCGCACGAAGCTCGTGGCCTTCACGCACGTCTCGAACGTCCTCGGAGTGATCAACCCGGTCGTCCAGCTGGTCGCGCTCGCCCGCGAGGTCGGAGCCCTGACGCTGCTCGATGCCTGCCAGTCGGCCCCCCACCTTCCGCTCGACGTGCGCGCCCTCGGTGTGGACTTCGCGGTTCTCTCGGGTCACAAGATGCTCGGACCGACCGGTATCGGCGCGCTGTACGGCCGCCATGAGCTGCTCGAGGCCATGCCGCCGTTCCTCACCGGCGGGTCGATGATCACCACGGTCACGACGACAGAGGCCGAATACCTTCCGCCGCCTCAGCGCTTCGAGGCGGGCACGCAGCGGGTCTCGCAGGCGATCGCGCTCGCCGCGGCCGTGGACTACCTGACCGCGGTGGGGATGCCGCGTATCGCGGAGCACGAGGCGGCCTTCGGCCGGAGGCTCGTCGAGGGTCTCGGCGCGATCGACGGTGTGCGCGTGCTGGGAGCGGGCATCGACCTTCCACGCGTGGGGCTCGCGAGCTTCGACGTCGCCGGCATCCACTCCCACGACGTCGGCCAGTTCCTCGACGATCTCGGCATCGCCGTGCGGGTCGGCCATCACTGCGCCCAGCCGCTGCACCGTCGCCTCGGCGTCACGTCGTCGACGCGGGCGAGCACGTATCTCTACACGACGGATGCCGAGGTCGACGCCGTGATCGACGGCGTCGCCGGCGCGATCGAGTTCTTCCGGAGGGGCGTATGAGCGACCTGCAGAATCTGTACCAGGAGCTGATCCTCGATCACTCCCGCACCCCGCACGGCTACGGGCTCCGCGACGAGATCGCCGCGCAGTCGCATCAGGTCAATCCCACCTGCGGCGACGAGGTCACCCTGCAGGTGCACCGTGCCGCCGACGGCAGCGTCGAGGCGATCGCCTGGGAGGGGCACGGCTGCGCGATCTCGCAGGCATCGGCGTCGCTTCTCGCCGGGCTCGCCGAAGGTCTCAGCGTCGAGCAGCTCGAGGTCCGCATCGCGGCCTTCCGCGAGGCGATGCGCTCGCGCGGGAAGATCGAGCCCGACGAGGAGCTGCTCGGCGATGCGGCGGCGCTGGGCGGGGTCTCGAAGTACGTGGCCCGCGTCAAGTGCGCGATGCTCGCCTGGGTCGCGGCCGAAGACGCGCTGACCCGCAGCTGACACGGGCGCGGGTCATGACGGCAGGATGGGAGCATGTCGCTCCGCCTGCTGCCGCTTCCTGCCGATCGATTCGAGGACTGGCGGACCGCGGCCCGGCAGCGGTTGATCGACGGGAACCAGACGTCGGGCATGCGCGTCGGTGAGGATGCCGTCTCCTATGCCGACCGCATCCTCGGCGAGGTCCCGGAGGAGCCGTCGTCGCCCACGATGCGGGTCCTCCGCATCGTCGACGACGAGCACGGTGACCTCGGCACCGCCTGGGCCGTGCTCCGCGATCAGAAGCTGTTCCTGTTCGATCTCGCGGTGACGGTCGAGCCGACCGGCGCTCAGCGAGACGAGCTGTTCGCGCAGACACTCGCCCTCGCCGCCGAGATGGGGGCGACGCAGCTCGGCATCCCGCTGTTCCCGCAGGACGACGCCGCGCGGGCGCTCGCCGACGGGCGCGGCTTCACCCTCGCCTCCATCCAGATGGTGCTCGAGCCGCTGCGCGATCGGCCGGTCGAGGCACATGTCGAGGTGTCGCCCATGACGGCAGAGCGCTACCCGCGCTTCGCCGCCCAGTCCGAGGCGGGGTTCGCGCAGGATCTCGCCGCGTCCGGGCGCTACTCACCCGAGGAGGCGGCAGCGGAGTCGCATCGGCAGATGCTTCTCGAGCTGCCCGACGGGCTCGCCACCGAGGGGCAGGAGCTCTTCACGGCTTCCGTCGACGGCGTCGAGGTCGGCATCCTCTGGCTCGGCATGCGGGTACGCGACGGTCGACCGCACGCTTTCATCCTCGACATCGAGGTCGCCGCCGAGCAGCGGCGCAAGGGGTACGGGCGGGCGCTGATGCACGCGGCCGAGCGGGAGGCGCGTCGCCTCGGCGCGGACTCGATCGGCCTGCATGTGTTCGGCTTCAACACCGGCGCGATCGCCCTGTACGAAGAGCTCGGCTATCGCCGCGTGGAGGAAGGCCTGCTGCTCGACCTCTGACCCGGACACAGGCCGTCACATGCGGGAATAGCGCGGCCGCCCCGGCGTTGGGGCGAGCATGACAACTCTCGGAATCATCGGTGCAGGACACATCGGCAGCCAGGTCGCGCGGGTCGCGGTGGCGAACGGCTATGACGTCGTGATCGCCAACTCGCGCGGACCGGAGACGCTCGCCGACCTCGTCGCGGAGCTCGGACCGCAGGCCACGGCGGCCACCGCAGCGGATGCCGCCGCCGCGGGCGATGCGGTCGTCGTGACGGTGCCGCTGCACGCGATCGACCGCCTCCCCGTCGAACAGCTCGCCGGCAAGATCGTGCTCGACACGAACAACTACTACCACGAGCGCGACGGGCACATCGAGGAGCTCGACAAGGGGGAGACCACCACGTCGGAGCTGCTGCAGCGTCAGCTTCCGACGTCGAAGATCGCCAAGGCGTTCAACCACATCTACGCCTCCGCGATCACGACCGACGGCACCCCCGCAGGCACCCCGGATCGCCGCGCCCTCGCCACGGCGGGCGACGCCGAGGCCGTCGCCTTCGTCACGCGCTTCTACGACGAGGCGGGGTTCGACACGGTCGACATCGGACCGCTGAGCGAGTCCTGGCGCGTCGAGCGCGACCGGCCGGCGTACGTGACCCGGCAGAACGCCGAAGAGCTCGAGGCCAACCTCGCGATCGCGAACCGCCTGCCCTGAGAAGTCGCCCCCGTCATGCGGATCTCCTCGGTCGGGAGCGATTGGGATACCAAAACTTGGTGAACCGCCGTTCTGGTGAGAGAATGCGGGCATGACGGGGGCGGGGGCTACCGGCGAACTCGAGTCGGTCAGGGTGACGCGCATTCTGCGCGACGACATCGTCGTGGGCCGGCGCGTGCCGGGATCCCGGCTCGTCGAGCGCGATATCGCCGCCGAACTGGACGTTTCGCGCCTCCCCGTGCGCGAGGCCATCCGCACTCTCGTCTCCGAGGGTGTCGTCGTCGCCCGCCCGCGCAGCTGGGCGGTGGTGCGCGAATTCACGCAGCGCGACATCAGGGACTTCGCCGAGGTGCGGGAGTCGATCGAGACGCTCATCTTCGTCTTCGCGGCCGAGCGGCACGATGCGGCCGGGATCGCCCGACTCCGCGACGTCTACGAACGCGAACTCGCCGCCGCCCGGGCGGGAAGGCCCGAGGAGGCCCGCATGGCCGCGGGAGAGTTCCACGAGGTCGCCGCCGTGCTCGCGGGCAACGACATGCTGTGCGAGCTTATCGACGTGTTCGCGACGCGGCTGCGCTGGCTGTTCGGCCAGCACGACGACCTCCTCGCCATGGCGGAGGAGCACCGGATCATCCTCGAGGCGATCGCCGCTCGTGACGTGGAGGCGCTGCGTCGCATCGTGCCGGAGCATCTCGCCAGCGGTCAGCTGGCCGCCGAAAGTCGGCTGGCGAGCAGCGAGATCGCGATCTGACCTCGGCCGCCCGCACCGGCAGGCCGCCGGGGTCGGTGCGCCCCCAGTTGTATATTGGGCACATCGGAGTGGTTCCGGAGCTGTCGCGATTGTCCTGGGGAGCGAGATGCGAAGTCTTGCTGTCGTCGTCGGAGGTCTGCTGCTGGTGGGCGGATTCACCCTCGTCGTGGTCGCCGATCAGGAGCGCGCATCCGCCCTCGCCGCGGTGAGGGCCGAGATCGATCGGGTCGAGCAGCAGCTCGACGCCTCGCACGGCGAGAACCTCGAGCTCGCGGAGAAGCTGACGGCGCTGCGGTCGCAGATCGCCGAGCAGGACGCCGAGCTGGCCGACACGACGGGCTTCCTGAAGTGATCCGCCGCATGCTGGCGGTCACGGTCGCCTCGGCGGTCCTCCTCTGCGCCGGGATCGTCGCCCGCGCCGACGGCCTCGACCAGCAGCGAGCGGATGCCGTCACCGAACTGCGCGCTCTGGCATCCCAGTCGCATTCCGCCGCACAGCGCACCGACTACCTGGCGGGCGCGATCGAGCGCGCCGAGCAGGACACGGCGGACCGGGCGGCCGTGCTGGAGGTCCGTCCCGGGTTCGTCGCCGAGCTCACCGCCTTGAGCGCGGCGATCGAGGGCGCCAAGGGCAAGGTCGACACCTCCACGCATCTCGCATCGGCGCTCTCCACGCAGCAGACCGTGCTCGCCGAGAACAAGAACCCCGACACGGTGACGGCCGCGACGGCGACCATCCATGCGATCACCGAGAAGATCGGCTCCGAGGTGACGAGCTGGGAGGCGATCCAGTCCGCGCGCAGCGCCGGACCCGGCGGGCCGCTGTGGTCGACCAGCGGCCCCGACGGGTACTCCCGGGTGCGGGCGGCGCTCGATCGCGTCGGGGGCGGGGGAGTCGGGCTGTACGAGTCGTCGTCGTGCGCGGGCGGCAACGCTCCGGCCTGTGCGAACAGCAACGGCTACATCAAGTACCGGGCCGACATCGCCGACTGGAGCACCGGGCGCCTCAACTGGGCGATGGCGCATGAACTCGCGCACATCTATCAGTTCCGGGTGTGGGGCGCCCTCACCTCTTCCGCGGGCTACGGGTCGCTGTTCGGCAACGACCCCGAGTTCCTGGCGAACTGCATGGCGGTCGTCCGCGGGTATCCGGGCTCGGTCGGCTGCAACGGCGACCAGCAGGCATGGGCCTCGGGGATCTGGGTCGGCGCGGTGCGCTGACGCCCTCCCCGTCGGTCAGGCGATGGGCGTCGTCGTGTCGATCGCCGCGCGCAGAGGACGGCGCATCGCCCGCCAGTAGTGCGCCGGGGTCGCGCGTACCAGCACGTCGATGAGCCGTGCCTCGCGCCCGACCATCGTGCGCACCGCACGGCGCTCCGTGGCGCGGATGATCTGCGCCGCGGCATCCGCCGGTTCGGTGTGGTACATCGCGGCCTGCGCGGAGGCGGCGCGGGCCGCGACATCGGGGTCGATCGCGGCGGCGTAGCGTCCGTGCAGGATGATTCCCGTGCGCACACCCGCCGGATACACGGCGCCGACCGTGACGGCCGTGCCCTCGAGCTCGTGCCGCAGCGCCTCGGAGAACGCCCGCACGGCGAACTTGCTGATCGCGTAGGGGATCCGTCCGGCGGGCGCCGCGAGGGCGTACACGCTGGCGAGGTGCGTGATGTGCGCGGCGGGTGCGGCGCGCAATGCGGGGAGCAGAGCCTTGGTGACCGAGACCGTCCCCCAGAGGTTGACGTCGGTCAGCCAGCGCATCTCCTCCATCGTGAGCTGATCGAGGGTGCCCAGCATGGACGAGCCGGCGCAGGTGATCAGCGCGTTGATGCGCGGGTGCGCGGCCATGATGTCGGCGACCCCCGCGAACACGGCGTCGTCGTCGCGGAGGTCGATCACATGCGTCGTCACGGGGGATCCCTGCAGGCCCGCGGCGAGATCCGCCAGCGCCGCCGCATCGTGATCGATGAGCGCGAGATGCACACCGCGTGCCGCGAGGAGCCGCGCGATGTCGGCGCCCATGCCGTTCGCCGCCCCTGTGATGACCGTCGTGCTGCCGACGAGATCGAGATGCTTCATGCGTCCTCCTGCGGGCGCATCCGGGTGCGCGTCGGGCGAATGTCGGACCGATGGGGGATGCTGATCCGGAACCCATTCTCACCCACACCGCTTCGGCGGCATACCGGTACGCTCAAGGAGAGGAGGTCGCGGTGGGACGAACAGCGGATGCCATCGCCGAAGGCGTTGCGATCGCGACCGCCGCGGCGCGCCTCGCCGTGAAGAACCACATCCTCGTGGGCACCATCGCCGAGGACGGCGTCTTCGACACCGACAAGTACATCGCCGACGCCCGTGAGGCGCTCGGAGCGATGGCCGCAGAGGCCGAAGAGGCCGCCGCGAACGTGACCGCCCTGCGCAAGCGGGCGCGCGGACGCCATTCCGATCCGCACGGCACCCACGACTACCGTGACCGCGATGTGCGCAACCTCCGCCGGCGGGCCAAGCAGTCCACCGGCGTCGCCGTGAAGCTGCGCGAGATCATGCAGGATCGTGAGCGGCTCGGCGTGATCGTCGAAGAGGCGCGCGAGGCCGCCTGGGCAGACGTGCGGCACAACCTCGACCGTCGGCTGCGGGTGGAGGGCATGCGACCCGACCACGATCCGGAGTACGGCAAGATGCGCGAGGCGCGCATGCAGGCGCTGCGTCTCGTCGACCTCCAGGCCCTGTCGTCCGAGCAGCGCGCGAAGGCCAAGCGGCGCAAGAAGCAGGAGCTCGCGGAGGCCGTCGAGGACTGAGGCCTCGTTTCGCTTTCGCGTCGGGACTGTTGTAGGCTTATCGTCGGCCCGCTGAGCGTGAAAGTTCGCGGATCATGCGCCCGTAGCTCAATGGATAGAGCATCTGACTACGGATCAGAAGGTTAGGGGTTCGAGTCCCTTCGGGCGCACACTGTGTTGAGACAGTGACAGAGACCCCGTCGTGAAAGCGACGGGGTCTCTGCTTTGTCCGGGGATTCTCGGCATCCGTTCCGGTCGCAGTTTCTGCCGTCGGGAGGCGTCGGAAGCGGCAAGAACTGCGACCGGAAGCAATGCGGGCGACGTCAACTGCGACCGGAAGCTACAGCAGGCTCGTGATCGCCGGGTCGCGCCGGGCGACCTCGGCAGCCGTCGCTAGGATCACCTGCCGCATCGCCGAGACCGCGACGGCGGGGGTGACGTCGGAGCGATGCGCGAGGCTCACGATGCGCGTCATCATCGGATGCGTCAGCCGCACGGATCGCAGCGCCGGCTGGTCGAGCAGCACCATCGCCGGCACGACGGCCACACCGAGTCCGCGCTCGACGAAGCGCAGCACGGCATCCATCTCGGCGCCCTCGAGCACATGCGTCGGCGTGAGACCCGCGGAGCGGAAGGCGGCATCGGTCGTGGCGCGGAGCTCATACGTCTCGTCGAGCGCGATCAGCGGGAGCGTGGCGAGATGATCGAGCCCGATCGCGGGCGTCACCGCCACCGGGGGACGGGATGCCGCGGAGACGACGACGAGCTCCTCCGTGAGCAGCGGCGTGCGGGTGAGGCTGAAGCCCGATGGCGGCGGTCCGTCCGACTCGGTGATCAGCGCGATGTCGACGGCGCCGACGGCGAGCTGATCGACGAGCAGACGCGAGCCGCTCTCGATGAGGTGCAGGTCGACGTCGGGATGCGCGGAGTGGAAGACGCTGATCGCCTCCGCCACGAGACTGATGCACAGCGTCGGAGGGGCGCCCAGGCGCACGCGCCCGCGGCGCAGCCCCTGCAGCTCATCCATCTCCTCGCGGATGGCCTCGGCCTCGGCGAGCATCCGCTGCGCGCGGGGGAGGAGCGTCTCACCTGCCGAGGTGAGGGCGATGTGGCCGCGCGCGCGATGGAACAGCTCGGCGCCGAGCTCGCGCTCCAGAGTGGAGATCTGTCGGCTCAGTGACGGCTGCGCGAGATGGAGATGCTCTGAGGCGCGGGTGAAGTGGCCGAGCCGGGCGACCTCGACGAACCCGCGCAGTTGCTCCAGGTTCATGGCCATAGCCTACCTGCATGGTTCGAAGTCGAACTATGCATTGGAGTTATTAGGATCGCCTAACTAGCGTGAAATGCATGAGTACACGCGAACGTCAGATCTCCACCACCGTCCTGGTCATCGGGACCGGCGGTTCCGGGCTGCGGGCGGCGATCGAGGTCGCCGAACACGGCATCGACGTCCTCGCCGTCGGCAAACGCCCCCGACAGGATGCCCACACCTCCCTCGCCGCCGGCGGCATCAACGCCGCGCTCGGCACCATGGACGCCGACGACAGCTGGCAGCAGCATGCCGCCGACACGATCAAGGAGAGCTACCTGCTCGCCAACCCGCACACGGTCGAGATCGTGACGCAGGGCGCCGAGCGCGGCATCCGCGATCTCGAGCGCTGGGGCATGGACTTCGCGCGCGAGGACGACGGCCGCATCTCGCAGCGGTTCTTCGGGGCCCACACCTTCCGGCGCACCGCCTTCGCAGGCGACTACACGGGTCTCGAGATCCAGCGCACCCTCGTGCGCAAGGCCGAGCAGCTCGAGGTGCCGATCCTCGACCACGTCTACATCACCCGCCTGCTCGTGCGCGACAACGTCGTGTTCGGCGCCTACGGCTTCGACCAGGCCGACGGCACCCGCTACCTGATCCACGCGGATGCCGTGATCCTCGCCGCCGGCGGACACAACCGCATCTGGCGCCGCACGTCGTCCCGCCGTGACGAGAACACGGGTGACTCCTTCCGTCTCGCGGTCGACGCCGGAGCCCGGCTGCGCGACCCGGAGCTCGTGCAGTTCCACCCGTCCGGCATCATCGAGCCGGAGAACGCCGCCGGCACGCTCATCTCCGAGGCGGCACGCGGTGAGGGCGGCATCCTGCGCAATGCGCTCGGCGAGCGTTTCATGCAGAAGTACGACCCCGAGCGCATGGAGCTGTCGACGCGCGACCGCGTCGCCCTCGCCGCGTACACCGAGATCGCCGAAGGGCGCGGCACCGAGAACGGCGGCGTCTGGCTCGACGTGTCGCACCTGCCGCGCGAGACGATCATGACCCGTCTGCCCCGTGTCTACCAGACGATGATGGAGCTGCAGATGCTCGACATCACGACCGACCCGATCGAGATCGCCCCCACGGCGCACTACTCGATGGGCGGGGTGTGGGTGCGTCCGGAGGACCACCAGACCGACGTCGAGGGGCTGTACGCGATCGGTGAGGCGTCGAGCGGACTGCACGGTGCCAACCGCCTCGGCGGCAACTCGCTCATCGAGCTGCTGGTCTACGGGCGCATCGTCGGGCAGGCCGCGATGGAGCACGCCGCCGGACTCGACGCGCAGCGCCGTTCGGCCGAGGCCGTCGCCGAGGCGCGTGCCGAGATCGATGATCTGCTCTCCGCGGACGGGCGTGAGAACGTCCGTGCCCTGCAGCGCGCGATCCGGAACCTCATGACCGAGTACGCCGGCGTCGTGCGCTCGGAGGAGGGGCTGCTCGCCGGTCTCGCCGACCTCGACATGATCGAGGGACGCATGGAAGACGTCGGCATTCATCCCGACATCGCCGGGTTCCAGGACCTGGCGCATGCGTTCGACCTCAAGGCCTCCGCGCTTGCGGCTCGCGCCACGCTCGAGGCGGCGCTGGAGCGCCGGGAGACCCGCGGATGCCACAACCGCAGCGATTTCCCCGACACCGACCCCACCCTGCAGGTGAACCTCGTCTGGAGTCCCCGCGACGGCGTGACCCGCGAGGCGATTCCCGAGATCCCGGCCGAGATCGTCGAGCTCATGCGCGAGGTCGACACCGAGGGCAAGCTGGTCGAGTAGCCGGTCAGGCGCGGCACGTTCCGGTCGCGCTTTCTGTCGCCTCGACGTCGTTCCAGCGGCAGGATTCGCGACCGGAACGGAGCGCGGCGGCAGGAATCGCGACCGGAACGACCGCGTGGCTCAGTCGGCCTGGGGCTCTTCCGTCTCGACGACCCCGATGCCGACGGCCTCGTGGTCGGGCTCGGGCTCCTCGCGCTTCGGCGCCTTCGGCTCCTCGCCCGGGTCCTTCTCGGTGCTCGGCTCCTCGAGCTCGTCGTTGCTCGGGATCTCCTCCGGGTCGGCCTGCTCGGGGGAGTCGGCCTCGGCCGGGGCCGATGCCTGGCCCGGGTTCTGCACCTGTCCCTCGGCGGGGACCTCGTCCGCACCCTGCGCCGCGCCCGAATCGTCGGCGTCACCCGTGGTGTGGACCTGCTCCGGGGTCAGCGCGTTCACTTCGCCCGCGTCGTCGGCTGGTGCGGACTCCTGGTTCGGCGTGCTGTCGGTCATGATCGCCCCTTTCGTGATGTCGTCACGATCAGCATGCCGCCGCGGCGAGCCGTCCTGAAGGGGATTGACGAACACGCAGTCGGGCATCAGCGCGCGAGTCAGGTTAACGTCGATGAACCGGATCCCCGAATGCGGCGTAGCCTGGAGGCGTGACAGCGTACGTCTCGGCCTTCGACCTCTTCTCCATCGGAGTGGGGCCTTCGAGCTCCCATACGGTCGGACCGATGCGGGCGGCGCTCGCCTTCGCGCAGCGGCTCAGCGCGAGCGGCTCGCTCGATCGCATCGCGCGCGTCGGCAGCACCCTCTACGGCTCGCTCGGCGCGACCGGGATCGGTCATGGCACTCCGGATGCCGTCGTCGCCGGGCTGCGCGGACTCTCGCCGGAGACCTGCGACCCCTCCGAGGTCCGTTCGGCGTGGACTGCGTACGTCGCGGGCGAACCGCTGCGGCTGAACGGCGTGCACGCCGTGGCGTTCGCGAAGGAGGACATCGTCTTCGCCCCGCGCACGCGTCTGCCGGGGCATCCGAACGCGATGACCCTCACCGCCTGGGATGCCGATGGCGCCGTCGTCACCGAGGACACCTACTACTCGATCGGCGGAGGCTTCATCCGCCGCGATGGCGAGGAGGCCCGGATCGCGACCGGCAGCTTCCCTTACGCCTACGCGGATGCCGCGTCGCTGCTCGCGCTGTGCGATGAGAACGGGCTGTCGATCGCCGAGCTCGCGCGTCTCAACGAGGCCTCGCTGCGCAGCGAGGAGGAGGTCGCCGCGGGCCTCGATGCGATCTGGAACGCGATGTCGGCCTGCGTCGACGCAGGCCTGCATTCCGACGGGGTCCTGCCCGGCATGCTGAAGGTGAAGCGTCGCGCCGGCACGATCCGCGCGCAGCTGGAGGAATCGGAGGCCGGTGGACACCGTGAGCTCCCGGGCGAGTGGCTCGGGGCGTTCGCGCTGGCCGTCAATGAGGAGAACGCCGCCGGCGGCCGCGTCGTCACCGCGCCGACCAATGGGGCCGCGGGCATCCTCCCGGCTGTCGGCATGTACTGGTGGCGCTTCATGGCCGACTCCGGCCTCGGCGCCGGCAACGCCGTCACGCCCTACGGCGAGCTGGTGGGCAGCGCCCTGCTCGGCTTCGACGGTGCGCACGCTCCGGCAGACGAGCACGGCGAGGCCACGAGTCTCGACGACGACCTCGTCGCGGAGGCGAACCGTCGCCGCGGCATCCGTCGTTTCCTCCTCACGGCCACCGCGCTCGGGTCCCTGTTCAAGGCGAACGCCTCGATCTCGGGAGCCGAAGGCGGATGCCAGGCCGAGATCGGGTCCGCGTGCGCGATGGCGGCCGGCGGGCTCACCGCCGTGATGGGCGGCACCAACCGGCAGATCGAGAACGCGGCCGAGATCGCGATGGAGCATCACCTCGGACTCACCTGCGACCCGATCGGCGGTCTCGTGCAGATCCCCTGCATCGAGCGGAATGCGATCGCCGCCTCGACGGCCGTCACCGCCGCCCGGCTCGCGCTGCGGGGCGACGGCAGCCACTACGTCTCGCTGGATGCCGTGGTCGAGACGATGCGGCAGACCGGCGTCGACATGTCGACGAAGTACAAGGAGACCAGCGAAGGCGGCCTCGCGGTCAACGTCATCGAGTGCTGACTCCTGTTCGTCGGCTGAGGGTCCCTCTGTTCCTCACTCAGGTCCCGAGAGACGCGCGGACCTCGCGGAGAGCATCGGCGGAGCGGCGCAGCAGGCCGAGCTCGTTGGCCGAGTACGGCGTCGCATGGATCGGCGTGGCGCCGGCGGCGCTGACGATCGACGGAACCGAGAGAGCCACGCCGTCGAGGCCGTGATAGCCGTCGAGCACCGTGCTGACGGGCATCACGGCGTGCTCGTCGCGAAGGATCGCTTCCACGATGCGCGCGCTGGAGAGACCGATGGCGTAGTTGGTCGCTCCCTTGCCCTGGATGACCTTGTACGCGGCATCGCGCACGTCCACCGCGATCGTGTCGAGTTCGTCGACGGTCATCTTCGGGTGACCGGGCGCCTCCCAGTCGAGGATCGGAACGGTGCCGATCGTCGCCGTCGACCAGAGCGGGAACTCCGTGTCGCCGTGCTCGCCGACGATGTGCGCGTGCACGCTGCCGGTCGAGACGCCGGCGCGTCGGGCGAGCTTCCATCGCAGGCGCGAGGTGTCGAGGACGGTGCCCGACGCGAAGATGCGTTCACGAGGCAGGTTCGTCGCCTCCTGCGCCAGAACGGTGAGAACATCGCAGGGATTGGTCACGATGACGTAGATCGCATCAGGGGCCGCCTCGAGCAGCTTCGGCATCATCGAGCTGAGGATGCCGGCATTGACGCCCGCCAGCTCGATGCGCGTCTGGCCCGGCTTCTGCTTCGCGCCCGCGGTGATCACCACGACATGCGAACCTTCGACGACGGCGAGGTCGCTGCCGCCGATGATGTCGCTGGAGCCGGTGAACTGGGTGCCGTGGGCGAGGTCCAGGACCTCTGCTTCGACCTTCTCCGCGGCAATGTCGTACAGGGCGATGTGTCGTGCCGATCCGCGGATGAGCGAGGCGTACGCGACGCTCGATCCGACGCTGCCGGCGCCGACGACGGTGAGTTTGGAATTCTCGATGACGGCCATGCGGCCAGTCTGGCAGGGCGACGCGCCCACGACCACCGCCGGCCGGGGCCGGCGATCCGTGCTGTCGGACGCTTCCGCTAGTCTCCCCGGAGGATCGGATGCCGAGGGAGTGCGAATGTCGAGTGATTTCTGGGCGCCGACGTCTCGCCGCCGGAAGCAGCAGCCGGTGGTGTCGGTGCAGCCCTCCGACGACGCACCGGCGGCGGGCGCGGAATGGCCGACGAACATCCCGGCGGTCGCCCAGGTGCTGCGGGAGGGGCTCGAGCTCGACCCCGGCGTGACCTTCCTGGTGGGAGAGAATGGCAGCGGCAAGTCGACCATCGTCGAGGGCGTCGCGATCGCCTACGGGCTGTCGCCGGAGGGCGGATCGCGGCAGGCCCGACATCGCACGCGCCCGACCGAATCGCCGCTGTCGGAGTGGTTGCGGCTGCAGCGCGGCGTCGGCGCGAACCGCTGGGGCTTCTTCCTGCGCGCCGAGACGATGCACTCGTTCTACACCTACCTCGAGGAGAACCCTTCGACGAGCGGGCCCGACGTCCCCTTCCACGAGATGAGCCACGGGGAGTCCTTCCTCGCCCTGCTCGAGAGCCGCTTCGACGACCCCGGCTTCTACTGCCTCGACGAGCCCGAGGCGGCGCTGTCGTTCAACTCGACGCTGGCTCTGATCGCCGTGCTCCGACGCATCGCCGACGAGGGCGGCCAGGTGCTCTGCGCGACGCATTCGCCGGTGCTCGCCGCGCTTCCCGGTGCCCGCATCCTCGAGGTGGGCGACTGGGGCGTGCGGCCGACGCAGTGGAACGATCTCGAGATCGTGAACCACTGGCGCTCGTTCCTCGACAGCCCCGATCGCTATCTGCGGCACCTGCTCGACTAGCGCGAAGTCGTAGGCTGGCGGGCATGACCGAGCAGAAGGCGCCGCGCCGCCGCGGACGTCCGCGCGGCGGCACCGATTCGCGGGAGCGCATCATCGCGGCGGCCGTCGACGAGTTCGGCGAGCAAGGGTACGACGGCACGACCGTGCGCTCGATCGCGGCGCGGGCCGGAGTGGATTCGGCGCTCGTGCACCACTATTTCGGTACGAAGGCCGACCTGTTCGCGGAGGCCGTGGGCATTCCGCTCCGCCCCGACATCGACGTGCCAGGCATCCTCGCCGGATCGCACGACGAGGTGGGCGAACGACTCGTCCGGTACGTGCTCGATGCGTTCGAGCAGCCCGACATCCGTCGGCGCGGAGTGATGCTGATGCGCACCGCGATCGGCAGCCGCCTGACGACGCCGCTGCTCGCCGGCTTCCTGTCGAGGGAGCTGATCGGCCGGATCGCGAAGACCCTCGGTGTGGAGGATGCCGAGCTGCGCGCGACGCTCGTCGCCTCGCAGATGGCCGGGCTCCTGCTCACCCGCTACGTGCTGAAGATCGCGCCGATCGCCACGGCATCCGTCGACGAGCTGGTCGCCCGCATCGGCCCGAACGTGCAGCGGTACCTCTTCGGCTGACGCCGCCCCGCTCGGCATCCGTTGACGCGATCGACGGCGAGGCGCATAATTCATCACATGATGAATAACTCGGCCGTCGAGATCGCGCAGCTGCGGGTGCGCCGGGGGAGCGTGCACGTCTTCGACGGCATCGACTTGACGATCCCGCGAGGTCAGATCACCGGTCTGCTCGGGCCGTCCGGCTGCGGCAAGACCACGCTGATGCGCTCGATCGTCGGCGTGCAGAAGATCGCCTCGGGTGACGTGACGGTGCTCGGCGAACCGGGCGGATCGCGCCAGCTGCGCCACCGTGTCGCGTACGGCACGCAGGGTGCAGCGGTCTACGGCGACCTCAGCGTGCGACAGAACCTCGCGTACTTCGCGGCGCTGCTCAAGGCGCCGATGAACGATGTCGACCGGGTCATCGACGAGGTCGGCCTGAGGGCTCAGAGCGGTCAGCGGGTCGACTCGCTCAGCGGCGGCCAGGAGACCCGGGTCTCGCTCGCGATGGCGCTCATCGGCTCGCCGGAGCTGGTCGTGCTGGATGAGCCGACCGTCGGGCTCGACCCGGTGCTGCGCGCCGAGCTGTGGGAGCTCTTCCGGGGGCTCGCCGAACGCGGCGTGACGCTGATCGTGTCGAGTCATGTCATGGACGAGGCGCTCCGCTGCGACCGACTGCTGCTGATGCGCGAGGGGCGGATCATCGCCGACACGACGCCGTCGGCGCTGCTCGCGGACACCGGTGCGGCCGACCCGGAGGACGCGTTCCTCGCGCTGATCGAGCGCGACCGCACAGCGCACGACGACACCCGCCGCTCTCGCCGAGAAGCACGCGATCCGCGAGGGGAGGCCGCGGAATGAACGGCCGTCGGATGTTCGCCACCGCGGGGAGGGTGCTGGCGCAGTTGCGGCACGACCCTCGCTCGATCGCGCTGATGGTGATCGCCCCGAGCCTGCTCGTCGGACTCTTCGCATGGCTCTTCAGTGACCAGGACGGGGTCTTCGACCAGTTCGGCGGAGCGATCCTCGCCCTCTTCCCGTTCGTGGTGATGTTCCTCGTCACCTCGATCACCACGCTGCGGGAGCGCAGGTCCGGCACACTCGAGCGCCTCATGACGACCCCGCTCGGCAAGGCCGACTTCATCCTCGGCTACGCGCTCGCCTTCGGACTGATGGCGCTGCTGCAGGCCGTGATCACCGTGTCGTTCGCGGTCGGAGTGTGCGGGCTCGACGTCGACGGACCGCTCTGGCAGCTCGGACTCGTGGCCGTCGTCGACGCACTGCTCGGCACCGCACTCGGCCTGCTCGCGAGCGCCTTCGCACAGACGGAGTTCCAGGCCGTGCAGTTCATGCCCGTGCTGGTGTTCCCGCAGATCATCCTCGGCGGGCTGTTCATGCCCCGCGATCGAATGCCCGACGTGCTGCACGCGATCTCGGACTGGCTGCCGTTGAGCTACGCGATCGACACGATCAACGCCGTCGCGGCAGGCGACGAGGGGTGGGACGTGTTCGGCCCGCTGCTCATCGTGGTGGCATTCGCGGTCGGCGCGCTCGCCCTTGCCTCGCTCACCCTGCGTCGCCGCACGCGCTGAGGATCTGCCTCAGCGGGCGGCCCGGCCCTTGGTGTGCCGGGTCGGCACGGCGGCCCACGGGTCCTCGGGCCACGGATGCTTCGGGTAGCGGCCCCGCATCTCGGCGCGCACCTGAGAGTAGGGGCCCGACCAGAACGAGGTGAGGTCGTCGGTGACCGCGAGCGGACGCCCGGCGGGGGAGAGCAGGTGGAAGAGGACGGGCACGCGGCCGTCGACCAGCCGGGGAGTCTCGGCCCAGCCGAAGCACTCCTGCAGCTTCACGGCGACGACGGGCCGGGCGTCCGCGTCGTCGGGGGCGGGATACGCGATGCGGATGCGCGATCCGCTCGGCACCTCGAGCCGCTCCGGCGCGAGCTCGTCGAGGCGACGCGCCTCCGGCCACGGCAGCAGCCGACGGAGGGCAGACGTCAGGTCCAAGCGCGCCACCGTGGTGCCGCCTGCCAGGGCATCGAGTTCCGGCGCCAGCCAGGCATCGAGGGCGGCGAGCAGTCCGGCATCCGACACGTCCGGCCACGGCGATCCGAGCTCGCGGTGCAGCAGCGCCAGACGCGATCGCAGTTCGACGGCCGAGGATGGCCAGGCGAACATGCTCAGCCCCTCGCGCCGCAGGGCCCGGCGCACGGCATCCCGCCCCTCGTCGACCGACGCTCGCACCGGCGCCGAGGAACGCAGGATCGCGCCCACACGGCGCTCGCGGCGGGCCTGGACGCGACCTCCGACGAACTCCGCCTCGACCCGGTCGGTGAGCAGGTGGCTCGCCGCCTGTTCCATCTGCTGCTCGGTGAGCACCGCCGCAGCCCGCACGATCGCACCGGAGCCGGCAGCCGCCCGCCCGGACGCTCGGGCGACGTCGGCGATGGCCAGCCACTCGCTCGCGGCGAGCGGGCCGCTCACCCCCGCGCGGGTTCCGGATGCGAGTAGGAAGGTCGCGCCGCCGGCCGTGCGGTCCACGCGG
This sequence comes from Microbacterium sp. K24, assembly GCF_004794465.1. GTDB lineage: Bacteria > Actinomycetota > Actinomycetes > Actinomycetales > Microbacteriaceae > Microbacterium. The sequence continues at coordinate 10,270 of NZ_SSDJ01000048.1, read as the reverse complement.
CGGGCGACGCGCTCGGGGAACGCGAGCGCGATCACGAGACCGGTGCCGTCGAGATCCGAGCGCACGCCGGGCGACGGCACCGTCAGGCGTTCCAGCCGGTCTGCATCGCTGCGCCACCGTCGTGCCTCCGGGGTCCGTCCGCCGCGGAGGGCGACGAGCGTCTGCGCCACATCGGAATCCGTCGTGCGCACGTCGCCGCCCAGCAGTGCGACGACCTCGGCGGCGAGCCGCGTGCCCACCACCGGGCTGCCGTCGCGCAGCGCGCGGGCGAGCCGCGGATCGGTCGGGATGCGTGCCAGGGCGCGACCCTCGGAGGTCGCGCGGCCGTCGTCGTCGATCGCGCCGAGGTCGTGCAGCACCGTGATGGCGTCGGCCAGGCTGTCGGACGGCAGCGGATCGATCAGTCGCAGCCCCGCCCCGCCCGGCGCACCCCAGCACGCGAGCAGCAGGGCGGCGTCCGCGAGGTCGCTCGAGGCGATCTCCGGAGTGGGGCGAGCGGGAGCCGCCGCGTAGGTGCGTTCATCGACACAGCGCACGACGATTCCCGGCCCTTGACGGGTGGCGCGGCCGGCGCGCTGCCTGCAGGACGAGCGCGAGGCGGCGGTGGTCACGAGTCCCGTCATCCCGCGTGCCGCATCGCGCTGCGGCGACCGGGCCAGGCAGGTATCGACGACCAGTCGCACGCCGGGCACGGTGAGCGAGGACTCGGCGAGCGAGGTCGTGACGATGATGCGGGCCTGCTCACCGGGGCGACGGCCGCGGATCACGGCATCCTGCTCGGCAGCGGGCATCCGACCGTGCAGCTCCCGCACGTCGAACGCAGCGGTCGCGTCGCGGACGCGGCGCGCGATCTCCGACACCTCACGCGCACCGGGTGCGAAGACCAGCACGTCGGCCGCAGGATCATCGCGGATCAGACCGAGGGCGGCGGATGCCGTGGTCCGGGCGACATGATCAAGGAAGTCCCAGGTCACTCCACGCTCGTCGAGGCGTGGAGCGGAGCTCGGCGCCCAGCGCTCGGTGAGCGGGAAGGCGGGAACCTCGTGGTCGATGATCGGAGCGGGCTGGTCGTCGGTGCCGATCACGGCGGCGATCCGCGCGGCGTCGAGGGTCGCCGACATGGCGACGAGCACGAGGTCGTCCCGCAGCTCGCGCACCTCCGAGAGCAGACCGATCAGCAGGTCGGTCTCGAGCGCGCGCTCGTGCACTTCGTCGATGATGACCGCATCGACGCCGGCGAGGCCCGGATCGTCGAGCAGTCGCCGGAGCAGCACGCCGGCCGTGACGAACTCGACCCGTGTCTCCCGCGACACCATGCGCTCGCCGCGGACGGTGAACCCGACCCGCGTGCCGAGGGGCGAGCCGTCGAGCTGCGCCAGTCGGCGCGCTGCTGCCCGGGCGGCGACGCGACGCGGCTGGGTCACGATCACGCGACCGGAAGACCGCGATGCCAGCAGCGGAGGGACGAGCGTGGTCTTGCCCGTGCCGGGAGGTGCGCTCACCACGGTCGACGTGCTCGTGTCGAGCGTCGTCGACAGCTCGGCGACAGCCGCCGCGAACGACAGACCCGCGCCGATCGTCGCGAGGTCGAAAGCGGCGGACGTCATCGTCCCAGTCTGCCTCGTCGGCCCGGACACGGCGGATGCCGCGACCGAATCGGCCGCGGCATCCGCTCTGTCCTGTCTGCTACTCCGCGGCAGGAGCCGGCGGGGCCGGCGGCGGCGGAGTGGTGGGCTTGGCCGTGCGCTTCGCGGGAGGCGTGGCTGCGGCCACACCCTCGCCGATGCCGCGACCGACGGCCTGACCCTGGATGATGCCCGCGAGGTCGAGCCCGGTGGCCGACTGCACGCTGTCGAACACCGATCGGAGGGCCTTGGCGCTGTCGGCGCCGACCACGCTGGAGGCACCGTCCTCGCCGGAGCCGCCGATGATCGACACGTTGCCGATCGCGGAGTAGCCCTTGGCGAACTCGGCCATGATCGACGGCAGCACCTCGAGCACGCGCTGCGAGAGGAAGGCGTCCTGGTTGGAGGCGATGGCCTTGGCCTCGGCCTCGAGGGCGGCGGCGCGGGCATCACCGGTGGCGCGGATCGCCTCGGCTTCGGCCGCAGCCTGCAGGCGTCGGGCGTGCGCTTCGGCCTCGGCCTTCGAGCGCAGCGCGTCGGCCTCACCGGTGGCGCTCGCGACGGCCGCCGCAGCCTCACCGTCGGCGCGAGCCTTGTCGGCCTGGGCCTGCTGCTCCGCGATGCGGGTGCGGGCCTCGGCCTGCTTGACCTGCTCGATCGCCGCAGCCTCCGCCGCACGCTCCCGGGTGTAGAGCTCGGCCTGGGCGCGGGTCTCGGCCTCGTACCGCTGGGCGTCGGCGACGCGCTTGACGTCGGCGTCGAGCTGCGCCTGCCGGTTCTCGGCCTGCTGCTGCAGAACGGCCTGCTGCGCCTGCTCGCGGGCGAGGTTCTCGGCCTGCTCGGCCTCGGCGCGCGCACGGCCGATGCCGGCGTTCGCGTTGGCGGTGTTGGTGTCGAGAGCGGTCTGCTCGACGAGGTTGGCTTCCTGGTTGGCGATGTTCTTCTGGTTGATCGCGCGGTCGGCGTTGGTCTGCGAGATCTCGGCCGACTGACGCTTCGCCTGGATCTCGGGGGCGCCGAGGGACTGGATGTAGCCGACCTTGTCGGTGATGCCCTTGATCTGGAACGAGTCGAGGATCAGGCCCTGCTCGGCGAGCTCCTGCGAGACGTCGGCGGCGATCTGATCCGAGAACTTCTTCCGCTCGCGCATGAGCTCGACCACCGAGAGCGTGGCGACGATGCCGCGGAGCGCACCCTCGAGCTGCTCGGTGGTGAACTGCTCGATGGCCGTGTCCTGCGAGGCGAAGCGCTCGGCCGCGCGGCGCACCAGGAGGGGATCGGAGCCGATCTTCACTATGGCCACCCCGTCGACGTTCAGCGTGACGCTGTCGAGCGACTGCGCTTCGGCATTGAGGGAGACCTGCCGCGAGCGCAGCGAGATGATCTCGTGACGCTGGGTGATCGGGTTGACGACCGCTTTGCCGTTGACGATGACGGTGACGGGCGACTCCGACATCTCGTCGCGGCTCGAGCCGTCGGCGCTGAGGACGGCGAGCTGCACCTTCTGCTTGCGTCCTGAGATGACGAGAGCCTCGTCGGCTCGGGCGACCTTGATCCAGCTGCGTGCGAACAGCAGCAGGATGAGCAGCAGAACGACGACGACGACGGCGGCGATGCCGACGATGACGAGGATGCCGATGATTCCGGCGATCTCCATGATGAGCTTCCTTTCCCCCCGGCGCGCCGTGCTGCGCGCCTTCAGGCTCCACCCTGCCAGATCGGAGGGAGCGGGGTGGAAAGGGTCAACCGCGACGGAGCTTTTCCGCCAGGTCGCGCAGGGTGCGGAGTTCGGCGTCGTCGAGACGGGACATGCGCTCGGCGATCGAGCGGCCGTGGATCGTGGCGAGGGCACGGAACGTGCGGGCCCCGGCATCCGTCGCGCGGATCAGTGCGCCGCGACCGTCTTCCGGGTCGGGGCACTTCGAGACGAGGCCGCGCGAGACCATGCGGTCGACCAGGCGCGAGACGCTCGGCTGGCTGATCAGCATGTTGGTCGTGACATCGCGGAGCCGCGCGGTCATATCGGGGGAGCGCGTCACCGTCAGGAGGACGTCGTATTCGGCCTGCGCGAGATCGCCGTGCTCAAAGTCTTCCAGCATCTCGTTGAACAGTTCGTGCTGCGCGCGGAACAGGCTCTCCCAGGCCTCCAGGGCGAGCTTGCGATCGGTCATCCTCACAGAATAGTGGGAACAGTAAAGGGCCGGTCGGAGAGGCTCCCGACCGGCCCTTGTCCCTTGCACCAAGAGTGTCCTGCAATCACATGCGGTGGATGCCACAGCAAACATTCACCGTGTGATCACTGTATAACGGCAAGGTAACGAATGCAACGGTTTGGTCACGGAATGTTTCGCCGACCGGCGGTGTCCGATCTCACCAAAAGTGTCGGAGTCTCACGAAAGGTGTCAGAGCGTCTCACGAAGCTGTCGGAATCTCACGAGACGTGTCGGAAGCGCGGCGTGTCGACGAGACCCGTCGAGCAGCGGACATAGTCTGCCCGTGAGCAGATCCCCAGTCGGGCATCTTTGTCAGGGCTCAGAACATAGGCCAGTACCGCTCCCCAGGAGAGAGGCTGACTGCCAAATAGGAAGCATCCGTCGACGTCGATTGGATCCCTATGGACCTGACTCAGCAGTGGCCTGTCCCTCCGTCGCCTGAAATGGGCAGGAGGCGAGCTCGCGTTGAGTATCGTCTCGATGGCGTGCAATTGGAGCTTGACGCCGTCGACTGCGACGACGTCCCCTTCGAACGAGGCGACCCTGCTCGGAGCTTTCCCAGTTGGCGCCTCAAACGGCACTACGACGGCTACCACTGGATGGGAACGCTTGGTGCGTCGATCGGATTCGAGTCGCTGACCGAGCGGGGCTGCCTCATCGAGTTGGACCGCACCCCCGGCGTAGTTGCGGTCGCCAGCCAGCCGATGTGGATTCGGTGGACCGCGTCCGACGGCCCGCGCGAGCACTACCCGGACTACTTCGTGCGTCTGGACGACGGGCACGCCGTGCTGATGGATGTCAAGCCGGCGGCTCAGATCAAAGACAACGTCAGAAGACAGTTCGACATGACGGCGGTGTTCGCCGCTGAGCGCGGCTGGCGGTATGTCGTCTATGACGCGGAATCGCCAATCCGCGAAGCCAACCTCCGATTCCTGGGCCCGTTCCGAGACTGGGCGACCAGCAAGGAACTGCCGATGCTCCCAGAAGATGGGCTGCCGCTGGCTGAGGTAGCTGCGCTATTCGGCGTCGGATCCGAGGGCTTCGCGCACTGCTACGCGCACCTCTGGTCAGGGGCGCTCGAGGCAGATCTCGATCAGCCCCTCAGCATCAGAACGATCGTGTGGGAAAGGAGCGCGTGATGCGCGTTGTGGTTGGCGGGTCGCTTGTGTGGCGTCAACGCAGATTCGCCGTTTTGTTCATTGAGAACGACTCGGCGATGCTCCGAGATGAGGACGGAAGTGAGGTCGAAGTCGCTCTCGACGAGCTTGGACATGATGCAACACCGGTGCCTAGCGACACTTCGGGTCTGCTGAACCTCTCTCTGCAGGTGCAGGACATCGAGCCCGACATGGATCCCTGGCTGCAGTCGTGCATACGCATTGAGGCGACCCGAGAAGAAATCGGGGTCGGGAAGGCTGTCGAAACGGAGCGCGAGTGGCTGGAGACGCGCCTAAGTAAAACCGTCTCCACGCGCGCTGTGGAGCGTCGGCTCAAAGCGTTCCGAGAGCAGGGGACGACCACTGCAGGGAAGTGCTCCCCACGCAAGAGCACCTGGGATCCGCGCCTCGTCGAGGCCATCAACCACGTACTCGGAGGAAAGAGCCGCGCCTCGACTGTCAGCCGAACTACAGCGATCGAACAGATCACGAGGCGCGTCGAACGTCTCCATGGCGATGCGGTGAAGCTGCCGAGCCGAGCAACGTTCTTCCGACTTCTCGAAGCAGACGAGCACGGGCAATTCACCTTCGGTTCGGCCAAGACTCGTGAGTCGCTTGCGCTGCAACCCGACGGCAAATTCGGCACCCGCACCGCACTGCGTCCCGGCGAATTGGTCGAGATGGACTCCACGCGGATCGATGTCATGTTGCGGATCGATGAGGAAACGGTCGGTCGGCCCGAGCTGACCATTCTCCTAGACGTCGCGACGCGCTCGATCCTGGCGGCGATGCTGCGCCCGGAGGGGACCAAGAGCGTCGATCTGGTGGCTGTGCTCGCACGGGCCCTGGTGCCCTATGGGCGGCGTATGGAAGGCGTTCGCGAGACTCGACAGCTGATCTCGACGGCATGGGCTGATGATCAACTGATCGATCAGGAGCGATTTGAGCGATTGCGTCTCGCGCAGCCGTACGTGTTTCCCGACACGATCACCACCGACCGCGGACGAAACTACTTGTCGCGGCATTTCCGGGCTGCGTGCGAAACCTTGAATATTTCACTGATCACCTCGGCGCCGCACACGCCAACGGACAAACCGCACGTAGAGCGAGCGTTCGGGGCCATCAACTCGATGCTGCTGCAACATGTGAAGGGATATGTAGGACGCAGCGTCGAACATCGCGGTCGCGACACAGACGTGGAATCCGACGAACTACTGACGATTGCGCAGGCCCAGGAGCTCCTCGAGGACTGGATCGCGGTGGAGTGGCAGAGCCGTCCGCATGACGGACTGCGCGACCCGTTGCATCCGCGTATCAAGTTGTCGCCGAACGAGATGTGTCGAGCGTTCCGTGCTTACGTGCCGGAGCTTCACGTACCGCTGACGCGAGACGACTACACTGCGCTGCTGCCCGTCCAGTATCGAGTGCTCAATCGCTACGGCGTGCGCATCGACCATCGCATTTACAACTCAGAGCGGCTCAAAGGCCTGTGGCGACGTAAGTCTGACGACAAGGCGAGAAACGGACGATGGCCGATCCGTGTGGACCCCTACAACCTGCACGTCGTTTGGCTTGAACATGATGGCGAGTTCATCCCGCTCCGATGGTCGAATCAGGTTCATGAACTCCCGATGCTGGGTGATGTGTGGCGGTACGCCCGTGCTGAGCACGCCCTCCGTGACGTTGAGCTCGACACGGAACGTCGTGAGCTAACGATCGCGATCAAGGCGTTCGCCGGGCAAGGAAATCGCGGGGCCAAGGATGTGAAGCCGGCTCGAAACGCGCGGCAGCGTGCGCGAGTGGCGGCGATCGCCGACGATCCAATGAACTTCACGAGCCTCAAGAGCATCGAGCTGGAGGAAACACCCGCCGATGAGGGCGAATTGTTGACCGATGGCACATCAGTCGACGAGTGGCCGAACACGGGCGGCTTCCCGTTCATCGGGGACGCACTCGATGAGGCGCGACGGAGGATCGACGAATGATCGAGATCGCAACCAAAGCCGGTTGGCGTGAGTACGTGGAAGCCACCTACGATCGACCCGCGCCGATCACTTCACAGGAACTTCGAGCGCTTAGCTTCGGCGACCGTGCTTTGTACAATCAGGGTCGCGCACAGTACGCGCAAGCAGGAGCATTCGTGCAGACTCCGCGGTTCAAGGCGTTTCAGCACGCTGTGCGAGACCGCGTAATGCTCAATACCTACCGACGAGTTGGAAAACTGGGCTTGATCTTGTCCGGGGAACCGGGTCATGGAAAAACGACTTCGCTGGTCGAGGTGGGTAGGTCACACGAACTCCGTCGGCGAGAGATCGGCCATCCTGCGGCAGGGCCGGGAAAGCTCCCTGTCGTTTACGTCGCGGTGCCGGCGCAGTGCTCTGCCAAGGCTTTGATGCATGAGTTTGCTAGGTTCTTGGGCCTGCCCCTCGTCGGACGAAAGACATACGGGGACCTGCTCGACATGGTGGCCAACGCACTTCGAGGATGCTCCACCGAACTCATATTGATCGACGACGTTCACCATCTCGACCTCAAGTACCGGCAGAACATCGAGGCTTCCGACATGCTCAAGCAACTGTCAGAGAGATGCGGGGGAACCTTCGTCTACGCAGGAATCGCGGTCGAAGGCACTGGACTGCTCGACGGTGAGCGCGGTGGGCAGATCGGGAAGCGGTTCGAAGTTCATGTCGCCGCACCGTTCAGCCTGGGCTCGAAAGCCGACGACTCCTGCTGGGGCGACCTGCTCCTGGCTATGGAGAACTCGTTGTGCCTCACGGAGCAAAAACTGGGGTCCATACTGTCCGTGGCAGAGGTTCTTCACGCGCTGACTGGTGGCGAGATCGGCTTGCTCAAAGATCTACTGCAGTTCGCTTCGCTCAAAGCCATGGACGACGGAACCGAAAAGCTCGACCTAGCGGCGTTTGATCACGACTTACAGCGGAGGCAGGAAGTCGCCAAGCTCCTCAATCCGAAGCCACCTCGCTCTCGAGTTGCGGCGCATTCGAGATGAGAAGCGTTACAGCTCTCCCTATTGCGGTTCAGCCCTTTCGCGACGAGACAGCAACGAGCTACTGGGTACGCCTGTGCCGCGCCAATGCCATCGCTCAGGCCGATCTCTGGCTCGCGTTAAGGCACCTCGATCGCGCGCTCCCAATCGGCGTCACGCCTAGGAACGCGATCAGGCATATCGAACTCCTGGGCGGACTCACCGAAGGGCTCTTGCAGCACCCAATGCGCAGAATCTCCTGCAAACACGGTGGATCCACGCGGCGGGTGGACTGTGCAGTTTGTCGGATGCTCCCCGCCGCGATCAGCCTGTGCAGGCGGTGCACTCGAGGCGAACTGGTGACCGCAGCACGTCGGAGTGGGCCGATCTGTGTGCGCCACCGCCGGTGGCACCTTGACAACCGTGACCTCGATGTCGGAGGCAAAACGAGGCACTTGAGAGCGCAGCGTCTGCTCAACGGGACGATGGCATTGCGCGGAGTGTCGTACATGTCGAGCGAAGTCGAGGCGGCGACCTTGCTGCTACAGCTGCGAGCGGGCGAGAACGATCCTGAGCCGCGCGACCGGGAGCATAACCAAGTCTCCTTGTTTCCACTGCACATCAACATCGCCCTGGTGCTTACGGATGACCGGATGGCGGGCGTGCTAATGTCCCGTCGGATCGGGCCTCACGCGACCGCAGTGGCGATCGATTGGGTCCTCAGTGCTCATTTCATTGGTCGCCGCGTCGGGAATGACGCGCTCAACGAAATCAGGATCGAAGGGCGCGAGCTCTGGCTTGGTAGAACCGCCGTCCGGCTTCAGGGCGGATGTGCTCTCACGTCATCCGCGCTGCGGCTCCTCCCGCACGTGAGAACGCTGAGGGTGCAACTCCTTCAGCATCGTTCCAAACTAGTCGGCGACCACTCATGATTCCCCTCCCTTGCCGAGTTCGACCGTTGACGGGGGAGACGCCAGACGGGTTCCTGGGACGACTCGCGGCGACGAACGCCATCGGTCTCACGAGTCTCCAGCGCTATATCTGGCAGGAGCTGGGTCTGACGACAGCGAACTCAACCAACGCTCGCTATGTCGCGGCAATTGAGCAGGCCGGGGGATTGGAGCCAGGGCACTTCGCCGGTCAACACGCTAGGTCTGGTCTGTTCCGCCGCTGCCATCACCACCACTGGCTTCTCACGCCCTGCCGCAAGTGTGGTGTGTTGGACCGCCCACGCGCGGCATGTTCAGTCTGCAGCGACGGGATCCTGACCGAGGTTGTCAGTCGAGGTGGGGGATTCTGCGTCCGGCACCGACGATGGCACATGTTCGGGCAGGACGAGTTGATTCGTCCCCCCGACGTCAACCGTCACGCCGAGCAGGTGCTGTCGGGACGGCTCTGGAACCGCGGCGTGACGATGCACACCGGCGAGATCGCGCTCGCGATCACCCTGATTCAAGACAGCCGAAGTGAGACATCCTGCAGCAGCGATGCCGCGCTCTCGCTTGTATATGGGCCTGCCGTTGAGCTGGCATTGACACTGACCGATGCCAGTGTGGCTCTCAGTTTGAGTGCTCTCTCAGAAGGCGAAGCACGCCAAGTCGAGGGACTCATCGGGCTGACGATCGGAGCAGGCCGAGGCTCTCGAACACCGGAGCTGGAGAGGACTGCGGCTCTGGTTGTCGCCGCGCATCGCACCGCGTTGGACGAGGCGGTACATATGCCGAACTCGCCCGCTACACGCGTGCGGATCGTGAGGTTTGAGAAAGGAATCGCCGAGGCGTCCTTTCGGAGCAAGGCCGTCCTGCTGCGACACGTCACACGCCCTGGGCGTCGAGTGAACGGCGCGAAGCTCCTGGTGCGAGGTGCTCCCAGTTCGCGGGTGGTTTCTCGCCGTATCGTTCCGGGGTGGGCTGATGACGCGCCGTGGATCCGAGATGTCGTCGTTCCGTCAACGGCTTCGAAGGTCGGGGACGTCGTCCGGAATCAAGTCGTGCAGTGAGATCCCCAGCACCTGCACCAGCGCGAGAACGGTGCGAATGGTCGGGTTGGCTGGATGGCCCGGACGGGACTCCCCTTTTTCGTACTTCTGGTACGTGTAACGCGTCAGGCCCGAGCGGTACGCGACGTCCTCTTGCGTCAGCCCCGCGCGCTCGCGCGCGGAACGAAGCGAGGTCGCGAGGCGGCGCGCATACGCGTTCCATTCCGCGTCGATGTCATCGTTCCGTCGGGGCACCTACCAAGCGTCGCGACGGGCAACTCCTCGTATGGCCTAATCGGTATGGCATAATT
>NZ_SSDJ01000047.1 GCF_004794465.1 Microbacterium sp. K24 | reverse complement strand
TCGCACTCGAGAACCGCCGCCTGCCGCTTCTTCTCCACCCACGCATCCAGCACACGACGACGCTCCTCGAGATCGAGGTCGACATCCGTCCGCAACTGGGCCATACCCATAATTTAGAACAAACGTTCGAATGGAAAAGAGATCAGCCCGCGAGAATATCGGTCAGTCAGACCGATTCCCACTGCCCGACATCCGCCAGCACGTCCTCACCAGCGACCGTACCGGCGCTCCCACTCGTCTTCGATCGTGACCCGCCGGCCCGCGATGATGCCCGCCGGGATCGCCGCAACCAGCACACCGCCCACCACGAACAGCGGCACCTGCCATCCCTGGGTCGTCTCGTGCAGCAGGCCGACCAGCAGCGGGAACACCGCGGCGATCGCGTAGCCGATGCTCTGCACGAATCCGCTCAACGCGACCGCACTCTCCGGCGTGCGTGCACGGATGCTGAGCAGCACGAGGCTCAGCGGGAACATGATCGCCGAGAGGCCGAAGACGCACACCCACAGCGCCAGCGCGGCGGTCGGAGCGAGCAGCAGTCCGAGGACGCCGACCAACCCGGCCACGACTCCCACGAAGAAGAGCGGCCGCGTCGCCTGGTAGCGCACCACGAGGATCGGAACCAGCATCGAGCAGGGCAGGCCGATCAGCGCGAACAACGAGAGCAGGAAGCCCGCAGTGGCGGGGGTGACGTCGCCGATGTCGACGAGCATCGTCGGCATCCAGGCGAAGGAGACGTACGCCATCGTCGACGATGTCGCGAAGACCAGCGCGAGCGCCCACGCCAGCGGCAACCTCCACAGCCGGGCGAAATACCGCGGGTTCGCGGGGGAGGTCGAGATCGGTCCGGTCGCGACGGCCACGGCATCCTGCAGATCATGCCGACCATCCGTCGGATCGATCTCCTCCGTCTCGGTCGGCGCAGGCATCGGGTTCGACCGCTCCCGCAGCAGCAGCGTCACCCACGGCACCAGGGCGATCGCGGCGAAGAGGCCCCACATGCCCAGCGAGACCCGCCAGCTCAGCGCATCCGCCAGCGGCACCGCCACGAGCGGCGGCAGGAACGTGGAGACCGCCAGCGTCGTCGAGTACACCGTCATCATGACGCCGATGCGGTCGGGGAAGTACTTCTTCACCAGGGGAGGCAGCAGAACGTTCCCCGAGCCGACGCCCGCGAAGACGACCGCGGTCGCCGCGAGAAGGCCGACCGAGTCGAACGCGAGCCCGCGCAGCAGCATCCCGACGGCCATCAGGGCGATGGCGGTCACTGCGACCCGCTCGAGGCCGAAACGCCGTTCGAACAGCGGCGTCAGCAGCCCGAACAGCGCGAAGCAGACCGGCGGGGCGGCGCCGATCAGGCCGACGGCGACAGGAGAGACCGGGAAGTCCTCGGCGATGTGGTCGATGACCGGCGACAGCGAGGCGACGGCGGATCGCAGCGAGAACGCGACGAGCACGATCCCGACGAGTGCGAGCGTGCGGCCCTGCCACAGCGGCCGCGCCGTCACGAGGTCTGCGACCCCTCCACCCAGGCGAGGTATTCGTCGGAGACGGTGCCGGTGACGTACCGGCCGTCGAAGCAGCTCATGTCGAGATCGGTCAGAGCCGAGCCCTCGATGATCGCGGCCTTGAGGTCGTCGACCTCCTGATAGACGAGGTGGTCGCAGCCGAGCTCCTCCGCGATCTCGGGGATCGTGCGGCCGTGCGCGATGAGCTCATGACGCGACGGCATGTTGATGCCGTAGACGTGCGGATGCCGCACCGGCGGCGCTGCGGAGGCGAAGGTCACCGAGGCGGCACCAGCATCCCGCGCCATCTGGATGATCTCCTTCGACGTCGTGCCGCGCACGATCGAGTCGTCGATCAGGAGCACGTTCTTGCCTTGGAACTCCGTCGACATCGCGTTGAGCTTCTGCCGCACGCTCTTCTTGCGCACCGCCTGCCCCGGCATGATGAAGGTGCGGCCGACATACCGGTTCTTGTAGAAGCCCTCGCGGTACTCGATGCCGAGCTTGCGGGCGACCTCCATCGCGGCGGGACGCGACGAGTCGGGGATCGGCATGACGACGTCGATCTTGTCCATCGGCACATGCTTGGCGATCGTGTCGGCGAGACGGTCGCCCATGCGCAGCCGCGACTCGTAGACCGAGATGCCGTTCATGACCGAGTCGGGACGCGCGAGGTAGACGTACTCGAACGCGCACGGCGCGAGATGCACCTCGGGTGCGCACTGCTTGCTGTAGAGCGTGCCGTCGTTCGTGATGAAGACGGCCTCACCCGGCTCGACCTCGCGGACGACGTCGTAGTCGCCGTTCTCGAGCACGAGCGACTCGCTGGTGACGACCCACTCGTCGCGGCCCTCGGCGCCCTCGACCGTCGACGGGCGACGCCCGAGGATGAGCGGACGGATGCCGAACGGGTCGCGGAACGCGAGAAGACCGTATCCGGCGATCACCGCGATCACCGCATAGGCGCCCTCGATGCGCGCCTGCGTGCGGGCCACCGCCTCGAAGACGCGCTCCGAGTCGAGGTCGACCGCCGAGGTCGTTGCCTGCAGCTCGCCCGCGAGCACGTTCAGCAGCAGCTCGGTGTCGCTCGACGAGTTGAGGTGACGACGGTCGCGCTTGGCCATGTCGGCCGTCAGCTCCCGCGTGTTGGTGAGGTTGCCGTTGTGGATGAGGATGATGCCGTAGGGCGCGTTCACGTAGAACGGCTGCATCTCCTCTTCGTTCGACGCCGTGCCCTTCGTGGCGTACCGCACGTGGCCGAGGCCGACGTTGCCGAGCAGCGCCCGCATGTCACGCGTGCGGAACGCCTCGCGGACCATGCCCTGCGCCTTCGCGTTGTGCATGACGCCGTTGGCCTCCGCCGTGGCGATGCCCGTCGCATCCTGGCCGCGGTGCTGCAGCAGCAGGAGCGCGTCGTAGATGTCCTGATTGACCGGGGCAGAGCCCACCATTCCGACGATGCCGCACATGGGCTCTTACTTCGCTCCGTCCGCGTAGGCGCCGACCAGGCGCACTGCTCCACCGTCGACGCCCTTGGCGCCCTGTTCGAATTCGCCGGCGGGACGCGCGCCGAAGCCCACGGTCCCGACCTGCCACGAGGGCATGCCCTCGGCGTTCAGCGCCGCGATCGCGGCATCCTTCTTGTCCGCGGCGATGATCGCGAGGAATCCGATGCCCAGGTTCCAGGTGCCCTCGGCCGACTCCAGCGTCGATCCCGCGATGTCGCTCAGCACGCGGAAGACCGGGCTCGGCGACCACGTGCTGCGATCGACCTCGGCCCAGCTGCCCTGCGGGAGAACACGGGCGAGGTTCGCGGCGATGCCGCCGCCGGTGACGTGGCTGAGCGAGTGGACGCCGCCGCCGAGCTGCTCGATCAGGCGCAGCAGCGGAAGCGTGTACAGGCGGGTCGGCTCGAGGAGCGCCTCACCCCAGGTCGTGCCGAAGTCGGCGGCGTTGTCGCCGTAGGAGATGCCGGCGCCGGTGATGATGTGGCGCACCAGGGAGTAGCCGTTCGAGTGCAGTCCGCTCGAGGAGACCGCGATGACCGCGTCTCCGTCCTGCACCCGGTCGGCGCCGAGGATGGCGTCGGCCTCGACCACTCCGGTCGCCGCACCCGCCACGTCGTAGTCGCGGGGGCCGAGAAGGCCCGGGTGCTCGGCGGTCTCGCCGCCGACGAGGGCGGTGCCCGTCGCGGAGCAGGCCTCGGCGATGCCGCGGACGATGTCGGCGATGCGCTCGGGGAAGACCTTGCCGCACGCGATGTAGTCGGTCATGAAGAGCGGCTTCGCGCCCACCACGACGATGTCGTCGACGACCATGCCGACCAGGTCCTGACCGATCGTGTCGTGCTTGTCGATCGCCTGCGCGATCGCGACCTTCGTGCCGACGCCGTCGGTGCTGGTCGCGAGCAGCGGACGACGGAAGTCGCGCAGCGCGCTGGCATCGAACAGGCCGGCGAATCCGCCGACACCGCCGAGCACTTCGGGGCCGTGCGTCGCGCGCACGGAAGACTTCATCAGCTCGACGGCGAGATCACCTGCAGCGGTGTCGACGCCGGCTTCGGAATAGGGATTGGTGGGGGAGGCAGCCACCCCTCCAGCCTACCGCCCTGGCCGGCCCGGGTCGTCCGCGGCATCCGACCATGCCGGATCGAAGACGCGGCCCCATTCCCCGCGAAATCCGCATCCATGATCCAGTCTGCGCCGGGAAGCAGAGGCGGGCCATTCGGGGTGTTGTTCCAGTAGCGTGGGGCCATGGCCGACAAGCCGCAGTGGCTCATCCGCGAAGACGCGAGCGTTCCGGTGCTCGTCGCGCTCGCGCTGCGCCAGATGCTCGGGATCCGGGAGCCGGAAGACCTCCCGAGCCTCCGTGAGCTCGCCGTACGCGCGCCGGATGCCGCGGATGCCGCCGATGCGGTGGAGGAGCAGTGGCGGCAGTACTGGGACATGACGGTCGAGCCGCGCGCCCACCCGTCGGAGGTGCCGCTCGAGCTCATCGACGGCTTCGACACGCTCGTCGCCCTCCCGGCCACCGGTGCCACGGAACTCGCCACCGCCATCGCCCCGTACGGCGAAGCAGCCCTCCGCTATGCCCGCGCCGCGCACGATCGCTACGTGCACTCGATGAAGAGCAACACCGGCGGCGACGCGTACCGCGCCTACGCGAGCGCCATCGCGGAGTTCGAACGCGAAGTCGGCCGACGCGCGCACTCGTTCGAGCTGAACGTGCAGGTGCTGCCGTTCTCGCAGCGCGGCATCTGGTGGATCGGGGCGCTCACGGTCGCCGTGACCGACGGGCTCCGACGGGATGTCGTGGCGTTCGACGCCGCCATCCGTCCGGTGATCGCCGAACTGGCCTGAGGCTCAGTCCGTCTCGACGACGGTCTCGCGGTCAACCCTGACCACGCGGTCGTGCCGACGCGCGACGCGTTCGAGGATGATCCCGACGACACCGCCGAGCGCGAGACCGATCGGCGCCGTCCACAGGAGCAGGAATCCGAAGACCTGGGCGGGCGGATAGACGACATCGAGCGCCTCGGACTGCTCGAAGCTGCCGCTCCAGGTGAGCAGGGCGGCGGCGATGACGCCGACCACCACGCCGATGCCCATGAACACGCCATAACGAGGCACGCGACGCACGGTCGCCTCGACGGTCTGGTGGGAATCGGTGGGAGCCATACCCCCATTGTCCCACCGTTGCCGTCGCGTCGCACCCGTCGTCGCGCACACCTACAGGGAGGAAGCACAGGTGCAGGTCGAGATCGTCGATCTCGACCTGCACCTGTGATCCGGACCTGCAACCGGGCCGCCGAGGACCCGATCGGATCAGACCTCCGTCGTCGCCTCGGCGGCCTCGCCCGTGCGACCACGACGCGCGATGAGGACCCCGCCCGCTGCGGCGAGCGCGACGACGACCAGGCCGCCCACGATCCACGGCCACACCGGGGCGCCCTCCGTGACGGCCGGTGTCGTCGATGTTCAGGGCGTCGATC
>NZ_SSDJ01000046.1 GCF_004794465.1 Microbacterium sp. K24 | reverse complement strand
CCTGCCGCGGCCACGGCCGCGGCAGGAGCTGCGGATGCCGCTGAGTCCGGGCGCAGCGACGCCAGGGGATCGACGCCGTCGGCCGCGCGAGCGAGCACCTCGTCGATGTCGAGCTGGGCCAGGTCGGGGTCGTCGAGCTCGTCCCAGGTGCGCGGTGCGGCGACCCACGGCTGCGCGCGGCCGCGCAGCGAATACGGCGAGATCGTCGTCTTCTTGCCGTTGTTCTGACTCCAGTCGAGGAACACCTTGCCGCCGCGCACCGCCTTCGACATGACGCTCGTCGCGAGATCGGGGTGGTCGTTCTCGATGAGCCGGGCGAGCTCTTTCACCACGGCGGAGATCTCCTGGCTGGTCTGCTCTCCCGGAAGCGCCGCGTACAGGTGGATGCCCTTGCTGCCGCTGGTGACCGGCAGGGGATCAAGGCCCATGTCGGAGAGAATGCGGCGGGCGATGCGCGCGACCTCGGCGCACTGCGCGAGACCCACGCCGGGCCCCGGGTCGAGGTCGAGCACCAGCCGGTCCGGACGGCCGGGCAGACCGTCGGGTGCGAAGCGCCATTGCGGCACGTGCAGCTCGATCGCAGCGACCTGGGCGAGCCAGACCAGGGTCGGCACGTCCTCGACGAGCGGGTATTCCTTCGGACCGTCCGAGTGGTGGATCGCCTGGCGCGGAATCCAGTCCGGCGCTCCGGGTTCGAGCTGCTTCGTGAAGAACGCGTCAGCCGGAGCATCCGCGGTTCCGACGCCCTCCACCCACCGCTTGCGAGTGACGGGGCGGCCGTCGAGGAGGGGGAGCAGGAGGGGAGCGATCGCCGAGTAGTACGCGATGACCTCGCCCTTGGTGGTGCCCGTCTCGGGGTAGACGACCTTGTCGAGGTTGGTGATCCGCAGACGGCGGCCGTCGACCTGCACGACCTGCGCTTCTCCGACCATGGAGCAAGCGTAGTCAGCCGTCGCCGTCAAGGGCTGGCCGTGACGGGTGTGGCTGGTGTTCACTGGGGGAATGAGGACGATCTGGAAGGGCGCGCTGACGTTCGGGCTCGTGAACGTGCCGGTCAAGGTGTATTCGGCGACCGAGGACCACGACGTGCCGCTGCATCAGGTGCATGAGAAGGACGGCGGACGCATCCGCTATCAGCGCACCTGCGAGGTGTGCGGCGAGACGGTCGCCTACGCCGACATCGACAAGGCCTACGTCGAGGAGGGGCAGACGGTCGTGCTCACCAAGGACGATCTCGCCGCTCTGCCGGCGGAGAAGAGCCGCGAGATCGACGTCGTCGAGTTCGTGCCCTCCGACCAGGTCGATCTCCTGACGCTCGACAAGCCGTACTACCTGGAGCCGGACTCGAAGTCGGCGAAGGCGTACGTGCTGCTGCGCAAGACGCTCGAGCAGACCGATCGCACCGCGATCGTGCGGTTCACGCTGCGCCAGAAGACGCGGCTCGCGGCCCTCCGCGTGCGCGGCAAGGTGCTCGTGCTGCAGACGCTGCTCTGGGCCGACGAGGTCCGCGAGGCCGAGTTCCCGGCACTCGACGAAGACGTGCGCATCTCGAAGAAGGAGCTCGAGATGTCGGCCGCCCTGGTCGACAGCTATTCGGCCGACTTCGATCCCGAAGCGTTCGTCGACGAGTACCAGAAGGAGCTCCGCACCCTCATCGACGCGAAGATCGAGGCGGGCGAGAGCTTCGAGATCGCCGACACCTTCGGCGAAGCGGAAGCCGAGGGCAAGGGCGGAGAGGTCATCGACCTCATGGAGGCGCTCCGCGAGAGCGTCGCGCGGTCGAAGGAGAAACGGGCGAGCGAGAAGCCCACGAAGGCCAAGAAGCCGGCGAAGAAGACCGGCTGAACGCTCTCCCGGCGGACCCGTCCGCCGGGAGCCGACTCAGTGCTTGCCGTCGCCGTCGAGGTCGGGAGCGCGGTCGAACACCTGGGGATCGAGGGCGAGCTCCTCGGCCTCGACGGCATCCGTCGTGACGTCTTCACCGGCAGCGGCGGCCTTCTTCGCCTTGTGGCGCTCGGAGAAGTAGTGGTAGATCGTGACGAGCGCCGTGCCGCCGACCGCGGCCAGCAGGATCAGGTCGATGTAGCTCTCCACGAACTCGGCGACCGGCGGGATGAAGCCGATGAGGTAGCCGAACATCGTCAGACCGAAGCCCCAGAGGATCGCACCGATCAGGTTGTAGAGCGTGTACTTGCGCCACGGCATATGACCCACACCCGCGGCGACCGGTGCGAACGTGCGCACGATCGGGACGAAGCGGGCGAGGATCACGGTGATGCCGCCGAACCGTTCGAAGAAGGCGTTCGTGCGCTCGACGTTCTTCTTGCTGAAGAGCCCGGATTCCTTGCGCTCGAAGATCGCCGGTCCGCCCTTATGGCCGATGACGTACCCGACCTCACCGCCGACGAAGGCCGAGAGGCCGATCAGCAGCGCGACGAACCACACGTTGATGCCGAACACGCCGTGCTCCGAACCCGCGAGCGGATGCGAGAGCAGGCCCGAGATCACCAGCAGTGTGTCACCGGGCAGCAGGAAGCCCACCAGCAGACCCGTCTCGGCGAAGACGATGAAGCACACGACCAGCAGCGCCCAGGGTCCGGCCGTGCCGATGATCGTCGCGGGGTCGAGCCAGGGGATGAGAGCGGTGGGTGCGTGCAGCATGGTTTCGAGCACTGGGGATTCCCGTCGGTCGTTATTGGTCGGCGGTGTAACGGTGAGGATGCCGAAGCAGCCGTCGTGCGGAAGGTGGGACTTGAACCCACACGCCCTAGGGCACAGGAACCTAAATCCTGCGTGTCTGCCAATTTCACCACTCCCGCGCGGTGGAATCAGTCTACTGATCGGAGAAACACAGAATCTGGGGATCAGCCCGCAGTTCCGCGGGGGATATCCCGAAGCCCTGGCGCGAAAAGACCGCCTCCCGCGGAACGCGGAAGGCGGTCTTGAGTCGCGGCTCAGGCGAGTGGACCGGAACCCGGGATGAGCGGCTCCTCCGGGTTCGGAGCAAGCGGCTCTTCCGGGTTGGGCGCCAGCGGTTCCTGCGGGGTGGGGGCCAGCGGCTCGTTCGGGTGCGTCGGGGACGGCTCGTCGGGGAAGGCGGGCGACGGCTGCGACGGAGACGGCACGGCGGGTCCGGGAGGGGTCTGTCCGGGATCC
Source organism: Microbacterium sp. K24 (assembly GCF_004794465.1). GTDB lineage: Bacteria > Actinomycetota > Actinomycetes > Actinomycetales > Microbacteriaceae > Microbacterium. Next base: position 12,119 of record NZ_SSDJ01000046.1, on the reverse strand, counting down.
GTCGGCTCGGGTCCGGTGGGCTGTTCGCCCGGAGTGGAGGGGACGGGCGGGCCGGGGATGGGGGAAGAGTCGGTCATGAGTGTCCTTTCACTGAGTGATGCTCACGTGCCGTCAGTCCACCACCCCGTTCCCCGATGGTCAGCACCCTTGCGCTTCGCAGGGGAATGTGCCGGGTCGTGGCCATCCGCTCACGCGGCGTCGGCGCGTTCCAGACGGAGGAACGCGACGCCGATGCCCGCAGCGAAAGCGCCGAGCCCGCCCACGGCCATGTCGCCGATCGTGTCCTGATACGTGACGAAGATCTCTGAGGTGATGAATGTGCGCCCGGCCCACTCGATCATCTCCCAGATCGCGCTGACTGCGAGACCGAGGGCGGTGCATACGACGATCGCGGTGCGCTTGCGGAAGTCCGCAGCGCCCTGACGTGGCACCACGAGACAGCGCGCGAGCACGAGGTAGCCCGTCGAGGCGATGACGCCGGTGCACACGAAGTGCACCACGAGGTCCCACCCGACGACCGTGCGATAGAGATCGAAGACGTTGCTGCCCGCCGCGACGAGGACCGTGACGCCGAGGAGGATGTCCGCCCAGGCGCGCATGCCCAGCACTCGGGGAACCATCAACGCCGGCAGCGCGAGTGCGAGGATGCCGGCATCCGTCGGTGTCGACCATATGGCGGCGACGACGACGCCGAGCACCCCGACCACGCGGAGAGCATCGGCGGTGTAATCGGCCACGCCGTGAGGCGCACGCAGGAAGTTCTCCTTCATCGCGTTCCCGTCCGACCTGGGATCGTCAGTGCGGCCTGCACCGGCAGATGATCGGACGGCCATCCGCCGTCGAAGCGGCGCCCGTTGATCCCGACGCGCCGCACCTGCACTTCCGGCGTGACCAGGATCGCATCGATGCGTCTGCCGCGACGCGGCCGACGATACCCGGCGAACGTGCCCCACTCGGGGGAGAGGCGGGCCTCGGCGGCGAACCAGGCGTCCGTGAGTATCCCGTGAGAGAGCAGCGTGGTCCATGGGGGCGAGGTCGGGCCGGCGTTGAGGTCGCCGAGCAGTATCGCCGGGAGAGGCTGACCGGCGACCATCTCGTGCAGCTCCTCCGCAGCGCGCTGACGAGCTCGTGCCGAGAAGACGTCGAGATGGGTGTTGATCACGGTGAACTCCCTCGACGTCATCCGATCGCGGAAGCTCGCATGCACGAAGACGCGCGGGATCACGTTCCCCCAGGAGGTCGAGCCAGGTTCGTCCGGCCGATCGGAGAGACCGCGCTGCCTCCACGACATGAGCTCCAGCCGCTGCGTGTCGTAGAAGATCGGGCAGGCCTCGCCCCGAGGCCCCGGCATCCGTCCGTGCCCGACGAAGCGGTAGCCGGATCCGAGCGCGTCGCGGATCACCCGCGCCTGCGCGGGAAGCACCTCCTGCGCACCGAGGATCGTCGGCCGCTCCTCATCGAGCAGCGTCTGCATCCGCGGGCGTCGCGAGGCCCACCGGTCCGCGGGAGGCCACGTGATGCCGTTCATCGGCCGCCGCACGTTGAACGTCATCACATGCAGGTACGGCGGCGCCGCCGGCCCCAGGAGCGGACCGTTCATCGTGCCGCCGACGTCGGTGTGGGAACACCCATCCGGTGCAGAACGCGTCGGAGCGCGAGACGGTTCCAGCGGACGGGTGGGAAGTCCTCGGGCCAGTGCGCGATCACCGTGCGGAATCCGCGAGCGACACGACGGGCGAAGGAGCGGACGCTTCCGAACGGGCGCATCGAGATGCCCATCTCCGCGCCCGCCAGGAATCGGATGCGGTGGCGTTCGCCGAAGTGGAAGGCGAGGTCCAGGTCGTCATGCCGCTCCGGATCGTCTCGCCGCACGTCGGCGCGCACATCGACCCACGCCGCGCGTCGGAACGCCAGATTCGACCCGAACAACGGGAGGTGGCCCAGAGACGCGGTGCACACGGCCGCGTAGGAGAGCAGATAGGCGGCCGCGAGCGGAGTGCGCAGCACCGGAGGGCCGTCGATGAAGCGGGCTCCGCCAGTGAAGACCGAGACCTCCGGATGCTGCGCGAACGCCTCGACGACCGATTCGACCCACAGGACGGAGGGCAGGCTGTCGGCGTCCAATCGCAGGATCAGGTCGCCGCGCGCCGTGTCGTATCCGCGCGCGCTCGCCGCGGGGACGCCAGGTTCGCCGCAGTGCACCACCGTGGCGCCGAACGATGCGGCGACCGCGGCCGACGCGTCTGTGGAATCGTTGTCGACGACGATGATCTCATCGGGGCGACGGGCCTGCCGATGAAGGGCGTCGAGGCACTGCCGAAGGTGCTCCGCGTCGTCCTTCACCGGGATCACGACCGAGACGGTCGGTGACGGACCGGATGCTGTGGGGCGTCGCACAGGACCTCCTTGCGGGTGTTCTCGCAGAGTAAGCGGTCGTTCCGACACCGGCGATCGGGTTGACATCGGAGAATCCGCTCCGGTATCGAGCCCGCGGCATTCCTGTGGATAACTTCCGCGGGTCGGTCGCGATTCTTGCGAGGATGCCGAGGTGAGTCATCCGTCCGCCCTCGTCGCCGAACGCGTCCGTTCGCGCCTGAGGTCCGAGGGGATCGACCCGTCGCTCGATCCGGAGGCGGCGCGCCGCGTCGCGCAGTCCGAGGTGCGGCGTCACGACGATCGGGCATTGGCGCGTGGCGAAGCGCTCATCGATGACGAGGCCGCGTGCGTGCGCGACGTGCTCGCCGCCGTCAGCGGGCTCGGTGCTCTGCAGCCGTTCCTGGACGACGCCGAGATCGAGGAGATCTGGGTGAACGGCGACGGACACGTGCATGTCGCTCGCGGCGGAGTCGGCGAGCGGACCGGCCTGCGCCTGAGCGAGTCGACGGTGCGCGACCTCGTCGAACGGATGCTGCAGCCCACCGGTCGCCGGGTCGACATCAGTCAGCCCTTCGTGGATGCATCCCTGCCCGACGGCTCGAGACTCCACGTCGCCATCGCGGACGTGGTGCGCGGCTCGTGGGCGGTCAACATCCGCAAGTTCCTGCCGCGATATCGCACGCTCGAGGCGCTGGCCGGCCAGGGCGCGATGCCCGTGGAGGTCGCACGACTGCTCCGCGAAGCGATGCGGAGCGGGCGGAGCGTGATCGTGTCGGGCGCGACGCACGCCGGGAAGACCACGTTGCTCGGAGCCTTGCTCTCGTCGTGCGCGGATTCGCAGCGGATCATCACCGTCGAGGAGACCTTCGAGCTCGCCATCGAGGGGTCTGACCTGGTCGCCCTGCAGGGACGGCAGGCTGGGCTCGAGGGCACGGGTGAGATCACCCTCAGGCGGTTGGTGAAAGAGGCGCTGCGGATGCGGCCTGACCGGCTGGTCGTCGGCGAGGTGCGCGACGCCGAAGCCCTCGACCTCGTGCTCGCCCTGAACACCGGCGTCCCCGGAGCAGGAACCGTGCATGCGAACTCGGCGACCGAGGCACTGGACAAGCTGACGATCCTTCCGCTGCTCGCGGGACGGAACATCGATCGGGCGTTCATCGCCCCTGCGCTCGCCGCCGCGGTCGACCTTGTCGTGCACTGTGCGCGGGACGCGTCGGGCGCGCGGCGGGTGCAGGAGATCATCGCGCCGAGTGGAGACGTGGTCGACGGGCGCATCCTCACCCGGGCGGTGTATCAGGCGGAGAGGCCGATGAGCCGCGAGGCGGAGCCGCTGCGGGAGACGTTCCGTCGCAGCGGAGTCGCGTCATGACCGTCCTGGTCGGAGCACTGCTGGCCGCAGGCCTGCTGCTGTGCCTCGCGCCGTGGATGTGGCCGCGGGCCGAGGCGAAGGCACCGCCGGTGCATCGCGGGCGGTTGGCGCGTCTCCTCGACGAGGCCGGCATGGACGCGATCACGCCGCGGGCTGTGATCGCCGTGATGGTGGCGGCGGCGCTGATCGTCGCGTCCGCCGTGTGGCTGCTGACCGTCATCCCGGTGCTGTCGGTGCTCGCCGGTGTCGCCGCCGCGGTCGCCCCGGTGATGTGGCTGCGCGGACGTCGGATGAGACTTCGCCGACTTCGTCGCCAGCTGTGGCCCGACGTCTGCGACCTGCTGATCGCCGCGATCCGCGTAGGCCTCTCGCTGCCCGACGCGGTGGCGAGCCTCGCCGAGTCGTCCCCGGCGATGCTGCGTCCGGCATTCCTCGTGTTCGCCCGCGACCTGCGCGCGACAGGCCGGTTCGAGACAAGTCTCGACCGGCTGAAGTCGTCACTGGCCGACCCGATCGGGGACCGGATCGTGGAGACCCTGCGCATGGCGCGGCAAGTGGGCGGCACCGAGCTGATCTCCGTACTGCGGGCTCTGTCATCGTCCGTGCGGGCCGACGCCGCCCTACGAGGCGAAGTGGAGGCACGTCAGTCGTGGATCCGCGGTGCGGCGGTGCTCGGGGCGATCGCGCCGTGGGTCGTGCTCGGTCTGCTGGTGATGAGGCCGGAGGGCGCGTCGGCGTACGGCACACCCGAGGGTGTGGTCGTGATCTGCGTCGGCGCCGCGGTCTCGGTGACCGCCTTCCGCATCATGGTCCGCATCGGCAGGCTGCCCGAGCCTCGACGGTGGTTCGGATGAACGGGTTCTCGGCTCTCGCGAGCGCGGTGCTCGTCGGCGGTACTCTCGCCGCCGGAATCCTCTGCATCCTCGCGGCGCTTCCGCGGTGGCGGGCCGCTTCACTGACCGTGCGCATCGCCCCCTACGTGCGCGACGTGGTCGCCGACGAGGACATGCCGCGCGGCCTCCTGCCGGCGACAGGGATGCTGCCTGCGGGCGGTCGGAGTCTCTGGCTGCGTGCGCAGCACGGATTCGAGCGGATGCTGGGCGGAGGCGAAGTCCTGCGGCAGCGCCTCGCTCAAGCAGGGGTGCGGACGGATCCCGTCGCCTTCCGAGGACGTCAGCTCGGCTGGATGCTCGGCGGAATCGGTGCCGGTTCGCTCGCCGTGATCGCGTTGGCTCTTGCGGGCAGGATGTCGGTGCCCGTCACGATCATCCCCATCCTCAGCGGAGCCCTGGCCGCGATCGGCTACGACATGCAGCTCTCCGCGCGGGCGAAGTCACGTCGCGCACGACTCACGGACGAGCTTCCGACGACTCTCGAGTTCCTGGCTCTGTGCCTGTCGGCGGGGGAAGGCTTCCTCGACTCGCTGCGACGCGTGGCCGCGGTCGGATCAGGAGAGCTCACTGCCGAGCTGCGCCAGGTGGTGCTCGCCGCCGGGACGGGATCTCCGCTGGCGGATGCTCTGGGTGAGATGTCCGGCCGGCTGCAGCTGCCCGGACTCTCGCGCGCCGTCGACCAGGTCATCGCCGCCCTCGAACACGGAGCACCGCTCGCCGGCGTGCTTCATGCACAGGCGGGTGACGCTCGCGAGGACGCGAAGCGCACGCTCATCGAGCAGGCCGGGCGAAAGGAGATCCTGATGCTCCTGCCGCTCGTGTTCCTGATCCTCCCTTTGTCTGTGGTGTTCGCGATCTACCCCGGACTCTTCATCCTTCGACTCGGCATCGGCTGACCAACCAGGAAAGGGCGACCATGACGGCGCACCCGCAGAACTTCCCAGACCACCAACGGGCACACCGGTGGCGTGACGCACGGGCCTGGGCTCGAGCGCTGGCAGCGGATGAGCGCGGAGACGTGCCGGGCTGGGTTCTCGTGACGCTGATGACGGCGGGGCTCGTGGTCCTGATCTGGGCCGTCGCCGGTCCGGCGCTCACGGCGTTGTTCGAACAGGCGATCCAGCGAGTGTCCGGTCTCTGAGATGCGGTTCCCTGCCATGCTGCGCGAGGAGCGGGGGTCGAGTCCCGTCGAGTTCGTCCTGGTCGGCACCCTCCTCACCGTTCTCACCCTGGCGGTGCTGCAGCTCGCGCTCGCCGTGTACGTGCGGAACGTCGTGCACGACGCGGCCGTGGAAGGTGCGTATCACGCGGCCCTCGCCGACACGACACTGGAGGAGGGGGCGGACCGCGCACGCACGGTGATCACCCAGGCGATCGGCCCCGCCTATGCCGGCGACATCGCGATCGGCACGTCGGAGGCGTTCCGACATGAGACGGTCGACCTGCGGATCCGCACGTCGCTCCCCGTGATCGGGCTCATCGGCATCCCCTTCGCACTGGAGGTGGAAGCGCATGCACCGGTCGAGAGCCTGGGCGACGAATGACGACGGATCTGCCGCGCTGGAGTTCATCACGGTCGGGGTCATCCTGCTGGTCCCGCTCGTCTACCTGGTGATCGCCCTCGGAGCGATCCAGGAGCAGACCCTCGGAGCCGAGGCCGCCGCCCGACACACGGCCCGGGCGATCGCGATGGCGCCGGACGCGGCCGCAGCCACCGCCGACGGAGACGCAGTGCTCGCCGGGATCATCGAGGAATACGGTCTCGATCCAGCTGCGGTAGACGTGTCCCTGACCTGTTCGCCGGCCGGGGTCGACTGCCCGTCCGCCGGAGCCACGCTCATCGTCACCGTCTCGGCTCGGGTTCACCTTCCCCTGGTGCCGTCGGTGTTCGGTCTCGATCGCGCGACATCCATCGCCGTGCGGGCGGAAGCCGCGCAGAAGGTCTCCCGGTTGTGGGGCGTGGAGTGAACGACGACCAGCGCGCGGGGGAGGAGGGGAGCGTCCTGCTCCTGACGCTCGGCTACGTGCTGCTGGCGATCGCCGTCGTCTTCGTCTGCGTGTGCGCGACCGATCTGTACCTCGCGCAGAAGCGGCTCGATGCGTTGGCGGATTCGGCCGCGCTCGCCGGAGCCGACGGCTTCACGCTGCAGGTCGAGGGTGACGCGGTGAGGGCGGAACTGACCGATGCCGGCGTCGAGGAGCAGGCGTCGGCACTGGTGGAGGCGCTGCCCGGCGACGCCGAACTCGTCGACGCCTCGACGCCGGACGGGGTCTCTGCCCGGGTGACGGTCGCATCGACGTGGCATCCGCCGCTGTTCTCGCCCTTCGTGCCCGAGGGCGTCGCGCTGGAGTCCACCGCGACGAGCCGTACCGCGCTGCAATGAGGAGTGTGGACTAGCGCTGCGAGCGCAACCGCTCCCGCAGTCCCACCAGCCGCGGCTCGAGCTGTGGCGGCACCTCCGCAGGCAGCGCGTCCACCGGCCACCAGCGGACGTCTTCGGATTCGTCGCTCACCGTCAACGCGATCGCCGGGTCGACGATCACGGCGATACCGATGTCGAGGTGCGACGCGCAGCGACCGAAGCGGGACGACAGGCCGTGATGGTCCAGGTCGTAGACGAGGGGAGCGGTCGGGGCTGCGGACACGATGCCGGTCTCCTCACGCAGCTCGCGCAGCGCCGCATCGACGATCGAGTCATCGCCCTCCTCCGCGTGACCACCGGGCTGCACCCAGAACCGGCCCTTGCCGTGGAAGACGAGCAGGGTCTGCGTGAGCGTCTCGTCGAACACGACGCAGGAGGCCGTGGCGTGGTCAGGTCCGGAGTCGCGCGACACGGGCCCGGAGTCATCCGAGAAGAAGGAGGCGAAGTCGGCCTGCGCCGCACGCTCCCGCTCCGATCTCGGCACGAGGCCGGCGACGAGACGATGGACATCGGCGGACAGCATCCGGCTCATTCGTCTTCCGCTTCGTCGTCCGGTTCCGGCCGCGTGCGCGGAACGAATCTCGGGATCCACCGGACGAAACCGGCAGCACCCAGCAGACTGATCACGCCCATCGCCGCCGCCGCGAACGGGAGCGCGGCGACAGCGGTGATCGCCGCGACGAGCAGCGGGGCGATCGCGCCACCGGCATCCGTCAGGGTTCGCCATGACCCGAGGAACGCCGCCGGCTCCCGCTTCGGCGCGACGTCGGCGCCCAGCGTCAGCAGGATGCCGCTCGACAGGCCGTTCCCGACTCCCAGCACCGCCGCGAACATGCCGAACCAGAGCACCGCCGCATCGAGGTCGTGAGTGAACGACATCGCGAGGAATCCCGCGCCCATCAGCACCATGGCCGGCATCGCCGCCCACAGCCGGCCGAACCGGTCCATCACCTGCCCGCTCGCGTAGAAGAGGGCGAAGTCGATCGCCCCCGAGACACCGACCACGAGAGCGATCGTCGACGCGTCCAGCCCCAGTGACAGACCCCACAGCGGCAGGATGACCTGCCGCGCCGAGCGCACCGCCGAGAGCGAAGCGGCGGCCAGGCCGAGACGGCCGAGCACCGCGCGCTGCTGCCACATCGTCCGGAAGATGCCGGAACGCTCGATGGTCGGGATCGATCCGCTCACCGGTTCGCCGGAGTCCTCGGCGTACCGCACGTGCGTGATCGCCGGGATCGTCTTCTCCGGGTCCGGACCGAAGAGCACGAGCGCGACCATCACGACCAGACAGACGAGGAAGAACCAGATCGCCGCCGCCTCGGAACCGAAGAGCTGCAGCAGTCCCGCGGCGACGAAGGGGCCGATGAAGATGCCGAGCCGGAAGCTGCCGCCCAGCAGCGACAGCGAACGAGCCCGGAACTCGAGAGGCACGCGCGTCGTCATGAATGCGTGCCGGGCGAGACCGAAGGCCGCCGCGCACATGCCGAGCAGGAAGACGGATGCCGCGAGCACGGCGAGCGAGGGCGCGAGCGCCATCCCGACCGCGGCGAGGATCGCGACCACGCCGGCGATCACCATCGTGTAGCGCTCGCCGATGCGCCCGACCGCCCATCCCGCAGGAAGGTTTCCGCACAGCTGCCCGACGACGAGTCCCGACGTGACGAGTGCGGCGAACGCCACATCGGCGCCCATGGACGAAGCGATCACCGGGATGAGCGGGATGACCGCGCCCTCACCCAGAGCGAAGAGGATCGTCGGCAGGTACACCATCGGTCCGAACTGACGGAGGACCGAGGATGCACTGCTCACGCACTCACGCTACTCCGGTCGTCGTCGTGGTCGAGACACGCGAGTCCCCGCGCGAGCAGGCGGCACGATAGGCTGAGGTGTCATGCTCGAATTAGATCTCTCCGCCGAAATCCAGGCGCTCAGGCACACCTTCGGCGACATCAGCGAGGTCGTCGATGTCTCCCACCTCCGCGACGAGATCGCGAGGCTCAGCGAGGAAGCCGGCGCTCCCGACCTCTGGGACGACACCGAGCGCGCGCAGAAGGTGACCAGCGCCCTCAGCCACCGGCAGTCGGAGCTCGCCCGCATCACCGGCATCGCCTCGCGACTCGACGACCTCGAGGTGCTCATCGGTCTCGCGAACGAGATGGGCGACGAGGAATCCGCGCAGGAGGCTCGCACCGAGCTGGCGGCGCTGACCGACGTCATCAACCAGCTCGAGGTGCAGACCCTCCTCGACGGCGAATACGACGAGCGCTCCGCGATCATCACGATCCGCTCCGGCGCCGGCGGCGACGACGCCACCGACTTCGCCGAGATGCTCATGCGCATGTACCTGCGCTGGGCCGAGCGCCACAAGTACCCCGTGAAGGTCATGGACACGTCCTACGCCGAAGGCGCGGGCATCAAGTCCGCGACCTTCGAGGTCGACGCGCCCTACGCCTTCGGCACCGTGTCGGTCGAGGCCGGCACCCACCGTCTCGCACGCATCAGCCCGTTCGGCTCGGCCGACAAGCGGCAGACGTCGTTCGCCGCGGTCGAGGTCATCCCGCTGATGGAGGAGGCGACCGAGGTCGACATCCCCGAGAGCGACATCCGCGTCGACGTGTTCCGCTCGTCCGGGCCCGGCGGCCAGTCCGTCAACACGACCGACTCGGCGGTGCGCCTGACCCATCTCCCGACCGGCATCGTCGTGTCGATGCAGAACGAGAAGTCGCAGATCCAGAACCGCGCCGCAGCGATGCGCGTGCTGCAGACCCGTCTCCTCCTGCTGCAGAAGGAGCAGGAAGCGGCGAAGAAGAAGGAGCTCGCGGGCAACATCACCGCGAGCTGGGGCGACCAGATGCGCTCGTACTTCCTCTACGGCCAGCAGCTCGTCAAGGACCTGCGCACCGGGCACGAGTCCGGGAACCCCGCGGCCGTCTTCGACGGTGACCTCGATGGGTTCATCTCTGCCGGCATCCGCTGGCGCAAGCGCAAAGACGAGGACTGAGTCTACGAAGAAGGCCCCGGATGACTCCGGGGCCTCTTTCGTTCGTCGTGCGGCGGGTCAGCGTGCGGCGCCCTGCAGGGAGCCGGTGACCTCGTCATAGCTGAACACGATGCAGTGGACGGTGCGGTCGTTCCATCTGTTCCACGACGCCTGGGTCGGAGAGTAGGGGTAGATGTCGAGCTCTGACTCGTCGTACGACAGGCCCACGAATCCCTCGAACTGCGCGCGGCAGCCTTCCCAGGCGAGCTCGTAGATCTCGTCGTCGCCGGGGTAATCGCCTTCCGGAAGGTCGTACTTGTAGAAGACCTCGTCGGTATGCGGCAGATCGCACGGCACCACCGGCACCTCGAAGACCTCGGTCTCCTCCTCGTCGTATTCCACCAGGGGGATGCAGTCGCCGACGGCGAGCTCATCGAACGACACCATCTCGGCGCCTTCGATCTCCGAAGGATCCTGCGCTTCCTGGCTCGAGTCGGCCGACGGCCGTGCGCTCGGCGAGGCGGCCGGGTCGGCCTCGACGGTCGAGCCGAGCCCGAGCGAGATGAGCGACACGGCGAGGGCGAGGACCGTGCCGAACACGGTGACGCCCATGCCCGTGATCCCGGGCCATTTGGTACCGCGGAGGAACAGCGAGACGAGGGAGATGACGAAGGCGACCCCGAGTACGACCCAGCCGATGATCGCGATCGGAGGGACGCAGGCGAGCACGACGCCGACCACGGCGGCGCCGAGCCCGATGAGTCCCAGTACCGAGATCTTGCGCGGGGGCGTCTGCGTCGGCACCCCCGGTGCAGCGCCATAACCCGGAGCGGCACCCGGATAACCCGCCACCACCGGATACGACGGGGTGGTCGCTGCGCCGGGATACGCCGCGGCCTGGGGCTGCAGGGAGTAGGGAGGTGCGAACGGTTCCGGATCGGCGGCGGGGGCCGAGGTCTCCGACGGCACCGGTGCGGCAGGCTCGACTTCCGGCTGCGCGGCCGTCTCCGTCTGGCCCTCCGGGGCGGGATGCGGTGCGGCGCGCACGTGCGCCGTCCACTGCTGCCCGTCCCACCACCGCAGGTTCCCGGATCCGTCGTCGTACCAGCCGGCAGGTGTCGTCATCGATCTTTCCTGTTGTCTGTGCTTCTGTCGGCGATCAGCCGGCCGAAGGCTCCACCGTCACTCGGGCGACTTCCTGGAGGAGCTCGTCCGTGATGATGATGACATACGAGCCGCTCTGCGCGACGTCGAACGAGACCGTGCCCTGGGTCGACTGACCTGCCGGGAGTTCGCTCGACTCGAGGGTCGCATCGCCGAAGATGTCGTAATCGCCGGCGGTGCCCTCTGCCGTCTCGACCGAGAAGTAGAGCGGGTTGACGTAGGTGGTGCCGTCGAGGGTCTCCCACGTCAGGTCGATCAGCAGGAAGCCGCCGTTGGTCGGGTCGAAGCCGGAGTCGTTCGTCGCGCTCCACGAGGCCGAGTTGACGGTGACCTCGCCCGTGCCGGAGAGCTGTGTCACGGTGACGGGCTCGCCCATCGAACCCTCGACGACATCGGTCGGTGCGGTGCCGTCGTCGGTGCCCTCATCCGTGCCGTCGTCGGTGCCGGTGTCAGAGGTCGGCAGCGGATCGGGGATCGAGTCCTCGATCTGGTTCGCGAGGGCGAAGAGGAAGACGAATCCCATGATGACGGCGACGATCGCGCCGAGCACGGAGACGCCGAGGCCGGTGATGCCCGGCCACTTCTTGCCCTTCAGGAAGAGCGAGATGAGCGACACGATGAAGCCGGCGGCGAGCAGGACCCACGCGAACGGCAGAGTGAACGGGATGAACGCGAGGATCAGGCCGAGCGCTGCGAGGCCGAGCCCGACGAGTCCGAGGATGGAGATCTTCTTCGGTCCGGCCGGTGCCGCCGCCTCATACGGTGCGGATGCCGGGTATCCGCCGGCCGCGTACGCGCCCGGTGTCGCGTAGCCGCTGGGAGCGGAATAGGCGCCGCTCGCGGGCGGGTAGGCGCCGGGACTGGCCGGGTAGGTCTGCGCAGCCGCTCCGGGGTATGCGGGGGCGCCGCTCGGG
>NZ_SSDJ01000045.1 GCF_004794465.1 Microbacterium sp. K24 | reverse complement strand
TTCGAACCCATGACGGCGAGTCCGACGACTCCGATGTTCGCTGATGCTTCGGGCACAGAAAGGCTCCTCGATCGTGAAGAAGGGGTGCTTTCAGCGTATCGCTGTGCAGGAGGCACGTGCGCCCCGTGTCACCGATTGCGACGGAAGCCCGGCGTCGGCGGCGGGCAGCGCCATCCGGAGGTCATACGCTGGACCCGGTCGTCGAAGGAAGGATCAGCATGGTCGGTTCGGACAACAGATTGCGCGCCGTCGTGGCGGTACCGCTGCCGGAGGAGCTCTGCCACCTCATCGAGACGCTCGAGCCGCGCGTGGAGGTCGTCCGCGATCAGGATCTGCTGCCGCCGATGCGCGGCCCTGCCGACTGGACCGGCGATCCTGATTTCGAACGCACATCGGAGCAGCAGGCAGCGTTCGACGCGCTCGTCGACTCCGCCGACGCGCTGTTCGGCATCCCCGACGTCGACGCGGCAGCCTTGGCGCGCACCGTGAGGGCCAACCCGCGTCTGCGCTGGGTCATGACGACGGCCGCGGGTGGCGGGAGCACCGTGCGGGCAGCCGAGCTCTCCCGCGAGGAACTCGATCGCGTCGTCTTCACGACGAGTGCCGGTGTGCACGGCGGCACGCTCGCGGAGTTCTCGGTCTTCGCGGTCCTGGCCGGCGCCAAGGGGCTCCCGCGCCTGCTGGCGGATCAGCGGAACCGGACCTGGCCCGACCGCTGGCAGATGCGGCAGCTCGATGAGATGACGGTGCTGATCGTCGGACTCGGCGGCATCGGCGCGGAATGCGCGCGGCGCTTCCACGCCCTGGGCGCCCAGGTGTGGGGTACGACCCGGTCCGGGGAACCGGTGGAGGGCGTGGATCGTCTCGTGCCGCTCGACCGGCTCGTCGATGCGGTGGGCGAGGTCGATGCCATCGTGGTCACGCTTCCCGGCACCGCGCAGACCCATCACCTCATCGGCGAGGAGGTGCTCGCGGCGGTGAAGCCCGGGATGATCCTGACGAACGTCGGGCGGGGTACGGTCGTCGATGAGACCGCCCTGCTCGCGGCGCTCGATGACGGACGCATCGCGTTCGCCGGTCTCGACGTCTTCGAACGTGAGCCCCTGGACGCGGGATCCCCGCTGTGGGACCACCCGAACGTGCTGGTCAGCCCGCATACCGCGGCGCTCAACTCCAACGAGGAGGAGCGCATCGCTCGGCGGTTCGCCGAGAACGCCACGCGTCTGCTCGACGGCGCGGAGCTTCGCGCCGTCGTGGATACGGTCGAGTTCTACTGATGCGGCGCCGAGTCGGCGACGAAGCTCAGTCCTTGCGGTAGCCGGAACGGCCCATGGAGAACAGTGCCGCGAAGCTGCCCACGACGGCGCACACGGTCATCGCTCCGATGAGCCAGAGGAGTGCGTGCGAGAGGAAGGCGCCGTCGAGCATGAGGTTCTCCGTGATCTGCAGAAAAGGACCGGTGTACTCAGCCTAACGGCTCATCCGGTACCATTGAGCTTGTACCTCGGCGAGGGATGCTTCTGCGCGTGCGCGGACATCCGTTATCGACGCGGCGAAGCAAGCCCGGTGGCTTTCCTCACGCGTCTGCGTTCGAGCTCACAATTCCAAGACCACCGCGCGGCGCCTTCGCTGCGTGTCCTGAAGGAGAACCTCATGTCTGAAGACACCAAGGTCCACGCCGAGCTCCGCGAGAGCTTCGGCAAGGGCTTCGCCCGCCGCCTCCGCGCTGCCGGCAAGATCCCCGCCGTCATCTACGGCCACGGCACCGAGCCGGTGCACGTCGCGCTGCCGGGCCACCAGGTCGCGCTCATCATCCGCCGCGCCAACGCGCTGCTGGAGCTCGACATCGAGGGCAAGGAGCAGCTCGCCCTGGTCAAGGATGTCCAGAAGGACCCCGTGCACCAGATCATCGAGCACATCGATCTGCTGGTCGTGCGCAAGGGCGAGAAGGTCACGATCGACGTTCCCGTCATCGTCACCGGCGAGCCGGCTCCCGGCACCATCGTCAACCAGGACGCGAACACCCTGTCGATCGAGGCCGAGGCGACGCACATCCCGCAGAACCTCGAGGTATCCGTCGAGGGACTCGAAGAGGGTGCGCACATCACCGCCGCCGACGTCACGCTGCCCAAGGGCTCGACCCTGCTGGCCGACCCCGAGGTGCTCATCGTCGCGATCTCCGTGCCGGCCGAGGTCGACCTCGGTGACGAGGACGAGGCCGCCGAGGGTGCCGAGGCCGCTGAAGGCGCCGAGGGCGAAGCAGCAGCCGAGGAGGCCGCTGCGGAGTGATCTCCGACAGTTTCATGGCAGAGGGGACGCGATCGGATCGCGTCCCCTCTGTCGTATCCTGACCGGGTTCGTCGCAGGACGCGGCACGAGAGGACGAGGACATGTCATCTACCTGGCTGGTGGTGGGGCTGGGCAATCCCGGCCCGCGCTACGAGAGCACCCGGCACAACGTCGGCCAGATGGTCGTCGACGAGCTGGCGACGCGACGCGGCGAGAGCTTCCGCGAGCACAAGGGCGGAGCGCGGGTCGTCGAGACCTGGCTGCGACCCGGTGCGGACCAGCTCGTCCTCGCGAAGCCCAACACCTTCATGAACGTGTCGGGCACCCCGGTGGCCGCGCTCGTGCGGTTCTACTCGGTGCCGGCGGAGCAGGTCATCGTCGTGCACGACGAGCTCGACATCCCCTTCGACACGGTCAAGTTGAAGATCGGCGGCGGGCACGGAGGGCACAACGGCGTACGCGACATCGCGCGCGCCCTGGGCACCCCCGAGTTCCCGCGCGTGCGAGTGGGCATCGGCCGTCCGACCGGACGTCAGGATCCCGCCGACTGGGTGCTCTCGCCGTTCGGCAAGGAGGAGCGGCCGAACCTGCCCATCCTCGTCTCGGATGCGGCCGACGCCGTCGAACTGCTCGTCGCCGAGGGGCTCCTGGCGGCTCAGCAGAAGCACCACGCGCCGCGCTGACCGGCACGCGCCGCCGACGTCAGGGCGTCAGCTCGCGAAGTCCACGAACCCGGCCGCACCACCGGTGGAGAAGGCGACGGTCAGCACCACGAAGAAGATCATCGGCGCGATCACCGCGACGACCAGCGCCGCGGTTCCCGGGCCGCGACCCTGCTTCTTCCGGATGGCGATGATGCCGATGACGATCGCCGCGACGCCGAGGATCGTACCCGTCCAGAACGACAGCTCCGCCCACAGCACCTGATCACGCGCAGGGGAGAGGACGCTGAGGATGTCGTCGCTCGTGGTCGAGATGCCCTCCGGGAGGCGTCGGCCGATCTCGAAGCCCGCGACGCCGACGACGATCGGTGTGACGACGGCCGCGACGATCGCGAAGATCAGCGCGAGGATCCCGAGGAAGCCCGACGCGCGCGGAGCAGCCTCCGGTACCGCGTAGGAGCCGACGGGAACGGCGTAACCGCCGACGGGAACCTGGTAGGCGCCGGGAGGCGCGGCCTGCGGTGCCGGCACGGCGGGGTACGCGGGAGCCCCCTGGTACGTCGGCGGGGCCGGAGCCGCCTGAGGCGCCTGATACGCGGGGGGAGCCGCCGCGGGCTGAGGCGCCGCGGCCGGAGGCGCAGGCGGAAACACCGGAGGAGCCGCTCCGAAGGGCGCGGGCGGAGCAGGAGGAACGGCGCCGGACGGAGGGGGCAGCTGCGGATCGGTCACGCCCCCATCCTAGGGGCCGTCGCCCTCACACGCGGCGGAGCAGACCCACGCGGTCGTAGACATCGGACAGGGTCGCGTCGGCGACGGCATCCGCTCGTCCCGCGTTCTCGGCGAGGATGCGATCGAGCTCTGCTGGGTCGTCGAGAAGCTCCAGCGCGCGTGCGCGCACCGGTGTGAACTCCTCGACCACGACCTCGGCGAGCCCCTTTTTGAAGTCGCCGTAGCCGCGACCCGCGTACTCGTCCTCGATCGCCGCGACCTGACGACCCGACAGGGCCGCGTAGATCGTCAGGAGATTCGAGACGCCGGGCTTGTTCTCCCGATCGAAGCGCACCGATCCCTCGTTGTCGGTCACCGCGCGCATGATCTTCTTCGCCGACTTCGCCGGCTCATCCAGCATCCAGAGGACGCCGGCATCGCTCTCCGCCGACTTCGACATCTTCGACGTCGGGTTCTGCAGGTCGTAGATGCGGGCGGTCTCCTTCTGGATGACCGGCATCGGCACCGTGAACGTCGTCCCGAAGCGCGAGTTGAAGCGCTCCGCCAAGGTGCGGGTGAGCTCGACGTGCTGCTTCTGGTCGTCGCCGACCGGCACGACGTCGGTCTGATAGAGCAGGATGTCGGCGGCCATGAGCACCGGGTACGTGAAGAGGCCGACGCTCGTCGCATCCTGCCCGTAGCGCGCCGACTTGTCCTTGAACTGGGTCATGCGGTTCGCTTCGCCGAAACCGGTGATGGTGCTGAGGATCCAGGCGAGCTCGGCATGCGCCCGCACGTGCGACTGCACGTAGAGCGTCGACTTGGAGGGCTCGATGCCCGCAGCGATGTACTGGGCTGCCGTGCGCCGCGTCTTCTCGCGCAGTTCTTCCGGGTTGTTCGGCTGCGTCAGGGCATGCAGGTCGACGACGGAGAAGTACGCGTCGTACGACGTCTGAAGATCCCGCCACTGCAGGAGCGCCCCGATGTAGTTGCCGATCTGGAGGGAGTCGGCGGAGGGCTGCATTCCGGAGTACAGGCGAGGTTTCGTCACGTCATCAATCCTATGGGGATGCCGCTGCCGGTTCGGCCGGTGGGGCGTCCTACGCTGAGGACATGACGATAGTCCGACGCGGCGAGGTGTTCCTGGCGGCTCTGGGGGAGGATGCCGAGCGCCTCCACCCCGAGATCCTGGCGCAGATGCGGGCGCCCGTGCCGAGCGACAGGGCAGAGGGCGTGTTCGCAGTCGCTGGCAGCCGCTTCGGGCGGCTGGGCCTCGTCGCGGTGCCGGTGGTCGGACCGCGGATGATGCTCACCCGTCTCGGGCGCGACGTGCCGTTCGGTCTGCGGACGCGATCCGGCCGGACCTCGAGCGGTCGGGCGACGCTCGACAGCGCGCGGGAGTTCCGTTTCCCGGGTGGCACGCAGTTCGTCGTGGACAGGGTCACCGAGAGCGTCGTCCCCGGGCTCGTGCGGAACCTGCTGGGAACCCGCGGACGCGTGGAGCTCATCGAGGAATGCAGTGTGACCGCCGCGGGGGCGTTGCGGATGCGCACGCGCCGCATCGCCCTCCGGCTGTGGGGAAGACGCTTCGCGCTGCGCGGCATCCTCGGCATCGCCGTCGATCTCGAGGACGGCTGGGACGAGATCCATCAGCGTCGCACCATCGAGATGCGCGCCACGAACCCGCTTCTCGGAACGATCCTCGAGTACCGCGGCTGGTACCGCTATATCGACGACCACGGGACGGTGGCGTCGCCGTAGACTGCCCCCATGCGTGACTCGCCGAGCACCGCCGTCGCACGTGGTGTGCGAATCGCCGGCATCGTCCTGACAGCCGTCTTCGGCATTCCGTTCGTGCTCTTCGCCTGGATGGCGTTGAGCAGCCGATTCGGCTCGGGTGAAGGCGATCCACACGGATACGCGCTCATCTTCGGCACGTTCCTCGCCCTGGTCGCGGGGATCGCACTCGCGCTCGTCGTCCCGCTGATCTTCCGCTCGGGGCTCCGGGCACGTGCCTACTCCGTCAGCCTCATCGTCTATGTGGTCATCGCGGTGGCGCTGGTCGCCGCGCTGCTCACCGCCTGAGCCTCGACGATTCAGTACGTGTAGTCGACGACCACAGGAGCGTGATCGCTCCAGCGCTGGTCATACGCCGCGGCGCGAGCGACGTGGTAGGTGTGCACGCGGTCGGCGAGTGCGGGAGTCGCGAGATGGTAGTCGATGCGCCAGCCCGAGTCGTTGTCGAAGGCCTGTCCTCGCATCGACCACCAGGTGTACGGGCCGTCGACCTCGCCGTGGAAGCGGCGGCCGACGTCGACCCAGCCGAGTCCGGTGCCCACCGAGCCGTCGACGCCGGTGATCTGCGCGCCCGCTTCTCCGAGGAAACGGTCGAAGTAGGCGCGTTCGCGCGGGAGGAAGCCCGCCTTCTTGCGGTTGCCGCGCCAGTTCTTGATGTCGAGCTCGCGGTGGCCGACGTTCAGGTCGCCGGTGACGAGCGCCAATGCATCGTCGGCACCCAGCTCGGCAAGGCGGGTGCCGAACGCGTCGAGGAACTTCCACTTCTCGTCCTGCTTCGGGGTGTCGGCCTCACCTGAGTGCACGTACGCGCTCACGACGGTGATCGGTCTGTCGCCGATCACGAAGTCGGCCTCGATCCAGCGCCCCTTCGAGTCGAAGTCTTCGGGACCGAGGTCGGTGCGCGACGCCAGTGCCGGAGTGCGGCTGGCGATCGCGACGCCGGCGCGGCCCTTGGCCGTGGCCTCGTCGTGCACGAAGGACCAGCCGGGCAGTGCCGCCTCGAGATGCTCATCCTGCCCGCGGACCTCTTGCAGGGTGAGGATGTCGATGTCGGCGGCGTCGAGCCAGGTGCTCATGCCGTTGCGAGCAGCCGCCCGGATTCCGTTGACATTGACCGTGGCGATACGCAGATGAGGCATGATCCCCAGCCTATCGAGGGCCGCCGACATCCCGGGACGGACGCTGGAGCTCCGCCAGGAGCCGCTGAGTCAGTGGCGTCGGCACGGGCGACGGGGGCGCCGTGGCCTCAAGGTACGCGAGTTCCGCCTCGGCATCCCGGACCGCTCTCCCCGCCTGCCACCGTCGATACCAGGGCTCGGTGTCGCGGGCGCCTTCCGCCTCGCGGAGGCGGATGCGCGCGGCCGCGACCAGCGTCTCATGCTCGATGAGACGCCGCTCCGCCTCGGTCTGCGCGACCAGCGGGAGATCACGATCCTGCGCGGCGACCGCGATCCAGGAGGATGCCACCAGCATCACGACGCCGTTGACGCGGAACCACAGCAGGAGACCGACGAAGATCGCGAACGTGGCGAGCAGGGGATTGGTCGGGGTGTAGCTCAGCAGGAAGCCGGCTCCGAACTGGAGGACGGTCATCGCACCGCCCCCGAGCAGCGCGCCCGGCCAGATGGTGCGCCAGTGCAGCGAGGTGCCGGTGAGGAAACGCACCATGGCCGCGAGAGCGGCGGAGAGCAGCACGAACGAGACCAGGACGGTGCCGATGCGGATGCTGAGGTTCAGCCCGTCCGATCCGGAATCCCATCCCAGCAGACTCAGTATCCAGCTCAGCGCCGCGGCGCTCGCCGAACTGAGTATCGAGCCGGCGATGAGCGCGACGCCGAAGATCAGTGCCGCCAGCAGGTCTCGCGCCTTCAGGAGCACGTAGCTGCGCAGATCGGGCGGCAGCCCGAAGATGTCTCTGGTGGCCCGGCGCGAGAACGTCACCCAGCCGATGGCGGTCCAGATCACGGTGCCGAGCGCGATCAGACCCGTGACGCTCAGCACACCGGTGGTGTTCGCGGCGATCTCCTGCACCTGCGCCGGCGTGAACACGCCCCCGTGCTCCTGGATCAGATTGGGGATGTAGAGGTTGATGAAGTCGATCACGCGGTCGACGGCTATCGAGCTTCCGCCGAGCCACAGGCCGGCGATGGCGAAGGCGAGGTAGATCGCGGCGAAGATGGCGAAGAGCGCCTGGTAGCTCACTCCCGCGGCGAGGAGGAATCCATTGTGCTGCAGGAAATGTCGCCAGACGCGCACGGGGAACAGGGCGAGGGTCCGATGCGTCAGCGCGGTCGCACGTTCCACCGCTGCATCGAGGCGGCGGGGCTCGGTGGGAGAGCCGGCGGGATCAGGCACGTTCTCACCCTATCCACACGCGAGAACGGGCGGGATCCGCTGAGGATCCCGCCCGTTCACGCATGCGTGCGACGTCTCAGGGACGGCCGCGCAGGACCGCCTGCTTGACCTCGGCGATGGCCTTGGTGACCTCGATGCCACGGGGGCAGGCCTCGGAGCAGTTGAAGGTCGTGCGGCAGCGCCAGACGCCTTCCTTGTCGTTGAGGATGTCGAGGCGCACAGCCGCGTTGTCGTCGCGCGAGTCGAAGATGAAGCGGTGCGCGTTGACGATCGCCGCCGGGCCGAAGTACTGGCCGTCGGTCCAGAAGACGGGGCACGACGAGGTGCACGCGGCACACAGGATGCACTTGGTCGTGTCGTCGAAGATCTCGCGGTCGGCGATGGACTGGACGCGCTCCTTGCCCTTCTCCGGGACGGAGCTGGCGACGAGGAAGGGCTGGACCTCGCGGTACGACGCGAAGAACGGCTCCATGTCGACGACGAGATCCTTCTCGAGCGGCAGGCCCTTGATGGCCTCGACGTAGATCGGCTTCGAGATGTCGAGGTCCTTGATCAGCGTCTTGCAGGCGAGCCGGTTGCGCCCGTTGATGCGCATGGCGTCGGAGCCGCAGATGCCGTGGGCGCACGACCGGCGGAACGTGAGCGAGCCGTCGACCTCCCACTTGATCTTGTGCAGCGCGTCGAGCACGCGGTCGGTGGAGTAGAGCTCCACGTCGTAATCGACCCAATGCGGCTCGGCGTCGACCTCGGGGTCGAATCGGCGGATGTTGAAGGTGACGATGAAGGACTGGACGCCGGTCTCTTCGGTCGTGTCGGCAGGTGCTTCTGCGATGGCAGTCGACATGCTCAGTACTTCCTCTCCATCGGCGGGTAGTTGAACTCGCCCTGCTCGTTCTTCGTGAACACGACGGGCTTCCAGTCGAGCTTGATGTGATCGCTCGGCGTCGACGAGTGCGGGTCGCCGGTCAGGTACGCCATCGTGTGCTGCATGTACTTCTCGTCGTTCCGCTTCGGGAAGTCGTCGCGCATGTGGCCGCCACGGCTCTCCTCACGGTTCTGCGCGGCGTAGACGACGACCTCGGCGATGTCGAGGAGGAAGCCCAGCTCGACGGCCTCGAGCAGATCGGTGTTGAACCGCTTGCCCTTGTCGTCGACGTGCACGTTCTTGTAGCGGTCGCGCAGCTCCTTGATGACGCCGAGCACGTGCTCGAGGGACTCGTGCGTGCGGAACACCTGCGCGCCCTTGTCCATCTCGTCCTGCAGCGTCTTGCGGAGCACGGCGATGCGCTCCGTGCCCTGGTTGTTGCGGAGGTCCTCGAGCATGCCGGAGACGAAGTCCGCCGGGTTCTCGGGCAGCGGCACGAACTCCGCCGTCTTCACATACTCGACCGCCGCGCGGCCGGCGCGCTTTCCGAAGACGTTGATGTCGAGCAGCGAGTTGGTGCCCAGGCGGTTGGCGCCGTGCACCGAGACGCAGGCGCACTCGCCGGCGGCGTAGAGACCGGGAACGACGGTGTCGTTGTCGGCCAGGACCTCGGCGTCGTTGTTCGTGGGGATGCCGCCCATCGCGTAGTGCGCGGTCGGCATGACCGGCACCGGCTCGACGACCGGGTCGACGCCCAGGTAGGTGCGGGCGAACTCCGTGATGTCGGGGAGCTTGGTCTCGAGCACTTCGGCACCCAAGTGCGTGCAGTCGAGCAGCACGTAGTCCTTGTGCGGCCCGGCGCCGCGGCCGTCGAGGACCTCCTGCACCATGCAGCGGGCGACGATGTCACGCGGAGCGAGGTCCTTGATGGTGGGGGCGTAGCGCTCCATGAAGCGCTCGCCCGACGCGTTGCGCAGGATCGCGCCCTCACCGCGGGCGCCCTCCGTGAGCAGGATGCCGAGACCGGCGAGTCCGGTGGGGTGGAACTGGAAGAACTCGAGGTCCTCGAGGGGGAGGCCCTTCCGCCAGACGATGCCGACGCCGTCACCGGTGAGGGTGTGCGCGTTCGACGTGGTCTTGAAGATCTTCCCGAAGCCGCCGGTCGCGAAGATCACGGCCTTGGCCTGGAAGACGTGGAGCTCACCGGTGGCGAGGTCGTAGGCGACGACACCGGAGACCTGGGTCTTGCCGTCGGCATCCTTCACCGTGAGCAGGTCGAGCACGTAGTACTCGTTGAAGAAGTTGATGCCGAGCTTGACGCAGTTCTGGAACAGCGTCTGCAGGATCATGTGGCCCGTGCGGTCGGCGGCGTAGCAGGCGCGACGCACCGGCGTCTTGCCGTGCTCGGCGGTGTGGCCGCCGAAGCGACGCTGGTCGATCTTGCCCTCGGGCGTTCGGTTGAACGGCAGACCCATGTTCTCGAGGTCGATGACCGCGTCGATCGCCTCTTTGGCGAGGATCTCCGCCGCGTCCTGGTCGACGAGGTAGTCGCCGCCCTTGACGGTGTCGAAGGTGTGCCACTCCCAGGAGTCCTCCTCGACGTTGGCGAGCGCCGCCGCCATGCCGCCCTGCGCCGCACCCGTGTGCGAGCGGGTCGGGTACAGCTTGGAGATCACGGCCGTCTTCGCGCCGGGGCCGGCCTCGATCGCGGCGCGCATACCGGCGCCGCCGGCGCCCACGATCACGATGTCGAACTGGTGGTAGTGCACCCCGTCGCGCACGACGGAATCCTGGGTCTCGGTAGTCACTTCTCGTTTGCCTTCTCTTCTACTTGCCCAGCGTCTGGCACTGTTCCCACAGCGTGCTCGATTCGGTGACGCCCAGGCACGGGTCGAACGTGAACACGACGAGCGTGCCGAGGATGATGAGGAGGCCGGCGGCGAGGCCGAGCGCCCAGATCAGCGCCTTGCGTGCGGTGTTGTTCGTGACGTAGTCGTTGACGATCGTCCGCATGCCGTTGGCGCCGTGGATCAGCGCCAGCCAGAGCATCAGCACGTCCCACCACTGCCAGAACGGCGTGGCGAACTTGCCGGCGATGAAGGCGAAGTCGAGGGCGTGGATGCCCTCGCCGACCATGAGGTTGATGAAGAGGTGGCCGAAGATGAGCACAACGAGCACGACGCCCGACGCGCGCATGAACACCCAGCCCCACTTCTCGATGTTGAAGCGGCGCTGCCGGCGGACCGGAGCCTCGAGGGTCTGCGCGGACATCAGTGCCCTCCTCCGAATCCGGCGAACGCGAGCATGAGGTGGCGGGGCACGAAGCCCGCCATGATGATGACCCACACGGCGATGACGCCCCAGAAGAGCTGACGCTGGTAGCGCGCACCCTTCGACCACACGTCGACCGCGATGATGCGCAGGCCGTTCATCGCGTGGAACACGATGCCCGCGACCAGCACGACTTCGCCGAGCGCCATGATCGGGTTCTTGTATGTGCCGATGACGGCGTTGTACGCCTCCGGCGACACCCTGATCAGCGCCGTGTCGAGCACGTGCACCAACAGGAAGAAGAAGATGGCGACTCCGGTGATGCGGTGAAGCACCCACGACCACATGCCTTCGCGACCCCGGTAGAGGGTGCCGCGGGGGGTCTTGGAAGTGGTTTCCGAAATCGACGGTGTCAAGCGAGCGCTTGTGGACACGGTCGTCCTCCCTGGATCGATGTGACTCGGTCGCGTGCTGCGCAAGTGTCAGGCACGCCCGATCGCTGTCCATCCTATTCCCGTCGGCAGCGGGGGAGCGACGAAGGGGAGCCTAAGTCATCTCGATGTCGAGAGATCTGACGAGCGGGTCAGCCGATCTGGGCCATGCCGTTCCACCCGACCCCGATCGTCCGGGTCGCGATGAAGCTGCCGCGACCGTTGCCCCCGTAGAGCAGGAGACTGCCCGTGTTGGCGCGCGCGACGATGTCCTGGGTGCCGTTGCCGTCGAAGTCGCCCGCGCCGAAGACCGCGGTGAGCGAAGCCCAGCCGATGCCGATCTGCGACGCGGCGCCCCAGGTTCCGCGTCCTGTGGTCGGGTAGATCCAGAGCGTGCCGTCGAGTCTGCGGGCGATGACGTCGCCGCGCGCGTCGCCGTTGAAGTCTCCGGCGTGGAACATCAGGTCCATCGTCTGCCAGCCGTTGCCGATCTTCGTACCGCCGCCGGCGAGCCAGCCGCTGCGGCCGTTGCCCGGATAGAGGAAGAGATCGCCGCCGGGCGTGCGGCCGATCACGTCGGGCAGCGCGTCGCCGGTGAAGTCGATGCCGCCGATCAACTGGGAGAACATCGTCCAGCCGTTGCCGATCTGCGTGGGCGCGAGGAATCCGCCCTTCCCGTTGCCGGCATGCAGCATGAGTCTGCCGTCCGCCTCCGTGCGGGCGATGTCGGGAATCCCGTCGCCGGAGAAGTCGCCGAGCGTCGCGAACGGGCGATCTCCCCAACCGGGAGCGGCGGCGATGGGGGATTGGAATCCACCGGCGCCGGTGCCGGGGTAGATGTAGAGGTCGCCGGTCGACGTCCGGGCGAGGATGTCTCCCGCCCGGTCGCCGGTGAGGTCGCCGGCGCCACCGGAGAGACGCTTGACGGGCGACCCGATGCCGAAGATCTGCACCCAGTACGTGCGGTAGCACGTGCCGGTCGCGTAGCCGACGCCGAGGCCGGTGTAGCGCGTGTCGAGGATGTTGGCACGATGGCCGCTGGAGTTCATCCACCCGCTCACCACGGAGGCGGCATCCGGCTGCCCGGCGGCGATGTTCTCACCGGTCGCCACCCACCCGAATGCGGCGACGCGCGAGCTCCGCCACGCCGACGTGCTGTGCTCGAACGTGCAGGACGACGCCAGCTGCTGCGCCCATTCGGCCGCGGCCGCGTCGAGAGCGGGATCGGATACGAGAGCGGGGAGTCCCGCCTGCGCCCGCTGGGCGTTCGTCAGTGTGAACACTTCGCCCGCAGGGCCGCCCG
>NZ_SSDJ01000044.1 GCF_004794465.1 Microbacterium sp. K24 | reverse complement strand
GAGAGCAGGCGGAGCAGCAGGGCTGGAACATCGCCGAACGCGTGTCCGGCTGGGCCGGGCGGAAGGTCGGCGAGGTCACCACGCGACGCGGCAACCGCGCCGACCCGGAACTCACCGGGGGCGAGGGCACGGACCACCTGCAGGGCGGCCACGACCTCTCCGGCATCGCTCCGGCCTCCGACGCGCCGAAGAACTGACCTCGGCACCGCGACACTCAGGAGAGCGCCAAAGGATCAGTCGACCCGTTGTGGCGAGCATCCAACGGACAGCGACCGGCCGACGCTAGGGTGGAATCCGTGACGGACAAGCCCGACCTCTTTACCACCGCCGGCAAGATCGCGGATCTGCGCGCTCGCTACACCGAGGCCGTCGTCGACGCCGAGGTCAAGGCGAAGGAGAAGCAGCACGCCAAGGGCAAGATGACCGCCCGCGAGCGCATCGAACTCCTCGTCGACCCTGGGAGCTTCGTCGAGTTCGACGAATACGTGCGCCACCGCACGACCGCCTTCGGCATGGACCGCTCGCGCCCCTACGGCGACTCGGTCGTCACCGGAGTCGGCACCATCCACGGCCGCACGGTCGCCGTCTACTCTCAGGACTTCTCCACGTTCGGCGGCTCGCTCGGTGAGGTCGCGGGCGAGAAGATCATCAAGGTCATGGAGTTCGCCCTCGCCGGCGGCATGCCGTGCATCGGCATCCTCGACTCGGGCGGCGCCCGGATCCAGGAGGGCGTCGTCGCTCTCGGCAAGTACGGCGAGATCTTCCGCCTGAACACGCGGGCTTCCGGCGTGATCCCGCAGATCTCGATCATCATGGGCCCGGCGGCCGGCGGCGCGGTCTACTCGCCCGCTCTCACCGACTTCGTCATCATGGTCGACAAGACCAGCCAGATGTTCGTCACCGGCCCCGACGTGATCAAGACCGTCACCGGCGAAGACGTCGGCATGGAGGAGCTCGGCGGGGCGTACACCCACAACACCCGCTCCGGTGTGGCGCACTACCTGGCCGAGGACGAGGACGACGCGATCGATTACGCCCGTACCCTGCTCGGTTTCCTCCCCGACAACAACATGGCGGAGCAGCCGACCTACGAGAGCGCCTTCGAGTTCGAGACGACGGATGCCGATCGCTCGCTGAACACGATCGTCCCGGACTCCGCGAACCAGCCTTACGACATCAAGACGGTGATCGAGCACATCGTCGACCAGGGCGACTTCCTCGAGGTCCAGCCGCTGTTCGCTCCGAACATCGTCATCGGGTTCGGCCGGATCGAGGGCCGCTCGGTCGGCATCATCGCGAACCAGCCGTCTCAGATGGCCGGCACCCTGAACATCCAGGCCGGCGAGAAGGCGAGCCGGTTCGTGCGCTTCTGCGACGCCTTCTCGATCCCGATCGTCACCCTCGTCGACGTGCCCGGCTATCTGCCCGGAACCGATCAGGAGTGGGAAGGCGTCATCCGCCGTGGAGCCAAACTGCTCTACGCCTACGCCGAGGCGACCGTTCCGCTCGTCACCGTCATCCTCCGCAAGGCCTACGGCGGTGCCTACATCGTCATGGGATCGAAGCAGCTCGGCGCCGACATCAACCTCGCCTGGCCCACCGCCGAGATCGCCGTGATGGGTGGCCAGGGCGCGGTCAACATCCTCTACCGGGGCGAGATCAAGAAGGCGGAGGAGGCCGGCGAAGACGTCGCGGCCGTCCGCACCCGCCTGGCCAACGAGTACACCTACGATGTGGCCTCGCCGTTCCTCGCGGCAGAACGCGGCGAACTCGACGGGATCATCGAGCCGGCGAACACCCGCGTCTCGATCGCCAAGGCGCTGCGATCCCTGCGGGGCAAGCGGGCGGAACTGCCTCCGAAGAAGCACGGGAACATCCCGCTGTGACCGACCGGACCTCCTTTCCCGAGACGCCGGACGATCTGCCGCCGACGATCGAGATCACGCGCGGCACGGCGAACGAAGAAGAGCTGGCCGCCCTCATCGCCGTGATCACGGATGCGTACGCCTCGGAGTCGGCGGATGCCGTGGCCGATGAGCCGGTCGTGTCGGCGTGGCAGCGGACGCAGCGTCCGCTGCGCAGGCCGCTCCGTCGGGACATCCCCTGGGGACGCTTCTCCGGTTGAGCGGGAAGCGCTCGGTGCACCCCTAGCCTGCGGCGGGGAGCGACGCGGGATTGCGGAAGCGGAGCGTGACGAGCTGGAAGGCTCGGAGCTCGAGTTCGACGGTGCGGCCCTCGACGGCCCGGACGGCGCATGCATCGATCTCCCGCTCGAGCAGATCGGTCTCGACGACCGCGTCGACGTCGAAGACGGTCGAGAGCTGCGCCTTCGCCCGCCCGCCGTGCGCCTCGTACAGACGCACGATCACGTCTCCGCTGCGATCCTCGGCCAGCTTGACCGCCTCGACGACCACGGCGTCGGAGGACACGGCGAGCAGCGGCTCCACGGGCCCCGAGCCCGAGACCGGGCGCACCGGCAGATTCAGCCGGTAGCCCTCGCGGACGGCATCCGCGATGGTCGCATCCGGCCGGACGCTCACCGTGAACGTGTGCTCGCCCTGGTCCGCTTCGGGATCGGGGAACAGCGGCGCGCGCAGTAGCGAGAGCCGCACGGTGGTCGCCGTACCGCCGGCAGCACTCGGCGACCTCGTGATGTCGTGGCCGTAGGTCGCGTCGTTCGCGATGGCGACGCCGAAGCCGGGTTCTCCCACATGCACCCATCGATGTGCCACGGTCTCGAATCGTGCCGCGTCCCACGAGGTGTTCACGTGCGTCGGACGGTGCACATGACCGAACTGGATCTCCGACGTCGCACGATCGGTGTGCACGTCGAGGGGGAAGGCGAGCTTCAGGAGCTTCTGCCGCTCGTGCCAGTCGACCGTCGTCTCGATGTCGAGCGCGCGCCCGTCGGACGCGAGACGAAGAGCCTGCGTGATCCGTGAGCCCCCCAGCGCACGGACCACGCAGACGATTGCCGCCGACGGATGCGGGACGATGTCGATCGACACCACGTCCGTCACGTCGATGACGTGACGGCGGTAGTGCTCGTCGATGTCCCAGGCATCCCATCGGCTGGGCGTATCACGATGCAGCTGGAGGAGGTTCCCCCGCTCCCCCGCCGCAATCGCATCCCTCCCGGTCGCACGGGTGACGAGTGACGTCACCAGGCCTGCATCGTCGATCGACACCGTGAGGTGCTCGTTCTCCAACACGAAACCGCTCGCCGTCCGCGCGACCGACGCAGGGGTCCCCGGACCCTGCACGGCGGAGATCCCCATCGCCGCCGTTCCCTCTCGGGCGTAGGGCCCGGCGTCGGCGACCAGCTCGGTGTCTCCCGAACCGGCCACGACGGCCAGCGCCCCCGCGATGATCTGCTCCGTCGAGGCCAGCACCTCGGCGTAGCGTCTCTCTGCCTCCCGGTGCACCCATCCGATGGAGCTTCCGGGGAGGATGTCGTGGAACTGCTGCAGCAGCACGGTCTCCCATGCGGCGTCGAGCTCTGCGTAGGGGTAGGGCGCTCCGCGCAGGGCAGCGGCCGTCGCCCAGAACTCCGCTTCGCGCAGGGCGTGCTCGCTGCGCCGGTTCCCCCGCTTCGTGCGGGATTGCGACGTGTAGGTCCCCCGGTGGAACTCGAGGTACATCTCGCCCGTCCACACCGGCGGAGCCGGATACTCCGCCTCGGCCGCTTCGAAGAAGATCTTCGGCGTCGACAGCCTCACCGTGGGCGACCCCTCGAGCGAGCGCAATCGCACCGCGGCGGCGATCATCTCCCTGGTGGGCCCGCCGCCGCCGTCGCCGTAGCCGAACGGCACCAGCGAGGTGTTCGCGGCGCCCTTCTCGGCGTACTGCCGCTCCGCTCGGGCCAGCTCCTCACCCGAGAGCTGCGCGTTGTATGTGTCGACCGGGGGAAAGTGCGTGAAGATCCGCGAGCCGTCTATGCCATCCCAGAGGAAGGTGTGGTGGGGCATGACGTTCGTCTCGTTCCACGACATCTTCTGCGTCAGCATCCACCGCGATCCCGCCGCGCGCGCGATCTGCGGCAGCGCGGCGGAGTATCCGAAAGAATCAGGCAGCCAGACGTCCAGGGGCTCCACGCCGAACTCTTCGAGGAAGAACCGCTTGCCCCGCACGAACTGCCGCGCCAAGGCCTCACCGCCCGGCATGTTGGTGTCGGATTCGACCCACATCCCTCCGGCCGGCACGAAGCGCCCCCCCGCGATGGCCGCGCGCATCCGCTCGAACAGCTCCGGCTGGAACATCTTCATCCACGCGTACTGCTGCGCCGAGGATGCGGCGAACGAGAACTCAGGGTCTTCCTGCTGCAGGGCCAGCACGTTCGAGAACGTCCTCGCGACCTTGCGCTGCGTCTCACGGACGGGCCACAGCCACGCCGAGTCGATGTGGGCGTGTCCGACCGCGTGGAGGGCATGAGCGGAGGCGGATGCCGGCCGCGACAGCACCCCGGCGAGCGCGGCTCTGGCATCGGCGGCCGTGCCGGAGACGTCGTCCGGGTCGGTCGCATCGATCATCCGCTCGAGAGCGCGGAGGATCTCCGCGCGGCGCGGCGAATCGGTGGAGAGCGCCCCCATCAGTCCGCGCAGCACCGACACGTCCTGCAACAGCTCCCAGACGGTGACGTCGAGGACGCCGACATCCGCCTGACGGAGCACGTACCGCGGTTCGTCGCCCGCGGAGTCCCACTCGCCGAGTGGCGTCGGAGCGAAGGTCCAGCCCTCGGCGACATCCGGATTCGCCGCCGCCTCCAGATAGAGATCGATCGGATCCCCGGCGGCGCCGTCCAGCGGAACGTAGGCGTTCCTCGGCTCCACAGCCTTCACGATCGACCCGTCCGGCCGGTAGACCGTGCCCTCGGCCTGGAAGCCCGGCTCGGCCGTGTTGAACCCGAGATCGAACACCAGCTCGGCGCGCTGACCGGCATCGACCTCCGGGACGACCCCGGTCACATGCAGCCACATCGTGCCCCACGCGCGCCCCCAGGCCGTGCCGACCTCGAACGGAGCGAAGGATTGCTCCACGGCCTCGTCGAAGGCGACGGGCTCGCCCGGCGCGGTCCACGAGCGGAGCGTCAATCGCTCGGTACGCGCGTAGACGGCGGTGAGGAGGCGCTCCTGCACGAAGCGCCGGAGGCGCGCTTCGACGAGGGACGAGTTGTCGTGCATCGGTGATCCGATCGCTGGGGGCTCCCAGATAGTACATCGATTGGAGTTATCCCTCAAGCTGCCGGTCAGTCCTCCAGGAGCAGATCCGTCGTGCGAGGTGTCAGCACCGAGTCCAGCACGACGCAGGCGGCGCCCACCGCACCGACGTCCACTCCGACGACGGTGCCGGCGACGGGGAGCGTCCTCACCGCTCGGGTGGCGCTCAGCCGCTCCAGGCGACCGGGGATCTCGTTCAGGTACGCGGGCGCGAGACGCGACCAGAACGGCCCCCCGAGCACGACGCGATCCACATCGAGCATGTTCGTCAGCACGGCGGTGAGCACGGCGAGGTGGCCGGCCGACGCCCGCAGGACCCGCGCGGCCGGGGCATCCCCCGCGGCGGCGCGTTCGCACAGCCGCGTCAACCGCGCCTCGACGGCCTCGACATCGTTGACCTCGCGATCGTCCGGGAAGACCCCCGCATGCTCGGCCTGTTCGACGATCGCCTGCGGGGTGCACATCACCTCGACGCAGCCGCGGGACCCGCACAGGCACGCAGGACCGTCGGGATCGACCACGATATGCCCGACCTCACCGAGGTTCTGCGTGCTGCCGCGCACGACGTCGCCGTCCCTCGCGAGGGCGGCGCCGATCCCGGTGCCGAGATACACGAACACGAATGAATCGTCGGAAGAGCCGGGACGGGTCCAGAGCTCGCCCACGGCGGCCGCCGTCGTGTCCTTCTCCAGGGTGACGGGGAAGCCGGTCGCCTCCGCGAGCACGGCGCGCAGGGGCACCCGATGCCACCCGAGCAGCTTCGGCGGATCGATCACGGTGCCCTTGTCCGCATCGAGCGGTCCCGGGGCGGCCACTCCGACGCCGGCGATGAGCGAGCGGTCGACGCCGGCCGCGGAGATGAGCGTCTCGATCGTGGTCGCCATCGCGTCGACGATCTGCCGCGGATCCATCTTCGGCGTGCGCACGCCCATGCGTCGCACGACCGTGCCCGAGAGATCGAGGAGCACGAAGGTCATGACCGCCGGGTCGAGATGGACGCCGACCGAGAAGCGGCTCTCCGAGATGAGGCGCAGCGTCACGCGGGGTTTGCCCGGACCGTTGATGGTCCGCCCCGCCTCCCGGATGAATCCGTCATCGAGCAGTCGGCGCGTGATGTTCGTGACGGTCTGGGCGGAGAGCCCCGTCGCCTCGACGAGCTCGATCCTGCTCAGCCCCTCACCGGACCGCCGGATGGCCTCCAGTATCACCGACTGGTTGAAGTCGCCCATCCGCGGGAGATTGGTGCCGCGACGCGTTCCCATCGTCCAATGATCCCCCATCGACGGAAAATCCGTGTCCCCCAAAATACCTACAGACAAGCTCTTGACGACCCATCAGACTGTAGGAGACGCTTCGCGTTCGGCTGGTCTCTCTGTCCCAGGGTAGACAGACGCTGATCGGCCACTCGCGGACGGTTTTCGGGTAACTGTCCGCATGGCGAGGGGCAGGCGGCATCGCCGCCGCCCCTCGCCCACTCTTTCAGGGGGCCGTCGCCTCGCGCAGGATCTCGTGCCAGATCTCGACGGAATCGTCGTCGCCCGACGAGCGTGTGCCGGCGCGCCCGACCACGGTCACCGCCACGCGCGGATCCTTCGCCGAACGGATGATGATCCGCCGTGCGTCGGCGTTCGCCAGGGTCACCGCGAGTTCGTCCCGGATCTCCGCGCGACGGTGCTCGTCCACTCCGTCGAGACCGCCCTCGTCGAACACGGTGACCACACCGCCGCGACGCCGAGCGGCCTCGATCGCGTCGCGCACGGCGTCGTTGAGCAGGTCGGCCCCGCGCAGCTCGTCGCGCAGCCGACCTTCGGCCAGTCTCGCCTCGAGCTGCTCCTGCTCGTCGAGCGCTCCGCGCGACGCGACCACGCGACTCAGCACGGGCCCGGCGACGGCCAGCGCGAACTGCGTGCGCAGGCGTCGCTCGCGCTGGCGCACCAGCTGCGTGGCATGCCAGGCGGAGACCGCCTGCTGGATCTCGGCCAGTCGCTCGGTGTCGCGCACGGCCCGATCCCAGAACATCACCAGCAGCTGGGCGATGAGCACCCAGGTGGTCGATCCGACGAGTCCGAGGTTCAGGGCGACCGGCAGTCCCAGGTAGGCCCAGGATGTCGCGATGAGCAGCACCAGGACGAGCCATCCGATCAACGACCGGCGGCGCACGACGCAGACGACGGCGAGCAGACCCAGTCCGCCGATGTACGAGGTGGCGAAAGGCTCGGTACGATCCGACGCATCGAGCGACGACGTGACCAGCACGGGGACCAGCGCGCTCGTCACCGCGGCGAGCACGGCCGACCACATCGGCATCTGCACCGAAGTCGGGGCTCCGAGGATGGCGATGCTCACCACGACGAGGTAGAGCCCGATCGCCAGCACCATGAGCAGAGGAGCCGTCGGCTGCTCGATCCACCAGACCCCTCGCGCGACGAAGTACAGGGCGAAGCCCACGGCGAGGGAGGTGGCGACGCTGCGCACGGTGCGGTTCACGCGCGCTCCCATCCGAGGGTGACGATCGTGCCGTGCTCTCCGGAGTGGATATCGGCTGTTCCGGCGACCCCGGCCATCCGGGCGAAGATCGAGGCGCGGATGCCGAGACGGTCGGCACCGATCTCGTCGAGGTCGAACCCGGGGCCCGTGTCGGCGACGGTCACTCGGATGGCCTCGTCGCCGTGACCATCGACGATGATGTGCAGCCCGCGGCCGTTGGCGTGCGCGACGGCGTTGC
Source organism: Microbacterium sp. K24 (assembly GCF_004794465.1). GTDB lineage: Bacteria > Actinomycetota > Actinomycetes > Actinomycetales > Microbacteriaceae > Microbacterium. The sequence continues at coordinate 32,195 of NZ_SSDJ01000044.1, read as the reverse complement.
CGATCGCCTGCCGGGCGGCCAGCACGAGCGCTCGGGCGGCACGGCCCGGGACGACACCCAGCCCACCCCGCTCCTCGACGATCGCGTCCGCGCCGAGCTCCGAGAGCGCCCGTCGCAACTCGACCACGATCTGCGCGGTCCCGACCGGCTCGTCGCTCCCCTCTTGGGCGACGGCGCCTTCTGTGTTGGCGAGACGGGTGAGCGCCTCCCGCGCCATCGTGACGGCGAGTTCGCGAGCACGTTCGCCGTCGGCACGCTCGCCGGCGATCAGAGCGGCGAGCACGCTGTCGTGCATCAGGGCGGACATCGCCACCCGCTCCTCCTCGGCCGCCGCCGCCGCGGCCGCTGCGGCGTACGAGGCCACGGCCTGCCCTCTGGCTTCATCCACACCCGCGGCGACCGAGCGGAACATCCAGCCGAGAGAGATGAGGATCACACCGAAGATGAGGGTGAACGACACGTCGAAGGCCGTCGTCACCCAGAATTCGCGCGAGAACTCGCCCTGCACGAGCCGCACGTACCCGTAGACGAACGGCACGCCCAATGCCCAGGCGAACTGGACCCGAAGAGGGAACGCGAGCATGGCGGCGGCGACGACCACGTTCACGAGGAAGAAGATCCACGGCTGATCGCGCGCGACCTTATCGAAGGGGTCGACGACGAGCGGCCATGCTGCGAGGGCGAGGACGTAGGCGATGGCGAACACGCCGGACGCGAGGCGCACGGCGCGGCCGATCACACAGGCCACCAGCGTGGCGGCGAGCGGCACGAAGACCAGGACGAGCGTCGCGACGTGCGGGACATCGGCGAAGGACATCGCACCCACTGCGGCGATCAGCGCCTGAGCCCCTACCGCTGCGGAGCCGATCGCGACGACGATCGCGAGGATCCGCTCCATGCGCTTGCCCGTGAAGCGCTCGAACTCGGTCTCCGCCGCGCCCGGAGAAGGGATCTTGCTCCAGGCGTCGCGGATGCTGAGCGGATCAACGGGCACTCGCGGCCCCGTCGGCGGCGACGATGCCGTCTTCCATGGCCCGGCGGAGGAGGTCCACCTTCGTCGGGGCGGGGCGGCCCACCTCGACGTACTTCACCCGGATCCGGGTGATGTTCTCCTTCGCGGTCGAGTACGCGACCCCGAGGCGCTCGGCGACGGCCTTGAGCGGCAGACCCGTCGCGTACAGGCGTAGCACTTCGCGTTCCCGCGACGACAGCTGCGCATCGGCGAAGGCCCGGTCTCCGTCGACGGCGCTCGCCCACTCGACGTTGTTCAGCGCCTCGCCCTGTGCGACGGTGCGGATCGCGTCGAGCACGTCGTCGAGGGCCGAGGACTTGCTGACCACACCCGCCGCGCCGGCGGCGAGCGCCTCGCGTACGGCGGCGGGCCGGTCGGCGACACTGTGGATCACGACGCTCGCGCCGTCGCCCACCAGCGAGCGCACGTTCTCGGTCACCGTCGTGCCGTCACCCAGGGTGAGGTCGAGCACCACGACATCGGCCGGGGCCGCGCCGGTCGCGCATCTCCACTCGAGATACGAGTTGACGGTGCTTCCGGAGAACACCACCGTCTGCCCGTCGCGCGCGCAGGCGGCCTCGAGACCGAGGCGAACGGACTCGTGATCGTCGATGAGTGCGACCGTGCTCATCCGCCCAGCCTAGTGAGTCCGCGAGGCGCACCCGCCAGCGGGGTCACCGGGTGAGCAGCGCGACGACCTCGAAGTGGTGCGAATGCGGGAACAGATCGAAGCCGCGGAGGCGGTCGACGTTCCAGCCGAGCGTCCGGAAGGTCCCGAGGTCACGGGCGAGCGCGACCGGATCGCAGGCGACGTAGGCGATCGCCTCGGGCGAGAGGGCGTGCACGGCGTCGACCACCTGTCGCCCCGCTCCCGCGCGCGGCGGATCGAGGATGACGGCTCCGGTGCGGCCGGCGCTCTTGCGCGACGAGAGGAAGGCGTCGACGCGAGCGGTCACCGCGGTGACGTCGAGCGGGGCGAGGTTCACGGCCGCGTGGGCGGTGGCCCGAGCGCTCGACTCGACCGTGACGATGTCGGTGCCGCCGAGGTCGGCGAGGGTCGCGGCGAACAGTCCGACGCCGCCGTACAGGTCGTAGTGGGTCCTCTCGTCGTCGACGTGGCCGTCGAGGATGCCGTACACCGCGGCGTCGAGCACGGATGCCGCCCGCGGGTGGACCTGCCAGAATCCCGTGGAGTCGACCTGGAAGCGCCGATCGCCGACGACCTCCTCGATCACTTCGGGAGTCGGACGACGCCGGAAGCCGCGTGCGACGCGGGCGGGGCGCTCCGTCTCCTCCCGCCGGATGACGCGCACCTGCCCGTCGGCCGGCTCGACGAGCTCGATGCGGCCGGGAGCCTCGCCGTGCAGCGCGAGGGCGGCCTCGGCGATGGCCGGACGCGAGAGCGGGTACGAGCTGACGGGGATGACGCGGTGGCTCCGCGCGGCGAACGGTCCCACCTGGCCGGCGTCGTCGACGTGCAGGGTGACGCGGGTGCGCCATCCGGTGCCGTCTCCGGACTCCACAGCCTCGATCTCGGGGGCGACGAGTCCTGTGCCGGCGAAACGGTCCAGGGCTTCGGTCAGCACCTGGCGCTTCAGCGTGCGCTGGTGCGACAGGTCGATGTGACCGAGATCGGCGCCGCCCGGACGGTCCGCGGGATCGCGAGACACGTCGGCCTCGGCCCAGATGTGCGGTCGACGATGCTCAGAGGCGTCGAGGACCTCGATCGTCTCAGCGCGCCAGAAGCTGCGCGTCGAAGCATCCGCGCCCTCCTGTCCGGCGATGAGCCGCGCACGCACGCGTTCCCCGGGGATCGCGTCCGACACGAACACCACCCGCCCTTCGTGGCGGGCGATGAACGTGCCACCGTGCGCGATCCCGGTGATGTCGAGTTCGAGCACGTCGGCTGGGGAGGAAGTCATCCTTCGAGGATACGGTGGTCGACATGCGCGTCTGCCTCGCCTCCACCTCTCCCGCCCGACTGATGCTGCTGCGACAGGCGGGCATCGAGCCCCTCACTCTCTCCCCCGACGTCGATGAAGACGCCGTCGCGGCCGCAGCCGCCGAAGAACGAGGGGCGGAACTCCTGCCCGACGAGCTCGTGCTGCTGCTCGCGCGGGCCAAGGCGGCCGATGTGGCGCGAAGGCTGGCCGATGAGGGCGAGTTCGACGGCCTGGTCATCGGCGGGGACTCGATGTTCGCCCTCGGCGGCCGTGTGTACGGCAAGCCCTACACGCCCGAGGAGGCGACCCGCCGCTGGCACGAGATGCGCGGCGCCACCGGCATCCTGCACTCCGGCCACTCCGTCTTCCGCGTCGCCCCCGGCGTCGCTCCGCTCGAGGCCACCGCCGTCGCGGCGGCATCCGTGACGTTCGCCGACGACATCGCCGACGAGGAGATCGCCGCCTACGTGGCCTCCGGGGAACCGCTCCACGTGGCCGGCGCCTTCACGGTCGACAGCCTCGGCGGCGCGTTCATCACCCGGGTGGACGGCGATCCGTCGACGGTCGTCGGCATGTCGCTGTCGACGATCCGGCGTCTGGCCGGAGAGCTCGGCGTCCGCTGGACGGATCTGTGGTCGTAGACTCCCGTCGACGTTTTCGCCACTTTCTTGTGGAGGGTCGTCAAATGGATCGAGGGGCCACTCGCTAGGCTGGCAACCATGCCTGCTATCGCCAAGGTGCTCATCGCCAACCGCGGCGAGATCGCCGTACGCATCATCCGCGCCGCCCGTGACTCCGGAATCGCCTCGGTCGCCGTCTACGCCGACCAGGACCGAGACGCTCTGCACACGCGACTCGCCGACGAGGCCTACGCCCTCGGAGGTGCGACCAGCGCCGAGACATACCTCCAGATCGAGAAGATCCTCTCCGTGGCCCGTCGTGCCGGGGCGGATGCCGTGCACCCGGGCTACGGCTTTCTCGCCGAGAACGCCGAGTTCGCGCGCGCCGTCATCGATGCGGGAATGATCTGGATCGGCCCGTCGCCTGCGGCGATCGAAGCCCTCGGCGACAAGGTCACCGCCCGCCACGTCGCCGAGAAGGTCGGCGCACCGCTGGCCCCGGGCACGCCAGGGCCGGTCGAGACGGCCGACGAGGTCGTCGCGTTCGCGAAGGAGTTCGGCCTGCCGATCGCCATCAAGGCGGCATACGGCGGCGGCGGGCGCGGCCTCAAGGTCGCCCGCGAGCTCGACGAGGTCGCCGAGCTGTTCGAGTCGGCCACCCGCGAGGCGGTCGCCGCCTTCGGGCGCGGCGAGTGCTTCGTCGAGAAGTACCTCGACAAGCCCCGCCACGTCGAGACCCAGTGCCTGGCGGATGCCGAGGGCAACGTCGTCGTCATCTCGACGCGCGACTGCTCGCTGCAGCGCCGCCACCAGAAGCTTGTCGAGGAGGCGCCCGCGCCGTATCTCACCGCGGAGCAGAACGACCTGCTCTACTCGGCGTCCAAGGCCATCCTGAAAGAGGTCGGCTATGTGGGTGCCGGCACCTGCGAGTTCCTGATCGGCGCCGACGGCACCGTGTCGTTCCTCGAGGTCAACACCCGCCTGCAGGTCGAGCACCCGGTGTCGGAAGAGGTCACCGGCATCGACCTGGTGCGCGAGCAGTTCCGCATCGCCGCCGGCGGGACCATCGACTACGACGACCCGACGCCGCAGGGGCACTCGATCGAGTTCCGCATCAACGGCGAGGACCCGGGTCGCGGGTTCCTCCCCCAGCCCGGACCGATCCACGTCTTCAAGACGTTCGGCGGCCCCGGCATCCGCCTCGACTCGGGCGTCACGGCCGGCGACTCGGTCTCCGGCGCGTTCGACTCGCTGCTGGCGAAGATCATCGTGACCGGCAAGGACCGCGCCGAGGCGCTGGAGCGCTCGCGTCGCGCCCTCGACGAGTTCGAGGTCGCCGGTATGCCGACCGTGCTCCCCTTCCACCGCAAGGTCGTGCGCGACCCCGCCTTCACTGCGGAGAACGGCGAGTTCGGGATCTTCACCCGCTGGATCGAGACCGAGTTCGTGAACGACATCCCCGCGTGGGACGGCGAGCTCGAGTCCCCCGAGTCCGGCACGTCGCGGCACACGGTCGTCGTCGAGGTCGCGGGCAAGCGCCTCGAGGTGAGCCTGCCCGATCGGGTCGCGGTCGCCCCGGGCACGGCCGGTCGCCCTGTGGCGGTGCCGCCGTCACGGCGCAGTCACGCCACCGTCGCGAACGCCGGAGCCTCAGGCGACGCGGTGAAGTCGCCCATGCAGGCGACGATCGTCAAGATCGCGGTCGAAGACGGCCAGCAGGTCGTCAAGGGCGACCTCGTCGTCGTCCTGGAGGCGATGAAGATGGAGCAGCCGCTGCAGGCCCATAAGGACGGAGTCGTGGGCAACATCAACGCGGATGCCGGGGCGACGGTCTCCGCCGGCCACCAGCTGCTCACCATCAGCTGACGAACGGACACGAGAAAGGGCGCCCCACCGAAGTGGGGCGCCCTTTCTGTCGGCGTCAGGAGATATAGCCGAGGTGCATCGCGCGGCTGGCGTCGGTGATGCTGCTCGACAGCGACGGGTAGGCGGCGAAGACGCGCGACACCTGGTCCACCGTGAGGCGCCGTTCGACGGCCACAGCGATCGGGTAGATGAGCTCGGAGGCCTTCGGCGCCACGATCACGCCGCCGATCACGGTGCCGGAGCCCTTGCGGGCGATGATCTTCACGAAGCCGTCCTTGATCCCCATCATCTTCGCGCGGGGGTTCGCGGCGAGCGGCAGCTTGTAGACGAGGCCGTCGGCGACGCCGTCCTCCACATCCTTCTCCGAGTAGCCGACCGTCGCGATCTCAGGGGCCGTGAAGATGTTCGAGGTGATCTTGATCAGCTCGAGCGGGATCACGATGTCGCCGAGTGCGTGGAACACGGCGGTGCGTCCCTGCATGGAGGCGACGGACGCGAGGGGGAAGAAGTTCGTGCAGTCGCCGACCGCGTAGATGTTCGGCACCGAGGTGCGCGCGACCTTGTTCACCCGCACATGCCCCGACTCGTTGAGCTCGATGCCCGCCTCCTCGAGTCCGATGCCCGCGGTGTTCGGGATCGAGCCGACCGCCATCAGGCAGTGGCTCCCCTCGACCGTGCGCCCGTCGGAGAGCGTGACCGTCACGCCGTCCTTCGTGGCCTCGACCTTGTCGGCGCGGGACTTCGAGAGCACGGTCATCCCGCCGCGCTTGAAGACCTTCTCGAGGACGCTCGCCGCATCCTTGTCCTCACCGGGGAGCACCTGCTCACGGCTCGAGATCAGCGTGACCTTCGCGCCGAGGTTCATGTAGGCCGAGGCGAACTCCGCGCCCGTGACACCGGATCCGACCACGATCAGGTGCTCGGGGAGCGCCTTCATGTCGTACAGCTGCGTCCAGGTCAGGATGCGCTTGCCGTCGGGCTTCGCGGAATCGAGCTCCCGAGGTGCGGCGCCGACGGCCACGATGATCGTGTCGGCCTCGACCCGGTCGAAGTCGGTGCCGCCCTGACCGGTCGAGACGATGATCGCGTTCGCGCCCTCGAGGCGGCCGTGCCCGGAGAGCATGCGCACGCCCGCCTCCAGGAGGGTGGAGCGCATGTCCTCCGACTGCTGACCGGCGAGCGCGAGGAGCCGCTTGTTCACCGCGGCGAGGTTGATCGCGATCTCGGGCTTGAGCGGCTTGCCGTGGTCGCCCTTGACGTAGAAGTTCACGCCGAGGTCGCTCGCCTCGGAGATCGCGACGGCGGCATCGGCCGTGGCGATCAGGCTCTTGGAGGGCACGACATCCGTCAGGACGGCGGCCCCGCCGACGCCCACGCGCTCGATCAGCGTCACCTCGGCTCCGAGCTGAGCGGCCGCGAGGGCCGCCTCGTATCCGCCGGGACCGCCGCCGAGCACGGCGACGCGCTGAGTGCGCTCGAAAGGGGTGGAAGTCATGGAATCCATTCTTCCGCAATCCTGGCCCCCGGCCCTCCACCTTCCTAGAGTGGATCCATGCCCGAAATCCACAGCAATCCTCTCGACGACCCGACCGCGAACCCGTTCGAGGTCGCCTCTCAGGCTGCCGCAGACATCGCGCGCCTGACCGGAGTCGAGCAGCACGACATCGCTCTCACCCTCGGCAGCGGCTGGGGCAAGGCCGCCGACATCATCGGCGAGACGGTCGCCACGATCCCCGCCACCGAGGTCACCGGATTCTCGAAGCCCGCCCTGGAGGGGCACGTCGGCACACTCCGCAGCATCCGCACCCCCGGCGGCAAGAACGTGCTCGTGATCGGCGCGCGCACCCACTACTACGAGGACCACGGCGTACGCAGGGTCGTGCACAGCGTCCGTACCGCCGCCGCCACGGGGGCGAAGATCATGGTGCTCACCAACGGCGCCGGCGGCATCCGCGAGACCTGGAAGCCCGGGCAGCCGGTGCTGATCAGCGACCACATCAACCTCACGGCGGACTCGCCGCTCGAAGGCGCGACGTTCATCGACCTCACCGACCTGTACGCGAAGCGTCTGCGCGACATCGCGCGCACGATCGACCCGAGCCTCGACGAGGGCGTGTACACGCAGTTCCGCGGCCCGCACTACGAGACGCCGGCCGAGGTGCAGATGGCGAAGACCATCGGGGGCCACATCGTCGGCATGTCGACCGCTCTCGAGGCGATCGCCGCCCGGGAGGCCGGCATGGAGATCCTCGGCTTCTCGCTCATCACGAATCTCGCTGCCGGTATCCAGCAGACGCCGCTCAGCCACGCCGAGGTCATCGAGGCGGGCCGCGAGGCCGAGCCCGTGATCTCCGCTCTCCTCGCCCGGGTGGTCGAGGCACTGTGAGCGACGAGCGTGTGAGCGACGAGCGTGTGAGCGACGAGCTGCTCGCCACGGCCCGCGCCTGGCTGCGACAGGACCCCGATCACGAGACCCGCGATGAGCTCGCCGCGCTGATCACCCGCGCCGGCGGCGGTGACGAGGCCGCCCTGGCCGACCTGGACGACCGCTTCGGCGCCCGTCTCGCGTTCGGAACCGCGGGTCTCCGCGGCGAACTCGGCGCCGGCAGCAACAGGATGAACCGCGTGCTCGTGGCGCAGGCCGCCGCCGGGTTCGCCGCCTATCTCATCGAGAAGGCGCACGGGGCGACGCCGACCGTGGTGATCGGCTACGACGGTCGCCGCAACTCCCGCGTGTTCGCGTCCGACTCGGCCGAGCTGTTCGCCGGTGCCGGGCTGCGCGCGATCCTGCTCCCCCGGCTGCTGCCCACGCCGGTGCTCGCCTTCGCGGTGCGGCACCTCGGCGCGGACGCAGGGGTCATGGTGACCGCCAGCCACAACCCGCCGAATGACAACGGCTACAAGGTGTACCTCGGCGGCGCCGATCAGGGTTCGCAGATCGTCGCCCCGGCGGATGCCGAGATCGCCGCGCAGATCCAGCGCGTCGCGGATGCCGGGGACGCGGCGGCCCTGCCCCGTTCGACGGCGTACGAGACCGCGGGCGAAGACATCGTCGAGGCCTACATCGCGGCCACCGCGGCCGTGGCTCCCGCACCGGAAGGCGCCTCCGAGCTGCGCTGGGTCTACACCGCGATGCACGGGGTGGGATGGGAGACGCTGTCGCGCATCCTGACCTCCGCCGGCTACCCGCAGCCGGTCGTCGTCGACGAGCAGCTCACGCCCGACGCCACGTTCCGCACGGTGTCGTTCCCCAACCCCGAAGAGCCGGGGGCGATGGATCTCTCCTTCGCTACGGCGCGTCGGGCGAAGGCCGACTTCATCCTGGCGAACGATCCGGATGCCGATCGCCTCGCCCTCGCGATCCCCGACGAGTCGGTGCCCGGCGGCTGGCGACGTCTGACCGGCAACGAGGTCGGGCTGCTGCTCGGGGCTCGCGCGGCGCGCGCGGCCGCAGGCACTCCGGGCGCCTCTCTCGCCTGCTCCCTCGTCTCGTCACCGGGGCTCGCCGCCGTCGCCGCGCACCACGGCCTGGACTTCCACGAGACGCTCACGGGATTCAAGTGGATCTCCCGTGCCCCCGGGATCGTCTTCGGCTTCGAGGAGGCGCTCGGCTACCTCGTGAATCCGGAAACCGTCCGCGACAAGGACGGCATCTCCGCGGCGATCGCGATCCTCGGACTGGTCGCCGAGGCGCATGGCCGCGGGGCGACCCTCGCCGATCTGCTCCGAGAGCTGGGCGAGACGTACGGGCATTTCGCCAGCGGACAGGTGTCGGTGCGCGTCGAGGACGTCTCGGTCATCGGGAACGTGATGCTGGCTCTGCGCACCCTGCCGCCGACGCAGATCGCCGGTCGCTCCATCGCCTCGGCGGAGGATCTGCTGCAGGGACGCCCGGGCCAGCCGTCCGGCGACGTGCTACGGTACCGCCTCACCGACGGCTCGCGCGTGATCGTGCGCCCGAGCGGCACCGAGCCCAAGCTCAAGGTCTACATCGACGCTCGCGCGGACTCCGCCGAGGGTGCGCTGGCGGCCGTGGCAGACCTCGAGGCAGGCGTCCGGGCCCTGCTCGACGAGCGCTCCTGATCATGCCGTCCCGACGGGTCATCGTCAGTGCGCACAACGGCGTGCACGCGCGCCCTGTCGCCGAGCTCGTGCGTCTCGCGCAGTCCCACGACTCGGCGATCACGCTCCGCACCGCCGACGGGTCGACCGTGGACCTCAGCAGCGTCCTCGCCGTGATGGATCTCGCGATCGGCCCCGGCGATGCGGTCGTGCTGGAGACCGCGGATTCGGCATCGTCCGACGCCGTGCTCGAACAGCTCGCCGAGGTGCTCGACCCGACGGCGTGACGACGGTGCTCAGCCGTCGATGACGGCGACGAGCTCGTCGAGGAAGGCTTCGAAGGTCGTGCCCCGGCGGACGATCCGCTGCACGCTCTCGCGTTCGCTGAACACCTCGACGAGCTGCTCGAACACGGTCTGGAAAGCGGCACGGTCGCTCTCGCTGAAGGCCGCGAGCGCGACGACCTGCACGCGCCCGTCGCCCCACGCCGCCGAGCCGTCGGTGACCCCGATCGCGATCGCGGTGCGCGTGGCGGTCATCTGCAGTGCATGCGGCACGGCCAAGGCGTCGGTGAACGCGGTGGACGACATCCGCTCGCGCACGATCGTGTTCTCGACGTAGTCCTCGCCGATCAGTCCGACATCGATGAGCAGCCCGCCCAGGCGGCGGATGATCGCCTCCTCGCCCTCGTCCGGCAGCGGGAAGACGTACGCCTCCGGGTGGAAGTACCGGGCGAGCTCGCCGCGCAGTCTCGTGAGCCGACGACCGCGGCGGACGCGCGCCGCGGCCTGCTGGATGCGGTCGACGTCGGCGTCGGTCAGGAAGGGCTGGATGCGCACGAAGCGGTCGCCCGACGACCCGGGCTCGATCGTGCTGAGAACCAGATCGGTGTCGAACGACGCCCAGTCGGGGTCGACGTTGGTGACGACGCTCGTCACCTCGATCGCCGACCCCAGCGAACGGTCGACGCTGGAGCGCAGCAGCTCGTGCAGCTCGTAGTAGCCGGGGCACACGATCGTCGCGGTCAGGATGGACTCGGCCTTCCGGCTGCGCTCGAGGCGCCCACCGACGTGCATCGCGATGTACGCGATCTCGTCGTCGTGGATCGGCGTTCCGACACGGTCGTGCAGTCCGCTGGCGATCGAGACGGCGACCTCGAAGATCATCGGGTAGGTCGTCTTGAGGGAGCGGGTGAGCGGGTTGCGCGTCAGGGCGCTCTCCTCCGCACGACGCAGCAGGTTCTGCACGTGGAGCGCGAGGCGGAGCACGAAGGTCTCGTCGACGAGATCGACCTGATAGTCGTCGGCCGCCCGTGCGATCTCGGCGCGCACGGCCGCCTCGACCTCGGGATCCACGCCGCTGCGCGCGACATCGCGGGTGGCGTCCTCCCCCGGAGCGACGATGCGCGTGAGCACCAGGGACGCGAGATGGCTGCTGTCGCCCTCGCCGAGCACGACATCGAAGTTCTCCGCCGCCAGCCGCGCGATGACGGCGCCCACTCGAGGGATCTCCTCCCTGGCGCCGGCCGGCGAGGAGTCGAGCGCGTGACCGGCGGCGACCCGCTCCGCCGCGATCGCGATGTGCAGCAGCACGTCGGCGATCGCGAGCTCGTTGACGTAGTAGCCCAGCTCGCCGAGCTCGCGCACCAGTGCGGTCTTGAACGGCCCGACGGCGTGCGCGGCGACGGCGCTGCCGGAGAGCGCCCGACGGAAGGTCTCCGGATGGAACGACGCGTCGTCCATCTCGTCGTGCGCCAGCCGGCTGAGCAGCCGCCGCTGGGCGGCCTCGTTCCCCCGCAGCCGCACGGTCTCGCGATCCCGCTCCAGGGTGAGGTCGGTGCCGTCGAGCAGGCCGCGCACCCGCACCAGGTCCGCCTCCAGGGTCGCCTCGCTGACGTGCAGCTCATCGGCGGTGTCGAAAACGTCGATCCCCGCCGGCAGGTCGAGCAGGGTGCGCACGAGCGCATGCAGGCGATCGCGGGGCGCGGACTCCCCCGTCTGCCTCATGCGGATCGCGCCGCGCGCACCGGGTCCGGCGCGGTACCCCGCGGGTCCCGACTCGATCACCCCGGCGCCCGGGGTCCGGGCGTTCAGCGCGGCGACGTACGAGCGGATGCTGCGCGGCGTGACCCCGAGAACGTCGGCGAGGGTCGCGGCCGTCGCCCAGCCCTCCTGCCGGAGCAGGGTGGAGAGGAGCTGGTCCTGACGCTGTCGCGACATGATCCCTCCGACTTCCCCACGTGCTGACTGCACTGTCCTGGCGTGACCTCCATGATGTCAGCTACCGGGGTGCCCGCGCGCGGAAGCCGCTGTTCCGCGGGGGCGGAAAGGAACCTGTTGGCGCAGCCGGCCGATGGTTCACAGACTGTTCTCAGGAAGGTGGAATCGATGAGGATCCTCGTGGTGTGCGGCGCCGGTGCGTCGAGCACGTTCGTCGCCCAGCGACTCCGGCGGGCAGCGTCCCATGCCGGGCTCGACTGGGAGGCATCGGCCGGTATGGAGCACTCCGTCTCGGGGAGCGACCACGACCTGATCCTGGTCGGTCCCCATCTCGCAGACCGCCTGGACACGATCCGCGAGCACGCGCACTCTCCCGTCGCCGTGCTCCCGGACGATGTGTTCGCGGACCGCGACGGGGCTCTCACGCTCGAGTTCGCACGATCCTTCCTCGCCGACCTCAGGAACACCCCGAAAGGAACATCATGACCGCCACACGCACCGTTCGGATCGGCTCCTCCCACGGATTGCACGCGCGTCCGGCCAAGCTCTTCGCACAGGCCGCGAAGGAGTCGGGCCTCACCGTCACGATCGCGAAGGACTCGGGCAAGCCGGTCAACGCCGCCAGCATCCTCGGGGTCATCTCGCTCGCCGTCGAATACGGCGACTACGTCACCCTGACCGCGGACGGCGACGGCGCCGAAGGCGTGCTGGACACGCTCACCGAACTGCTCACGACCGACCACGACCAGGACGCCGCCGGATGAGCGAGCTGCGCGGTGTGGGCATCGGCCTGGGCGTCGCCCAGGGCCCGGTCATCCGTATGACGGAGCCCGTGCCCGCGCCCGACGACTCCCCGAGCACGATCGGCGCCGAGGCGGAGCGTGCCAGGGTGCGCGAGGCCATCTCGGTCGTCGCGCAGGAGCTGAACGCGCGCGGCGAGACCGCCGGCGGTTCGGCGCAGGAGGTGCTCGAGGCGCAGGCGATGATCGCCGAGGACCCGACGCTGCAGGACGAGGTCGACGGCCGGATCGACGCAGGTGCGACGGCCGAGTGGGCCGTGCACGACGCCTTCGCCGGGTTCCGTGCGACCCTCGAGGCCGTCGGCGGCTACCTCGGCGAGCGCGCCGCCGATCTCGACGACATCGCTCAGCGGGTGCTCGCCCGCCTGCGCGGCGTCGATGCACCCGGAGTCCCCGACCCGGGGCATCCGTTCGTGCTGGTGGCGCGCGACCTCGCCCCCGCCGACACGGCCCTGCTCGACCTCGACCAGGTGCTGGGGCTGATCACGGTCGACGGCGGTCCGACCTCTCACACGGCGATCCTCGCGCGAGAGAAGGGCATCGTCGCGATCGTCGGCGTCGCCGACGGCTTCACGCTCGAGAACGGCGAGACGGTGATCGTCGACGCGGCCGCGGGCGTCGTGACGACCGACCCGACGACGGAGGAGAAGGACCGCGCCGCACAGCGCGCGGCCGCTCGCATGTCGGCCGATGCTGCACCACTGACTCCCGGCGCCCTCGCCGACGGCACGCCGATCGCGCTGCTGGCGAACCTGGGGAAACCCGCGGACGCGGCCGATGCGGTCGAACGGGGGGCCGAGGGCGTCGGGCTCTTCCGCACTGAGTTCCTGTTCCTGTCATCCGCCCAGGCTCCGACGGTCAGCCAGCAGCGGGAGGCGTACCGGGAGCTCCTGGCCGCGTTCCCCGGCAAGAAGGTCGTCGTGCGGGTCCTGGACGCCGGTGCCGACAAGCCGCTCGCGTTCCTCAACGACGCGCACGAGGAGAATCCCGCTCTCGGTCTGCGTGGGATCCGCGCGCTGCGTGCCAGCGAAGACATCCTGCGCGAGCAGCTCACCGCTCTCGCGGAAGCGGATGCCACGACCGAGGCCGACCTCTGGGTCATGGCCCCGATGGTGGCGACCGTCGAGGAGACCGTCTACTTCACGGCCCTGGCCCGTGAGTACGGTCTGAAGACCGCCGGCGTGATGGTCGAGGTCCCGTCGAGCGCCCTGCTCGCGGATCGCGTGCTCGCGCATGCCGACTTCGCGTCGATCGGGACGAACGACCTGACCCAGTACACGATGGCCGCCGACCGCCTGCTCGGCTCGGTGGCCGGGTTCCAGGACCCGTGGCATCCAGCGGTCCTCCGCCTGGTACGCGAGGTCGGCGCGGCGGGTGCCCGTCTGGGCAAGCCGGTGGGCATCTGCGGCGAGGCAGCCGCCGATCCGCTGCTGGCCGTCGTGCTCGTCGGGCTCGGCGCCACCAGCCTGTCGATGGCGCCGTCCGCCCTCGCGGACGTACGGCTCACCCTCTCCGGACGCACCCTCGACGAAGCCCGCGGCCTCGCCGAGGCGGCCCTCGCCGCCGATGACGCGGCTTCTGCCCGAAAGGCCGTGGCGACGCTCGCCGCGGAACTCCCCCCTCACAAGAAAGAGACGACATCATGACGACGACGTCACCTGCCGCCACGAAATCCGGCGGCCTCCGAACGGGCGTGCAGCGCTTCGGCACGTTCCTGTCCGGAATGATCATGCCCAACATCCCCGCGCTCATCGCGTGGGGGATCATCACCGCATTCTTCATCCCGGTGGGCTGGACGCCGAACGAACAGCTGGCGACCCTCGTCGGCCCGATCATCCACTACCTGCTGCCGATCATCATTGCCTACACGGGCGGGACGATCGTCTACAAGACCCGAGGCGGCGTCGTGGCCGCCATCGCAGTGATGGGTGCGATTGCCGGGTCGGACTACCTGATCGCACAGGTGAACGCGACCCTCCCGGCCGACAACCAGCTCGGACAGATCCACATGTTCATCGGCGCGATGATCATGGCGCCACTGGCCGCCTATTCGATGAAGTGGCTCGACTCGCTGTGGGACGGCAAGATCAGGGCGGGCTTCGAGATGCTCGTCAACATGTTCTCGGCCGGCATCTGGGGCTTCGTCCTGGTCGTCATCGGGTTCTACCCGGTCGCGTGGCTCGTCAACGGTCTGATGAACGTGCTGTCCACCGCGGTCAACTGGCTCGTCGAGACGAATCTCCTGCCCCTGACGAGCATCCTCATCGAGCCGGCCAAGGTGTTCTTCCTGAACAACGCGATCAACCACGGTGTACTCACCCCGCTCGGCACGCAGCAGGCGGCCGAGAGCGGCAAGTCGATCCTCTTCCTCCTCGAGGCGAACCCCGGCCCCGGCGTCGGCCTGCTCCTCGCGTTCACGATCTTCGGCATCGGTGCGGCGCGCGCGTCGGCTCCCGGCGCCGCCGTCATCCAGTTCGTCGGCGGAATCCACGAGGTGTACTTCCCGTTCGCGCTGATGAAGCCCGTGCTGATCATCGCCCTGATCGCGGGAGGCATGACCGGTGTCACCACGAACATGCTCTTCGGAACCGGACTGATCGCGCCGGCCGCGCCAGGAAGCATCATCGCCGTTCTCGGGCAGACGTTCCGCACCGATTACCTGGGGGTCATCCTCTCGGTCATCCTGTCGGCGGCGGTCACCTTCATCATCTCGATGATCATCCTGCGCGCGAGCCGCAAGAAGGACCTCGCCAAGGAGGACGCCTTCGCTGCGGCGGTCGCTCAGACCACGGCCAACAAGGGCAAGTCCTCCGACGCGCTGAGCGGTCTGGCTGCCCAGGCGGCCGCGGGCTCCACCGCGGGCGGCGTCGCGACGGACCGCAAGATCGAGAACGTGGTGTTCGCCTGCGACGCCGGCATGGGCTCGTCCGCGATGGGCGCCAGCGTCCTCCGCAACAAGTTCAAGAAGGCCGGGGTCGACGGCATCACCGTGACGAACCAGGCGATCGCGAACCTCGACGGCACGGCGGACCTCGTGATCACGCAGCAGCAGCTGACCGATCGTGCGAAGTCCCAGTCGCCGAACTCGATCCACGTGTCCGTCGACAACTTCATGAACGCGCCGCAGTATGAAGAGGTCGTCGAGATGGTGCGCGAGCAGCGAAAGGAAACCCCATGAGCGTTCTGACCCTCGGCCAGGTCCGCATCCACTCCGGCAGCAGCACCCAGGAGGCCGCCCTCCAGGAGGCCACCGACATCCTCGTCTCGGCGGGCGCCGTCACTCCCGCGTACGTCGACGCGATGCGTCAGCGCGAGGAGACGGTCTCGACCTACATGGGCAACGGTCTCGCGATCCCGCACGGCACGAACGAGACGAAGGACGCGATCCTCGGCTCCGCCCTGTCGGTGGTCCGCTACGACGGCGGCGTCGACTGGGCGGGCGAGCCCGCGACGTTCGTGATCGGCATCGCCGGTCGCGGCGACGAGCATCTCGAGATCCTCTCGCAGATCGCGATCCTCTTCTCCGACGACGACGACGTCGCGAAGCTGAACGCCGCCCAGACCCCGGACGAGCTGTTCGCCCTGCTCTCCGCCGTCAACGACTGATGAGCGGTGACGGAGGAATGAAGGCGGTCCACTTCGGGGCCGGCAACATCGGCCGCGGGTTCGTGGGTCTTCTGCTGCACGAGGGCGGCTACGAGGTCGTGTTCTCCGACGTCGCCGACGCCCTCGTGGAAGCCATCAACGCGGTCGACGAGTACACCGTGCACGAGGCGGGTCCCGGCGGCGTGGACCACGTCGTGACCGGGTTCCGTGCGGTCAACAGCCGCACGGACCCGGACGCTCTCACGCGGGAGATCGCGACGGCCGACGTGGTGACGACGGCGGTCGGCCCGACGGTGCTGCGCTTCGTCGCCCCGGCGATCGTCGCGGGTCTCGCCCAGCGCTCCCCGGATGCCGCACCGTTGCAGGTGATGGCCTGCGAGAACGCGATCGGCGCGACGGACCTGCTGCGCACGGAGATCCAGGCCGCGGCCGGAGTGGATGTCGGGGACCTGCTGTCGCGCGCCGTGTTCGCGAACACCGCCGTCGACCGCATCGTGCCCGCGCAGCCCGCCGACGGCGGTGTGGACGTCACGGTCGAGCCCTACTTCGAGTGGGCCATCGAATCGGGGCCGTTCGGAGGGTCGCTCCCCCGCATCCCCGGTGCGCACTTCGTGGGCGACCTCGCCCCGTTCATCGAGCGCAAGCTCTTCACCGTGAACACGGGGCATGCCGCGACGGCGTACTTCGGGGCACGCGCGGGCGTCGAGCGCATCTCGGAGGCCCTGGCTGACTCCGACATCGCCGCTCGCGTGTCGGCCGCTCTGGAGGAGACCTCGGCGGTCCTCGTCGCCGAGCACGGGCTGGATCCCGATGATCTCGCCGCGTATCGGGCGAAGATCCTCGACAGGTTCCGCAACCCCGCGCTGATCGACACGGTGCAGCGTGTCGGTCGTCAGCCGCTGCGGAAGATCTCGCGGAACGAGCGGTTCATCGGCCCCGCCGCCATGGCCGCCGAACGAGGATTGTCGACGGATGCCCTGGTCGCGGCCGTCGCCGCCGCGCTCGAGTTCGACGACGCCGACGATGAGCAGTCCGTCGAGTTGCAACGGCTGCTGCGTTCGGAGGAGGCCAGGGCCTTCACCGAGGTCACCACCGGGCTCGACCCCGAGCATCCGCTCTTCTCCGCGGTGCGCGACGCCGTCGAGACGCGCCAGCGAGCGCTCCGCGACGCCTGATCCCGCGTCGAGCCGAGACGCCCCCGCCCACCCGTTACGATCGGGGCGGGGGCGTTTTCTCGAGCACAGAGACGTGCAAGGACGTGCAGGGAGCAGCATGAGCAGATACGCCGTGATCGGCGCCGGACCGTCCGGACTGGCCGCGGCGCGCGCGCTGCAGAAGCGCGGCATCGTGGTCGACGGGTACGAGGCCTCGCACGGGGTCGGCGGCCTCTGGGACATCACCAACCCGCGCAGCACGATGTACGAGTCGGCACACCTGATCTCCTCCCGCACGACGACCGAGTTCACCGAGTTCCCGATGCGCTCCCGGACCGACTACCCGGGCCACCGCGTGCTCCGGGAGTACTTCCACGATTACGCCGAGCACTTCGGCCTCGCCGAGCTGTTCCGCTTCGACACGAATGTCACCCGTCTCGAGCCGCGTGACGGCGGCTGGGATCTCACCAGCACCGGCCCCGACGGCGAGCAGACGCGGTGGTACGCGGGAGTGGTGCTCGCGAACGGCACGCTCGCCGAGCCGAACATCCCGACGTTCCCCGGCGAATTCTCCGGCGAGCTGCTGCACACCAGTGCCTACAAATCGCCCGAACAGCTGACGGGCAAGCGGGTGCTGCTGATCGGCGCGGGCAATTCGGGCTGCGACATCGCCGTGGATGCCGTGCACCACGCGGCATCCGTCGACATGAGCGTGCGGCGCGGGTACTACTTCGTGCCCCGCTACCTGTTCGGCCGCCCCAGCGACACCCTCAATCAGGGCCGTCCCCTGCCCGCGCGGATCAAGCAGGCCGTCGACAGCCGCGTGCTGCGGGCGTTCACCGGCGACCCGGTGCGCTTCGGGTTCCCGAAGCCCGACTACCGCATCTACGAGTCCCATCCGATCGTGAACACGATGGTGCTGAACCACCTCGGCCAGGGCGATCTGCGGATCCGCCCCGACGTCGAGCGCTTCGACGGACACACCGTGCGCTTCCGCGACGGCAGCGCCGACGACTACGACCTCGTGCTGCTCGCCACGGGCTACACGCTCGACTACCCGTTCGTGGACCGGCAGCACCTGCACTGGCGCGGCGCCTCGCCGCGCCTGTTCCTCAACGTCTTCCCCTCGTCGTTCAACGGCCTGTATGTCATGGGCATGATCGAGGCGTCGGGCATCGGCTGGCAGGGACGGTATGAACAGGCCGACCTGCTCGCGACGTACCTCGAGGCGGTCGAGCACGATCCGGCGCGCGCTGCGCGGTTCCGCGACCGGGTGACCGGCGCGCCCTGGCCCGACCTGACGGGCGGATACCACTACCTCGGGCTCGACCGGATGGCGTACTACGTCAATAAGGACGCCTACCGCGGCGCCGTCCGCCGCGAGAAGGCCGCACTGGAGGCGACGGCGTGAACGTCGACGACGTCGTCCTCTCGTTCACCCCGGGCACGCTCACCATCCTGAACGTCGTGCTCGGACTGATCATGTTCGGCATCGCGCTCGACACCTCGCCCCGTGACTTCCGTGTCGTGGCGAAGCATCCGAAGCCCTTCGTGATCGCGATCCTCGCCCAGCTGCTCCTGCTGCCGATCGCCACGTTCCTGCTGACGCTGGTGCTGCCGGTCGCGCCGTCGATGGCGCTCGGCATGCTGCTGGTGGCCTGCTGCCCGCCGGGCAACATCTCGCAGGTGCTCACCCATCGCGCCGGCGGCAATGTCGCACTGTCGGTCTCCCTGACCGCGGTCGGCAACCTGGTCTACATCGTCGCGATGCCGCTCAGCATCACGTTCTGGGGGTCGCTGCATCCGACCGCTCGCATGCTGCTGCGCGAAGTGGCGCTCGATCCCTGGCGGATGCTGCTCGAGATCCTGCTCATCGTCGGGCTCCCCTTCGCACTCGGGCTGCTCCTGCGAGCGAAGGCTCCCGGATTCTCGGAGCGCGTGCAGCCCTTCGTGAAGTGGTTCAGCCTCATCGCGCTGCTCGGCTTCATCGTCGCCGCGCTGGTCGGCAACTGGTCGGTGTTCGTGCAGGTGCTCGGCGTGATCCTCCTGGTGGTGACGGTGCACGACGCCGTCGCCCTCGCGCTCGGCTACGGCACAGCGGTCGTCGGCGGACTCGGCACGCGGGAACGCAAGGCGATGACCTTCGAGGTCGGCATCCGCAATGCGGGTCTCGGTCTCGGTCTGGTGTTCCTCTTCTTCGACGGGCTGGGCGGCATGGCGATCGTCGCGGGGTGGTGGGGCATCTGGGACATCATCGCCGGTCTGATCGTCGCCGGCCTGTGGGCGAGGCACACGAAGCGGCGCACGGGATCCGCGACAGGAGACGCGAGCGGACGCAGCATGAGCGAGGCCGCCCCATGACGCGCGTGCTGATCACGGGCGGCGGGGGCTTCCTCGGATCCCACGTCGCCCGCGCTCTGGCGGCCAGAGACGATGTCGAACTCGTCGTGTCGGCCGATGTGCGAACCGGCAGCGCGCGTGCGGGCATCGTCGACGCCGTTCTGGACGTCACGGACTCCGCCGCCGTCGCTCCCCTGCTGCTCGAACATCGCATCGACACCGTGGTGCATCTCGCCGCGATCGTCGATCCCGGTCGAGACGTCGACCTCGAGTACCGCGTGGATGTGACGGGCTCGGCGAACGTGCTGGCGGCGTGCGTCACCGCCGGTGTGCGCCGGATCGTGGTGTCCAGCTCCGGCGCGGCGTACGGGTACCACGCCGACAACCCGGACTGGATCGATGAGGATCAACCGCTCCGCGGAAACGACGCCTTCCCGTACGCGCGCCACAAACGGCTGGTCGAGGAGATGCTCGCCGAGCACCGCACGACGCATCCGGATCTCGAACAGGTCGTGCTCCGCATCGGCACGATCCTCGGCCCGACCGTGCGCAACCAGATCACCGCTCTCTGGGACGGCCGTCGGGTCCTCCGCATCGCCGGCTCCGAATCACCCTTCGTGTTCATCTGGGTCGACGACGTCGCCGCCGCCATGGCGAGAGCCGCGACCGACGGCCCGACAGGCATCTTCAACGTCGCCGGCGACGGACGGCTGACGGTCCGGGAGATCGCGGCACGTCTGGGCAAGGGCCAGCTCGTGCTCCCGGCCTGGGCGCTGGCCGCGGCGCTGCGGCTCGGGCGGATGCTGCGCCTCACCGAGCACGGCCCCGAGAAGGTCCCCTTCCTCCGCTATCGTCCGGTGCTGGCCAACACCAGGCTGAAGGAGGAGTTCGGCTACGTCCCGACGCGAACGACGCGCGAGGCGTTCGAGGAGTATCTGACGACCCACCCCGGTGTCGTCGCTTCGTCCGGTATCGCTCGCGCCGCGGAGTAGCGTGAGAGTCGTGCAGAAGAAGCGGGGTCGTCGCGTCCTGAAAGGGATCCTCTGGAGTCTCGGGATCGTGGTCCTGCTGGGCATCGGCGGCGTCATCGGGTGGAGCCAGATCGGCGTCATGGGTGCGGAGCCCGAGCCCCTCGCCGATGTGAGGGCGAACAGCGCCATCGCCGTGGAGGACGCCGAGCAGGGGATCGTGCTCTCCCCCGCTGACGGCGAGTCCGGCCGCGGCCTGGTCTTCATCCCCGGCGCGAAGGTCGACCCCTGGGCCTACGCCGCCATCCTGCAGGGCCTCGCCGAAGACGGGGTCACCGTCGTGATCACCCGCCCGTGGCTGAACCTCGCCTTCTTCGATCCGCGCGGACTGGACTCGTTCACATCCGCCGCCCCCGACGTCGACGTCTGGAGCGTGGGCGGACACTCGCTCGGCGGTGTCCGCGCCTGCCAGCTCGCCGCCGACGCCGATGCCCTCGTGCTGTTCGGCTCGTACTGCGCGACCGACCTCTCCGCGACGGATCTTCCCGTCCTGAGCCTCGCGGGGAGCGAGGACGGACTGTCCACGCCGGAGAAGATCGACGCCGCGCGCGATCAGCTCCCTGGCGACGCGGAGATGGTCGAGATCGACGGCGCCTCCCATGCCTCCTTCGGCGACTACGGGCCGCAGGCGGGCGACGGCACGCCGACGATCTCGATGGAGGCGATGCACGCCGATGTCACCGAGCTCGTCGGGACCTTCCTCGACGGCCTCCCTCGCTGACCCGTCAGCCGATGCGCGTGACCAGCGCGTCCAGCCCCATCCCGTAGTCGATGCGCACGACGGGGAGCGCCAGCTTGTCGGTGCCGATCCCGACGTAGCCCGGCTCGATCGTGCGCGCCATCTCGTAGCCCGCCTGCAGGACGCCCTGCTTCGCGGTGTCGTTGTAGTGACCGAACGGATAGGCGATGACCTCGCGCACGCCGAGGAGGTCGCCCGACATGTTGAGATCGGCGGCGATCTCATCGACCGTCCAGTTGACGATGCGCCCCTGTCCGTTGGCCCCGGCCTGATGCATGTCATGGGTGTGCGAGCGGCGGAGGACGTAGATCGACGGCGGCGGGTCGGTGCGGTAGGCCGTGATCATGAACGAGGTCGTGAGCAGCTGGTACTTCTCCACCACCGGCGCGGCGAGATCGAACCAGCTCTGATCGGCGTCATCGTCGGTGATGATCACCGAGCGCGCCGGGAGGTACAGCCGGCCGTCGATGAAGGCGCTCAGCTCATCCCAGGTGGGCAGGTAGAAGCCGGTCGTGGCGATGTGGTTCATCTGCGCATCGAAGTCGCCGATGTACGCGTAGTTCCCGCGCAGCCACCCTGACTCGCCCTCGGGGTTGGTGGTGAACTGGTGGTACATCAGGATCGGCACCTGTGTGTTCTCGGCGACGTTCTCCTCCGGCGTCTTCCAGGCGCCGTGGAGTTCGATCTGCTGGTCCGTGCAGCTCACGGGGTCGGCGCCGTTGATGCGCGCGGTCGACGTGAACGCCGCGGCATCCGCGGATGAGGGATACCAGCCCGCGAACACGAGGCCGTCCTGCGCGGGGATCGGAAGTCCGGCGTAGAGCCCGTTCTGCCACTGCAGCATCGGCTCCAGAGCGATCCCATCGCCGACGAAGGACACCGCGCAGGCCAGCGGGTCGTCGGCGCCCTCGAGGAGCTGCTCCACCGGAGTGAGCGGCGTGGGCGTCGGCGTCGGCGACGCCGACGGAGACGGAGACGGCGCGGCCTGGGGCCCCTGCCCGGCGGATGCGCCGTTGAGCCAGACGAAGACGGCGACCGCCGCACCACCCAGCACGACGACGGCAGCGCTCACGATGAAGGCGACCCTGCTCGCCCGACGTCTGTTCCCCCCGGACACCGGCGTCAGATGTCGAAGCCGTCGGCGATCATCTCGACGAGCTCTTCCCGCTCCTCGACCGGGAGGAAGGCGGCCGCAGCCGCATTGAACTGGAACGTCTCGAGGTCGTCGAGGTCGTACTCGAAGGCCTCGACGAGGAGCGCGAGCTCGCGGGTGAGCGAGGTGGCGCTCATCGTCCGGTTGTCGACGTTGACCGTCACCGCGAAGCCGAGCTGGTACAGCAGATCGAACGGGTGGTCGGCGAGGGTGGTGCCCCACGCCGCGATCGCTCCCGTCTGCAGGTTCGACGACGGCGACAGCTCGAGCGGGATCTCGCGGTCGCGCACCCAGCGGGCCAGCTCACCGAACTGCACCTGCACCTCGTCGCCCTCCTGGGTGACGACCTGGAGGTCCTCGGCGATGCGCACGCCGTGCCCGAGGCGCAGCGCGCGACCATCGAGCAGCGCCGAGCGGATCGACGCGGGTCCCGCCGCCTCACCGGCATGCACGGTCACGGGGAAGAAGTTCTCTGCGAGGAAGTCGAACGCCTTGCGGTGATTCGAGGGTGGGAAGCCGTCCTCGGGGCCGGCGATGTCGAAGCCCACGGCCCCGCGACCCCGGAAGTCGACGGCGAGCTCTGCGATCTCCAGCGACCGGTCGGTGTGCCGCATCGCCGTGATCAGCTGACCGACGCGGATGCTGCGCCCATCCCGGTCTGCGGCGTCCTCGCCCTCCTCGATGCCCTGCTGCACGGCCTCGACGGTCTGCTCCAGCGTGAGACCGCGAGAAAGGTGCTGCTCGGGCGCCCAGCGCACCTCGCCGTAGATCACGCCGTCCGCGGCGAGGTCCTGCACGAACTCGCGCGCGACACGCGTGAGCCCCTCTTGGGTCTGCATCACCGCGGTGGTCAGATCGAACGTCTTCAGATACTCGACCAGCGAGCCGGAATCGCTCTTCTTGGCGAACCACGTGCCGAGAGCCTTCGGGTTCGACTCGGGCACGTCGAGGCCGATGGCATCCGCCAGCTCGATGATCGTGGCGGGTCGCAGCGCGCCGTCGAGGTGGTCGTGCAGCGACACCTTCGGCAGGCTGCGGAGGGAGATCCCCTGGATGGTGACGTCGCCGTTCGCATCGATCGACATGGTGATCCTCTCGGTCGCGGAAGTGCTCAGTTCAGGCTAGCGGTCGCGCGTCAGGCCGTGATGCGCTCTCGCACGATCGGCCCCGCCTCCGGGGCGTGATCTCCGATCGCCCAGGAGCCCTCGAGCGCCTCGAGTGCGCGCGGGAACCGGGCCTCGTCGGCGGCGGACAGCGTGAACAGCGGCTGCCCGGCATCCACGCGATCCCCGGGCTTGGCGTGCAGGTCGATGCCCGCCTCGAAGATCACCGGGTCCTCGGCGCGAGCGCGACCGGCGCCGAGGCGCCAGGCGGCGATGCCGAACGGCAGGGCGTCCATGCGGGTGACGACGCCGTCGGTCGGCGCCGTGACGACATGCGTCTCGCGGGCGGTGGGCAGCGGGGCGTCCGGGTCGCCGTCCTGCGCGCGGATCATCGCCTTCCAGGTGTCCATCGCGCGACCGTCGTCGAGCGCGGCCTCCACGTCGGCATCCGGCTTCCCCGCCAGGGCGAGCATCTCCTGGGCGAGAGCGATGGTCAGCGTCCGCACATCGGCGGGTCCGCCGCCGGCGAGGACCTCCACCGATTCGCGCACTTCGTTGGCATTGCCGATAGCGAATCCGAGAGGCACGTTCATGTCGGTGAGCAGCGCCGTCGTCGCCACGCCCGAGTCGGTGCCGAGGGCGACCATCGTGCGGGCCAGCTCCCGGGCGCGGTCGATGTCCTGCATGAAGGCGCCGGAGCCGAACTTCACATCGAGCACGAGGGCGTCCGTGCCCTCGGCGATCTTCTTCGACATGATGCTCGACGCGATCAGCGGGATCGCCTCGACGGTACCCGTCACGTCGCGGAGGGCGTACAGCTTCTTGTCCGCGGGAGCCAGCCCGGAGCCCGCGGCGCAGATGACCGCGCCGACGTCGCCCTGCATCTGCGCGAACATCTCCTCGTTGCTGAGCGCCGCGCGCCAGCCGGGGATCGACTCGAGCTTGTCGAGTGTGCCGCCGGTGTGCCCGAGACCTCGACCGCTCAGCTGCGGAACGGCGACCCCGAACGAGGCGACGAGCGGAGCGAGCGGGAGGGTGATCTTGTCGCCGACGCCGCCCGTGGAGTGCTTGTCGACCGTCTTCTTGCCGAGGGCGGCGAAGCTCATCCGCTCCCCCGAGGCGATCATCGCATCGGTCAGGACACGGATCTCGTCGCGCTCCATGCCGCGCTGGAAGATCGCCATCGAGAACGACGCCATCTGCGCATCGGAGACGTAGCCGCGGGTGTAGGCGTCGACCATCCACCGCAGCGCCTTCTCGGGAACGGCGCCGCCGTCGCGCTTGGCGCGGATGACATCGACCGCGTCGTAGGGCTCGACGGTCATCGTGCATCCTCCAGATCGCGGGGTCCGAACGCGTCGGGCAGCACCTCGTCGATCGTGCGGATGCCGGAGACCGTCTCCAGCAGCATCCCGGGCATCGCGTGCTCGAAGAGCAGCTGGCGGCAGCGGCCGCACGGCATGATCGTCTGCCCGTCGTTGTTGACGCACACGAAGGCGACGAGCTGGCCGCCGCCTGACATGTGCAGGTCGCCGACGAGAGCGCACTCCGCGCACAGCGTCACGCCGTAGGAGGCGTTCTCGACGTTGCAGCCGGCGACGATGCGACCGTCGCCGACGAGAGCCGCCGCTCCCACGCGATAACGCGAATACGGCGCGTACGCCTTGGTCATGGCGTCGGTGGCGACCTGACGGAGCTCGTCCCAGTCGATGTCTGTCATGGCGATGATCCCTTTTCTCGACAGGCCTAGGACTTGATGTAGGGCTTGCCGTCTGCGGCAGGCGCCTTGATCTGCCCGGCGAACCCGGCGACCGCCAGCAGCGTCACCACGTAGGGCAGCATCAGCATGAACTCGCCCGGGATGGGCGTCTTCAGGATCGACAGCAGGTTCTGCAGGTTCGTCGCGAAACCGAACAGGAGCGCCGCCAGCGTCGCGCGAATCGGGTCCCAGCGGCCGAAGATCACGGCGGCGAGGGCGATGAAGCCGAGCCCCGCCGTCATGTCCTTGCCGAACTGGGGCACGGAGACCAGCGTGAAGTAGGCGCCGCCCATGCCGGCGATCGCACCGGCGAGCAGCACATTCCAGAACCGGGTCGGGTTGACCTTGATGCCGACGGTGTCCGCGGCCTGCGGGTGCTCTCCCACGGCGCGAAGGCGCAGACCCCAACGGGTGCGGTACAGCCCCCACGCGACGACCGCGACGGTGATGAACATCAGATACCCGATGAACGTCTGGTTGAAGAGCACGGGGCCGATGATCGGGATCTCACTCAGCAGGGGGATCTTGACGCGCGGGAACCGCGCAGCCGTGTTCAGGGCGGCCTCGTTCGGCGCGAGCAGTGCACCGTAGAGGAACCCGGTCAGACCGGCGACCAGCACGTTGAGCACGACACCGACGATGACCTGCTCGACGAGGTACTTGATCGCGAAGGCGGCGAGCACGCTCGCGACGAGGACCCCGCCGATCATCGCGCCGACCAGGCCGACGAACGGGTTCCCGGTGATGCTGGACAGCAGCGCCGCCGAGAAGGCGCCGAGGAGCAGCTGGCCCTCGATCGCGACGTTCACGACGCCGGCACGCTCGCCGATGACGCCGCCCAGGGCGCCGAACACGAGGGGCACCGACAGCGACACCGCCCCGAAGAGCAGGCTGGTCACCGGGACGAGACCGCCGGCCGAGGCCCAGACGAGGAACCCGAAGACGGCCAGCACGCTGTAGGCGACCACGAGCCAGAGCGAAGGCTTCCGATACGTCCAGGCACGGAGGAAGGCGCCGACCGTCTGCACGACGAGGAACCCGAACACGACCCAGAAGGTCGACACCGTCGGCAAGGCCACATCGGGCAGGGCGAGCGCGGAGGACTGGTCCGAGAGACGGAACGTGCTCGTACCCTCGCGCGGCACCAGCAGGAACAGCAACGCGAGGAGCACGGTGGCGGCTGCCAGAGTGATCGGCGCCTTGAGATGCCGCTGCTTCACGGTCGCGAGCTGCACGGTGCCGTCTGCGGCTTCGGTTTGCACGAGCGACGTCATGCCGTCACCGCCTTCTTCGCGGCCTTGGCTCGCAGCCGGGCCGCCTTCTCGATGTCGGTCTTGGGGAGGAAGAACACCGTGCGCAGCAGCGGCGGTGCGGCGATGAAGAGCACGACCAGGGACTGCACGACGAGGACGATGTCGACCGGGATGTCCTGCGCCTGCATGGAGAAGGAGCCGGCCTTGAGCGCGCCGAACAGGATGCCGGCGGCGAACGTTCCCCACGCGCGGCTGCGGCCGAGGAGAGCGACAGTGATCGCGTCGAATCCGATGCCGGCATCGATCGTCTCGGTGACTCCGGTGGTGACCGCTCCCTGCAGCTGATTCATACCCGCGAGTCCCGCGAGGGCCCCGGCGAAGAGCATCGCGTACACGTAGATGCGCTGCACGCTGATGCCGGCGGCGCGCGCAGCGTGCGGATTCTCGCCCACCGCGCGCATGCGCATGCCGAGGGACGATCGTTCGATCAGCCACCACACGAACAGGGTCGCCACGATGACGAGGACGAATCCGAAGTCCAGCAGGGGGAACTGCGGCCCCAGCAGCTCGGGGAACTGCGCCGATTCGGGTGTCGCAGACCCGAGGGCCTGGTTGGTTCCGGGCTTCTGCAGCAGGGCCGGCGTGCGGATCATCCACAGCAGCAGGTAGTAGGCGATGTAGTTGAGCATGATCGTGAGGATCACTTCATGCGCACCGGTCCGCGCCTTGATGAGCCCGACGATGGCGCCCCACAGCGCACCTCCCGCGATGCCGGCCACCAGGGTGACCGGGATGTGGAGCCACATCGGAAGGTCGAGCGAGAACGTGAGAAGCGCGGCGACCGCGACGCCGATGAGCATCTGGCCGCGCGCACCGATGTTGAACAGCCCGACGCGGAATGCCAGGGCAACGCCGAGACCCGCGGCGATCAGCGGCGCCGCGAATCCGAGGGTGTTCGTCAACGGTCGGATCTGCGCCGCGAAGTCCGCGCCGCGGGCATTGAAGATCGCGCCGCGAACCAGTGCCTCGTAGCCGTTGTACACCGCGTTCCAGACGGCAGCGAAGGTATCACCGGGCTGGGCGAAGAAGTAGACGGAAGCCGCCTGCACGTCTTCGTTGGTGAGGGCGATGAGGATACCGCCGACGATCAGCGCGAGCACGATCGCGAGCACGGTGGTGACCGCGCTTCCGCGAAGGATCTCCTTGAGGATGACATTGCCGCGCGGGGGCGGCGGCACATCGGACGCGTCCCGGGGCACTGTGCCGGTGGGTGTGCCGAGTTGTTCCGGCGGGATGCCCTTGGTCACGTCTCCCGCGCCGGGCGTCGATCCGCTCACGCCGCCACCTCTCCTTCGGCCGCTCCGGCCATCATGAGTCCGAGTGTCTCTCTGGGCGTGTCGCCGGGCACGATGCCGACGATCGCTCCGCGGTACATGACCGCGATCCGGTCGGCGAGGGCGGCGACCTCGTCGAGCTCGGTGGAGACGACGATCACGGGGACGCCGGAGTCGCGCGTCTCGATGATCCTCTTGTGGATGAATTCGATCGAGCCGACGTCGACGCCGCGCGTCGGCTGCGCGGCGACCAGCAGTCGCAGCTCGCGACTCATCTCGCGCGCGATGACCACCTTCTGCTGGTTGCCGCCGGACAGCGTGCCCGCCGGCGTATCCGGCCCCTGCGTGCGGATGTCGTACTCGCGGATGCGCTCCTTCGCGAACGTGTCGAGCACAGCGCGCAGGATCGTTCCGCCGCGGCTGAACGTACGGTCGGCGGTGCGGTCGAGGATCAGGTTCTCGGCGACGGAGAAGCCGGCGACCAGCCCGTCCTCGGTGCGGTCCTCGGGGACGAAGCCGACGCCGGCGTCCAGGATCGCTCGCACGCTCTTGCCGACGAGTTCTTTCCCGTCGAGGGTGATGCTCCCCTCCACGCGGGCGGCGAGGCCGACGATGGCTTCCACGAGCTCCGTCTGGCCGTTGCCCTGCACTCCCGCGATGGCGAGGACCTCACCGGGTCGCACCACGAAGTCGATGCCGTCCACGACGATCGCACCGGCGGGCGTGAGCACCCGCAGGCCGGTCACCTCGAGTCCGCCGTCGCCGATACGGGGCGCGTCCTTGTGCACCGTGAGCTCGACCGCGCGTCCGACCATGAGCGATGCCAGCTCGGCATTCGTCGCCGTGGGCGATGCCTCACCCACCACACGACCGAGACGGACGATGGTGATCTTGTCGGCGACCTCGCGCACCTCGCGCAGCTTGTGCGTGATGAAGACGATCGCCGTTCCCTCGTCGCGGAGCTGGCGCATGATGCCCATGAGCTCGTCGGTCTCCTGCGGGGTGAGCACGGCCGTCGGCTCGTCGAACACCAGCACCTTGGCGTCTCGGGACAGCGCCTTGATGATCTCGACGCGCTGCTGCACGCCGACGGGGAGGTCGCCGACGAGCGCATCGGGGTCGATGTCGAACCCGAACCGGGCGGCGACAGATCGCACGTGCTCTCGCGCCTTCGCGATGTCGAGCGTGCCGAGGGCCTTGGTCTGCTCGTGGCCGAGCATCACGTTCTCGGCCACGGTGAAGACCGGGACGAGCATGAAGTGCTGATGGACCATGCCGATGCCGGCCGCCATCGCGTCACCGGGGCCGCGGAAGCGCTGCACCACGTCGTCGAGGAGGATCTCGCCCTCGTCGGCCTGGTACAGGCCGTAGAGGACGTTCATCAGGGTGGACTTCCCTGCACCGTTCTCACCGAGCAGCGCGTGGATCTGTCCCGGTTCGACCACGAGATCGATGTGGTCGTTGGCCACGAGAGAACCGAATCGCTTGGTGATGCCGCGAAGTTCGAGCTTCATATCTGCACCTTATCCAGAAGAGTCGTCGAGAAGGACCTTCGTCCGATCACAGTGCGGGGCGAGTGGCATCCTGCTCACCACTCGCCCCGCACTTGGACCGGCTGCGACTTACGGGGAGTTCTGCGACTCCACCTTGATGTCGCCGGAGATGATCTGCTCCTGCAGCGCCGCGATCTCATCCAGCAGGCCGTCCGGGAGCTTTCCCTCGAAGTCGCCGAAGCCGGAGAGCTTCACGCCCTCGTTCTCGAGGGTTCCGACGTACGGTGCCGGATCGAAGTCGCCCGTCGAGGCGGCGATGGCGGTGTCGTGCACGGCGACGTTGATCGCCTTCATGATCGAGAACATGGTGATGTCGGCCACGCTCGGGTCGGCCACGGCGAGGTCGCTGTCGACTCCGATCATGAACACATCGTCCTTGCCACTGTCCGCGATCTGTGCGGCGGCGCTCTGATAGATCGGACCGCCGACGGGGAGGATCACGTCGACGCCCTGGTCGAGCACGCTCTTCGCGGTCGACTTGGCCTTGTCGTTCGCATCGAAGCCACCGGTGAAGGAGCCCTCCTGCGTGTTGATGTCCCAGCCGAACAGCTCGACCGCTGCGGACTTGTCCTCGTTGTACTTCTCGATACCGAGCTGGAAACCGTCCATGAACACCGCGACGGAGGGGATCTGCCCGCCGCCGAAGGTGCCGACCTTGTTCACACCGCTCTGCGCGGACCATCCGGCCGCGGCGTATCCACCGAGGTAGGCGGCCTGTGCCGTGTCGAAGACAAGGGGCTTGATGTTCGGGGCGTCGGTCGTGCCGTCGAACTCGAGGTCCGCGTAGTCGTCGATGATCGCGTAGTCGAGCTCCGGGTTCGCGAGCGCGGACTCGACCGTCGCGGCGGCCAGCTTGAAGCCGACCGCGACGATGAGCGAGCAGCCTTCGGAGACGGCGGTCTCGAGGTTCGGCGCGTAGTCGTTGTCGGTCGTCGACTCGAACTCGAGCGGCTTGACGCCCAGCTCGTCGGCGGCACTGTCCATGCCCTCCTTGGCGGACTGGTTGAACGACTTGTCGTTCCAGCCGCCCGCGTCAGAGACGAGGCAGGGGAGGAAGTCGGAATCAGCAGGCGCCCCGGAGCCCTCGGGCTCGGCGGCCGGTGCCTGGCCGCAGCCGGCAAGTGCGAAGACGACGCCAGCAGCGATGGTCGCGCCCAGCAGCTTCTTGGTGGTGGAGATGGTCAACGGATGCCTCCCTCAACGAACCGCGGCCCTCGCGGATCGCTCAAAGTTACCTACTGTTTCAGCTTTTGTGCATGCTCGCGCCGCACGCGCTGGCGAATGGTTACAAAGCTGAAATCAACACAGCCGATGAGCATCGGCCCATGCTCATCAGAGCACGTCGCCCTGCCCGTTGAGCTTGAGCGATTCGACGACGCCCTTCACGCGCTGCGCATGCTGCACCGTGGTGACCAGCAGCGCGTCGGGGGTGTCGACGACGACGATGTCCTGCACGCCCACCAGGCTGATCACGCGCGACGTCTGGCTCACCAGGATGCCGCTCGCGGCATCCGACAGCACACGGGCGTTCGGGCCGAGCACGGCGAGATCGTTCTTGCGTCCGTTGAGGATGAGCTTCGTCAGCGAGGCGAAGTCGCCGACGTCGTCCCAGTCGAAGTGGCCGGGCACGACGGCGAGACGGCCGCGCCGCGCGGCGGGCTCCGCGACCGCGTAGTCGATGGCGATCTTCTTCAGGCGCGGCCAGATGCGGTCGACGGCCGGACCGCGGAGCTCGCGATCGTCCCAGGCCTCGGCGAGCTCGAGGAGCCCGGCGTGGAGCTCCGGCTCGTTCGCGGCGAGCTCTTCCAGCAGCACGCTCGCCTTCGCGATGAACATGCCCGCGTTCCAGAGGTAGCCGCGATCGGCGAGGTACGCCTGCGCGGTCTCGAGGTCGGGCTTCTCGACGAAGCTCTCCACCAGTGCCGCCTCACGGGCCCGCTCGACCACGAGCTCGGGCCCCTTCTTGATGTACCCGAAGCCGATCGCGGGCTCGGTGGGGGCGATCCCGATCGTGCAGATGTACCCCTCGCGGGCGACCTCCACGGCGTCGCGGACGGCGAACTCGAACACACGGGTGCCGCGGATCACGTGATCGGCGCTGAACGAGCCGATGATCACATCGGGTTCCCGGCGCTGCAGGATCGCGGCGGCGAGCCCGATGGCCGCAGCGGACTCGCGCGGCTCCGACTCCAGGAAGACATTGAGATCGTGGATGCCCGGAAGCTCCGCCTCGACGGCGGCTCGGTGAGCCCGTCCGGTGACGACGGCGATCCGATCGGGGCCGGTGAGAGGCTCCAGACGATCCCAGGTGTCGCGCAGCAGCGAGTGGCCCGAGCCGGTGAGGTCGTGCAGGAACTTGGGGGCGTCCGCGCGCGAGAGCGGCCACAGCCGACTGCCGATGCCGCCGGCGGGGATCACCGCGTAGAAGTCCTTGATGGGCGAGGTCATCGTGCCAGCGTATCGGGGCGTCCTCTCGCGGTCGCCGGGGCCTCTGCCGATATGCTGCGCGGCACCCTGTGCTGCCGCTATGGTGACGCCATGCGCCGGTCCCCCAGAAGCCCGCTCGTCCGCACTGTCCGCGCCGTCGCCGCAGCGCTCGCTGTGACGCTCGGAGCTGCGGTCCTCGCCCCGTCCGCCGCGTCCGCGGCGGG
>NZ_SSDJ01000043.1 GCF_004794465.1 Microbacterium sp. K24 | reverse complement strand
GTCGGGGCGTTCATCGACCGCCGACGCGGCCGCGAGGTGCAGGGTCGCGCCGAGCTGCGGCGCGCGCAATGCCGCCGAGCGGATGAGCGTCGCCGCGACCGGGTTCTCCTTCTGCGGCATGGCCGACGATCCGCCGCCGGAGCCCTCCGACACCTCGCCGATCTCGGTGCGGCCGAGCGTGGTGACATCGGCGGCGAGCTTTCCCAGCGCGTCAAGGGTCTGCACGAGCGCATCGCCGAGTTCGGTGATCGGCCAGCGCACGACATGCCAGGAGCCGGCGGGAGCATCGAGTCCCGCGCGCTCGGCGAACGCCGCGACGAGCTCGTCGGCGGCGGCCCGGGAACCGGTGATCTCGATGAAGGACGCGCGCGTGCCGGCGGCACCGGCCAGCTGCGCGGGGAACTGCAGAGCGTCGAGACGATCCCGCGCGCGGGCGATGCCGGCGGTCCAGTTCGCGATGCGGGCGCCGACGGTGGTCGGCACGGCGTGCTGGGTGAGCGTGCGGGCCGCGACCACGTCGTCGCCGTGCTCGGCGGCCAGGTGCTCCAGACCCTCGAGCGTCGCCGTCAGCCCCTCGCGCACGCGGATGACGGCCGACTGGGCGACGAGGAGCAGCGCGGTGTCGATGATGTCCTGGCTCGTGGCGCCGCGGTGCACCCAGGCGCGCAGCTCTGCCGGCATCCGGTCCTTCAGCTGGCCGACCAGCGGGATGATCGGATTGCCTCCGGCGGCGGCGCCGGCCACGAGGGCGGGCAGGTCGATGACCGCGGCATCGAACGCGGAGAGCAGCCGCGCCAGCTCCTCCGTCGGGAGCATGCCGATATCGGCATATGCGGTGGTCAGCGCGAGCTCGGCCGCCACCAGGGCATCGAGGATCGCCCCGTCGCCGACCTGGTCATCGTGCCCGGCCGACACCGGCGACAGGAGCCCGTCATCGAACGATCCCATCAGCGTTCCTCCTCGGACCCGAGCTCAGTAGACAAGGAACACCGTCTCGTTCTCGCCCTGCAGGCGGATGTCGTGCACGAGGTCTCCGTGCTCTGTGCGCGTCGCGACGAGGGTCGCCCGCTCCTCGGCCGTCAGCGAGGAGAGCAGCGGATCCGCCGCGAGCGCGGCCTCGTCGTCGGGCAGGTAGATGCGCGTGTGCAGCTTGTCGGGCAGTCCGCGGGCGTAGACGATCGCGGCGTAGAACGGCGCCCGACCGGCGGCGGCCCCGGGGTTGCGCGTCCAGAACTCGAAATGCCCCTCGTCGTTCGTGAACGCGCGACCGAAGCCGGCGAAGGTGTGATCGTCACGGTGGAACGCGCCGCGCACCCGAGGCACGGCGCCGTCGGCATCCGCCCCGAAGATCTCGAGGAAGGCGTCCGGAACCGGCTGCCCCGCGCCGTCGCGCACGGTGCCCTCGAGCAGGATCGCGCCCGGCGAGTGCGGGGACGCGACCTCGTGCATCCGCGGATACTCGACGCCGTAGGCGAAGAACGGCCCGACTGTCTGACCGGGCGTGGCGCGATGCGTCTTGGCGGGCGCCGACACGGTCACACCTCCTCCTGCTCGAACCAGGTGGCGTCGGGGCCGTCGACGATGATGTCGAAGCGGTAGCCCGTCGCCCATTCCGGCGAGGTGAGGTCATGGTCGTAGACGCCGATCAGGGCGTCGCGATCCTTCTGCCGCCAGATCGTGTTGTAGATCGGATCGAGCGCGAACAGCGGGTCGCCGGGGAAGTACATCTGCGTCACCAGCCGCTGGGTGAACGACGACCCGAACACCGAGAAGTGGATGTGCGCGGGGCGCCACGCGTTGAGGTGGTTCTTCCACGGGTACGGCCCCGGCTTGATCGTGGTGAAGGCGTACTCGCCGCGGTCGTTCGTGATCGCGCGTCCTGCGCCGGTGAAGTTCGGATCGAGCGGAGCCGGATGCTGATCGCGCTGGTGGATGTAGCGACCCGCCGAATTCGCCTGCCACAGCTCGATCAGCTGGTTCGGGATCGGTCGCCCCCAGGAGTCGAGCAGGCGCCCGCGCACCGTCATCCGCTCGCCGAGCGGCTCGCCCGCGTGCTGGATCGTCAGGTCGGACTCGATCGGCGCGACGTCGCGCTGGCCGAAGGCGGGCGACAGCAGCTCGATCGTCTCGGGGTCGACGAGCTTCGGGTTTTTGGTGGGATGCCGCAGGAGGCTCGAGCGGTAGGGCGGGAAATCGTGCACGGTCGCGGGCAGCGCCTCGCCGGCCTCCTCACGACGCGCGAGGGACGCGTGCAGATCGACGATCTCCTGGGTGATGACGGATTGCGCGACCTGAACGGGCGACGCGAGATGCGCCTCGGGCGCCGCGACGAGAGTTCCGGGCGTGGCGGTCATGTGCGTCTCCTTCGACACAGAGAGTGCGGGTGACAGCATCCTCATCGCCGAGCCGCCCCCGCTGGTGGCGATTCCCATCCAATGAGACTCGGTTTGGCGCTTGTGGCAGGATCGGCGCATGGCGAACTCCTCCTCCGGCGACTCCGTGACCGAGCGGCTCATCCGCGTGCTCGAAACGTTCACGCCTGCACGCACCGTCCAGACGGCGGCCGAGATCGGTCGCCGCGCGGGCCTTCCCCCGTCGTCGGCGCATCGCATCGTCGGCGAACTGGTGGATGCCGGGATGCTGGAGCGCGACGACGATCGGCGCATCCGCATCGGCATGCGGCTCTGGGAGCTCGCGACCCGCTCCTCTCACGCGCTGCGGTTGCGACAGGCGGCGCTGCCGTTCATGGAGCGGGTGCAGGCCCGAGTGCGCGAGCACACGCAGCTCGCGATCCTGGAGCAGGATGAAGCGCTCTTCCTCGAGCGTCTCAGCAGCCCGGACTCCGGGTCGAACGTGACCCGCGTCGCCGGACGCCTTCCCCTGCACGCGTCGTCCTCAGGCCTCGTGCTGCTCGCCTACGCGGATCGGGCGGTGCAGGAGCGGGTGCTGGCGGGACCGCTCCCCGCTGTCTCGCCCGAGACGATCACCGATGCCGCGGAGCTTCGCCGCAAGCTCGCCGAGGTGCGGGCTCTCGGGCACGCGAGCGCTCCCGGGTACATCGAGGCGGTGTCGACCGGGGTGGCCGTGCCCGTGCACGACGAGACGGGCAACGTGGCCGCGGCCCTCTCGGTCGTGCTCCGCCGCGACGACCCGGTCGAGCCGGCACTGCGCGAGCTGCTCGCGGCTGCCCGCGAGATCGAGCGCGCGCTCGGCGGTCGTCGCTGACGCCGAATCTCATTCAACGGGAGCGCTCAACCCGGGCCATCGCGCAGCACAGACACTTGCTGCGACACGTCCGTCGAAGGAGACGCCATGCCCCGTACCGTCCGCACCCGAGTCGCCATCGTCGGCGCAGGCCCCGCCGGCCTGCTGCTGTCGCACCTGCTCGCCGATGCCGGCATCGAGTCGGTCGTGCTCGACCGCCGCAGCCGGTCCGAGATCGAGTCCACGATCCGCGCCGGCATCCTCGAGCAGGAGACGGTGCGGGTGCTGAGCGAGTCGCGCGCGAGCGACCGGGTGCTCACCGTCGGCAACCGCCACGACGGCATCGAGCTGCGATTCGACGGCGAAGGTCACCGCATCGACTTCCCGGCGCTCGTCGGCCGCAGCGTCTGGTTGTATCCGCAGCACGAGGTGCTCAAGGATCTGATCGCCGCGCGCCTGGCCGCGGGGCAGGATCTGCGGTTCGAGACCGCGGTCGCGGGAGTGGGCGACGTCGAGACGGACCGCCCCTGGGTCACCGCCACGGCGGCCGACGGCGAAGAGCTGCGCATCGAGGCGGAGTTCGTGGTCGGCGCCGACGGCTCGCGCAGCGTCGTGCGACCCGCCGTCACCGGATCGTCGACCGGCGGGTACTTCCGCGAATACCCGTTCGCGTGGTTCGGCATCCTGTGCGAGGCGCCGCCCAGCGCCGACGAGCTCATCTACAGCAACTCCCCCGAGGGCTTCGCCCTCATCAGCCAGCGCAGCGCGACCATCCAGCGCATGTACTTCCAGTGCAATCCGGATGCCGACCCCGACGCGCTCTCCGAGGCGGAGATCTGGGACACCCTCCAGGCCCGGGTACCCGGCACCTCGCTCGCGACCGGACCGATCGTGCAGCGGGATGTGCTGCGCTTCCGGAGCTTCGTCGCGCACGAGCTGCGGCACGGGCGCGCCGTGCTCGTGGGCGACGCCGCGCACACCGTCCCGCCCACCGGGGCCAAGGGGATGAACCTCGCCGTGGCCGACGTGGTGCTGCTCGACCGGGCGCTGCGCGCCCTGCTGCTCGAGAACGACACGCGTCTCATCGACGCGTTCGCCGAGATCGCGCTGACGCGCATCTGGAAGGCGCAGCACTTCTCCTGGTGGATGACGAGCATGCTGCACACCGCGGCCGATGCGACAGAGTTCGATCAGCGACGCCAGGTCGGAGAACTGCGATCCGTCGTCGAATCCGAAGCCGGACGCACGTTCCTCGCGGAGGCGTACACGGGGTGGCCGCACGAGAGCGTCACGTCATGACGCGCCGTCGCGAGGAGTCCGTCGACGTCGGCGCCCTCACCCGGGCCCATCGCCCGTCGCAGCGAGCAACGCGGTCACGACGTCGCTGATCGGCGTGGGGATGCCGTGGGTGCGGCCGAGCCGGGAGATGACGCCGTTCCGGGTGTCCCATTCCAGGGCTCGCCCCGCCTCGCGGTCGGTGAGGATCGACGTGCTCAGGTCAGCGGGTGACGACCGGAAGCCGTCGAGGATCTCTTCGGGAACCCCGTCGCCGAGTCGCGCGCCCTCGGCACGGGCGACGCTCAGGCCCTCCCGCAGGTAGTCCACGGTCAGCTCGGCGACGTCGTCCCGCGCGAACATCCCCGCCCGCCGCCCGGTGAGCGCCATGAGTCCGGCCGCAGCGTTCTGGAGGAGCTTGCGCCACGCGACGGAGGGGAAGTCCGACGCCAGCTCGACGGTGCAGCGCGTTCCCTGCAGCGTCTCGACGATCCGATCGGCGCCCGGCGCGTCCGGCAGGGTCAATCGCGCGGCTCCGCGCAGTCGCACCGAGCCGTCGGCCTGCGCCTGCGCGGGGAACCAGACGACTGCGGGAACGATGACCGTTCCTTCGGGAACGAGCGGTGCGACCGTCGCTGCCTGCTCGACGCCGTTCTGCAGGATGCACAGGGCCGTGCCCGGCCCGCAGAGCTTCGCGAGCCAGGGTGCGGCACCCTCGATCTGCGTCGCCTTGACCGCGAGGAACACTGTTCCCGCCGTGTCGTCGACGTGCTCCGGGTCGGTGCGCACGGGACCGGGCACGTGGATGGCCTCGTCGCCGATGTGCACCTCGAGGCCGCTCCGCGCCGTGCGACCGTAGAGACGCGGAGTCCTTCCCGCTCGGTGGAGGATCGCGGCGACCGTCGAGCCGATCGCACCGGGACCGATGATCGACACATCATCCATGCGCAGGTGAGTCACTCTCAGAAAGTACCCTGATCCGCGAGGCCAGGCGCAGCGTGTCGCAACCCTCTTGGCTGGCTTCGGCAGGCGTGGGACGCTGAAGAGCATGAGCACCCCCGACGAGACCATCCCCGCACTGCCCACGGCTATTCAGGAGTTCGTCGACGCCACCAACGCCGGCGACACGGAACGCTTCGTCGGTGTCTTCACCGAAGACGCCAACCTCGACGACTGGGGCCGCAAGTTCCACGGGCATGACGGCATCCGCTCCTGGAACGACACCGACAACATCGGGAAGCAGAGCCGCTTCGACGTCGTCGGCGTCGTCGACGGCGAGGAGCCGCAGACGTACGTCGTCACTCTCGCTGTCAGAGGGAACGGCTACAACGGCACGGGCCCGATGATCTTCACCCTGAGGGACGACCTGATCGCCGACGTGAAGATCACCGACACGACCACCTGATCACCCGCGCGAGACAATGGTGAGGTGATCGAATCGTGGGAGCTGCGGGAGTGGTTCGCCGACTACCTCGACGCCTGCAACCGGCATGACCTCGACGCCATCCGCGAGTTCGTCGCCCCGGATGTACGACGCGCTCATCTGCCCGCGGGAGCCGACGCGTGGATCGATGACGTCGCCGCACTGCTCGAGGCCTTTCCCGACTGGCAGTGGCGACGCATCCAGCTCATCGTGGAAGACGACCGTATCGCCGCGCATCTGCGCGGCGGCGGCACGCACCTCGGCGCCTACCGGGGAGTCGCCGCCACCCGCCGTCGGGTGAACGTGGCCGAGTTCGGCATGTTCCGCATCGTCGACGGACGGATCGCGGAGTTCAGCGGGACGGATGCCGGCGCTCTCCTCCATGCCCTCTCCTCGGGCTGACGCCTGGTGCGGCACAGAGGTGCGCGGGTACTCTTCGCGGACGGGGATCCGCCCCGGAACGAGGGAGCGACGATGACGACGCAGGGCGAAGGCTCGACGACCGCTGTTCCGCGCTGGGTCCCGTGGTGGTTCCGGGGCGCCGCCGTCTACGGGCTCGTCGTGCTGCTGCCGCAGTACTTCCTGCCCCCGCCGGCCGGCGGGGAGGTCTTCTTCTACGGCTTCATCGGCACGGCCTCCGCGTTCCAGTTGGTCTTCTGGGTGATCGGCGGAGATCCGGCGAGATACCGAACTCTCATGCTCGTCGGCGTCGTCGAGAAGCTCGCGTACGGAGTCCCGGTGCTGATCCTGTTCGCGCAGGGTCGTGCGGACGCGCTCTACGTCGGCGCGGCGATCATCGACCTGGTCCTCGGTCTCGGGTTCTTCCTCGCGTGGCGGGTGACGCCGCGGCGGGAGCGCTAGAGCACCGCGGTCGAGCCTGGCCCTCTAGGGTTGTGAACCGGGGGGGACGACATGACATGGCAAGACGCGGGACGCGTGGATCGACGACCGACGGGTGACGCGCACCCGGGCTGGGGCTGGGGAGTAGTGCTCGTCCCCGCCGCGGTAGGACTCGCCGCTCTTGGCGTGTTCTTCATCCGATCGCTGGGCACCGGCATGGGCACGTTGATCGGTGTGGCGCTCATCGCCTGGGCCGCCTCCCTCGCGATGCCGTTCTTCGTGATCACCTGGTATGCGATCCAAGCGGCCTGGAAGGCG
The DNA here is from genome assembly GCF_004794465.1 of Microbacterium sp. K24. GTDB lineage: Bacteria > Actinomycetota > Actinomycetes > Actinomycetales > Microbacteriaceae > Microbacterium. The sequence goes on along the minus strand of NZ_SSDJ01000043.1, from coordinate 2,641 downwards.
TCGCGGGAGCAGCGCGGACAGACGTTCGTGGCACCGTCGCGCCAGCTCCGGAACATCGGCTTCCGCATCCGCTGGAGCTTTCCCGCGCGCGGACTGATGTTCAGCGCCGCGTCCTACGACGGACCCGACCTGCCGATGCTCGTCGTCGGCAAGGTCGTGCACGTCGTCGCGATCGTGATCCTCGTGGGCGCCGGACTCATCGCCGCGCTCGTGGCGATGGCGACCCGCTGATCCGACGACTGAACACGGGCTGACCAGGACTTCTACTGCGGAGACGAGGGGATTTGAACCCCTGGTCCCCGTGAGGGGACTCCACCTTAGCAGGGTGGTGCACTCGGCCGGACTATGCGACGTCTCCAGGCATCCGACCCGAAAGCACGGATGCACCTAGCCATCATAACGGGTCGGATGCACGGTCACGAACCGAGCGGAGACAACCCCGCCATCAGGCGTCGAGGAGGCGGGTGGTCGCGGTGGCCATGTGGATCGCCATGGCGGATGCCGCGGCGTCGGGGTCGCCGGCGCGCACCGCATCGAGCACCGCGCTGTGCTCGGCGACGGCCTGCTCAGCGTGCGCGGGGTCGTGCACCGCGCGGTCGGCGTAGACCTGCAGCAGCGACCGGACCACGTGCACGTGATCGGTCAGCGTCTCATTGCCGGCGGCCTCGGCGAGCGCGTGGTGGAAATCGAGGTCGGCGCGCGCGAAGGCGGTGAGGTCGTCGATGCTGACGCGCATCTTCGCGACGCTCTTCTCGAGTCGCGCGATGATCGCCGCATCCGCGCGGGCCGCAGCCAGCCGGGCGACGAAGATCTCGAGTCCCTCGCGCAGCTCCAACAGCTGCGCGGTGTTGCGCTCGCCGATCAGCAGTCCCCAGCGCAGCGTCTGCGGCAGCAGCTCGCTCGCCGCTCCACGCAGATACGTGCCCGACCCCGGGCGCACATCGACGATCCCGAGGATCTCCAGCGCGGCGAGAGCCTCGCGCACGGCCGACCGGCCGACCCCGAGTGTCGTGGCGAGCTGGCGTTCGGGAGGAAGTCGCGTGCCGGCCGCGATCGATCCGCCCGTGAACAGATCGAGCAGGCGTCGCGCCACCTCCGAGACCGGCGTTCCCGAGGGCAACGCCCCGAGGGCGGCCGAGATGTCGTCGACGGCATCTCCGGGAAAAGCGGGCATGGCTGACAACTTACCTGTCCCGACCGCTTCATCGCACTTGCAATTGGTCAACCGGTTGTACAGTATGGAAGCACCGACCGGGTCCACCCGGCAGGATCACCGTCGACACAGGAGTCACTGTGGGCACCACCTCTCCAGCAGCATCCGACCTCCTCTCCTCCGTCGAGGTCGCCCGATGACCCGCCTCTGGAACGACCCCGCCGACTTCGCGGACGAGATGATCGCCGGCTTCCTCGCCGCGAACGAGCGCTCGGTCCGCGGCGTTCCCGGAGGCGTCGTGCGCAGCACCGTCGTGCCCGAGGGCCAGGTCGCCGTCGTGATCGGCGGCGGATCCGGCCACTACCCCGCGTTCGGCGGTCTCGTCGGGCAGGGGCTCGCGCATGGCGCTGTCATGGGCAACCTCTTCGCCTCGCCGTCCGCCCAGCAGGTGCACACCGTGGCGAAGGCCGCCGACCGCGGCGCCGGCGTGTTCCTCAGCTACGGCAACTACGCCGGCGACGTGCTGAACTTCGACGCGGCGCAGGAGAAGCTGCGCGCGGAGGGCATCGCCTGCGAGACCGTCACGGTGACCGACGACATCTTCAGCGCCTCCTCCGACGAGAAGCACAAGCGGCGCGGCATCGCGGGTGACCTCACGGTGTTCCGCACAGCCGCTGCCGCGGCCGAGGCCGGCTACGACCTCGCCGGCGTCACGCGGGTCGCGACGCTCGCGAACGAGCGCACGCGCTCCTTCGGCGTCGCCTTCTCGGGATGCACGCTCCCCGGCGCCCCCGAGCCGCTGTTCACGGTTCCGGTCGGCCGGATGGCCATCGGTCTGGGCATCCATGGCGAGCCCGGGATCGACGAGACCGACATCCCGACCGCCGACGGCCTGGCCGAACTGCTCGTGAGCCGCCTGCTCGAAGAGATCCCCGAAGGCGTCGAGATCTCCGGCGCCCGGGTCGTGCCGATGCTCAACGGGTTGGGCTCGCTCAAGTACGAGGAGATGTTCGTCGTCTATCGGCGCATCGCGCAACTGCTCGCGGATGCCGGCCTCGTCCTCGTCGACCCGCACGTGGGCGAATACTGCACCAGCTTCGACATGGCCGGCACCTCGCTCACCCTCTTCTGGCTGGACGACGAACTCGAGCAGCTCTGGGAGACCCCGGTCGACACCCCCGCCTACCGGCGCGGCTCCGTCGTCGCCGCCGAGCGCGCCGATATCGCCGAAGCGGATGCCGTCACCGAGGCCGCGGTCGAACCCGGCGACGCCGGGTCGGTCGCCACCGCATCCGTGGTGCGGGCCGCCGTGCAGCGCATCGCCGACACCGTCGACGAGCACGTCGAGGAGTTCGGCCGCATCGACGCCGTCGCCGGCGACGGCGACCACGGCATCGGCATGCAGCGCGGCTCGCACGCCGCCCTCACGGCAGCCGTCGCCGACGTCCGCTGCTCGGCGGAGACGGGCGGCTCTTCATCATCGCCGCC
>NZ_SSDJ01000042.1 GCF_004794465.1 Microbacterium sp. K24 | reverse complement strand
CGTCCGACATCTGGCGTGTCGGCCCCCGACGTGCACATCCCCGCCGCCGGGTACCCTGGACGGCATGGCGAAGCAGGCACGACGACCCGGACGCGTCACGGGCAAGCCGACGCCGGTGCGCCGCAACAAGGCCGCCCCCGCCGAGCGCTTCCCCCCGCCGAAGCCGCCGCGCAAGACGGCGAAGCCGGGCGAGAAGGTCGTCTTCGACGCCCCGTCGACCGAGTCCGACGTGCCGCGTACGTTCCGCCTCGGCGTCGTCCCCGGGGCGACGCCCGGCAAGTGGATCGATGCGTGGAAGCAGCGGATGCCGCACGTGCCGCTCGAACTCGTCCCCATCGCCGTCGCCGGGCAGCGCGCCGCGATCGACGAGCTCGACGCGGCCCTCGTGCGCCTCCCCCTCAGCGACACGTCGCTGCACATCATCCCGCTGTACGACGAGGTGCCCGTCGTGGTCGCCGCCGCCGATTCGCACCTCATGGCGGTGGATGAGCTCACCGCGGCCGACCTCGACGGCGAGGTCGTCATCGCACTGACCGATGACGTGCTCGGCCCGCTCGACCTCCCCGGTACGGTCCCTGCGGCGTTCGCTCCGCTGGCGACGGGCGAGGCGATCGCCACGGCGGCATCCGGGGTCGGCATCGTCATCGTGCCGATGTCGCTGGCCCGGATGCATCAGCGCAAGGACGCCGACCACCGCCGCCTCCG
>NZ_SSDJ01000041.1 GCF_004794465.1 Microbacterium sp. K24 | reverse complement strand
GGTCCGACATCTGGCGTGTCGGCCCCTTCGGGGTGTGCGGCTATTCCGTGACGGCGTCGGCCCCCGTGCCCGGCGCGGTGCCCGCGGCCATCCGTCGCTGCGCTCGGCGGAGGAGGCCGGCGGCGCCCGCGACGAGCAGCAGGACGCCGACCGTCAGGATGGCGATGGTGCCGATCATGGTCGGGGTCAGCGAGGTCGTCCAGTCCGCGATGCCGGATCGACGGTCGTCGTCGGCGAGCAGCCACAGGGCGCCCGCGGCGACCGCGGCGAACAGGAGACCCCACACGATCGCGGCCCAGCGGGTGCGGGGTGCGGTGGACTCGTCGGTGCCGGCGGTCGTGGTGTTCGCGGTGCTCGTGGGCGCGGTCGTCGTGGTCATCGTTCTTCGTCCTTCGGCTCGGAGATCATGATCGTGATGGTGCCGCTGGTCTGGGCGATGGTCACGGGCTGCACGGTCGTCGTCGACACGGACTCCGACGACAGCTTCTCGCTGATGCTGTGCACGTCTCCCTGTCCCTGGCCGCCCCAGGTGCCGCTGTCGATGATGGTGCCGGTGCCCACCTCGACCCGCTCCCATTCCACGGTCGCGGTGTCGACGGTGGCGCGCAGGTCGAGCTCGACGCCGGGATCGACGGAGATCCACGTCGTTCCGGACCCCTTCTCGACCACGATCGGACGGGTGCCGTCGTCGTGCTGGTTGAGGGTGATGTAGAGGTCGCCGAACGGCTGTCGCACGTGCGCGGCCTGGTTGTTGGAGATCGACGCCCAGCCGAGACTGACGTCCTGGAACGCGGAGAAGCCGCCGGCCACCAGACCGCCCGCGAGGGTGAGCACGGTCGCGAAGGCGAGGAAACCGCTGCGGCGGCGGAACGCGCCGGCCACGATCATCCCGAGCGCGAGCACCAGGGCCGCAGACAACAGGCCGAGTGCGCCGCTCGTGCCGTCGCCGCCGTTCCAGAGTCCGACGACGGCTCCGGTCACGATCGCCAGACCGAGCACCGACGCGATGATCGCGAACCCGGCGCGCGGGTTCGAGGCGCGGCGGACGCGACGACGCTCGGCCGCCTCAGCTGCGAACACGGAGGCCGCGGCCTGGCGCTCACGGCGCAGCTGGTCTCTCGCCGCGCGCTCAGCATCCTGCTGGCGGCGACGCCAGGCCTGGTCCTGCTCCTTCCAGGCGGTGTGCTGGGCACGCCACGCGGCGATGTCGGCCGGATCCTGCACGCCCGCCGGAAGGGGTGCCGGGGGCGCAGGGGGAACCTCGCCGGCGAAGGTCTCCGACGGCGCGACCGGCGCGACGTACGCGTCGGGGGAAGTGGCGTCCGTCCCTTCAGCGGTACCCGAACCGCTGAAGGGGACGGACGCGGCCGGGGCCGCCGGATCTGCGGAAGCCATCGGCAGATCCGGCGCGGAAGCACCCGGGGTGCGGCTCGCAGCACGCACGATCAGGAAGAGCAGGCCGCCCACGATGACGAGCCCGACGATCCAGCTGAACAGCGCCAGCGCCGACCAGCTCTCGTAGCCGAACCCGAACAGTCGGCCGGTGAGCGGAGCGGTCGGGACGAGCCCGACGATCGCCATCCCGAGGATGCCGAGCTGCACGGGCTGGTAGTTCTGTCTCAGCAGGTCGCGGGCATGCACGCGGCCGTCGATGTCGGGCAGCAGGGCCCATGCGACCGCGTAGAGGAAGATCACCGGCAGGCCGAACAGGGCGGCGATCACGAGCACGCCGCGCACGATCAGCGGATCGATCCGCAGCCGGGCGGCGATGCCGGCGGCGACGCCGCCGAGCCATCCGTCGGAGCGGGCGACCCCGGGGCCGGCGACCCAGAGGAGGAAGCGCTCGGCGCCCTGCGGGGCGACCGGGCCCGGGCCGCCGGCGCCGGGATCGGCGTGGTCGGCGGGGGGCGGAGGCGCAGTCGGAATCGTCATGCTTCGATCCTGTCGGCACCGGGTGCTCCCCGGCTATGGGGGGAACCCCTGAGCGGCCCCTGGTTCTGGACCGGGGAGGCCCCGGATCGCGCTCGTGGATGATTGGATGTCGACATGTCCTCTTCGGCGCCCGCTCCCGCGCGGACCTCTCCTGCAGAGGCGTCGTCGCGCCCGGCGCTGACCCGTGATCGCGACTGCCTCGTGGCCGGTGTGAGCACAGGACTCGCCCGCCACCTGGGCGTGAAGGTGTGGATGGTGCGCGCGCTCTTCCTCGCTCTCGTGCTCTGCGGCGGCGCCGGCATCCTGCTCTACGCCTGGTGCTGGACCTTCATGCCGTGGGCCGACGGCGAGGGGTCGCCCACGCGACGGATGCCGGTGGCGTGGATCCTCTTCGCCCCGGCGGTGCTCGGCGTGCTGGTCGTGGTGTTCTGGCGCGGCGGCGAGGAGCTGTTCGTGCCGGTCCCCTCGGATGCCTCCGCCGTCCTCGTGTGCGCGACCGTGGCCCTCGCTGCCGGCTCGGGCGTCTGGGCCACGCTGATCGACCGCACCGACACGGCGCGCGGACCGCGACATACGGCGATCCTCCGCATCGCGTCGGTCCTGCTGCTCGCGGTGATGTTCGGGCTGCTCCTCACCAGGCCCGTCGGCAGCGTCGCCCTCGTGCTGATCCCGCTCGCCGGTCTCCTCGCCGTCCTGTCATCCACGCTGATCCCGCGGTGGCGCGAGCTCGCGGGCGAGCGCGTGCGACGCATCCGGGAAGAGCAGCGCAGCGAGATGGCCGCGCATCTGCACGACTCGGTGCTGCAGACCCTTGCGCTGATCCAGAACAGGGCGGGGGCATCGAGCGAGGCTGCCCGTCTCGCGAGAGCGCAGGAGCGCGAGCTGCGCGCGTGGCTGTACGACGGCGATGCCCCGGCCGACAGCGACCTTGCGACCGATCTGCGGGACTATGCCGGGGGACTCGAGCTCGACTATCCGGTGCGGATCGAGGTCGTATCCGCGGGACTCTCCACGGAGCGGGCGAGCGGAGAGCTCGCCGCCGCCGCACGCGAGGCGATGCTCAACGCCGCCCGGCATGCGGCGGGGGAGATCTCGGTCTACATCGAGGGCAGCGCGACCGACGTCGACGTGTTCGTGCGCGACCGCGGCGCCGGATTCCGGCTGGACGACGTGCCCAGCGACCGCCTCGGCGTGCGCGAGTCGATCATCGGCCGGATGCGACGGGTCGGAGGCGCCGGCACCGTGCGCAGTGACGAGAAGGGCACCGAGGTGCACCTGAGGCTCACGACGGGGCCGCGCGGGAGCACCGGCCCGCAGCCGACCCCGGCACAGACGGAGGAGGACGACCGTGGGTGACAGCATCCGGATCGTGATCGTCGACGACCACTCGATCTTCCGCTCGGGGCTGCGCGCCGACCTCGACGCGAGCGTCGACGTGGTCGGCGAAGCGGCGGACGTGCCGTCGGCGATCGCGGTGATCCGCGAGACGCAGCCCGACGTCGTGCTGCTCGACGTGCACCTTCCGGGCGGCGCCGGCGACGACTCCACCGGCGGGGAGTCGGTGATCCGCGGCTCGATGCCCACGGCGTCGCGGTTCCTGGCGTTGAGCGTGTCGGATGCCGCGGCAGATGTCGTGCGCGTCATCCGCGCCGGAGCACGCGGGTACATCACGAAGGGCTCGTCCGGCGCCGAGGTGAGCGGCGCCGTGCACGCGGTGGCCGGCGGCGACGCGGTGTTCTCGCCGCGCCTCGCCGGGTTCGTGCTCGACGCGTTCGGCGCGGTCGCGGGTGAGATCGCCACGGCGACCGACGAGCTCGATCGGCTATCGGCACGCGAGCAGGAGGTCATGCGCCTCATCGCCCGCGGCTATGCCTACAAGGAGGTCGCGGCGGAGCTGTTCATCTCGATCAAGACGGTCGAGACGCATGTGTCGTCCGTGCTGCGCAAGCTGCAGCTGTCGTCACGGCATGAGCTCACCGTCTGGGCGTCGGAGCGGCGCCTGCTCTAGCAGCAGGCGCCTTCTGCGGGCCGCTCAGGCGGCGAGCCAGAGGCCCTTCGACGTCGTCGCGACGGTCAGACCCGCGGCGACCGTCTCATCGTCGCCGATGCGGGCGCCGCGCACGATGCGGGCTCCGGCTCCGACGTCGGTTCGCACGCCCACGTGGGCGTTGTCGCCGATCGCTGCGCCCTGACCGATGTGCGCGTGGGCCTCGATGTGAGCACCCTCGCCGATCACGGCATCCGGTTCGATCCAGGCACCGCGTGCGATCGTCGCCCCGGCGCCGATGCGCGCTCCCGGTTCGATGTACGCGCCGGCCTCGATGTGCGCCTTGGGGTGCACCTTCGCTCCGTGCGCGACGAGACCACGACCGTTGGCGTGCTTGCGATAGCGCAGCGTCGCTCCCTGGTCGTTCTCGATGTCGACGTAGTTCTTGCCCACGATTCCTCCCGTGTTCCGGAGTTCCCCGGATATATCAACAACCACAGGAGGGGCGGATTCATTCCCGCGGATGGATGCCCTTCGTCGGGCTCGGGAACCACCGCTCAGCGCTGGCAGAACGGGCACCAGAACGTGACCCGTTCGCGGGTCGGATCGGCGCCCAGTTCGCCGCGCAGGATCGTCGTCCCGCAGCGCCGGCACGGGCGTCCGGAGCGTCCGTACACCCACGCCGCCTGACCCGGCCGGTCGATGCCGGTGAACGTGCGAGCCATGCGGTCGCGGTTGGCGCGGATCGTGCGGACGCCGAGCTTCAGGAGGGCCGGGACATCGACCTCCGGCGTCGGAGTCGTCGGCAGGATTCCCCGCAGGAACAGGAGTTCCGCCGCGTACTCGTTGCCGAACCCTGCGACGTTGCGCTGATCGAGCAGGGCGACATGGATGCTGCGCGTATCGGCCCCGAGACGGCGGACGGCCTCGGCGATGTCCCAGTCGTCGGCGAGCGGATCGGGCCCGAGATACCCCACGAGCTGCTCTTCGTCGCGGGTGGGCACGACCTCGATCTCGGCGATGTCGACGCCGACCGCCTCGCGGTCGGCGGTGCCCACGATCGCGCGCACCTTGTACGACGGATGCCGCCACTTCTCGCCGGGTCTGTAGACGAACCAGGCGCCGTCCATGCGCAGATGGGAATGGATCGTGCTGTCGCCGACGCGCAGCAGCAGATGCTTGCCGCGGGACACGGCGCCGTGCACCGGCTGGCCGGTCAGATCGAGGGTCGCGAAGCGCGGCACCCGGAGGTCGAAGCGGGTGACCTCGCCGCCGGCCAGCGCCTCGTCGAGGCGCCGCGCCGTGCGGAAGACGGTATCGCCCTCGGGCATCAGGAGGCTCCGGGTCGAGTCGGCAGGGAGTGGGTGCCGGGACCGGCTGCCGCGACCGACGGCCGTGCGGTGCGCGCGAGCATGTCGCGCGCGAGCATGGTGCTGCCGGCGACGGCCACCGGCATGACGACGACGGCGCCGCCCGGGATGAGGAAACACAGCTGGGTCGCGACGCCGAACCCCAGCACCCGGGCGCGGCTGCCGGAGAACAGGGCGGCGCGGTCGGCCGGGGAGAGGTCGCGCGCATCGAAGGCGCGACCGGTGAGCTCTCGCGCGAGGAGCCGTCCGGTGAGGATCACGCCGGCGACCGGACCCAGGAACCCGCCGACCGCGGGGATGAGGCCGATGAGCAGCACGAGGATCGCGATGAGGATGCCGAGCACGATCAGCCGCAATCCCTCGGCGACCGTGGTCCAGAAGCCGCCGCCGTCGGCCGGGGGAGCGTCGCCCAGCTGCACTTCGACCGCGTGCCAGATGCGCTGATAGAACGGGTCGCCGATCGTCAGGGTCAGCGCGGTGAACACAGCGCTGGCCAGGGCGAGCGACGCGACGACGACCACGAAGCCGACCGCACCGCGCACCAGGCCCTTCCACGGCGCCGGCCATTCCTCGGCGAAGGGGGTGATCCAGGCGGCGATCGTGCCCATGTTGAGGGCCAGCGGCACCAGGACGGCGCCGAGGACGACGACCGTGATGATGGCGGGGAGCAGGCCGAGATTCATCAGTCCCGGGCGGGTGCGCCACAGGCCGAATCCGCGCAACAGGGTGCGGATGCCGGCGGCGAACTCTCGGATCATGGCTCTCAGCGTAGGCGGTCCTCAGACCGCCTTGCGCAGCGTGTAGCCGCGCGGGGTAGCGACGAAGCCGGCTTCCTGCAGCGCGACCGCCAGATCGGTGCCGTAGACGCCTTCGCCGTTGATCTTCTCGACGGTGAGGGTGTCGAGACGGCGGGCGCGGGCCGTCGCGGCGAGGTCCGCGGCGGCGGCGCGCAGCACGTCGACGTCGTCGGTGAACGAGATCACGGTGCGCCCGCCGCGCTCGAGGTACAGCACGAGCGCGCCGTCGACGAGCACG
>NZ_SSDJ01000040.1 GCF_004794465.1 Microbacterium sp. K24 | reverse complement strand
TCGGGGGCCGACACGCCAGATGTCGGACCATCTCCCGCAAACGGTCCGACATCTGGCGTGTCGACCCCTAATCTGACGGAGACCGTCGCATCGGGCGAACGCCCCGTTGCCGCGTCCGCCGCCCCGTCCGTCTCCGCGACGACCGCGGCCCCGGTGCGTCGCGGTCTGCCCCGCGTGAGCGGCGCCGAGCCGTGGCCGCCCGCGGAGACGGTGGTGCGAGCGCCTGCCCCTTCGACGAGCTCAGGAACCCAGGTCGAACAGACCGCGCCCGAGACTCCGGCGGCATCCGAGGCCCCCGCGGCATCCGCCACCGCCGAGCCATCGACGGTCGTCGCCACCACTGCTCCAGCCTCGACCTCGATCCTCGCCACCGACCTCGACACTCCGCTGCCGTACGCGCGCACGGTGTGGAACGGACGCGCGCCGCGGCACATGCCTGCCGCACCGGCATCCGCTCGTCGCCTGCCGACGTGGCCGCAGGCCATCGCGGGGCTCTTCGGCGCCGCGGCTCTGGGAGTCCTGGCGGGTGCGGCGATCGCGTTCGTCCGCACGCTGCTGAGCTTCCCGTTCATGCAGGACTTCCTCGCGGCGTTCCCCGGCGAGTACGAGCCGCCGATCGCGGTCGAGCCCGGGTTCGCGCCCTGGGTCAACTGGGCGCACTTCTTCAACATGTTCCTGATCGTGCTGATCATCCGCTCCGGATTGCGGGTGCGTTCCGAGAAGCGTCCCACCGTCTTCTGGACCCCGCGCGGCAACGCCAAGGGCAAGATCAGCCTGACGCTGTGGTTCCACCAGGCGCTCGACCTGCTGTGGATCATCAACGGCGTGATCTTCGTCGTGCTGCTGTTCGTCACCGGCCACTGGGTGCGGATCGTGCCGACGAGCTGGGAGGTCTTCCCGAACGCGCTGTCGGCCGTGCTGCAGTACATCTCGTTCGACTGGCCGCACGAGAACGGCTGGAACAACTACAACAGCCTGCAGCAGCTCGCCTACTTCGTGACCGTGTTCATCGCGGCGCCGTTGGCGGTCGCGACCGGATTCCGGATGTCGGGGCTCTGGCCGAAGAAGGCGGAGCGCCTGTCGAAGGCGTACCCGGTCGAGTGGGCCCGCGCCCTGCACTTCCCGATCATGCTGTACTTCGTGGCGTTCATCATCGCCCACGTCGCACTGGTGATGCTGACCGGATTCCTGCGCAACCTGAACCACATGTACGCGTCGCAGGATGCCGTCACCTGGACCGGTTTCTGGGTCTTCATCGGCTCGCTCGTCGTGCTCGCGATCGGATGGTTCGCGGCGCGTCCGCTGGTGCTCGCGCCGATCGCGAAACTGTTCGGCAAGGTCTCCGGGCGCTGATCCACCTCCGTCCCTCGAAGGAGCACAGCATGGCAGAGGCATACATCGTCGACGCGGTCCGCTCGCCCGTGGGCCGACGGGGCGGCTCGCTCGCCGGCATCCACCCCGCAGACCTGGGCGCGCACAGTCTGCGCGCGCTGGTCGAGCGCGCCGGCATCGATCCGGGCGCCATCGACGACGTCATCCTCGGCACGATCGACGCGATCGGCGGCCAGGCCGGCAACGTCGCCCGCACCGCCCTGCTGGTTGCCGGATTCCCCGAGCACGTGCCGGGCGTCACGATCGATCGCCAGTGCGGTTCGAGCCAGCAGGCCGTGCATTTCGCGGCGCAGGCGGTGATGAGCGGCACCGCCGACCTCGTGATCGCGGGCGGGCTGCAGAACATGTCGCAGGTGCCGCTCTCCTCGTCTGCCGTCGTCGGCGAGGCGTACGGTTTCACGACTCTGTACGCGGAGTCGCCGGGCTGGCAGGCTCGCTACGGCGACCAGGAGATCTCGCAGTTCGCCGGCGCGGAGCTGATCGCCGAGAAGTGGGACATCACCCGCGAAGACATGGAGCAGTTCGCCCTCGAGAGCCACCGGCGCGCGGCTCAGGCCCAGGACGAGGGTCGCTTCGCGCGTCAGATCGCACCGCTGGCCGGCCTCGACCATGACGAGGGCGTACGCCGCGACACCTCGCTGGAACGGATGGCGGGGCTGCAGCCGCTGCGACCCGGAGGCCGCATCACCGCCGCCGTCTCGTCGCAGATCAGCGATGCGTCGAGCGCGGTGCTCATCGCGAGCGAGCGCGCGGTCAAGGAGCACGGCCTCGTGCCCCGTGCGCGCGTGCACCACATCTCGGTGCGGGGCGACGATCCCGTGTTCATGCTCACGGCGCCGATACCCGCGACCCGGCACGCGCTGGAGCGGACCCGTCTGACCGTCTCCGACATCGACCTGTTCGAGATCAACGAGGCCTTCGCGTCGGTCGCGCTCGCCTGGATGCGCGAGCTCCACGTGCCGCACGAGAAGGTCAACGTCAACGGCGGTGCGATCGCGCTCGGGCACCCGATCGGAGCCACGGGCACCCGGCTGATGACGACGCTGCTCGCCGAGCTCGAGCGCACCGGCGGACGCTACGGCCTGCAGACGATGTGCGAGGGCGGCGGCGTCGCGAACGTCACGATCCTCGAGCGTCTCTGACGCCGGCCGGGAAGCAGGTCTCGCGGAGGCCTGCCCTCAGGAGCGGACGAAGCGGACTTCGGTCAGCGTCTCGCCGAGGAAGGGCTCGGTGTGCGTGGCGCCGTCGAGCGTGAAGCCGTTGCGCGTGTAGAAGCGGTGCGCACGGGGGTTGTCCTCGGCGACCCACAGGTACAGCGGCTCATCCGGCTCCACCGCGGCGTCGAAGAGCTTCTGGCCGATGCCGGTGCCGTGCAGCGCGTCGAGCAGGTAGATGAAGTAGAGCTCGCGGAACGCCGGAGCGTCCTTGTCGCGAGCCGGGCCGGAGCCGACGAAGCCGACGATCTCGCCGTCGACGAGAGCAGCCCTCATGGTGAACTCGGGGCCCTGGGCGGCCCAGTGCGTCCACAGCTCGGCCATGCGGCGGGGGGAGACCCGCTCGAGCGCCGCCTTGCTGATGAGGTGGTCGTAGGTCTCGTGCCAGCACTGCGCGTGCACGCGACCGAGGGCTTCCGCATCCACATCACGGACCGGACGGACGATGACTTCGGGCTGGGCTTCGGCGCTCATGCCGCGACTCTACGCGCGGCATCCGAGATCAGGAAATCGAGCGGATGCCGTGAACGACACGGATCGAGGGGCTGGAGGATTCGCACAATGATGTTCGCGGATCGTTCGTCGATGGCTACGATCGATCCTCGTGAATGTGATCTGGCGCACCCTTCTCGTGATCCTCCGCGCACGGCGTCGCGCGCGGCGAGGGAAGACCCTCGACCCCACCGCCGTCGGCACCGTCCGGCTCACGACCCTGCCGACCGACATCGACATCCTGCGGCACATGAACAACGGCCGCTACCTGTCGCTGTTCGATCTCGGGCGCTGGGATCTGCTCATCCGCACCGGTCTCTTCGGCGCGATGAAGGACCAGGGCTGGTACGCGGTCGTGTCGAGCGAGACCATCACCTTCCGCAAGTCGCTGCAGCTCTGGCAGCGGTTCGAGGTGCAGTCGCGCTTCATCGGCCACGACGAGAAGGCGCTGTTCATGGAGCATCGCGCCGTGGTCGACGGCGAGGTCTACGCGCGGGCCATCGTGCGGGCGCGGATGCTGCGACGCACCGGCGGCACCGTCAGCAACGAGGAGCTCTTCGCCGCGGTCGGCAAGCCCGAGGGCGTGCCGGAGATCGACCCGTGGGTGCACGACTGGGCCGCGGCATCCGCTCTGCCTCCCGTGCGGGTGAAGGCGCCGAGCGTCTGGTCGTGATTCCGGTATTCCGGTAGGGGAGGCCGAGGTGCAGCCGCCCCGGCCTCGAGGTCTGTCCCCCGAACGACGGACAGACAACGGGTAAGTCCTTGAGTACGTTCTTGATCGCCCTCGCTTTCGAGGGTCTTGAATGATCGGAGATGAGTATGAAGAGGACAGTGAAGACGCTCTCTGTTGCCGCACTAGGGCTGACGCTCCTGGCATCGGGCACCCCGGCGCTCGCAACGACCGCACCTCTGAGCGAGGTTGGTGCCCACGCTCCGTTTCTGCGCCCGAACCTGGCGCAACTGGGCAACCTCGCTTCCAGTCTGCGCGCCGATGCGCAGAAACTGCGGAATCTGAGAGATTGGAATGCGCGTCAACAGGCAGTGACGTCAGCTTTGAACACGATTGACAGCGCGAGGAGTTATTTCCGAGGCAGTTCCGCCACCGCCCTCCTGCAAGCATCTGCTTACATCCAGCAGCACGGTCGCGATGGCTTCTACACGACCGCTGCGGCGAAGATCGAAAGGGTCGCCCAGGCTTTTAGTGACATCGCCTCGGGTGCCGTCAGCGCCGACGCCGCAGGTGCGAAGTTCTGAGCAGATCAGCCGGTGGCCGGGTCCGCTGCGACCCGGCCACCGCCTAAGCCCGACCGGTGGCACTGACAACAACGAGGAGTTCGTCCCCGGAGCGCCCCCGCGCGCCGGGGAGCGGTGCCCTCCCCGACATACGTATACCTAAAAAACTGGAATTCTTTTCTCGTAATGTGACAAGAAGAGAACGTGACTGCCGCGCGCTCTCAGTACTGTGAGCGGAACATACGGGCATCGCTGCCCGCGCAGACCCCGTCGCAGCAGACGGGCGGAGGAGGAGCAAGTGGCAGTCATCGGCATCGTGCGGGAGCCTGCGGGCGAAGCACGGGTCTCGGCCACCCCGGCGACGATCGCGTCGCTGAGGAAGCTGGGCCACACGGTCAACGTGGAGCGGGGAGCGGGCGCGTCCGCGTCGTACCCCGACGCGGAGTACGAAGCGGCGGGGGCGACGATCGTCGACCGCACCGGGGCGTGGGGGAGCGAGGTCGTACTCGCGATCACGGCGCCGGATGCCGCGGAGATCGCGCTGCTCGCCGACGGAGCGACGCTCATCGCGCTGCTGTCGCCGGCACTTCGCCCCGAGCTGGTCGCGTCGCTCGCGCAGCGGAGTATCACCGCGCTCGCCCTCGACGCGGTGCCGCGCATCTCGCGCGCACAGTCGATGGACGTGCTGAGCTCGATGGCCAACATCGCCGGGTACCGCGCCGTCGTCGAGGCCGCGCACGAATTCGGACGCTTCTTCACCGGGCAGGTCACCGCCGCGGGCAAGGTGCCGCCGGCGAAGGTGCTCGTCGCCGGAGCCGGAGTCGCGGGTCTCGCCGCGATCGGCGCGGCATCCAGTCTCGGCGCGATCGTGCGCGCCACCGACCCCCGGCCCGAGGTGGCCGACCAGGTCAGCTCGATCGGCGGCACCTATCTGGCGGTCGATGTCGCGGTCGCGGCATCCGCCGACGGCTACGCGAAGGCGACGAGCGAGGACTACGACCGCCGTGCCGCGGAGATCTACACCGAGCAGGCCGCCGACGTCGACATCATCATCACGACCGCGCTGATCCCGGGCCGTGCGGCGCCGCGTCTGATCACGGCATCCGACGTCGCGCTCATGAAGCCGGGCAGCGTCATCGTCGACATGGCCGCCGGACAGGGCGGCAACGTCGAGGGCTCGGTCGCGGGGGAGCGCATCGTGACCGGCAACGGCGTGATCATCCTCGGTTACACCGACCTCGCCTCGCGCCTCGCGGCGCAGGCCTCGCAGCTGTACGGCACCAACCTCGCGAACCTCGTCGCCCTCCTGACGCCCGCGAAGGACGGGCAGCTGGTGATCGACTTCGACGACGTCGTGCAGCGCTCGGTCACCGTCGTGCGTGACGGGGCCGTCACGTGGCCGCCGCCCGCCGTGCAGGTCGCCGCCGCCCCCGCGAAGGCGGTCGAGGCCCCGACCGAGATCGCGACGCCTGCGACCATGTCGACCGGACGCAAGGTCGCACTCATCGTCGTCGGCATCGCCGCGCTGTTCGCCGTGAACGCGTTCGCGCCCGCGCCGCTGCCGCAGCATTTCACCGTGCTCGTGCTCTCGGTCGTGATCGGCTTCTACGTGATCGGCAAGGTGCACCACGCGCTGCACACGCCCCTCATGTCGGTGACGAACGCCATCTCCGGCGTGATCGTCGTCGGCGCCATGCTGCAGATCACCTCCGCCATCCCGGTGGTGCAGGTGCTCGCGGCGATCGCCGTGCTGCTGGCGTCCATCAACATCTTCGGAGGATTCGCGGTCACCCGTCGGATGCTCGCGATGTTCACGCTCGGGAACCCGGCGAAGGGCGGCCGCAAGTGACCGTCGACGCCCTCGCGGGAGCGGCCTACATCGTCGCCGCCCTGCTGTTCATCCTGAGCCTCGCCGGGCTCAGCCGCCACGAGTCCGCCCGTTCCGGCGTGGTCTACGGCATCTCGGGTATGACGATCGCGCTGCTCGCGACCGTCGCCCTCACCGTGGCGGATGCCTGGACCACGGGCGCCCTCCTCGGGCTCGGACTGCTCGTGGCTGCGGTGGTCATCGGCGCCGCGATCGGTCTCTGGCGTGCACGATCCGTCGAGATGACGGGGATGCCGGAGCTCATCGCCCTGCTGCACAGCTTCGTCGGTCTCGCCGCCGTGCTGGTCGGATGGAACGGCTACCTCGCACACCCGGAGATCCCGGCCGCGCTGGAGGGGATCCACAACGCCGAGGTCTTCATCGGAATCTTCATCGGTGGCGTCACGTTCACCGGGTCGATCGTGGCGTACCTGAAGCTGTCGGCGAAGATCTCGTCCAAGCCGCTGATGCTGCCGGGGAAGAACGTGCTGAACATCGGCGCGCTCCTCGCGTTCGTCGTGCTGACGGTCTGGTTCGTGAACGACCAGCAGCTCGGTCTGCTGATCGGGGTCACGGTTCTCGCGTTCGCGCTGGGCTGGCACCTGGTCGCCTCGATCGGCGGCGGCGACATGCCCGTCGTCGTCTCGATGCTCAACAGCTACTCGGGGTGGGCGGCCGCCGCGGCGGGCTTCCTGCTGAACAACGACCTGCTGATCGTGACCGGTGCTCTCGTCGGCTCGTCGGGTGCGTACCTCTCGTACGTCATGTGCAAGGCGATGAACCGGTCGTTCCTCTCGGTGATCGCCGGAGGCTTCGGAATCGCCGCACCCACAGCGACGGATGCCGAGTACGGCGAGCACCGCGAGATCACCGCCGAGGGCGCGGCCGAGGTGCTCACCGCGGCGCGAACCGTCGTCATCACGCCCGGCTACGGCATGGCCGTCGCGCAGGCGCAGTACCCGGTCGCCGACCTCGTGCGCCGGCTGCGGGAGAAGGGCGTCGACGTGCGCTTCGGCATCCATCCGGTCGCCGGCCGCCTGCCGGGGCACATGAACGTGCTGCTCGCCGAGGCGAAGGTGCCGTACGACATCGTGCTCAGCATGGACGAGATCAACGACGACCTGGCCTCGACCTCGGTCGTGCTCGTCATCGGCGCCAACGACACCGTGAATCCGGCGGCCGCCGAGGATCCGTCGAGCCCCATCGCCGGGATGCCGGTGCTGAAGGTGTGGGAGGCCGAGACCGTGATCGTCTTCAAGCGGTCGATGGCCGCCGGTTACGCCGGGGTGCAGAACCCGCTGTTCTTCCGCGACAACGCGTCGATGCTGTTCGGTGACGCGAAGCAGAAGGTGGAGGACATCATCGCGGCGCTGTGACGCAGCGGCGGACGCGCTCGGTCCTCGACCGGGTGGCGTCCGCGGCTCGGCGGGGATCGCGACCTAATGTGGAGACCATGGCAGAGTCGTCGTCATCCTCCGCGGATGCCGTGGCATCCGCTCCCCTCGCAGATCGTGCCGTCGAGCTCGCACGCCGCTGGGTGACCGAAGCAGCGGCCGCCGTGGTCGACCCCGCGGCGGAGCGGCTCGCCGGCGTGCTGCAGGACACGAACGGACTGCCCTTCACGCTCGGCTTCGTCGACGGCGTCATGCGCCCGGAGAGCCTGTCGGCCGCGGCCGCGCAGCTGCACCGCATCGCCCCGATCGTGCCGGAGTTCCTGCCCTGGTACCTGCGGTCCGCCGTGCGCCTCGGCGGCGGCATGGCCCAGGTGCTGCCCTCGCCGGTCGTGCCGATCGCCCGACGCGTGCTCCGCGACATGGTCGGACACCTCGTCGTCGATGCGCGTCCGGCCAAGCTCGGCCCCGCGCTGGAGAAGATCCGCGACCCCGCGACGAACGGCGGCACGCAGACACGGGTGAATCTCAACCTCCTCGGCGAAGCCGTCCTCGGAGAAGCGGAGGCGAAGCGCCGGCTCGACGGCATCCACGAACTCATCCGCCGCCCCGACGTCGACTACGTCTCGGTGAAGGTCTCCGCGATCATCAGCCACATCTCGATGTGGGCGTTCGACGAGATCGTCGATGCCGTGGTCGAACGGCTCCTGCCCCTGTATCTGACGGCGGCATCCGACAGCACCTTCATCAACCTCGACATGGAGGAGTACCGCGACCTCGACCTCACGATCGCGGTCTACACCCGCATCCTCGAGGATCCGCGCCTGACGGATCTCGAAGCCGGCATCGTGCTGCAGGCCTACCTGCCCGACGCCCTGCCCGCGCTGCAGGAGCTCACCGCGTGGGCGCAGGATCGCGTCGCCCACGGCGGGGCGCCGATCAAGGTGCGGCTCGTGAAGGGCGCCAACCTCGCGATGGAGCACGTCGAGGCGAAGCTGCACGGCTGGACCCCGGCGACCTACGACACCAAGCTCGACACCGATGCGAACTACCTGCGCTGCCTCGACTGGGCGCTGACGCCCGAGCGCACCGCCGCCGTCCGGCTCGGCATCGCCGGTCACAACCTGTTCGGCATCGCCTACGCCTGGCTGCTCGCCGGCGAACGCGGCGTACGCGGGGCGATCGAGTTCGAGATGCTGCTGGGCATGGCGCAGGGCCAGGTGCAGGCCGTCTCCCGCGAGGTCGGCGCCGTGCTGCTCTACGTGCCGGTCGTGGAGCCCGCGGAGTTCGACGTGGCGATCAGCTACCTGGTGCGGCGGCTCGAGGAGAACGCGTCCGCCGACAACTTCCTCTCCGCCGCCTTCCGGCTCGACGAGGACGAGAGCCTGTTCGTGCGCGAGCAGGACCGCTTCCTCGACGCCCTCGACCGGTCGACGGATCCGACGCTCCGCATCGGCCCGCGCCGCACGCAGGACCGGCTCGCACCTGTGCACGAGTCGGTGCGACCGGCTCCCGCCGCTGCCGCCCCCGAGACGGATCTCACCAAAGCCGTGCTCGGTATCTCGCGCGGCTCGGATGACAGTGAAGGCGGAGGCTTCCTCGAGACGGCCGTCTACTCCGCGAGGGAAGTGGGGGAGGATGCCGGGGGCGCACCCGGCTTCTCGAACACGGCCGACACCGACCCCGCCCTCCCCGCCAACCGCGACTGGGCGCGCGCCGTGCGCGACAGCATCCCCGGTTCCACCGTCGGCAACACCACTCTCCACGCCGCACGGATCGACGACCCGGCCGCCCTCGAGCAGACCGTGCGTCGCGTGCACGACGCCGCGCCCGCGTGGGGGTCCCGTCCCGCCGCCGAGCGCGCCGAGGTGCTGCTGCGGGCGGCGGCCGCGCTCGAATCCCGACGCGGGGAGCTGATCGAGGTCGCGGCATCCGAGACCGGCAAGGTCTTCGCCGAAGCCGATGTCGAAGTCAGCGAAGCCGTGGACTTCGCCCGCTACTACGCGGCGAAGGCCCGCGAGCTCGATGCCGTCGCCGGAGCATCCTTCGTGCCTGCGCGCGTCACGGTCGTGACGCCGCCGTGGAACTTCCCCCTCGCGATCCCCGCCGGCGGAGTGCTCGCGGCGCTCGCCGCCGGCTCCGGCGTGGTCTTCAAACCGGCGCCGCAGGCGCGACGGTGCGCGGCCCTGATCGCCGAGGCGCTGTGGCAGGCCGGCATCCCGCGCGACGTGCTCGCGCTGGTCGACATCGACGAGGGCGAACTCGGTCGGCAGCTCATCACGCACGAGGCGATCGACCGGGTGATCCTCACCGGCGCGTGGGACACGGCGGCCCTGTTCCGGTCCTGGCGGCCCGATCTATCGCTGCTGGCCGAGACCAGCGGCAAGAACGCGATGATCATCACACCGTCGGCCGATCTCGACCTCGCGGTCGCCGACCTCGTGAAGAGCGCCTTCGGTCACGCGGGGCAGAAGTGCTCGGCGGCATCGCTCGCGATCCTGGTGGGACCGGTCGGACGCTCGCCGCGGTTCGCCCGGCAGCTGGCGGACGCCGTCCGCTCCCTGCACGTCGGCTGGCCGACCGACCCGCTCGCCGAGATCGGACCGGTGATCGAGAAGCCGCAGGGCAAGCTCGCCTGGGCCCTGAACGAGCTCGAAGGCGACGAGCAGTGGCTCATCGAACCGGTGCTCGACCCGGGGGACGACGGCAGCGGACGGCTCTGGCGCCCCGGCATCCGGGTCGGTGTGCAGCCCGGGTCCCGCTTCCACACCGAGGAGTTCTTCGGCCCCGTGCTCGGCATCATGCACGCGCCGACGCTCGAGCGGGCGATCGAGCTGCAGAACGCGGTCGCTTACGGGCTCACGGCCGGTCTGCACACACAGGATCCCGACGATCTCGCGCAGTGGCTCGAACGCGTGCAGGCGGGCAACCTCTACGTCAACCGCGGCATCACCGGCGCGATCGTGCAGCGGCAGCCCTTCGGCGGATGGAAGCGCTCGTCGGTCGGACCCGGCGCCAAAGCCGGCGGCCCGAACTACCTCATCGGGCTCGGGTCCTGGCGCTCACGGCCGGGCGGACCGGCATCCAGCACGCTCCATCTGCGGGGTCTCGACTCCCGCATCACCGCGCTCATCGAGTCGGCGCAGCCCGCGCTCGCCTACGAGGAGTTCGAATGGCTGCGGCGGTCGGCGCTGTCGGACGCCCTCGCCTGGGATCGCGAGTTCGGACAGGTGCGCGATGTGTCGCGCCTCGGAATCGAACGCAACCTCTTCCGGTACCGGCCGGTGCCCGTCGAGATCCGCGCGACCGACGACGCCACCCTGCAGGATCTGCTGCGCGTGGTGATCGCGGGGGTGCGGGCGGGTGCGCGCTTCATCCTGTCGACGCCGGTCGGACTGCCGGCCGAGGTGCGTCGGGCACTCGGAGATCTCGACGCCGTCGTGTTCCTCGAGACCGCCGACGAATGGCGGGAGCGGATGCTGCGCCACGAGGACCCGGTGGAGGGCGACCGCCGTCCGCCGGCGGGGAGGAACCGGGTGCGGCTCGTCGGAGGGCGCGACGCCGTCGCCGCCGCGCACTCGGCTCTGGCAGCGGCATCCGGCGGGGACCCCGACCTGGCGGTCTACGACGGCGAGGTCACGGCGGCAGCGCGCATCGAGCTGCTGCCCTTCGTGCACGAACAGTCGATCAGCATCACGGCCCATCGCTACGGCAACATCGACGGACGGTTCAGCGACGTGATCTGAGCATGTAAAAGATTCTTGACACGGGTGGAGGCCGCGGCGTACTGTCGTGTCAAGAATCTTTTACATGGAGGCATCATGGTCTATGAAGAGCGGAACGCCTGGGCGGGGCTGATCATCAGCCCGATCTCGATGGTCGTGTACGTCGTGCTCGTGCTGCACCAGGCCGCCGGACGGCCGCTCACCGACGTGGACTGGTTCCCGCTGATGCTCTGGGTCATCGGCGCGAGCATCGTCGCGGTGATCATCCTCAGCATCGTCTGGGGCATCATCGCCGGCGCGAAGGACCCCGACGGCGTCGGCCGGTCCGACATCCGCGACCGCGACATCAGCCGCATGGGCGGACGGGTCGAGCAGGCGTTCATCGTGATCGCCGGGCTCGGCGTGATCGCGCTCTGCGCCGTCGGAGCCGACGTGTTCTGGATCGCGAACACGATGTACGCCGGGTTCGCAGTGGCGGCGCTCGTCGGCGGCATCGCCCGCGTCATCGCCTACCGGCGGGGGCTCGTCTGATGGTCAGGCCGACCCTCGTCTCCAACAGCATCCGGGCTCACCGCGAGTCCACCGGCATGACCCAGGCCGAGCTCGCCCGCACGATCGGCGTGACCCGGCAGACCCTCATCGCGATCGAGCAGGAGAAGTACTCTCCGACCCTCGAACTCGCCTTCCAGATCGCCCGCGCCTTCGGCGTCGGGCTCGACGACCTCTTCCAGTATCCGGAGCAGTGACACCATGAACGCGACCGAGACCACGACCATGAGCGCCTGGCGACGCGAGACCTACGGACCCGCCGACGGCGTGACCCGGCAGACCATCCCGGTGCCGGTTCCCGGTCGCGGCGAGGTGGTGCTGCGTGTGCTCGCCACGGGCCTGAACGCCGGAGACGTGCGGCTGCTGCTCGGGGACCCGCTGCTCGTCCGGCCGGTGTTCGGCCTCACCAAGCCGAAGCATCCGGTGCGCGGCATGGAGGTCGCCGGCACCGTCGTCGCCGTCGGGCCTGATGTCGTCGGCGCCGAGCTGGGCGAAGACGTGGTCGGCGAACTGGTCGGGGGAGGGGGACTCGCCGAATACGTCACGGTGCCCGCCGCGCGACTCGTCCCGATCCCGCCCGACATCGAACCGGGCGTCGCCGCGTGCCTTCCGGTCGCCGGAGGCACCGCCTGGCAGGCCCTCGACCTCGCCGAGGTGGGACTGCGCGGGGGAGCCGCGCCGCGGGTGCTGATCATCGGAGCATCCGGAGGCGTCGGCACCTTCGCGGTGCAGCTCGCCGCGCTGCGCGGAGCCGAGGTCTGGGCCACGTGCCGCGACCGCAACGCACCGCTCGTCGAGCATCTCGGCGCCGTGCGCACGCTCGACCACCGCACCGCCCCGCTGGGCGGGCTTCCGGCCGAGCACTTCGACGCGGTCATCGACATCGCCGGAGGGATGCCGCTGCGCGAGCTGCAGCGGCTCGTCGCACCCGGAGGCACGGTGGTGCTGGTGACCGGAGACGGCGGACCGGTCCTGGGTCCGGTGCCGCGCATGATCAAGGCCGCCTTCGTCTCGATCGGGTCGCGCCGGGTGCGTCCGCTCGCCGCCACGCCGCGTCCGGAGGTGCTCGCCAAACTGCTGGAGCTCGTGGCGGAAGGACGCATCTCTGCGGTCATCGAGCGCGAGTACCCGTTCTCCGAGGGGGCGGCCGCTCTCGCGCACATCGAAGCCGGGCACACCGTCGGCAAGGTGGTCGTGCGCGGCACGTGAGGCGCTCTGGCCTCGCACAGGGGACGGATGACAGAATGGGTGACGGCGTGCTCGAGTCGCATCTTCCCCGCAACCTCTCTGACGAGAGGCGGGTCGAAGGACCGCCGGGCCCCTGGACAGAGTCCGCCGCGTATCGTTCCGAGGAGCATCTTGTCTTTCGAAAACACGCTGTCGACGCCTGAGACCACCGCGACCGCGGCACCCGTCCGCACCGCGCACCACCGCCACTACCTGATGTGCAGCCCCGAGCACTTCACGGTCAACTACTCCATCAACCCGTGGATGGAGCCGTCCAAGCCGACCGACACGGCCAAGGCCGTCGCGCAGTGGCAGAAGCTGCACGATCTGTACCTCGAGCTGGGTCACGAGGTCGAGCTCATCGAGCCGCTCGCGGGCTACCCCGACATGGTCTACACGGCCAACGGCGGCTTCCTCATCGACGGCCGCGCCTACGTGCCGAAGTTCCGCTTCGTCGAGCGCCAGGGCGAGGCTCCGGCCTTCGCCGACTGGTTCCGCGCGGCCGGCTACGACACCGTGATCCCGGAAGAGGTCAACGAGGGCGAAGGCGACTTCCTGCTCGTCGGCGACGTCATCCTCGCCGGCACCGGGTTCCGCTCGACGGGCGACAGCCACCGCGAGATCGGCGAGGTCTTCGGCCGCGAGGTCGTGTCGCTGAATCTCGTCGACCCGCGCTTCTACCACCTCGACACCGCGATCGCCGTGCTCGACCCGGTGCAGGGCGTGGAGAACGGCGGGCCCGAGCGCGCCAACATCGCCTACCTCCCCGGCGCCTTCGACGACGCCAGCCGGGCGATCCTCGAGGAGCGATTCCCCGAGGCGATCCTCGTGTCGGACGAGGACGGTTCGGTCTTCGGCCTGAACTCCGCGAGCGACGGCTACAACGTCGTCATCTCGCCGCGGGCGAAGGGCTTCGAGCAGCAGCTGCGCGAGCGCGGCTATAACCCGATCATGGTCGACCTGTCCGAGCTGCTGCTCGGCGGCGGCGGCATCAAGTGCTGCACCCTCGAGCTGCGCGGTGCGAAGTGACGTCCGTCGAGGTCGACGCCGCGACCGAGCCGCATGTCGCGCACAACTACCACCCCCTCCCGGTGAACATCGCCCGGGGTGAGGGCGCCTGGGTCACCGACGTCGAGGGCAAGCGGTATCTCGACCTGCTCGCGGCGTACTCGGCCGTGAACTTCGGCCACCGGCATCCGGCTCTCGTCGCGGCTCTCACCGAGCAGCTCGGACGCGTCACGCTCATCAGCCGCGCGTTCCAGAGCGACCGCCTCGAGCCGTTCGCCGCCGCCCTCGCCCGTCTCGCGGGCAAGGACATGGTGCTGCCGATGAACACGGGCGCCGAGGCCGTCGAGACCGGCATCAAGGTCGCCCGCGCCTGGGGCTACCGGGTGAAGGGCATCGCGAACGGCCGCGCGCGCATCATCGTCGCGGCCGGCAACTTCCACGGCCGCACGACCACGATCGTCAGCTTCAGCGACGACGAGTCGGCGCGCGACGGATTCGGTCCGTACACGCCGGGCTTCGACATCGTGCCGTACGGAGATGCGGATGCCATCGCGGCGGCGATCACCGACGACACGGCAGCCGTGCTCATCGAGCCGATCCAGGGCGAGGCCGGCGTCGTGATCCCGCCGGAGGGCTACCTCCGCCGGATCCGCGAGATCTGCGACGAAAGAGGAGTGCTCTTCATCGCCGACGAGATCCAGTCCGGCCTCGGCCGCGTCGGCGAGACGTTCGCGTGCGATCGCGAGGGCGTGGTCCCGGATCTGTACGTGCTGGGCAAGGCGCTCGGCGGCGGCATCCTCCCCGTCTCCGCCGTGGTCGGCAACGCCGACGTGCTCGGCGTCATCCGCCCGGGTGAGCACGGCTCGACGTTCGGCGGCAACCCGCTCGCCGCGGCGGTCGGCCTGCGTGTGGTCGAGATGCTCGAGTCGGGGGAGTTCCAGGAGCGCGCCCGCGCGCTCGGTGAGCACCTCGGCCAGGCGCTGGAGCCGCTGATCGGCCACGGCGTCACGGCCGTCCGTCTCGCGGGGCTGTGGGCGGGCGTCGACATCGATCCGGCCAAGGGCACCGGACGCGAGATCGCCGAGAAGCTGCTCGCGCGCGGTGTGCTCGTGAAGGACACCCACGGTCAGACCATCCGCATCGCTCCGCCGCTGGTGATCCGCGCGACGGAGCTTGACTGGGCCGTCGAGCAGCTCAAGCTGGTTCTCGAGGCCTGACCTCGCACGTTCCAGCGCGTGCCGAACCACCCCTCTGTGCGCGAGCGGCCCTCTTGTGGACGCCCGCAAGGGGGCCGCTCGCACAGAAGGGGGTGGCTCGGCAGAGATGATTCAGATGGGGTGACTCAGGCGGGCGGAGAGTCCGGGTCGAGGGTCTTCAGCGTGTCCTCTTCGGCGGCGTTGTCGGCCTGGAGTTGATCCTCGGTCGTCTCGTCGCCGCCGAGCGGTGCCTCGTGGTCCGCTCCTGCGCTGCCCTGGATGGCGCCGCCGGTGGATTCGCCGCGGGAGCTGTCGCCCTGGATCGCGCCGCCTTCGCCGTCGCCGGAGTCCTCGCGGTCCGATCCCGCGTCGCCCTGGATGGCGCCGCCGGTGGATTCGCCACGATCGGCGTCGCCCTGGATGGCGCCGTCATCGCCGCCCTGGTGGCCTTCGTTCTCGGTCGACCCGTCGACGCCCGTGGCGCCTTCGGCGGGATCCTGCGGGTGCGGAGTGCTGTCCATGTTCTCGTCCATGCGGCGACGATACGTCCCGCCCGCATCCACCGCAAAGGGTGTTGACAACCGGTGTTTCGAGGGATGCCGGTCGTCAGTCGTTCTTCGGCGCCGTGCGGATCGGCGTGGTCACGGCCGCCTCATCGCTGAACTCGAGCGGGTCGACGTCGACGATGCTGACCGGGCGCGTCTCATCGATCGTCAGCAGGAACTTCCGCTTCTCGTGGCGATGCAGCCGTCCCGAGGTGATCACCCAGATCACGCCGATCGCGCAGGCCACGAATCCCGCCGTCCCGCCGAGCATGATCGCCGTACGCGGGCCGAAGGCGTCGGCCACCCACCCGGCGATGGGCGCGCCGACCGGCGTCGAACCCATGATCACGGCCATGTACAGCGCGAGCACCCGCCCGCGCAGCGCCGGATCGGTGGTCATCTGCACGTAGCCGTTCGCGGTGGTCAGCAGCGTCACGATCATGAACCCCGTGAACATCAGTGTGACCGCGTACGACGCGTACGTCGGCATCGCGGAGGAGACGAAGGCCGCGATGCCGAATCCGCCCGCGGCGAAGATCACCACGCGCACGCGTGCCCGGTCGCGGCGAGCCGCGAGAAGTGCACCGGCGAGCGAGCCGATCGCCAGGATCGAGCTGAGCACTCCGTAGCCGTCGGCGCCGGCGCCGAACTCGATCGCCATGGTCGAGGCGAAGATCGGGAAGTTCATGCCGAACGCGCCGATGAGGAAGACCGTGACGAACACGACCCGCAGGTCGCTGCGCCCCCACACATAGCGGAATCCGGCGAGGAGGCCGCCACGGTTGCGGCTCTTCGGTCGCCCGGCGAGCAGGCTGACACGCAGCATCAACAGGGCCAGGATCATCGCGAGGAACGTCGCGGCGTTGACGATGAATACCCAGCCCGAGCCGATCGCCACGATCAGCAGTCCGCCGACGGCCGGACCGATCATGCGGGCCAGGTTGAAGGATGCCGAGTTGAGCGCGACCGCGTTGGACGTGTCACCGGTCGAGACCATGTCGGAGACGAACGCCTGGCGGGCGGGAGCGTCGAAGGCGTTGACGACGCCGAAGCCGAGGGCGAAGCAGAACATCATCGGGAGCGTCATCACCCCGTTGAGCAGCAGGATGCCGACGGCGATGGCCAGCCCGAGCAGCGCCGACTGCGTGACCAGCAGGATGTGGCGCCGGTCGAAGCGGTCGGCGACCCATCCCGTCTGGCTCACCAGCAGGAGCGGAGGGCCGAACTGCAGGGCCATCGTGACGCCCATCGCGGTCGCGTCGTTGTCGGTCAGCTCGGTCAGCACGACCCAGTCCTGCGCCGTCGCCTGCATCCATCCGCCGATGTTGGAGACGAGGGCGCCGGCGAACCAGATCCGGTAGTTGATGTTCGCGAACGAACGGAACATGGCGCTCATCGTTCCACCGCCCGTCGCATCAGGGCGCTCGCTTCACGCAGGGTGGCGAGTTCCTCTTCGGTGTAGTCGACCTCGCGGAGCATGTCGGCGAGGAGCTCGTCGCGGCGGCGGATGGTCTCGACGACGATCTCGGTGCCGGAGTCGGTGATGTCGACCTGCACGCGCCGCCGATCGTCTTCATCCGGCGTGCGGGCGACGAAGCCCTGCTCCTCGAGGCCGTTGACGATGTTCGTCATCGAGGGCGCCGTCACGCGCTGGCGTTCCGCGAGCGTCGTGATCGTGCGGCGTCCGTTGGCGCGCAGCTCGGCGAGCACCGCGAGCTGGGCATCGCTCATCGAGTCGGTGGCGCGTGCGCATCGCAGGCGGCGGGCCATCCGGAACGTGGCCATGCGCAGGTCCGTGGCGGTCAGATGGAGGGACTCTTCAGACGCAGGCATTATTAGTTAGCCTATCTAAGCTTTCGGTGCCCGATATCCAGGTTCGTCCGATCCGACGAACGAGGCGGTGGCGATCCGTCGAATCCCACCAGCGGCAGGCGGGAGGTCGGTGCCTAGAGTGAGGGCATGCACAGCCCCTCCTCGGTCGGTGAACTCCTGCGCTCCACTCTCGGATCGCTCTCCACGGCGCGCAGAGTGCCCGCCGCCTCGGTCGCGGTCGTGGTCGACGGAGAGATCGTCGAGCACGCCGTCGGCCTGCTCAGCACCGCGACCCGGGTGGAGGCGACCGTCGACTCGGTCTTCCAGATCGGATCGATCACGAAGGTGTGGACCGCGACGATGGTCCTGCAGCTGGTCGACGAGGGCGCGGTCGACCTCGACGCGCCGATCCGCCGGTACGTGCCGGAGTTCGCGGTCGGGGACGAGACGGCTGCCGCCGCGATCACCGTGCGTCAGCTGCTGAGCCACCGGTCGGGCTTCGAGGGCGACATCTTCACCGACACCGGACGCGGAGACGACGCTGTCGAGAAGTACATCGCCCTGCTCGCGGATGCCGTGCAGACCTTCCCGCCCGGCGCGCTCTTCTCCTACAGCAACGCCGGTTACGTGCTCCTCGGCCGCATGATCGAGATCCTCCGGGAGTCGACATGGGAGGAGGCGCTGCTCGCGCACATCGCGACACCGCTCGGGCTGGCGACCGTCTCACCGAGCCCGTACGAGGCCATCCTGCACCGCGTCGCCGTCGGGCATCTCGACGTGGAAGACGGCGGAGAGCCGCAGCCCGCGCCGTTCTGGGCCATGGCGCGGTCGAACGAGCCCGCCGGCTCCATGCTGGCGATGTCGGCTCACGACCTCGCCGTGTTCGCACGGGCGCACCTTCGCGCAGCGGATGCCGTGTCTTCGGACGCGCAGGACGCCGAACCCGTGCTCCTCTCCCGCGACGCCGCGACCGCCATGCGCACCGCGGCGGTGCATCTGCCGCGGCTGGCCGGCATGGGCGCCGCCTGGGGACTCGGCTGGGAGATCGACCGCGACGGCGAGAACCCGCTGTTCGGTCACGACGGCAACACGGTCGGGCAGTCCTCGTTCCTGCGGATCGCTCCGGATGCCGGTGTCGCCGTGGTGCTGCTCACCAACGGCGGTGACGGCGCCGGACTCTTCCACGACGTGGCCGATGCGCTGCTGCGCGACCTCACCGGCGACGGCCTTCCGCCGGCGCCGACGCCGCCGGCGGCATCCGCTGCGCCGTCCGCTCCGGACGACGTCGACGGATTCCTCGGCGTCTACGCCAACTCCACGATGGAGATGGAGGTGTCGCAGGACGACACCGGACGCCTGTGGCTGGAGCAGCGCCCCACGCCCGAGCTCCTCGCCCTCGGGGCGCAGCCGTCGACCGACGAGCTCGTGCCCTTCGAAGCCGGATCGCTCATCCTGCGCGAGCGGAAGAGCGGCATGCACATGGTGCTCGCCTTCCTGGAGCCCGCGTCCGACGGGCGCGCGTCGTACATCCACTTCGGTCGCGCCGTTCCGCGATCACGCTGACCTCCCGGACGTCGGTACGCCGCGTCCTGCCTCCCGAACACCCGATCCCACCGCCAGAAGGAACGTCATGACACCGAAACGCACCGCCGTCACCGCCGTCGTCGCCGTGACCGCTCTCGCATCCCTGCTCGTCGCCTGCGGAACCGACGGGGGAGGAGGAGGCGGAGGCGACGCGGTCGAGGGCGGCACGTTCACGACACTCCTCGGCTCCGACCCCGGAAGCCTCGATCCGCAGCTCTCGGCGGGCAGCGCGCTGTTCGACATCAGCAAGCTCGCCTACGACACGCTCGTGAGCATCGACGCCGACGGCGAGGTGCGCAGCCAGCTCGCCTCCGAATGGAGCGTCGACGGAACGACCGCGACCCTCAAGATCAACGAGGGCATCACGTGCGGCGACGGCAGCGACTTCACCGCGCAGACCGCCGCGGACAACCTGAACTGGATCTCCGACCCGGCGAACGAGAGCGGCTTCCTGGGCGCCTTCCTCCCGGTGGGGGTCACCAGCGTCGCCGAGGGCGACACGGTCACGATGACGCTGAGCAGCCCGGCGCCGTTCCTGCTGCTCGGCCTCGGCGGGCTGCCGATGGTCTGCGGCAGCTCTCTCACGGAGCGCGACGGACTCGCGGCGGGCACCGATGGCACCGGCCCGTACGTGCTGACCGAGGCGGTCCCGAACGATCACTACACCTACGAGCTCCGTGAGGACTACGCCTGGGGACCGGGCGGCGCCACGGTCGACGAGAAGGGCATCCCGGCGAAGGTGAACGTGCGCGTCGTCTCCGACGGCACGACCGCGGCGAACCTGCTCCTCTCCGGAGAGGCGAACGCGGCGCAGCTCACCGGGCCCGACGCCGACCGGGCGATCGGCGCCGGCCTGTTCCAGCGCGAGGCCACGGCCATCGCGGGCGAGCAGTGGTACAACCACGCCGAAGGTCACCCGACCAGCGACCCCGCCGTCCGCAAGGCGCTCACGCAGGCGGTCGATCTCGACGAGCTCGCGAACGTCCTCACCGCCGGCAAGGGCGGACGGGCCACGGCGCTCGCCGTCGTGGAGCCGACCGTGTGCACGTACGACGCGATCTCCAGCTCGCTCCCGGAATTCGACGTGGACGCCGCGAACGCCACGCTCGACGAGGCCGGCTGGGTGCGCGGCGCGGATGGCGTGCGCGAGAAGGACGGCACCCGCCTCAGCCTGACGTTCCTCTACGAGAACAGCCTGGGTGCGGCAGCGGCCGCCGCGGCAGAGCTCGCGCTCGCCGCCTGGGACGAGATCGGCGCCGAGGTCGACGGCAAGCAGCAGGACGAGAGCGCCCTGCTCGAGGCGACCTTCGGCACCGGCGCGTGGGACATCGGCTGGCTGACCCTGAGCGTGAACAGCCCCGATCAGGCGGTCGGCTTCGTCAGCGGCACCGTGCCTCCCGAGGGCTCGAACTTCTCGGCCATCCAGAACGACGAGTACACCGCGGCCGTCGCCGAGGCGTCGCAGATGAACGGCAGCGAGGGCTGCGGCAAGTGGGAAGAGGCCGAGAGCGCGCTGTTCGCGGCATCCGACATGGTGCCGTTCGCGAACGCCACCATCTACATGTTCGGCAACGGTGCAGAGTTCGAGTGGCTCGGCGTGATCGAGCCGACCAGCGTGCGGCTGGTCGGCTGAGCTCCGGTGCGACAGGGACGACGGATCGGATCGACGACATGACGACGGTGGCCACCCGCATCGCGGAAGACGAGCAGCGCGTCAGCGATCACCGCTGGCTGCGCTTCGCGCTCCGCCGCACCGGACGGCTGCTCGTCTCGCTGTGGATCCTGCTCACCGCCTCGTTCCTGATGATCCATCTGGTCCCGGGCGACCCGATCCGCACCGCCCTCGGCCCGACGGCTCCGGCCGCCGTGGTCGAGGCGCGGCGCGAGTCCCTGGGACTGAACAATCCGATCTGGCAGCAGTACTTCGACTACATCCGAGGGGTGTTCACCGGCGATCTGGGAACATCGATCGGATCGCAGCTGCCGGTCGCCCAGACGATCGCCCAGCGGCTGCCGGCGACGCTCGCCCTCGCGGCTCTCGCCTTCGCTCTCGCCCTGCTGATCGCCCTGCCGCTCGGCATGGCGGTGGCGGTGGCGACGCAGCGGGGCCGGGCTCGCGGGCTCGAGGTCGGCTTCAGCTCGTCGAGCGTCGTGCTCGGGTCGATCCCCGACTTCCTGCTCGCCGTCGCCCTCGTGGCGGTGTTCGGCGTGCAGCTGGGGTGGCTGCCGGTGGCGGGCCGGGAGGGACCGCTGTCGTACATCCTGCCGGTGCTCGCCCTGGCGATCGGGCCGGCGGCGATCCTCGCCCGGATCCTGCGGATCGAGGCCCTCACCGTGCTCGAGGCCGACTTCGTGCGGACGGCCCACGCCAAGCGGCTGCGGACCCCGCGGATCAACCTGCGCCACGTGCTGCCGAACGCCGTGACCGCGACGCTCACCCTCAGCGGCCTGCTGCTGAGCGGACTCGTGGCCGGCACCGTGCTCGTCGAGACGGTGTTCGCGTGGCCCGGTCTCGGCAGCACGATCGTCAGCTCGATCCAGGCCAAGGACTACCCCCTCGTGCAGGGGACCGTGCTCGTGTACGGCGTGGGGGTGCTGCTGGTGAACACGCTGGTGGATGCCGCGCTCGCCGTGCTGGACCCGCAGTCGACGGCGGCCTCCGCATGAGGCGCACACTCGGAGCCATGCTGCGCACGCCCCTCGGGGCGACGGCGCTCGCGCTGCTCGCCCTCGTCGTGGTCACCGCCATCGTCGGGCCGCTGCTCTGGGGTGACCAGGCCGACGTGACCGACACCGGCGACCTGCTCGCCGGGCCCTCGGCCGAGCACCTGATCGGCACCGACAACCTCGGCCGCGACCTGCTGCTGCGCACCGTGGTGGCGACGAGGCTCTCGATCGTCCTGGCCATGCTCGCGACCCTCGTCGCGGTCGGGGCGGGTCTCATCCTCGGCGTCCTGCCGCTGCTGCTCGGTCGAGTGCTGGGGCGGGCCGTCACCTGGCTCACGGGCATCGCCGTCGCCTTCCCCGGACTGCTGCTGGCCCTGTTCTTCGCCGCGATCTTCGGCAGCACGGCGACGGCGGCGGTCTTCGCTCTCGGCCTCGCCGGGGCACCGTCGTTCGCCCGGCTCTGCCAGAACCTCATCGCCGGGATCGAGGCGCGCGACTTCGTGTCGGCCGCCAGGGTCGGCGGCATCGGACGGTTCCGCGTGCTCTTCCGCCACGTGCTCCCGAACATCGGCGAGCCGCTCATCGTGAACGCCACGATCGGCGCCGGCGGGGCGCTGCTGGCGTTCGCCGGACTCTCGTTCCTCGGTCTCGGCGTGCAGCCGCCCGAGTACGACTGGGGCCGTCTGATGATGGACGGGCTGCGCGGCATCTACTCGAACCCGCTGGCCGCACTCGCGCCCGGCCTCGCGGTCGTGATCGCGGGCCTGGCGTTCAACCTGACCGGAGAGTCCGCGGCTCGCAGCCTCGGCCTGTCGGACGATGTGCTCCTCAGCGCGCCGGCACGTGTGCGCCGCCTCCGCCGGACCCGCGTCCGTTCGGATGCCGCTGCCACCGCCGCGCAGCCGTCCGAGGGCGCTCCGGTGCTCGAGGTGGAAGACCTGCGCGTCGACTTCGAGAGCACCAAGGGCGGGGTCGTGCACGCCGTGCGCGGCATCGACCTCACGGTGCACGCGGGCGAGATCGTCGGGATCGTCGGGGAGTCGGGATCGGGCAAGTCCATGACCGCGCTCGCCGTCGCCCAGCTGGTCACATCACCCGGTCGTGTCGAGGCATCCGTCCTCCGCTTCCTCGGCGTCGACCTGCAGACGGCCGGGAAGGCGCGCCTCCGCCGCCTGCTCGGCACCTCGATGGCGATGGTGTTCCAGGATCCGATGTCGTCGTTCAACCCGACGATGCGGATGGGGGCTCAGCTGGCCGAGGTTGCCACCGAGCATGCAGGGCTGAGCCGGCGTGACGCGCTCGCGCGGGCCGCCGACCGTCTCGCCGCGGTGCGGATCACCGCCCCGAAGCGCCGCGTGCGGCAGTACCCGTACGAGTTCTCGGGCGGCATGCGCCAGCGGGCGATGATCGGGATGGGACTGATGGTGTCGCCCCGGCTGATCATCGCCGACGAGCCGACGACCGCGCTCGATGTGACCGTGCAGAGCCAGGTGCTCGACCTGCTCCGCGCGATCCGCGACGAGGACGGCGCGTCGATCCTCTTCATCAGTCACGACATCTCCGTCGTCGCCGAGCTGTGCGACCGCGTGCTCGTGATGCGCTCCGGCGAGATCGTCGAGGAGCTCAGCGCCTCCGACCTCTCGTCGGCGCAGCATCCGTACACCCGGGCCCTGCTGGCGGCGGTGCCGCACATGGCCACCGACCTCGACCGGCCGCTCGCGACGCTCGCGACCGTGGCGGCCGAGGAGGAACGCGCGTCGCACGCCGTCGAGGCGCACGACGCGTCCGACCTCGACCGCGATCAGAACCACCAGGAGGTGGGGAGCCGATGAGCGAACTCTTGTTCGACGACGTCTCGGTGCGCTACGGCGTCGGCCGCGGCGCCATGACGGCCGTGGATCGCGTGTCGATCCTCGTGCCCGACGGCGGGGTGACCGGCGTGGTGGGCGAGTCGGGCTCCGGCAAGTCGACCCTCGCCCGGGCCGCGGTGGGACTCGTGCCGCTGCATGGCGGCCGCATCCTCCTCGACGGTGCGCCCATCCCGCGCCGGGGACCGCGTCCGCTGCAGATGGTGTTCCAGGATCCGTACTCCTCGCTCGACCCGCGGATGCCGGTGGGCGCCAGCATCGCCGAGATGATGCCCTCGGGCATGACCCGACGGGCCCGCGACGCCGAGGCCGCGCGGCTGCTCGAGCTCGTGCACCTCGACCCCGCGCAGGCGGGCTCGCGACCCTCCCGCTTCTCGGGAGGCCAGCGGCAGCGCATCGCGATCGCGCGGGCGCTGGCCGGCCGGCCGCAGGTGCTGATCGCCGACGAGATCACCTCCGCGCTCGACGTGCTCATCCAGGGCGCGATCCTCAACCTGCTGCGCGAGCTGCAGACCGAGCTCGGCTTCTCGATGCTGTTCATCTCGCACAACCTCGCGGTCGTGCGCTACGTGGCCTCGCAGATGGCCGTGATGCGCGACGGCAGGGTCGTCGAACAGGGACCGACGAGCGCGGTGCTCGAAGACCCGCAGGACGCCTACACGCAGGAGCTGCTCGCCGCGATCCCGCGACCCATCGAGTACGCGCCGTGAACGAACCTCGTGACCCGGACCTCATCACCGAACCCCGCGACGACAAGCCCCGACCCACACGACCCGGCGCCACGAGCGCCGCAACCGAAGGAGTCCCCATGACCCGCAGGATGAGCATCGACGATGCCCTCGCTCTGACCGTTCCGAGCCAGCCCGCACTGTCGCCGGCCGGCGACCGCGTCGTGTACGTGCTCGGCGGGACGGATGCCGCGGCCGACAAGAGCACGAGCGCCCTGTGGATCGCCGAGGACGGCGCCACCCGCGCGCTGACCCGCGGCACCTCGGACTCGAGTCCGGTGTTCTCGCCCGACGGCGCGCACGTCGCCTTCCTGCGCGACGGCCAGCTCTGGACCCTGCCGCTCGCCGGCGGAGAACCGCAGCAGCGCACCACCCTGCCGCTCGGCGCGGGGGTCGCGGTGTGGAGCCCCGACGGCACGAAGATCGCGTTCACGGCATCCGTCGTCCCGCTGTCGGCGCCCTCGGATGCCGTCGAGACCGACGAGCAGCGCGCCGAGCGCGAGCAGGCGCCGATCGCGACCGCGGGCATCGACTACCTCGCCGACGGCGCCTGGTTCACGCGCGGTGTGAGCGCGCAGCTGCACGTGCTCGATCTCTCCGACGGGCAGGTGCGTCGTCTCACCGACGGCGTCGCCGGCGTCGGCAGCCCGGCCTGGTCGCCCGACGGATCGACCCTCGCCTACGTCGCCCGCCCGCGGGGCGCCGACGACCTCGGCTTCCGCTCGGCGGTGCACGCCCTCGACCCTGCGGATCCTGCCGCCCGGTCGCGCGTGCTCGCCTTCGCCGAGGGCTTCGCAGGCACCGTCTCGTTCACGCCCGACGGCGAGAGCCTGCTCGTGGTGGGCTGGTCCGGCGATCCCGACGGGCACGCCGGACTCTTCCGGGCCGACCTCGGATCGGGCGACGTGACCGACCTCGCGGCGAGCCTCGACCGCAACGTGATGCCCGGCGCTCCCGCCTACCCCGGCGCGCTGCCGCAGGTGACGGCATCCGGCGACGTGCTCTTCGCGATCCGCGACCGCGGCGCCACCCACCTGTATGCGGTGCCGGTCGGCGGCGGCGCGCCGCGACTCGTGCACGGCGGCACCGACGAGGTGGTGAGCGGACTGTCCGTCGCGGGCGACGTCGCCGCCATCGCCCTCTCGACGCCGACGTCGTTCGGCGAGATCCTGCGACTCGACCTCTCCGGAGGAGACGTCACCACTCTCACCGAGCACGGCGCGGCACCCGAGGGCGTCGAGCTCTTCGTGCGTGAGAGCCGCGAGTTCACGATCAGCGACGGCACCGTGGTGCAGGGATGGATCGTGCGCGACCCGGCGGTCGAGGGGCCCACGCCCCTGCTCGTCGACGTGCACGGCGGACCGCACAACGCCTGGAACGGCGCGGTCGACGAGATGCACGTCTACCACCAGCAGCTCGCCGCCGACGGCTGGACGATCGTCATGATCAACCCGCGCGGCAGCGACGGCTACGGCGAGGAGTTCTGGAAGGGCGTCAACGGCGCCTGGGGCGTCGACGACGCGAAGGACTTCCTCGAGCCGGTCGACGAGCTCGTCGCCGAGGGCACTGCGGATGCCGCGCGCCTCGCCGTCGCCGGATACAGCTACGGCGGCTACATGTCGGCGTACCTCACGGGTCACGACGACCGCTTCGCCGCGGCCGTCACGGGCGGGATCGTGGCCGACCTGTTCAGCATGGGCGGATCGAGCGACGACGCGCACCTGCTCAGCCTGTTCGAGATCGGCATCATGCCGTGGCAGTCCGAGGGCCGCGAGCGCCTGGCCGCGATGTCGCCGTACTCGCACGTCGAGAACGTCACCACGCCGACCCTGGTGCTGCACGGCGAGAAGGATCTGCGGTGCCCCGTGCACCAGGCGCAGCAGTGGCACTACGCGCTGCGGGAGCGCGACGTCCCCACCGAGCTCGTCATCTACCCGGGCGGCAGCCACGTGTTCCCGCTGCTGGGCGCACCGAGCCACCGCGTCGACTACGCCCGCCGCATCGTCGAGTGGGTCGAGCGCTTCGCCGGGAGCACCGCGGGCGCACGCCCCGCGGCGATCGACGCCGCGCACTGGCAGCACCGTCTCGATGCCCTCGCCGCCCTGCACGGAGTCCCGGGCGCGCAGCTCGGCATCCTCCGCTACGACGCCGACGGCGGGCGCGACGACGTCGTGACGGTGGCCACCGGAACCCTGAACCGCAACCTGCCCGAGGCCTCGGGCACGGTGCTCGCCGACTCGCTGTTCCAGATCGGCTCGATCTCGAAGGTGTGGACGGCCACCGCGATCATGCGTCTCATCGAGCAGGAGAAGTTCACCCTCGACACCCCGGCGCGCGACATCGTGCCAGGGCTTCGGCTGGCGAACGACGAGCTGACCGCCGGCGTGACCGTGCGGCACCTCCTCACGCACACCAGCGGCATCGACGGCGACGTGTTCACCGACACGGGCCGCGGCGACGACACCCTCGAGAAGTACACGGCGCTGTTCCCCGACATCGGGCAGAACCACCCGCTGGGCGTCACCTGGTCGTACTGCAACTCCGGCTTCTCGCTGCTCGGGCGCATCATCGAGCAGGCCACCGGCAAGGTCTGGGACGAGGCGATGCGCGAGCTCGTCTTCACGCCACTCGGCCTGACGCACACCGTGACGCTCCCGGAGGAGGCGATCCTGCACTCCGCCGCGGTGGGTCATGTGGGCGAGGAGGGCGTGGTCACCCCCGCGTGGGGCCTGCCGCGTGCGCTCGGACCGGCGGGGCTCATCACCGCGCGCGCCGAGGACGTGCTCGCGTTCGCGCGTCTGCACCTGGCCGGCGGCGTCGCCGCCGACGGCACGCGACTGCTCAGCGAGCACACCGTCTCCGAGATGCAGGCGTTCCAGGCCGAGGTGCCCGACAAGCACGTGCTCGGCGACTCGTGGGGACTCGGCTGGATCCGCTTCGACTGGAACGGCGAGCGCCTGTACGGGCACGACGGCAACACCCTCGGTCAGGCCGCGTTCCTGCGCATCCACGAGCCGTCGGGTGTCGCGGTGACGCTGCTCACGAACGGCGGCCACACCCGCGACCTGTACGAGGACCTCTACCGCGAGATCTTCGCCGAGCTGTCGGACGTGCGGATGCAGGAGTCGGTGCAGCCGCCCGCCGAGCCGGTCGACGTCGACATCACGCCGTACCTCGGCACGTACGAGCGTGCATCCGTGCGGGCCGAGGTGCTCGTGGGCGACGACGGCCCGCTGCTGCGCACCACCGTGCTCGGCCCGCTCGCCGAGCTCGAGCCCGATCCGGTCGACGAGTACCCGCTCACCCCGTTCAGCGACGGCGTCTTCGCGCTGCGCGCCCCCGGCACGCAGACCTGGATGACGGCGACGTTCTACACGCTGCCGACGGGCGAGGAGTACCTGCACTTCGGGGCGCGTGCCACGCCGAAGGTGTCGACCGGCGCATGAGTCCCTCGCTGCAGCTCACTGAGACGCTGACGGAGGCGGCGCTCCTCGCCACCATCCGCCGGCTGATCGTGTGCGAGTCCCCGTCGGCCGACGATGCCGCGGTCGCGCGCTCTGCCGACGCGGTCACCGAGATCGGCACCGAGCTGCTCGGCGTCGCGCCGGAGCGCATCGTCGTCGACGGATGCACCCACCTGCGGTGGCGCTTCGGCACGGTCACGCGGGTGCTGCTGCTCGCCCATCACGACACGGTGTGGCCGCTCGGCACGCTCGAGCGGCTGCCGTACGGGATCGTCGACGGCGTGCTGCGCGGCCCCGGCTCGTTCGACATGAAGACGGGCCTCGCGATGGCGCTGCATGCGATCGCGTCGCTCGACGACCGCGACGGCGTGACGCTGCTGGTCACCGGCGACGAGGAGACCGGATCGGTGCGCTCGCGCGCGCTGATCGAGGAGACCGCGCGGGGCGCGTCGGCGGCTCTGGTGCCCGAGGCCTCGGCCGACGGCGGCGCGTGGAAGGCGGCCCGCAAGGGCGTCGCGATGTACGACATCGTCGTGCACGGGCGCGCGGCCCATGCCGGTCTCGAGCCCGAGAATGGCGTCAACGCCACGGTCGCGCTGGCGCACCTGGTGCTCGCGGTCGCTGCTCTCGGCGACCCCGATGAGGGCACCAGCGTCACACCGACGCTCGCCGAGTCCGGCACGAGCAGGAACACCGTTCCGGCCGAGGCGCAGCTGCGCATCGACGTGCGGGCGTGGTCGGCCGCCGAGCTGGAGCGGGTCGATCGGGCACTGCGTGCGTACGCGTCACCGGTGCCCGAGGCGGTCGTCGCGGTGCACGGGGGCATCAACCGTCCTCCGCTCGCGCGCGAGATGTCGCAGCCGATGGTCGACCTCGCTCGACGGCTCGGCGCGCGGCACGGACTCGCCGACGTGGAGGCGGTCGCCGTCGGCGGGGGAAGCGACGGCAACTTCACGGCGGGCGCGGGGGTGCCCACCCTCGACGGTGTGGGGGCCGTCGGGGGCGGGGCGCACGCCGATGACGAACACGCGATCGTGGCGGAGATCCTTCCGCGCACGCGACTGCTGGCCGATATGGCGGCGGAGATATCGAGAACGGACGGGCCATGGCAGAACTGACGCGCGACGACGCGAACGTCACGACGGCGGTGCACGACGCGGAGCGGGCGGCCGCGGCATCCGGGGTCGTCATCCGGGAGCTCTCGGCCGTCGCCGATCACGGCGCGGCCATCGCCCTGCTGTCGGCGATCTGGCGGCGCTCTCCCGAGAACCCCGTCGTGCCGCCCGAACTGCTGCGTGCGCTCAGCAAGGCGGGCAACTACATCGGCGGCGCCTTCGCGGGCGAGGAGCTGGTCGGCGTCGCGATCGCGTTCCATGCGGATCCGGGCCGCCATGCGCTCTACAGCCACATCGCCGGCATCTCGGCGGCGCACACCGGGCACTCCGTCGGCTTCGCGCTGAAGCAGCATCAGCGCGCCTGGGCGCTGAGCCGCGGGATCGAGGCGATCGAGTGGACATTCGATCCGCTCGTCGCCCGCAACGCGCACTTCAACATCACGAAGCTCGGCGCGCGCCCGCAGGAGTACCTCTCCGACTTCTACGGGCCGATGGCCGACGGCGTGAACACCGACGACGAGACCGACCGCCTGCTGATCCGCTGGGAGCTGCGCGACGCCGAGGTCTCGCTCCGCGCGGGCGGTACGCCGCTGCCTGCCGCGGAGCGCCTCCCGGGCGACCTCACCGTCGCGGTGCCGGCCGACATCGAGCGGATCCGCCGCGAGGACCGGACGGACGCCCAGCGCTGGCGTCTCCGCGTGCGCGAGGAGCTCACCCGCGCTCTCGATGCCGGCGGCCGCATCGTCGGGTTCGACCGCAGCGAGGGCTACATCATCCGACCCGAGAAGAGGACGCCGTGAGAATCGACGGGATCGAGCTGCGACGGGTGGCGATGCCGCTGGTGTCACCGTTCCGCACATCGTTCAGCACGCAGACCGAGAAGAACATCCTGCTCGTGCGCGCCGTCGTCGACGGCGTGGAGGGATGGGGGGAGTGCGTGACTCTGCCCGATCCGCGCTATTCGCCGGAGTACACCGACGGCGCGGTCGATGTAATGCGCCGCTTCCTGATCCCCGCGCTGACCGGCGTCGAGCTCTCCGGGGCGCACATGATCGGCGAGATCCTGAAGCCGTTCAAGGGGCACCGGATGGCGAAGGCCGCGATCGAGACCGCTGTGCTCGACGCCGAGCTGCGCATCGAGGGCCGCTCGCTCGCCCGCGAGCTGGGCGCCGTGCACGACACCGTGCCGTGCGGGGTGTCTGTCGGCATCATGGACGAGATCCCCCGGCTGCTGGACGCCGTGGACGGCTACCTCGCCGAGGGGTATGTGCGCATCAAGCTGAAGATCGAGCCTGGCTGGGATGTCGACGTCGTGCGCGCCGTGCGTGAGCGGTTCGGCGACGACGTGCTGCTGCAGGTCGACGCGAACACCGCGTACACGCTCCGCGATGCGCAGCACCTCGCCCGCCTCGACGACTTCGGCCTCCTGCTGATCGAACAGCCGCTGGAGGAGGAGGACATCCTGGGCCACGCCGACCTCGCGAAGCTCCTGCGCACACCGATCTGCCTCGACGAGTCGATCACCTCGGCGCAGACCGCGGCGGCGGCGATCCGTCTCGGCGCCACGAGCGTCATCAACATCAAGCCGGGCCGCGTGGGCGGGTACCTCGAGGCACGTCGCATCCACGACCTCGCGGTCGCGCAGGGCGTGCCCGTCTGGTGCGGCGGGATGGTCGAGTCGGGGCTCGGACGCGCCGCGAACGTCGCGCTCGCCGCTCTTCCCGGTTTCACGCTGCCGGGAGACGTGTCGGCCAGCGATCGCTTCTACAAGGTCGACCTGACCGAGCCGTTCGTGATGCACGACGGCGCCCTCGCGGTGCCGCAGGGGCCGGGCCTCGGCGTCGCGCCGATCCCCGAGATCCTCGACGAGCTCACGACCTGGACCGAGTGGCTGCCGATGTGAGAGCGGCCGATGTGAGAGCGGCCGATGTGACATTAGGCTCGCCGGTATGAGCCCGCTGTCGCGATCGAGCTGGGGACGCGTCTTCGACGATCTCGGCGTGACGCTGCTCGAGGTCGCCTACGGCCGCATCGACGTGGACCAGCAGATCGGCGGCGTCGTGATCCACGATCCCGTCGACGAGCCCGTGTACCCGCAGAACGCGGTCGTGCTCGCGGTGGCGCTGCAGGATGCCGACGCGCTCGCCGCGCTCGTGACCGAAGCGGGGAGTCGCGACGCGGTCGCGGTCGTGGTGCGCGCCTCGACCGAGCTGCCGGAGTCGGTGCGCGACGCGGCCGACCGGGCCGGGATCGCGATCCTCAACCTCGCCCGCGGGGCGACGTGGACGCAGCTCGCGGCGCTGCTGCGCTCGCTGCTCGCCGAGGACGACGTCGGGCAGACCCCGGCCGAGTCGCTGGGCGGGGTCTCGTCGGGCGACCTGTTCGCGGTGGCCAATGCGATCGCCGCGCTGCTCGACGCCCCCGTGACGATCGAGGACCGCTCGTCGCGGGTGCTCGCCTTCTCGGGCGGGCAGGAGCGCGCCGATCCTTCGCGCGTCGAGACCATCATCGGCCGGCAGGTGCCGGACCGCTACGCCCGCGTGCTCACCGAGATGGGCGTCTTCCGGGCCCTGTACCGCGACGACGCCCCGGTGCTCGTCGACCCGGTGGCGCTCGGCGAGGGCGTCTCCACGCAGCGCGTCGCGATCGCCGTGCGCGCCGGCGACGAGGTGCTCGGCTCGATCTGGGCCGCGATGGACGGTCCCCTCACCGAGGAGCGCTCCGCGACGCTGCGCGACGCCACCAAGCTGGTCGCGCTGCACCTGCTCCGCATCCGCGCCGGCGCCGATGCCCAGCGCCGCCTGCGTGCCGAGCTCGTCAGCCGCGCGGTGAACGGGGCCGGGGTCAACGGAGGGGCCGACGCGCAGGACGCGCTGAATCGCCTCGGCCTGTCGGGTCGCCGGGTCTGGGTGACGGCCGCGGCCCTCGCCCC
>NZ_SSDJ01000039.1 GCF_004794465.1 Microbacterium sp. K24 | reverse complement strand
TCGGGCCCCGCCTTGAAGCGCACCTGGTCCTGCGAGACGAACGCCTCGCCGTCCTCCGGGTCCACGAACGGCTCGATGAGCTCGGGCGAGACGTGCAGCACGTCGTCGTTGGGGTGCGTGTCGTTGTCGAGCACGGGAATCGTGACGACGTCGCCCGCGCGGACGATCGCGGTGTCGTCGTTGGCGTCGGGTTGGAGGATCTGGTCCGGTGCGGGGATCGAGATCACGACGACCTCGCCCTCGGCGGACTTCGAGCCGTTCGAGATGCGGTACTTGATGCGCGCCTGGTCGGTGAGCGATCCCTGGTCGGTGATGCGGAGGGTCTCGTGGTTGATCACCGAGACCGAGATGCCGCTGTTGTCCTCGATCGAGACCGACTGCACGACGAGGATGCCGCCGGCCGGATCCATGTCGTTCGCGAGCACGCCGATCAGCACGTCGCCGCCGGTCGGCAGCAGCGCGACGTCGCGGACGGCCACCGGCGGGAGATCGGCCTCGCTCGCCTCGAGCACGTCGACGCGCACGATGCCTTCGCCGTTCTCGGGTCCCGCCGTCGCGAGATAGAGCACGTAGTAGGTGCCGGGAGCCTCGGCGGTGAAGCTGAACGTCTTGTTCGGGAAGTCGGGCAGGACCGTCGCGCCCGGCACCTCGTTGACGCGTCCGAGACGCAGCGGCTCGCGGCCCGAGCTGGTGTCGTTCGCGAGCGGGGCGACCGTGA
>NZ_SSDJ01000038.1 GCF_004794465.1 Microbacterium sp. K24 | reverse complement strand
TCTGGTTCCTCTGGCGGTTCCATCAGTTCCGCATCACCGGCGATCACGTCGAGGTGCGCAAGGGCATCGTCTTCCGGTCGCACCGTCGCGCGCCCCTCGACCGCGTGCAGGGCGTCAACCTCACCCGTCCCTTCCCCGCCAGGATCATCGGACTCGCGAAGCTCGAGGTCGTCGGCGCCGGCAACGACGCGAACGTCGACCTCGAGTACCTCGCGACGTCGCGCGCCGAATCGGTGCGCTCCGACATCCTGCGCCTCGCCTCCGGCGCCAGGGCCGCGCGCCAGGCCGCGCTCGATCCGCAGCAGTCCGATGCGCCGGTG
>NZ_SSDJ01000037.1 GCF_004794465.1 Microbacterium sp. K24 | reverse complement strand
GAGCCTCGAATGCCGATGCCAGCGCATCGATCGTCTCGATGCCGGACGTCGTGATGGTGCGGGCGCGCACGGCGATGTCCGCGCGCAGCAGCCGCTCGAGCTGCGGCCACACCGGCGCGAGCACGGCATCCCACACCTCCGACCAGGCGTCCGCGATCATGCGGCGTGCCCGAGCAGGGTCGTCCTGCATCCCGCGCAGCGCCCCCCGTCGCGCGCCGGTCGAGCGCAGCACCATCTTGCCGAAGTCGACCCGCATCGGTTCCAGCGGAGCCGCGCGCAGAGCGTCGAGCTCCGCCGCCGGAGACATGTCCCCGTGCGGAGCCGCGGTGAGGAAGTCGGGCAGGTAGCCGTCGTCGCCGATCACGGCGGCGAGCAGGCCGAAGCTCTCGCGTGGCAGGCGATCGCGCACGGCACGGAGCCAGCCCCACTGCAGCGGATGCTGTTCCGGTCGCAGCAGCACTCTCA
This sequence comes from Microbacterium sp. K24, assembly GCF_004794465.1. Classification (GTDB taxonomy): domain Bacteria; phylum Actinomycetota; class Actinomycetes; order Actinomycetales; family Microbacteriaceae; genus Microbacterium. The sequence continues at coordinate 38,520 of NZ_SSDJ01000037.1, read as the reverse complement.
CGGCGTGCGCCAGCTCGTGCCCGGGCGAGATCCCGAATCGCACGGCCTGGATGTCATCCAGACTCAGTTGGAACTCGACGCGGTGATCAGGGTGGACGAGACCCTCGATCGGTCCTCTATTTCGAGCCACATCGAAACTCTAGGGCGGCTTTCCGAGGCTGTCGAGACTGGTGCCATGAACAGCACAGAAATGCTCCCCGAGGGAATCGTCGCCGCTGCTGACATCCGCATCGGCACCGGCCGCAGCCGCCGCTTCGTCGGAGCCGAGCATGGGGCCGGCGTCTCCTATTTCTATGTCGAGAACCTGCCGGGCGAGGGCCCGGGGATGCACTGGCATCCCTATCCGGAGACCTGGGTCATCCTGGAGGGCACCGCGCAGATCGTCATCGGCGACGAGGTCTTCCTCGCGAGAGCCGGCGACACGGCGACCGGTCCGGCGTTCACGCCGCATTGCTTCACGAATGTCGGGGACGGCAAGCTGAAGATCATCGGCATCCATGCGTCCGCCACCATCATCCAGACGTTCCTCGACGAGGACTGAACCACAGGAGAACACGATGTCCTTCCAGGCATACCTCGACAAGGTCGAGACTCAGACCGGCCTCACCCCGCGGCAGTTCATCGCTCTCGCGAAAGAAAAGGGCTTCGACGAGACGACGAAATCCACCGTCGTCCTCAACTGGCTGAAGGAGGAGTACAGCCTCGGGCACGGCCACGCGCAGGCGATGGTGCACGTGATCCTCAAGGGACCGAAGATCAGCTCGAAGCATGTCGGCACGGGTGGAACGCACGCCGACGCCTCCGACACGCTCTGGCTCGACGGCAAGGACAGCAACCCGAACGCCTGAGCCTCCACCGGGTCGGCATCGGCGCGCCCAGTAGGATTCCCTGCGTGGCAGCATCCTCCCAGCGCAAGAAGAAGAGCACGAGCGCGAAGCGCACCCCGGTCCGCACGAGCGGCAATCCGGCGAAGCGGCCGGTCGTCGAAGCGGGCCCGGTGACGGCGTCCGACTGGATCGGCGCCGCGCGCCTGCGCACGCTGCCGCTCGCCGTGGCTCCGGTCGTCATCGGCACCGGCGCCGCACGCAGCACCGGACCCGAGTTCCATTGGGTGATCGCGCTGGCCTGCCTCGCGGTCGCAGTGCTGCTGCAGATCGGGGTGAATTTCACGAACGACTACAGCGACGGCATCCGCGGCACCGACGCGCACCGCGTGGGGCCTGCCCGGCTCACGGCATCCGGCCGGGTGAAGCCGCGCACCGTGCTCATCATCGGGCTGATCTTCTTCGCGCTCGCCGCGGCCGTCGGCGTCGCGATCGTCGTGCGCACCGGGCAGTGGTGGATGCTGGCGGTCGGCGCCGCGTGCATCGTCGCCGCCTGGTTCTACACGGGCGGCAAGCGGCCGTACGGATACTTCGGCCTGGGCGAGGTCTTCGTCTTCGTCTTCTTCGGGCTCGTCGCGACGCTCGGCACGACGTGGGTGCAGATCTTCGATCTGCCGCAGCAGGCCTGGCTCGGAGCGATCGCGGCGGGTCTCTTCGCCTGCGCGGTGCTGCTCGCGAACAACCTCCGCGACATCGACCAGGACCGCGAGGTCGGCAAGCGCACCCTGACCGTGCTGATCGGTCGTCGCGCCACCCAGGTGCTGTTCACGCTCTTCGTGCTGGCGCCGTTCGGGATCGCGATCTTCCTCGCCCTGCTGTTCCCGATCGCGTGGATATCCCTGCTCGCGCTGCTCGCCGGGCTGCCCGCGATCCTGATCGTGTGGACCTACCGCCAGCCGCGCGAGCTCGTCGTCGCCCTGGCGCTCACGTCGCTCACCGCCCTGCTCTATGCGGGCGCGCTCTTCTGGGCGTTCGTCGGCTAGACCTCGGCGGGTGCCGGCACGTGCGGGCTGTAGGGCACGCGGAGCGTCGCGGCGAACCGGTCGAACAGGGCGGGATCGCCCTCGATCTGCACCGCGCCGGTCTCGACGGCGGTCTGCGGATCGAGCTCGCCGGCGAGCAGATCGCGGATCTGCGGTCCGGCGATGATCGTGAGGTCGGGGTTCTCGGCCGGGCTCGCACTGACGGTGATGACGCCGCCGCTCATCCGCAGCTGCACGTCGACCTCGCCGACGTGCACGGCGTACGTCGTGTCCCAGTCCTCGGGTACGACACCGTCGCCGGCGGCGACCCGGAGGGCGGCGACGATGGACGATGTGGTGACGATCTCGCCTTCGCGCGGCGTGCGCATGCCGCCGGCGCCCCATCGTGAGAGTGCATCCAGCGCCGGGCCGAGTTCCGCACCGCGCGGCGTGAGTTCGTAGACGACCGTTCGCTCGCCGGCCGGGGGAGCGGCGCGCGTGATGAGGCCCTCCTCCTCGAGGTCCTTCAGGCGCGACGCCAGCGTGTTCGTGGGGATGCCGGGGAGACCGGTCACCAGGTCGGAATAGCGCCGCGGACCCACGCTCAAGTCGCGGAGGATCAGCAGCGTCCACCGCTGCCCGACGATCTCCGCCGCGCGGGCGAGCCCGCAGAACTGGCCGTAGTGCTGATTCGTCATGTTCTCGATATTAGCACTTGACTGCATTAATTGCAGTGTGCTTTAGTTTTTGCAGTAACCAACCGAGGAGAAGGACATGACCGACACCATCGCCCTCGCGGGCACCGACGCAGAGGCCGAGGTCGCTGCACCCACCGGATCCGGCCTCAGCGCGCGCAACCGCACCACCCTGGGCCTGCTGCTCGCCGCCGTGTTCGTCGTGTTCCTGAACGAGACGATGATGGCCGTCGCGCTGCCCCGGATCCAGGAATCCCTGCACATCGACGCGACGAAGGGCCAGTGGCTGACGACGGCCTTCGCGCTCACCATGGCCGTGGTCATCCCGACCACGGGGTGGCTGATGCAGCGTCTCCGCACGCGCAGCGTGTTCACGCTCGCCATGTCGAGCTTCGTCGCCGGCACGCTCGTCGCCGCCCTGTCTCCCGCCTTCGAGATGCTCGTGGCCGGCCGGGTCATCCAAGCCGTCGGCACGGCGATCATGATGCCGCTGATGATGACGACGGTGATGACGCTGGTGCCCGCCGGTGAGCGCGGCCGCGTGATGGGACAGGTCTCGATCGTGATGTCGGTGGCGCCCGCCATCGGTCCGGTCGTGTCCGGCGCTCTCATCCAGGTGCTGCCCTGGCAGGGACTGTTCTGGGTGATGCTGCCGATCGGAGCGATCATGCTCGTCATCGGCATCCGCCGGGTTCCCGACGTCTCGGAGACGCGGAAGGTTCCGCTCGACGTGGCATCCGTCGTGCTGGCGGCGCTCGCCTTCTCCGCACTGGTGTTCGGGCTCAGCCAGATCGGCGCGGCCGCCGTGGGCGGCGCTGCGGTGCAGCCGTGGATTCCGATCGTCATCGGGCTCGCGACGCTCGGCGCGTTCGGATGGCGGCAGATCGTGCTCCAGCGCACCGACTCGGCGCTCCTCGACCTGCGCACGTTCCGCTCGCGCGACTTCGCGGTGTCGGCCGCCATGATGACGGCCGCGATGGTGTCGCTGTTCGGGGCCTTCATCGTGCTGCCGCAGTTCGCCCGCTACGCGCTGGGCCTCGACCCGCTCTGGGTCGGCGCGATCCTGCTGCCCGGCGGACTGCTCATGGGGCTCGCCGGCCCGACCGTCGGCCGCCTGTACGACCGCTTCGGCCCCCGGCCGCTCGTCATCCCCGGATCCATCGGCCTCGCGGCATCCCTGTCGACTCTCGCCTTCGGTCTCGGCGAAGGCTCGTCCTGGGTCGTGCTGCTGGGCGCGCACATCGCGCTGATGCTGTCGCTCGCGTTCCTGTTCACGCCGGCGTTCAGCGCTTCGCTCGGCTCACTGGCGCCGCACCTCTACTCGCACGGCAGCGCCACGATCGCGACGCTGCAGCAGGTCGCCGGCGCCGCGGGGACGGCGATCTTCGTCGCGCTCTACACGACGGGCGTCGTGTCGACGGGCAGCGCGGATCCCGAGCTGCCGTCGCAGGCCGCGGCCGCCGCCGGCGCGCACCTCGCGTTCCTCGCCGGAGCCGTGCTGTCGCTCGGCGTGGTCGTGCTGGCCCTGTTCGTCCGCAAGCCCCCCGTCTCCGCGGAGACCCCGGCGCACTGATCGCGTCACTCCACGAAAGGAAGAGATTATGACCACCTACCTGCACGCGGTGTCATCGCTCGACGGCTACATCGCCGACGACAACGACGATGTCGGACGGCTCCACGACTGGTACTTCAACGGGGACCATCCGATCGTCGATGAGGACCACCCGGGGGTCCACGGCTCGCCGTTCCAGGTGTCGGCCGCCTCGGTCGACTATGTGAGCGGGATGTGGTCGGCGCAGAAGGTCCTCGTGATCGGGCGGCATCTGTTCGACATCACGAACGGCTGGGAGGGCCACCCGCCGGCGAGCGACCACGTCATCGTCGTGTCGCACCGGCCCAAGCCCGACGGCTGGCACCCGGAGGCGTCGTACGAGTTCGTCACGTCGGTCGAGGATGCTCTCGCTCGTGCCCACGAATTGGCCGACGGAGGTGAGATCGGAGTGACCGCCGGAGACATCGGCGGCCAGGCGTTCGCGCTGGGCCTGATCGACCAGGTCGCCATCGATGTCGTTCCGGTGGTGTTCGGCGGCGGCAAGCCGTACTTCGGCTCCTTCACCGGCGCTCAGCAGGTTCTCGACGACCCCGACGTGGTGATCCAGGGCGACCGGGTGCTGCACCTGCGGTACCCCGTCCGCCGGAGCTGACTCGTCAGGGCCGGGCGTCGCCGTCCGCCGCGCGGTTCACGCCGTCGATCGCCTCGTCTTCGGCATCGGCATCGGCATCGGCCTGGCCGCCCGAGGCGCGGCTCTCCCGACGCTCGAGCAGGCGCGCCGACGCGTCGGTCAGCGGCGCACGCAGGAACAGCATCGAGATGCTGACGCCGATCAGTGCGGCGAAGATCGCGGCGAGCCACCAGAACTCCCGGAAGATCGGGAACAGCCAGAGGATCCCGAGCGGCACGAGGAACGCCAGCAGCCGCAGCACGGTGTAGACGAGGAAAGGCGCGGGCTTCTTCACCCCGCCAGTCTACGTTCGCGGGCTATGAGCTCTCCGACCGCTCAGCCGTCGATGCCGAGGCGGTCGAGCGGGATGCCGCGCACGACGCGCCTCCAGGGGTGCTCGCCGAGCGACCAGAGCAGCCCGTCGTCGAGATCCAGCGCGAGGTCCTCGCATCCGACGGGCAGGGAGATCGGATCGCGTTCGAGCGCATCGCGTCGGCCGCGCCAGAGGATGCCGGGACGCATCCGATCCGACTGCGAGACGAAGTATCGGTCGCCCCAGCGCACCGCGCCCTGCATGGAGCGGATGCCGGGGGAGAAGCGGTCCTGCTCCTCGAAGCCCTCATCGGGACCGTCGGGGATCGCGAACTCGCCGATGCGGCCGCGCTCGTCGGTGCGGTACTCGCCGATCAGGACCCGACGCAGGGGCTCTCCCGCCTCGTCGAACACGCGGCCGAGGTACGAGCACCGGAGATCGACCGGATGCACGTGCGTGCGCACCGCGACCTGCGCGGTCGCCCGCCAGCCGCGGCCGCGTGATCCGGCGAGACGCCTCGCGAGGCTGCCGCGTACCCGGCGGATGTCGGAGAGGTCGAACTCCCAGATGCCCTGTCCCGTCGCCGCGACGAACAGCCGGTGGTCGAACCAGGCGAGTCCGCCGGCATGGATCGGCGCCGGCACGAGCTCCCCGTCGTCGCCCTCCACCGCCAGCAGGACGTCGAGGTGCCGCGAGCGCTCGAGATCGACGAAGGCGACGCGCGAAGCCAGGTGCGTGCGGTCCCGGTCCTGCCGGAACCAGCTGACGGCCAGGGTGCGGCGACCGTGCCACAGGCCGAGGTCGATGCCCTGCGGATACCAGCGCTGGGTCCACGACCGCGCGCTGAGCCAGCGCAGGTCGACGGTGTCGCGCCGCTTCTGGCGCACCGGGCGCCAGGTCGATCCGAAGGGCCAGAGCATGCTGACCATCGTCGCCGATCGCAGCCTGCGGCGCGAACCCGAGTGCATCCGCGCGTCGTGCAGGACACCCCGCGTTCACCTCCGCGTCCTCGACCGGCAACGAACGACTGCGACCATGCGTGACATCGCCGACCCCGGGAGATCCGTGCGCACACCCCTCGTCACCGTCATCCTGCCCGCCAAGGACGCGGGCGCATACATCGGGACGACGCTCGAGACGCTCACCCGTCAGTTCGACGACCCGGCGGCGCTCCAGCTCGTCGCGATCGACGACGGCTCGCGCGACGACACGGGCGCGCTCATGCGGCAGTACGCGGACCGGTTCGGACGGGCCGACGTCATCCGCAATCCCCGTCCGCGGGGCCTGGCCAGCGCGCGCAACCAGGGACTCGCGCTCGTCGAGGGCGAGGCGTTCTGCTTCCTCGACGGCGATGACTGGATGCAGCCGCGACGCCTCGAGGTGCTGGCGTCCCGTCTCGCGGACCTCGACTGCGACTTCCTCCGCACTGATCACGTCACGGTGGCCGAGGGGCGGCGCACGCTCGTCCGGGCGCCGCATCCCTGGCGGGAGCGGGTCGCATCGCCGCGGGAGGCCATCCTTCCGGAGAACGAGTCGACGATGGTCGACTACCCGTACGCCTGGGCCGGGATCTTCCACCGGCGGATCATCGACCGCGGTCTGGCCGCGTTCCCCGCGGGGCTGTTCACGGCGGAGGACAGGCCGTGGATCTGGCGGCTGCACCTGGAGGCCGAGTCGTTCGCCGTCGTCGACGCCCCGGCTCTGCTCTACCGCCGCGGCGTCGCGACCTCGCTGACCCAGGTGCGCGATCGACGGCAGCTCGACTTCGCGACGGCCATGAACCAGGTGCTCGACATCGTGGAGGGCGATCGCGAGGCGGAGCGCTTCCGGGCGAAGGCCGTGTGGACCGCGCTCGCGCTGAGCTCGCACCACCTGGTGCGCGCGCGGCGGATGCGACCGCGGCTCCGCGCCGAGATGCGCACCGGCATCCGACGCATGCTCGGTCGGCTGCCCGGGCGCGAGGTCGCCGCGGTGCTCGATCGCTTCGACGGTCCGCGCCGTCGTGTGCTCGCACGGATCCTCCGCGAAGCGGGGAGTGCCGCATGACCCAGGTCTTCGCTCTGCACAGCGCCTACGGACTCGCGACGGCGGCCGCCGCCATCGATGCCGGTCTGCTCGATGGCGGAGACCGGCCGGACCGCCTGCTGGTGCCCTTCACCTCGTCGCGCGTACCCGAGACCACGGTCGGGGTCGCGGCCGACCCGGCTCTGCGGTCGCTGCGGGGACGTTTCGACCGGGTGGAGGAGCTCGAGGCGATCCTCGGTCCGCTGCACCCGAGTTCCTGGGAGCCGGCGGACGGCGACCTCCCGATCCTCGAGCGGCTGCTGACCCGGGCATGGAAACTGGATCCTCGTGATCTGGAGCTCTTCGTGCAGAGCCCTCAGGTGGCTCCGGCGCGCACCCTGATGTCGCTGTTCCCGCAGGCGCGGATCACCATCGTCGGCGACGGCCTGATGACGTATTCGCCGATGCGTGTGGCGCTGCCGCACACGGTCGCCGCCCGCATCGGGCGCGTGGTGCACGCCGACGTCGTCCCCGGCGTGCGCCCGCTCGTCGGATCGCCGTACGCCGAGATCGTGCCGGTGCCGCCGGAGTCGTTCGCCGCTGCACTGCGCCAGACGGATGCCGGGGAGACGGATGCAGGCGAGGCGGATGCCGGTGACGCGCGCCTCGACGACGAGGCAGAAGGCGCCACCGCGCTCGTGCTCGGGCAGTACCTGTCGGCGCTGGGGCTCATGACCCCGGCCGAGGAGATCGCTCTCCAGAAGGAGATGATCGACCGGGCTGCCCGTTGGTCCCCGCGGCGTATCGTCTTCAAGCCGCATCCTGCCGCCCCACCGCTGCACACCGATGCGGTCCGGGCGCGCGCGGCGGCGCTGGGCATCGACTTCGTCGAGTACCGCGGCGGGCTCGCCGCTGAACTGCTCGCGGAACGCCTCGACGCGGTCGCCGTCGTCGCGGGTTTCTCCACCGCGCTCCCGACCGTTCGCACGCTCTTCGGCCGGGAGATCGGCGCGGCCGGCACGGAGACGGTGCTCCGCATGCTGACGCCGTTCGAGAACAGCAACCGGATCCCCGCGGTCATCGTCGACGCGCTCACCCGCGACCGGTCGCCGTACGAAGACCCGGCCCGGCTGCAGCTCCTGGTCGACGCGGTCGGCTACGCGATGCAGCCGGAGATCGCGGGCCACCTCCGCGAACGGGCGGAGGGGCTGCTGACCGGACTCGACGCCGTCGAACGTGACCGATACTTCACCCCCGAGCGGCTGTCGGCGCTGCGACTCCCCGGAGCTCCGGCCGAGACCACGCTGCAGCGGATGCTGCGCCCGGCCGGAGGAGTGGGCAGGGTGGAGGAGTGGCGACTCACGGCCATCGGCGCGCGCCGACGTGCCGGGCGGGCGTGGCGGGTGATACGAGGAAGATGATGATGATGACGACGGTTCCGAAGACGGTGGCGATCATCCCCGCGCGGGGTGGTTCGAAGCAGGTCCCGCGCAAGAACGTGCAGCGGGTCGGCGGCGTGCCGCTCGTCGCGCGCGCGGTGCGGGCAGCGACGGCCGCCGGCGTCGACCTCGTCGTCGTCTCGACCGACGACGCCGAGATCGCGGAGATCGCGACGGCGGCGGGCGCGCGGATCATCCGTCGTCCCGCGGAGATCTCCGGCGACACGGCCACCTCCGAGAGCGCGATCCTGCATGCGCTCGATGAACTCGAGGCCGACGGCGAGCGGTTCGACGTCGTGGCCTTCCTGCAGGCGACGTCGCCGTTCATCCCGAGCGACGCCCTGGCCGCGGCGGTCGAAGACGTGCGCGCCGACCGCGCCGACAGCGTCTTCTCGGCGTACGAGACCTACGGATTCCTGTGGCAGCGCGACGCCGAGGGGGCGGCGGTCGCGATCAACCACGACGCGGCGCACCGTCCTCGGCGGCAGGACCGGGAGGCGCACCACCTCGAGACCGGCGCCTTCTACGTGTTCCGTGCCGAAGGATTCCGCGAGAGCAGGCACCGCTTCTTCGGGCGCACGCGCATCGCGGAGGTGCCGGAATGGACGGCGATCGAGATCGACGACGAGCAGCAGCTCCGCATCGCCCGTGCGCTCGCCGCCCTGCACGAGGCGCCCGAGGCCATCCCGGCCCTGGCGATCGTCACCGACTTCGACGGCGTGCACACCGACGACACCGCGATCATCGACGCCGACGGCGGGGAACGGGTTCGGGTGAGTCGGGAGGACGGCATGGGAGTGTCTCTGCTCCGCCGGGCCGGCGTACCGATGCTGATCCTCTCGACCGAGGTCAATCCGGTCGTCCGCGCGCGGGCCGACAAGCTGCGCGTCCCGGTGCTGCACGGCATCGACGATAAGGAGCAGGCGCTGCGCACCTGGGCGCACGACAACGATCTGGCCCTCGCCGACATCGCCTACCTCGGCAACGACGTGAACGATCTCCCCGCGATGCGGATCGTCGGATGGCCCGTCGCCGTCGCGAACGCGCATCCCCTGGTCCTGGAGCAGGCGCGCGTGATCCTCCGCCGCCGCGGCGGCGAGGGAGCCGTCCGCGAGCTCATCGAACGGGTGTTGTCGAGCTGACCGACCCCGGTAACCCTCCGGACGCATGGTGTTCACCCCCGCCGCGTACTCAGGAGGGAAGGGCCCGCGAGGGCCGCTCGACGACCGGAGGAATCATGACTGTCAGCATCGGTTCGCGCGTGATCGGCGGGGGCCGTCCCGCGTATGTCATCGCAGAGATCGGCCTGAACCACAACGGCGACGTCGACATCGCGAAGCGTCTCATCGACGTCGCGGCCCGTGCCGGCGCCGACGCGGTGAAGTTCCAGAAGCGCACGCCCGAGATCTCCACGCCGGAGCACATGCGCGACGTCCCGCGCGAGACCCCGTGGGGCACCATGACGTACCTCGAGTACCGCCGCCGCGTCGAGTTCGGGCGCGACGAGTACATCGAGATCGGCGACCACGCCACCATGCGCGGCCTCGACTGGTTCGCCTCGCCGTGGGACGTGCCGAGCGTCGCCTTCCTCGAAGAGCTCAACGTCGTGGCGCACAAGGTCGCCTCCGCGAGCCTCACCGACACCGAGCTGCTCATCGCGCTGCGCGAGACCGGCAAGCCCGTGATCCTCTCCACCGGGATGTCGACGATGGACCAGATCGACCGCGCGCTCGACACGCTCGGCACCGACCGCGTGGTCCTCATGCACGCCACCTCCACGTATCCGCTGGAGCCGGAGGAGGCCAACCTCCGCGTGATCTCGACCCTGCGCGACCGCTATGCCGGCGTGCCGGTCGGCTACTCCGGTCACGAGCGCGGTCTGCAGATCTCTCTCGCCGCGGTCGCCCTCGGCGCGGTCGCCGTCGAGCGTCACATCACCCTCGACCGCACGATGTGGGGCTCCGACCACGCGGCATCCCTCGAGCCCACCGGTCTCGAGCACCTCGTCCGCGACATCCGCGTGATCGAGAAGGCGCTCGGCGACGGCGTCAAGCGGGTGTTCGACAGCGAGCGGGCGCCCATGGCGAAGCTCCGCCGCATCCCCGCATGACGGATGCCGCGGGCATCCGGGTCGTCGCGATCGCGGATGCCGATTCGTTCGTGAAGTGGTCCGCCGCCCTGCTCGGCGCGGTGCCCGGCCTGCGACCCCATCTGCTTCTGGTGCGCACGCCGCTGGCCGCCAGCCCCGAGCAGCAGCGCACCGCGCTCACCGGCACCGGGCTGCGGCCGCAGGACGTCACGCGCATCGGCTTCGCCGAGACCGCGGGATGGCTCGAGGGGCAGCGCCCCGATGTCGTGCTGCTGGCGGGTCGCGGACCGTTCGTGCGGCTGATGGGACGGGTCATCGACTCGCTGAGGCACCGTCCGGTGACGGTCTCGGGCCTTCCCGGCATGGCGATCCCCGCGCAGCGCGGGGCGCTCGACTACCGTCGGCACACCGACCTGCTGGTGCTGCACTCGCATCGGGAGGAGCGCGCGTTCGCCGAGCTGGGCGAGCGCATCGGCGTCTCGATGCCGACGGCTCTCGCGACCCTGCCGTTCGCGCGGCGCCGACAGCGGATGCTGCACCCGGAGAAGGTGAGCGTCGAGGCCCTCTCCGCCCGTCCCGGTGGCGTCGCGGTGGCGGAACGACCGTCGCAGCCCGTCGCCGTGCGGCCCCCGGCGACGGACATCGTGTTCGCCGCCCAGGCGCTCGTCCCGGTCGCGCACGAGGATCGGGCCGAGATCGCCGCGACGCTCGTGCGCGCCGCCGAAGCCGATCCGAGCCGCCGTGTCGTGGTGAAGCTGCGCTCGCGGCCGGGGGAGTCCGAGACGCATCTCGAACGCGACCCGTACACCGCGATGCTGCCGAGCCGGCGTCCGCGCAACCTCGTCTTCTCGTACGACTCGATGGCGACGGCGCTGGAGAGCGCGGCAGGGCTCGTCACGATCAGCTCGACCGCGGCGATCGAGGCGACGGCCCTCGGCGTCCCGGTGATCGCGCTCGACTCCTTCGGGGTGAGCAAGGGCCTGCTGAACACCGTGTTCGTGGGGAGCGGACTGCTCGGCGGCCGGAACGAGGTCGTGGCCGGTCGGTTCCGGCATCCGCACCCCGACTGGTTGCGTGACAACTACTTCCACCCGGAGGCGGAGTCGAACTGGTGGGATCGGGTGCAGGAGCTCGTGGCGATGCGCCGGGCGGGTTCCCTCCCGGCGAGGCGCGTGCCCGCGGCGCGCGGCGGAGCGCTGCACGAGGCGTGGCATCGGGCGAGTGTGCTCGGGCGCGAAGACCGGTCACTCGGCGGGGCGTTCGCACTCGCCGTGGGCGCGCCGGCGACGCGGGCACTGTCGGCGGTGCGCCGACAGCGAGAGCCGTCCGACGGCGGCACCTGGGCGGACGCGGCGACCGACTACACCCTGGAGCCCAACCCGTTCCACGACTCGATCCGGCGCTGAGCCCGCGTTCTCGGGAGGTATCCGGTCGCGCGGCGCGGACGACTCACGCGTCGAGAAGCGCGGCGATCTGCTCCCTCACGTCGGCCGCGATCTCGTCGACCGTCGACTCCACGTGCGGGTCGGCCGCCATCGTCAGGAACATGATCGCCGAGACGATGCGTGCACGCGTCGCCGCGCGCTCCTCTCCGGTCCCGGTGTCACGGCGGAGGATCGCGGTGATCGCGGTCTCGGTGTCGGCGACGATGCCGAGCGCCTCGGCGTGGTGCGCGTCCGCTGCGTTGCCGAAGACCATCTCCCGGAGATAGGTGCGGCCGTTGTCGACCTGCACCCGGTTGCACTCGATGATGGGGTACAGCAGCGCCATCACCGCGTCGAGGGTGAGGGCGACCGACGAGGCCGCGTCGATCCCCTTCTGCAGGGCGATCGCGTAGTGCGTGTTCTGGACGAGCAGCAGCAGTTCGCCCTTCGTCTTGGCATACAGGAACAGGGTGCCGGTCCCGACGTCGGCCCGCTCGGCGATCTGCTGGGTCGTCACCTCGTCGATCCCGTGCTCCGCGAAGAGCTCCGCCGCGGCGGAGGTGATCCGCTCTCGCTTCTCCTGCTTGTTGCGCTCCCGGCGGCCGGGGTGCCGTGCGTCGGTGGTCATCGCGTCCTTCGGGAATACTAAATGAGTATGCTCAGTTATGAGTGAAGTCGCTTACGGGCGAACTCAGATACTAATTGTCTCAAGAAAAGAGATCAGCCATGCCCTCACTCCACGGAGCCGTCGTCCTCATCACCGGAGCGAACGGGGGCATCGGCTCGCGCTTCGTCGCCGAGGCGCTCGAACGCGGTGCCGCCAAGGTCTACGCCAGCGCACGCCGGCCGCGCGTCTGGGATGACGCGCGCGTCGTGCCGCTCGCGCTCGACGTGACGGATCCCGCATCGATCCGTGCCGCGGTGGAGGCAGCCCCCGACGTCACGGTCCTGATCAACAACGCCGGAGCCTCCGTGCCTTCCGCGGGGATACTCTCCCACTCCGACGACGACATCCGCGCGAACGTCGAGACGAACTTCCTCGGCCCCCTCTTCCTCGCCCGCGCGTATGCCCCCTTGCTCGCCGGTCGGGCCGGAGCGACGATCATCGACATCCACTCCGCACTCGCCTGGTACGCGGTGGGCGGCATCTACAGCGCCACCAAGGCGGCGTTGTGGTCGGCGACCAACTCCCTTCGTCTCGAGCTGGCGCCGGCAGGCGTGCATGTCGTCGGCGTGCACGTCGGGTATGTCGACACGGCGATGGCGGAGCACGTCTCGGAGGCCAAGACGGACCCGGCCGAGCTCGTGAAGATCGTGTTCGACGCCATGGAGCGGGACGAGTACGAGGTTCTGGCCGATGCCACGTCCGTGCAGCTCAAGGCCGGACTGAGCGCGCCGCTCGAAGCGGTCTATCCGCAGCTGCGCGCGGCGGCGGTCTGATCCCATGCGCGCCTTCGCCGTCATGAAGTACAAGCGCCCCGTCGAACGCGCGGAGGTCGCGGAGCCCGAGGTGGGGGATCGAGACGTGCTGGTGAGCGTCGGAGCCGCCGGCCTCAACCAGCTCGACGAGAAGATCCGCACCGGGGAGTTCGCGCAGATCCTGCCGTACCGTCTGCCCGTGGTTCTCGGCAACGACGTGGCGGGGACGGTGATCCGCGTGGGTCGACTTGTGCGAGCGTTCCGACCGGGCGATCGCGTCTTCGCCCGGCCCGATGATGCGCGCATCGGCACATTCGCCGAGCGCATCGCGATCGCCGAGCGCGACCTCGCTCTCGTGCCGTCGAGCATCTCGATGGCCGAAGCCGGATCGCTGCCGCTGGTCGCTCTGACCGCCTGGCAGGCTCTGGTCGAGCGAGCCGAGGTGCAGCCCGGTCAGAAGGTGCTCATCCACGCCGGAGCAGGCGGCGTCGGCTCGATCGCGATCCAGCTGGCGGCGCACCTCGGCGCGACCGTCGCGACCACGGCAAGCGCCGCGAACGCCGACTTCGTCCGCGGTCTCGGTGCCGACATCGTGATCGACCACCGAAGCGAGGACTTCACGCAGATCCTGTCGGACTACGACCTCGTCCTCGACAGCCTCGGGGGCGAGAATCTGGAGCGCTCGCTGCGAGTCTTGAAGCCGGGCGGCATCGCGATCGGGATCGCGGGGCCGCCGGATCCTGCGTTCGCGCGTCGCCGAGGGATGAACCCTGTGCTGCGCCTCGCGATCAGGGCGCTCAGCCGCAGCATCCGCCGTCAGGCGAAGAGACTCGGAGTGCGCTACGAGTTCTTGTTCATGCGCGCAGACGGCGAGCAGCTCCGCGAGATCGCCGGGCTGGTCGACCGCGGAGTGCTGCGCCCGGTCGTCGCTCGGACGTACCAGTTCGAGGAGCTGCCGGCAGCGCTCGCCGATCTCGCCGCCGGAGGGAACCGCGGCAAGCTCGTGGTGACGGTGGCCGACTGACAGGCCCCATCGCATCCGAGAGGTCGGGACGCGACGGCAGTGATCCGTGCCGCGCGTCCCGACCCCTCACGGGAAGGAGCTGCTCTCAGCTGCTGCGCTTGATCGCGCGCACGCCCACCACGAGTCCCACGATCGCGACGGCGAGCGCTGACACCCAGCCCCACAGCACGGTCGCGTCGCCGAGGTCGCCGGCGAACAGGGCGCGTTCGGCCTGCACGACCCAGTTGACCGGGTTCACCGAGGCCACGACCTGCATCCAGTCCGGGGCGTCGTCGAGCGGCAGCAGCATGCCCGACAGGATCAGCAGCGGGAAGATGAGCGCCTGCTGCACGCCCCAGAACAGCCACTCGCGGTCCTTGGTCGCCAGTGCCAGGGAGTACGACAGCGACCCGAGGCCCACCCCGAAGACGGCGAGCAGCGCCAGCCCGATGAGCAGGCCGGGGATGTCGGCGGCGAACCCGAACGGCCAGGCTACAGCGATGATGACCAGGGCCTGCACGACGATCGGCGCGATCTCCTTGAGGGCGCGGCCGACCAGCAGCGACGACCGGGCGAGGGGTGCGACGAGCGTGCGCTCGTGCGAGCCGGTCATCATCTCGTACTGCAGGTTCGATCCGGTGGCCCCGGTGCCGAACAGCACGATCATCACCAGCACACCGGGGACGAACCAGCCCAGCGTCTCTCCTGCGGACTGACCCGAGTCGCCGATCAGCAGGGGCGCGAACAGTCCCAGGAAGACCAGCGGCTGCAGCAGGCTGAAGATGAGGGTGAACGGGTCGCGCAGCACCGGCTTGAGCTCGCGCGTCAGCACGTTCCGGGTGTCGCGGGCGAGGTTCGGGCGCACGAGCGTGTCGATGGCGGTCATGAGAGGACTCCTGTCTTGCTGATGTCGGGTGCGGCGTCTGCCGTGTCGGGAACGGATGCGTCGCCCTCGGCATCCGTCCCTTCTCCGGCTTCGCGGAGGGTGCGGCCGGTGAGGGCGAGGAACACGTCGTCGAGAGTGGGCGGTACGCCCGTCGCGCGGATGACGGCGATGCCTGCGGCGTCGAGCTCCCGCACGATCACGGGCAGCAGCCGGTCGCCGTCGGGCACGGCGAGCGAGAGCGCATCGCCGTCGAGGGCGACCGGCGCGGTGCTGAGACGCGCGACCACGGAGCGGGCGGATGCTGCCGCTGCGGCATCCGCGAATCCGAAGGTGAGCACGTCGCCGGCGAGCGTCGCCTTGAGCGCGGTCGCATTGTCGTCGGCGATGATGCGGCCCTTGTCCATGACCATGACGCGCTCGGCGTAGCGATCGGCCTCCTCGAGGTAATGCGTGGTGAGGAAGACGGTCGTGCCGTGCTGCGTGCGCAGGTCGAGGATGTGCTCCCACAGGTTCGCCCTGCTCTGCGGGTCGAGGCCGGTCGAGGGCTCGTCGAGGAAGATGAGCGGCGGCGCGTGCATCAGTCCCAGTGCGATGTCGAGCCGCCGCTTCTGTCCGCCGCTCAGCTGCTGCACGGTCCGGGTCGCGAACGAGGAGAGGTCGAGCGAGTCGATGAGCTCGTCGGCCCGGCGCGCGCTGTCGCGCTTCGACATCCCGTAGAACGCACCCTGGCTGAGCAGCTCGTCGCGGGCCCGCTGCGAGAAGCTGCCGCTCGTCAGCTGGCCGACGTAGCCGATGCGGGCGCGTACACCCGCGGCATCCGTCCTGATGTCGTGCCCGACGACCCTGGCCGTGCCGGAGGTGGGCGGGATGAGGGTGGTCAGCATCCGGAGACTGGTGGACTTCCCGGCGCCGTTCGGCCCGAGGAACGCGACGAGCTCGCCGGCGGTCGCTGCGAAGGAGACGTCGGTGACCGCATGCACCGGCTTCTTCTTGACGGTGAAGACCTTGGTGAGGCCCTCTGTTTCGATGATGGAGTGGTTGGTCATGGCTTGAAGGTAGAAGCCAACCAGGACAGATCCTGTCCGCGATATCTGGCAATCTGTGAGACATGTCCGACACCACCACCCGCGCCCTCTCGCTGCTCAACCTGCTGCAGACGCACCGGCACTGGCCCGGGACCGAGCTCGCCGCCCGCCTCGGGGTCACGGAGCGCACCGTGCGCCGCGACGTCGACCGCCTCCGCGAGCTCGGGTACCGCGTCGAGTCCACCCCCGGCGCGGCCGGCGGCTACCGGCTCGAGGCTGGCAGCGCCGTGCCCCCGCTGCTCCTCACCGACGACGAGGCCGTCACGATGGCGATCGGGCTGCGCGTCGCGGCCACGCAGCAGCTCGTCGGCGGACCCGAGGTCACGCTCACCGCGCTCGCCAAGCTCGAACAGGTGCTGCCGTCGGCTCTCCGTCGGCGGGTGAACGCGCTCGCGGCATCCGTGCAGCCTCCGCGCATCGGCGACGGTCCCGTCGTCTCGCCCGACGTGCTCGGCGAGATCGCGCTCGCCACCCGCGACACCGAGCGGCTGCGCCTGAAGTACGTGGATGCCGAGGGCACGGAGAGCGTCCGCCGCGTCGAGCCCCACGCGCTCGCGCCCGCCGGCCGCAAGTGGTTCCTCCTCTGCTGGGATCTCGACCGAGAGGACTGGCGCACGTTCCGCGTCGACCGGGTCGAATCCGTCGAGCACACGCGCGTGCTCTTCACCCGGCGCGGGATCACGGAGGCCGAGATCGAGGAGCGGGTTCTCGTCGCCTCGTCGTGGTCGCCGCAGAAGGTCGAAGGGGATGCGGTGATGGAGCTGTCGCTCGCCGAGGTGAACGATCGCTTCGGGCCGTGGTCGCAGGGCGCGACGGCGGAGGATGCCGAGCACACCCGGTGGCCCATCGGCGGGTCGGACTGGCGCGAGGCGATGTACGCGTTCCTCTGGATCCCGGAAGGCGTCGAGTACGCGATGACCTTCCCCGAGTCGGACCGCGCCGAGCTGCGGGAGGCGGTCCAGAGGCTGCTGCGGGCGATCGACCGGCCGGCGCCGCCGGCACGGCGGTGATCGGATCGGCGGTCAGGCGATGCTCGGAGGGTTCGCGTCCGTCCAGCGCTGGAACGTCTGCACACCCCAGAAGCCGGCGAACAGGCAGAGCGCGATGACCTCGCCGATGAGCACCACCGGGAAGCCGTGCAGCGCATCGCGGAACACGAAGGCGGCGACGAGCAGTACCAGGTCGGCGATCATGAGGCCCGTGACCCAGCGGTAGAACGTCTTCTGCCGTGGCGACGGGGGTGTCTGCTGCTCGTCGAAGGGCTCGCGGGAGAGCAGCACGGGCACGGCCGCGAAGGTGCCGAAGAAGGCGATCGTCACGACGAAGTGGATGCTCGACGGGAGCGGCCCTCCGATGAAGGGGAAGTCGGCGTTCAGCGCCGGGAGGAATGCCAGGGCGGCGATGACGACCGCCGTGACGACGGCGATCGTCGAGACGAGGCCGGCATGGGGGACGCGGGTCCGCGTCCTGCGCCGGATGATCGCCATCGTGACCACCGCGGCGATGACCACGATCACGTAGGCGACGACGCCGGAGCGGACGTCACCCAGGTACGGCTCGGGGATGCACTCCTCCGCCCCGGGGCAGGTCAGCCCGTCGACGGGGCGGTCGGCGTCGACACCGGTGGGGATGAGCGCGATCAGCGGCGCGAACACGGCCGAGATGTCGAGCAGCACGGTCGCACGATCGCGTCCGGAGAGGGCGAGCAGCGCCAGCGAGGCAGCGATCAGCGAGCCGACGAACACGCTGCGCGACGACGTGTAGAAGTAGTGGCTGAGGGAGGGGAGCGGATCCCAGCCGAGCGCGAAGGGATCCCACGACGCGACCACCGTCTCTATCGCGACGCTCACCAGGAGCGCGAAGACCACGAACACGAGCGACAGGCGGAGATAGCGGTGCGTCTTCTGGCCGGTGGTGGCGGAGTCGAGCGCAGAGGCCATGCCCGAGACGGTACACCCGGGCTCCGACGGCGACCGCCTGCGACGCCCGAGGATCTGCCGCGTCATCCGCCGACTCATAGGGTTGTCCCAGGTAACGATCCTGGCGGGAAAGATCACGGCGAGGTAACGTCATCCTCATCGCGGCGATCCGGGCGGTCCCGGGCCTCAGCTCATATCTGACGGCGTTGCGGGTTCGACTCCCGCCGTCGCGTCCACTTCTGAGGGGCCGCGATCCCCATTCGCAGTCCAGGCGACGTCGACTCCTACCGCGGCAGTACCGTGAGCACACGCTGGATGTGATCGCGGAACTCGGTCATGAATGCACCGAGGAACTCCGCCGTTCGGGGGCTCAGCGAGGTGCCGTCCTCACCGAAGGCCTCCGTCGTGAAATGGATGTACGCTTCCGGTGCGGTCATCTGGCGAGCGTTGCAGAAGCTCAGCACCCCGCGCAGACTCTGCTGGGCGACAGCGGTGCCGATCTGCCCGATCGAGGCGCCGATCACGGCGGCGGGGATGTGGTCGAAAGAGTTCTCCCCCCACGGGCGCGATGCCCAATCGATGGCGTTCTTCAGTCCGCCGGGAATGGAACGGTTGTACTCCGGCGTGACGAACAGCACCGCATCCGTCGCGGCTATCGCCTGCTTCAACGCGCGCGCCTCGGGCGGATAATCGGCGTCGTAGTCCTGGCTGTACAGCGGAAGGTCCCGGATGGGGATCTCCGTGAACTCCAGGCCCTCGGGCGCCACGCTGATCAGCGCTTTCGCGAGGACGCGATTGATGGAGGTGGACGACAGACTTCCGACGAAGTACCCGACGTTGTATGACATGACTGCTCCTCACACATCTTTTTCTGTTGGACATATCGACTCTGCTCATCTGCGGCCCGCCTGGACGAGATGCTCGTAGACCAGGCGCACGGCGACAGCGCCCTCCCCGGCCGCGGAGGCCACGCGCTTCACCGAACCACTGCGGACGTCCCCCACCGCGAAGACGCCCGCGCTGGAGGTCTCGAACATCGCCGTGGCGCCCGTGCCCGCACCCGTCATCACGAACCCCCGTTCGTCGAGCGCGATCGTGTCGGTGAGCCACTGGGTGTGCGGCTCGGAGCCGATCAACACGAAAAGAGCCGTCGCTGCGTGCGACCGGCGCGCGCCGGTCCTCAGGTCCAGGACGATCACCTCTTCGAGGTGCTGGTCACCGCGCAGTTCGCAGACTTCGCAGTTGTGCCACACCTGCACTCGGGGCTCCGCGGTGATCCGCTCTGCCAGGTAGCGGGACATGTCGCGGCTGAGATCGTCGTGGCGGATCATGAGGGTGACGTCCGTGGCGGTCCGGGCCAAGAACAAGGCGGCCTGCCCGGCGGAGTTGCCACCGCCGACGATGACGACCGGGTCGCCGTCGCACAGACGCGCTTCGAACTCGGTGGCCGCGTAGTAGACATGCGGTCCTTCGAACCGGTCCATGCCGGGCACGTCGAGGCGGCGGAACCGCACGCCCGTCGCGAGCACCACCGTATGCGCCTCCACGCGAGCCCCGTCGATCAGCCCCACGGCGAAATGGCCGTCGATGTGTTCGAGCGATCTCGCCTCGCCGGGGATCATGAAGGCGGCACCGAACTTGCGAGCCTGCACCACCGCTCGGTCGGCGAGCTCGCCGCCCGAGATGCCGGCGGGGAAGCCGAGGTAGTTCTCGATCTGCGACGAGGTCCCCGCTTGACCGCCGGTCGCGATCGCATCGAGCACGACCGTGGAGAGTCCCTCGGAGGCTGCCGCCACCGCCGCGGCGAGACCGGCCGGCCCGGCACCGACCACCACAATGTCGACCGTAGCGCGCGGCGCCGCCTCCGTCCGAAGGCCCAGGAGTTCGGCGAGCTCGGTGTTGCGGGGGTTGCGGAGGACCTTGCGTCCCTTCCAGATGACGATGGGGGTCTCGGTGGGGGAGATGCTGAATGCCTGCAGTGTGCTTTCGGCCTCGGCATCCTGCTCGAGGTCCTCCCAGCGGTACGGGACGCGATTGCGGCTGGCGAAATCCCTCAATCTGCGAGTGTCGGTCGAATATCGTGAGCCGATGATCCGCAGCCCGATGCCGAGGTCGGCATGGATGTTGCGGCGGAGGATGAAGGCTCGCAGGATGAGATCGCCGAGGCCCTGACTTCGGGTGACCGCCTCCTTGAGCCGATCGTAGGAGATCTCCAAGACCTCGACGTCGGTCTGGGCGACGGCGGTGACGTAGACGGCCTGCCCGGTCAGCATCGACAGATCGCCCACGAAACGACCCCGCCCGTGCATCGCGATCACTTGCGGCCCCTCCGGTGCGTGATCCTGGACGACCCGGACCCGTCCGTCCAGCACGACGAACAGACCGCAGTCACGATCCCCCTCGCAGAACAGCGTCGACCCCCTGGCCAGCCGCTTCCGTTCGCCGTACGGGGAGAGCAGCCCGATCTGCTCGTCGGCGAGCCGAGGGTAGGCGCCGTGTGTGTCGGGGGTCTCGGGCAGATCGGGGAGATCCGCTTCAGACGAACTGCTCGTCGACATAGCACCACCTCCAGCTCTCGCCAGGCTCGATCGAACGGACGATGACGTGGCCGACCGCTGCGGCGTGCGCGCGCGCATGGCGCATCGGGGATGAGTCGCAGCAGAGGATCTCGCCACACGTGAGGCACTGCCGCAGGTGCACCCACGGAGTGCCGAGTCGCAGGCACTCCTCGCAGCCTGTGGCTCTGGGTGGCCCCACGGGCCGCACCAGGCGCAGGTGCGGGTCGCGGAGCATCCCCCCGGCGATCGCTGTCACAGCTCTTCCTCCCCGAGTGAGGGGTTCTTCGCCCGGCTGTTTTCTGAATCCTCCGCGGGCAGGTGCTCGGTGACCCATGTCCGCAGGACGTGCACGGGCGCGGCGCCGACCTGCGTGGCGATCACCCGACCGCGGTGGATGAGAATCAGGGTCGGGATCGCCTGCACCTCGAAGCGTCGGCTCACGCCCGGCGCCTCGTCTGCGTTGACCTTCACGAGCTTGAGCCGTCCTGCAAGCTCTGTCGCCAACTGCTCCAGCGCCGGGCTGACCATGCGGCAGGGTCCGCACCACGGCGCCCACACGTCGACGAGCACCGGCAGGGCCGACTCGTCCGCCACCGATCTGAAGTCCGCGTCGGACGAGTCGACGATCCACGGCAGCGCGTTCCGGCAGTTTCCGCAGCGGGGTGTTCCGCCGGCAGCGACGGGCACGCGGTTCTTGGTGGCGCAGTTCGGACAGACCACCACCGATGTCGGGCCCCTCGCCGCCGTGCTCATGCTGCCGCCTCCTCCTTGTCGGGTTGCCTCGATACGACAGTGAGCTCCTCGCCGGCGACGTCGACCACGATGGCGGAGTCCTCGGGCAGGTCACCGCGCAGAAGCGCACGCGCGACGCGTGTCTCCACTTCACGGGAGATGAAACGCCGCAGCGGTCGAGCGCCGTAGGCCGGGTCGAAACCCTGTTCCGCCATGAACCGTCGAGCCTGCTCGGAGGTCTCGAGCGTGATCCGTTGCTCGGCCAGCCGCTCGCGCAGCTCATCGAGCTGGAGATCGACGATGAGCTCGATCTCCGCGAAGGTCAGTGGCTTGAACAGCACGATCTCGTCGATCCGATTCAGGAACTCGGGCCGGAAATGGGACCGCAGCGACCTCATCACCTGTGCGCGGGCCTCCGACCTCACCTCGCCGTTCGAGGTGACGCCCTCGAGCAGGTACTCCGACCCGAGGTTGGAGGTCATGATGATCACCGTGTTGCGGAAATCGACCGTGCGACCGTGGGAGTCGGTCAGGCGCCCGTCGTCCAGAACCTGGAGGAGGATGTTGAAGACGTCGACGTGCGCCTTCTCGATCTCATCGAGCAGGATCACCGCGTAGTGCTTGCGCCGGACTGCCTCGGTGAGCTGGCCGCCCTCCTCGAATCCGACGTAGCCGGGCGGGGCTCCGACGAGTCGGCTCACCGTGTGCCGCTCCTGATACTCGCTCATATCGATGCGGATGATGTTCTCCTCGCTGTCGAAGAGGGCTTCCGCGAGCGCCTTGGCCAGCTCGGTCTTGCCGACGCCGGTCGGGCCGAGAAAGACGAACGAGCCGATCGGGCGGGTCGGGTTCTTGATGCCGGAACGTGCCCGGACGACGGCATCGGTGACCAGCTGGACCGCCTCTTCCTGACCGATCACCCGTTCGTGAAGGACCTCGTCCAGGCGGAGTATCTTCGCCCGTTCGCCCTCCTGAAGCCGGCTGACCGGGATGCCGGTCCATTGCGCGACGATCGAGGAGATCTCGTCGGCTGTGACGACCTCCCGGAGAAGGCGCCTCCCGCCCTGCTTGGCCTCGAGTCGCTCCTCTCCCGCGCGCAACCGGCGTTCGAGCTCAGGCAGCTTGCCGTGACGCAGGGTCGCCGCCCTGTTCAGGTCGTACTCCCGCTCCGCCCGTGCGCTTTCCACGCGCATCTGCTCGATCTCCCGCCGCAGCTCTTGGACCTCGCGGAGAGCCTGGCGTTCCGCCTCCCACTGCGCGCGCATGGCGTCGGCCTGCGCCTTCAGATCGGCCAGCTCCTTGCGCAGCTCCTGCAGCCGATGCCGGCTGGACGGGTCCGTCTCCAGCGCCACTGCGGCGTCCTCGATCTCGAGGCGGGTGACGCGGCGCGTGAGCTCGTCCAGCTCCGCCGGCATCGAGTCGATCTCGGTGCGCAGCATCGCGCAGGCCTCGTCGACCAGGTCGATGGCCTTGTCGGGAAGGAACCGCTCAGAGATGTAGCGGTGGCTCAAGCTGACCGCGGCCACCAGAGCGCCGTCGTAGATCTTGACACCGTGGAAGACCTCGAATCGCTCGCGCAGCCCGCGGAGGATCGAAAGCGCGTCCTCGATGCTCGGCTCGTCGACCACGACCGGCTGGAACCGACGCTCGAGAGCCGCGTCCTTTTCGATGTGGGTGCGGTACTCGTCGAGCGTCGTGGCGCCGATCATGTGCAGTTCGCCCCGAGCGAGCATCGGCTTGAGCATCTGGCCCGCGTCCATCGCACCTTCCGTCGCGCCGGCTCCGACCACGGTGTGCAGCTCGTCGACGAACAGCAGGATCCTCCCCTCAGCGGCCGACACCTCGTTGAGGACGGCCTTCAGGCGCTCCTCGAACTCGCCGCGGTACTTCGCTCCGGCGACGAGGGCAGCCATGTCCAGGGCGAAGACCGTCCGATCTCGCAGCCCCTCCGGCACGTCGCCGTTGTGGATTCGCTGAGCCAGTCCTTCGACGATGGCCGTCTTCCCGACACCGGGCTCACCGATCAGCACCGGATTGTTCTTGCTCTTGCGCGACAGGATCTGGATGGTGCGACGGATCTCCGCGTCTCTGCCGATCACCGGCTCGAGGCGGTCCGCGGCCGCGTCTGCCACGAGGTCGCGGCCATATTTGGCGAGGGCCTCGTAGGTTCCCTCGGGGGTGGCGGATGTGACCCGCTGGGATCCCCGCACGGCGGTCAGCGTCTTCAGAAACGAATCGCGCGTCACGCCGTGCTGCGCGAGAATCCGGCCGGCCGCCGAGCTAGCTCCCTCGTCGAGCAGGGCGACGATCAGGTGCTCGACGGACACGTACTCGTCCTTGAGTCGGCGGGCCTCGTGATCGGCGGCATCGAGAACGCGATTGAGCGCCTGGGTCACGTAGACCTTTCCTGGCTCGGCAGCGGAGCCTGTGACGCGCGGGCGCTTCTCGAGCTCGGCCTCCAGGTCCTCCCGCAGACGGTCGACGTCGGTACCTGATCGGGCGAGCAGCGGCCGGACCAGCCCTTCGTCCTGATCCAGCAGCGTCATGAGCAGATGCGCTCCATCCACCTCCTGGTGGCCGAAGCGGAGCGCTGCGGTCTGGGCGTCGTGCAGTGCTTCCTGCGACTTCTGGGTGAGTCTGTTCAGATCCATGGTGCAGTCCCCGTTCTGGAGCGGATCAGCCATCGTCGGCCTTCGAGCACGTCGATCCGCGCGAGCAGGTCGATGACGAGCGCGATGGCGGCGTAGTTGAGCGAGAGATCGGCGTGGAGGCGCACGATGCGGCGCACCAGCTCGGGTGCGGTCGGGTCGAACCACCAGCGCCCGGCGTCGTCCGGACGGACAGCGACGAGTCCGAGCTCGACGAATCGCCGGACGAGCTCAGGGTGGGTGCCCGACGCGGCGGCGACCATCACGATGTCCATCCGCGGCGGCACGACGGGAAGGAGGGGAGACGTCACAGCGCGGACCTCGGATCGTAGGTGGATTCGCGTGCGAGCTGTTCGAAGAGCTCACGTTCGCGGTCGGTGAGGTGGGCGGGGACCATGATCTTGACCTTGGCGAACAGGTCGCCGGGCTTGCCTCCCTGCTGCGGCATGCCCTGCCCTTTCAATCGCAGCCGACGGCCACTCGAAGAGCCCGGCGGCACACGCACGGTGATCTGGCCCCCGGGCGCTCGAGCAGCGACGCTCGCTCCGAGAGCGGCCTCCCAGGGCGAGATCAACAGGTCGATCTCGATGTTCTTCCCGTCCAGCCTCATGCGACGATCGGGACGAACGCGGAACGTGATGACGAGATCCCCGGTGCCGCCGTCCTGTCTGCCGGCACTCCCGCCACCGGCGACGCGGACACGCTGACCGTCCAGAACGCCCGCCGGGATCTGGATGTCGAAGGTCTGACGATCGCCGTCCGGACCCGAGACGACGATCGTCCGGGCGCCACCATGGAATGCCTCCTCGACCGTGAGCTCCATGTCGACCTGGCGGTCTGCTCCCCGCATCGAACCGAAGACATCCCCGAAGAGGTCTTCCCAGTCGACGGATGCGCTGCCGGAATCGGCTGCGCCTCGCGCGCTTGACCAGCTGAAGCCCGAAGGTCCCGGTCGGGCACGGGCGCGTCCGCGGGCTCCGCCGTCGCCAGCCGGGGTTCGCGGGCCGTATTCGCGCTCAGCACCCGCGAACTGGCGGAAATCCGGTCCGAATCGGTCGTACTGGGCGCGCGAATCCGGATCGGCGAGAACGTGGTACGCCTCGCTGATCTGTTTGAACTTGTCCTCTGCGCCGACTTCCTTGTTGACATCGGGGTGGTATCTGCGAGCCAGTTTGCGGTAGGCGCGCTGAATCTCCTTGGCGTCGGCCGACCGGGGGACGCCGATCAGCTCGTAGTAGTCGTCTGCCACGGTGTCACTCGTCCGCCGCGGTGACGACGGCTCCGGCCGGCCGCAAGAGCCTTTCCGGGTCACCGAATCCGAGCCGAGTGATGGCCACCACCGTCTGAGGCGGGTGGTCGTCCCAGTCGACCACCGACACGACCTCGTGGATTCGTGGATCGAACGGAACACCCACGGCGTCGATGCGGGGATAGCCGAGGCGCTCGAGCGCGGCGACGGCCTGCTCTCGGATCGATTCCATGCCCGCCGCAAGAGCGGCATTCTCGCTGCCGGCGTAGGCGACGGCATCCTGGAGACCGTCCACGACGGGGAGGAAGACGGATGCCGCGCGCGACCTCTCGGCGTCGCGGGCCCACGCGAGTTCACGGGCGGCACGCTTGCGGGTGTTGTCGAGGTCGGCGGCGGCGCGACGCCAACGGTCCTCGATGACAGCGAGACGCCGGTTCACCTCGTCCGACGCGAGGGGCAGTGGCTCCTCCCCGGGGTCGGCGTGCTCGTCCGACGCAGACCCGTCATCGGTACCGGCGTCCGGGGGATCTGAGTGGTCCATGCTCGGTCTCTCACGCTCGATCGAACTCGGCATCGACGACGTCATCCGCGTCCGGATCGTCATCCGCGGGATCGCCGGATGTCGACGACTCCTCACGGCCCACGGCGAGGGCGGCGTCCACCTGCTGCAGTTCGCCGGTGAGTTCTCGCGCCTCGGATGCCGGCACGTCGCGCCCGACCGCCTCCCGCGCCTGCACGACCAGCATCTCGGCGCGGGCGCGCTCATGCTGCGGCACGGACTCGCCGTGCTCGGACAGGGTGCGTTCGACTCGGTATGCGGCGGCGTCCAGCTCGTTCCGGGCGTCGATGTCCTCGCGCAATCGTCGGTCGTCGACGCGGTGCTGCTCAGCCTCTCGGACCATGCGGTCGATCTCGGCCTGATCGAGATTCGTGGTGCCGCTGATGGTGATCCCCTGCTCGACACCCGTGTCCTTGTCGCGCGCGTTCACGTTGAGGATCCCGTTCGCGTCGATGTCGAAGGTGACCTCGACCTGTGGTTCTCCGCGCGGTGCCGGGCGGATGCCGGTGAGAGTGAAGCGGCCCAGCACGCGATTGTCGGCGGCGCGCTCTCGCTCTCCCTGTAGTATGACGATCTCGACGGAGTCCTGGTCGTCCTGCGCGGTGGAGAACACCTCGCTCCGGCGCGCTGGAATCGTGGTGTTGCGTTCGATGATCTTCGTCATGACGCCACCACGCGTCTCGACGCCCAGTGACAGCGGGTTCACGTCGAGCAGGAGCACGTCGCTGACCTCACCCTTCAAGACGCCTGCCTGGATGGCGGCACCGACGGCGACGACCTCATCCGGGTTCACGGTCATGTTCGGGTCTTTGCCCCCGGTGAGACGTGTGACGAGCTTCTGCACGGCCGGGATTCTGGTCGACCCGCCGACCAGGATGACCTCGTCGATGTCGTTCTCGGTGACCTTCGCGTCTTCCATCGCTCGACGGACCGGGCCCAGACAACGCTCGACGAGGTCGGCGGTGATGTTCTCGAAGGCGGCCCGCGTGAGCGTGGTCGTCAGATGCTTCGGCCCGGACGCGTCAGCCGTCACGAACGGCAGGCTGATCTGCGTCTGGCTCACGGTGCTGAGCTCGACCTTGGCCTTCTCGGCCGCCTCGAAGAGTCGCTGGAGAGCCTGGGCGTCGTTCCGAAGATCGATGCCGTTGTCCTTCTGGAACTCGTCGGCGAGGTGATCGGCGATGCGTCGATCGAAGTCGTCCCCGCCGAGGTGCGTGTCGCCGGCGGTGGAGCGCACCTCGACCACACCGTCGCCGACGTCGAGCAGACTGACGTCGAAGGTGCCGCCGCCGAGATCGAACACCAGCACGGTTTCGTGCTCCTTCTTGTCCAACCCGTAGGCGAGAGCCGCTGCCGTCGGCTCATTGATGATGCGGAGCACGTCGAGGCCGGCGATGCGGCCGGCGTCTTTCGTCGCCGTGCGCTGAGCATCGTTGAAGTACGCGGGGACGGTGATGACGGCTTCGGTGATCTTCTCGCCCAGGAACTTGGCGGCGTCTTCGACGAGCTTGCGCAGCACCAGCGCACTGATCTCCTCGGGCGCGTACAGCTTTCCGCGGACGGTGAATCTCGCCTCGCCGTTCGGCCCGGGCGCGATGTCGAATCCGACCGCTTTCGCCTCTTCGGCGACCTCGTCGAAGTTGCGCCCGACGAACCGTTTCGCCGACGAGATGGTGCCTTTGGGGTTCAGGATCGCCTGCCGTCGGGCCAGCTGTCCGACGAGTCGCTCACCGGTGTCTGTGAACGCGACGACCGACGGGGTCGTGCGAGCGCCCTCTGAATTGGGGATGACTTTCGCCTCGCCCGCCTCCCACACCGCGATGACCGAGTTGGTGGTACCGAGGTCGATGCCGACTGCTCTGGCCATGAGATGCACCCTTTCGTGATGTCCGTCGCGTCAAGCGCCCGACTCGGTTTCGATGTGCGCGCTTCGGTCGATCGAGTATGCGGCCGCGCAGCGGTGGGGTCTTCGACCTGGCGAGGCGAAGAAAGTCGGTGCCCTTCGCCCTGTCGGGCCCAGCCAGGAGCGAGTAGCGTGAAGGCCACGGAGTCCACCACCATGTGTCCCCAGAGCGGCCCACCCCCCGTCGCGAGAACCGAGCTCGATGCCATGGCACAGTCGGATCTATACGACCTCTTCAGAGTGGGCTCGCGGATGTTCGAGCACCCGACGAGGCAGCGAACGCTCCGTCTTGCCGGGGCATCGGCGAGGGCGATCTCCGGATGCAGCGTCACCGCGGTCTACATCGCCGCGGGACATCATCTCGAGCGGTACTCGGGCAGGGCGAATCGCCGACTGGATCTTCTGGTGGATGCTCGCAAGGGGATGAGCGGCGTCCTTGAGAGTGGACGACACTGGCGGTACGCGCTCTTCTTCCGCGGGACCGGCATGGTCCAGGGAGCCTTCGTGCTCGAGGCCGACGCCGAACCGTCGCGTCAAGCACTGTTCCTGCTCGGCGCGCTCGCCGAGCCGACCGGGGCCGCGCTGGCCACAGCGGAGCTCATCGAGCGCGAGCGGCGTCAGAGAGAGGTGCTTCGGCGCGTCGGCGAGACTCAGGCGGGTTCGAATCGCGCGCTGGCGGCAGAAATCGTGCATCTGACCGCACACCAGCACATTCGAGACTCGCTCGTCCTCGCCGCCGGCGCCAGCAACGGCGAATCGCAGATCGTCGCGGCATTGAGCGCGATCACCGGACGATCGGTTGTGCTGCAGGACTCCTTCGGCAACCAACGTGCTTTCATAGGCGTCGGCGACTCGCCCGCGCCGTCCAATCTGCGTGCCGTGGTCGCGCCTCCGGGCACTGCTGTCCTTGTGAACGTCGGATGGTGCTCCGCACCGGTCCGCTCGGGCGCGGAGACGCTCGGCCTGATCGGGATCTATGATCCTGATGACGTCCGCAGCGACGACGACCGATTCGCCTTCGATCACGCGACTGCGATGATCGCCGTCGAACTGGCCCACGACCGCAGGGTCGCGGAGGTCGAGATCCGGCTGGGTGGTGACCTCGCGGACGAGCTCGTCGCCGGCACCGACGTCATCGAGGCCTTCGCCCGCGCCGAGTCACTCCATTTCGATCTGAGCAGTGCACAACGCGTCGTGCTCGTCTCCTGGGAGGATCCGATGCCGAACCCTGTCGACATCGGCGCGGCGCTCCGGCACGTGCTCGCGAAGCTGCGGGTTTCCGCCCTCATCTCGCGGCGACCCGGCATCGTCCTCGCCGTGGTCGCCGACAGCGATCTCTCGAACCTCTACGACATGCTCTCCTCCGCGGTGTCGAGCTCTCGTGGCGCGATAGGCGTGGGTGGCCTCTGCGTGACCGCCGAACTTCCGCGTTCCTTCGCCGAGGCGAGTACAGCGTTGCGCATCCGGAGGCAATCGAATCCGGCGTACGGACTGTCGAACCACGACGACCTCGGCCTGCTCCGCATCCTCGACTCGTCCGACGGAGGCGTGGGACTCGCACTGTACCTCGACACATGGCTCGGCGAGCTGGTCCGGCATGACAGTGACCATCACTCCGAACTCGTGCGCACCTTGAGCGCCTACCTGGACTCCGGAGGCAACTACGACCGCACCGCGATTGCGCTGACGATCCATCGCAGCACGCTGCGTTATCGGCTCGGACGGATCCGCGAGGTGAGCGGCCGTGACCTCACCGATCCGGACTCCCGGCTCAACCTCCATATCGCCGTCCGTGCGCAAGCGGCTGTGGGACCGCGCCCGCTCTGAACCTCCGCTGGTCGAGGTCCGCGATTCGAACCAGCGCACGCGGGCTGCGGCGTCGACCTCAGACCTGTCGTTCTTCCGCCAGCCGGGCGCGACGATCCTCTTCCCGCTTCGAGTAGGTGGCGGCACGGATCGCATCGTCCGACTCGAGGCCCGTGCCGAGTGCCCCGCCGATCGTCGCGGCCGAGGCGACGAACCAGGTGAGCACGAACAGATCGCCGACGCTGCCCTGCCTGCCGAGCGCATCACCCATCACCGCCGGATCGAGGACGAACAGCGCCCAGGCGAGGTTCACGACGTAGAGGGCCAGGTAGCAGATCACCACCCCGACGATCAGAGTCAGCAGAGTCGAAGTGTTGTAGAGACGGGACCTCTCGCGTGCTTCGCGCGAGTTGTCGTCGGGCCGGTCCCAGAGTCTGCCGTCGATCACGATCCAGGCGATGACGATCGCGATGGAGGCGATGGTCGCCGCCGCGAGCCGCCACCCCGACAGGGAGACGGCGAGCGACCACACCGTCGGCTCGATCGTCGCGACCGCGCCCGTCGCCAACGCCGCGACCAGCGCGGACTTGAGTCCGGCTGCGAGCATCCACGGACGATTCGCGATCACCATGCCGAGCAGCACCCGCCCTCGCGCGCTGAGCCCGGGGAGTGGCAGGCGCTGCTCTTCGGGAGAGTCGGGTTCGGCCATCCCGCCGACGAGTCCTCGCACGGCATGGCGGGCGCGGGCCTGCACCCGGAAGCCACCGAGCGCCGGCAGTGAGAGAACCGCCGACTGCCTCCGGGGGTCGATCGCGGCGAGCAGATAACGGCCGTCGTCGTCGCGGAGGGGGAGCTCCGTCACACCGATGACGAGGTCCCAGCCGTGGTCTTCGGCGTGGGTTCGCAGTCGTTCCAAGGCGGTGTCGACGTCTTCCGAACCCAGGGTGAAGGGCTCGCTGACGAACTCGATCGACCAGCCGTCCGGATCAGCTCCGACCGGCGGCGCGAGGTCGGTCATCCGACGCGCGACGACGGTGGGCGAGGCCGGATCGGCCACGAGGCCCACTCGGATCGGCTCCATGTCCGCAAGCTACACCCGCACGGCATCCGACGCGCCGCCGTCTTCGGACCGCAACCCCCGACCGCATCGGAAGGGGATCAGGTCCGCTCCTCGCTATCTCGGCGCGCTGGTGGCCAGCGGCGCTCCCGACTTATGGGTTCCGGGGCGCGCGCCGCGCACGGTGGTGACACCCACGCAGAACACCCACACGAGCCAGGGGAAGATCGCCAGGATCGCGTTGCCGGCGCCGCCGACCGCGAAGAACTCGTTGGGCGACGTGCCGTTCAGGCCGACGATCGCCCAGGCGAGGTTCGAGCCGGCGGTCGCCGCCGCCAGCACACCGGTCCAGCGCGGCACGACCCTCGAGGCGAACGTGAGGTAGGCCGCGGTCGCGGACGTGAGGGCGAGCAGCACGGCTCCGGTCGATCCGAACATGATGCTGTGCCCCAGGATCAGCGTCCGGATGACGGAGGCGTCGGGCGTGATGCCCATCACCGCCAACGCGGCGCCGCCGTCCATCGCGTCTCCGACGAGGGTGACCGCGACGAAGGTGATGCCGGCACCGAAGGTGATGTCGGCGATCCATTGCAGGTCGGATCGGGCCTTCGTGACCAGCTGACGGAAGCAGGCGAGGAAGACGATGAGGAACGCCATCAGGAAGGTGTCCGACAGGATCACGATGATCGTCTGGGTGCTCGTGGCCACCGTGTAGTCGATGAGCGCCTGGGACTCGTCGAGCTCCGGCCGATCGCCGGCCGTGATCTTCGTGGTGCCTTCGATCCCCAGGAAGACCGCGACCGCGATCGCCGAGATCCCGGTCCAGCGCCTCACATCCGGTGTGTACATGCCTAGAGGATAGGGGGACGGTCGGGCTCCGTGCAGTACTTCGCAGAATGACACGAACGTCGCAGGAGTCCCCTCGGATCCCTGCGACGTTCGTGTCGTTCTGCGAGATTCACGCGACGGCGACGGGCCGTCAGCGCGCGCGGCCGCGCCGACCGAGACGACGGACGAGAGCGGTCAACGGGCCGTTGAACGCGTAGGCCGTGAAAGCCCAGGAGCCGAGCCACGGCGAGAGCACGACCGCCAGCCCTCCACAGATCACGGCCGCGATCCCTCCCGCGTTCTCCTGCGCCGCGTCCGATCGGGCGTCGTCCTTCAGCAGGTGTCCCCCGCGGGCCGTTGCCCAGGCCCACGACGCGACGCCGAGCAGCACGGCAAGGAAGAAGTTGATCGGAAGGAGGATCCGGGCGGCGAGGAACTGCGAGTACTCGTCGACGAGGCTCGTCGTGAACGGGATCAGCACCACGAACAGCAGGCGGGCGTTGTTGATCCAGAGGAGCACGGCATCGACGCGGGCGATGTCGCGGAACTGTCGCAGATGAAGCACCCAGAGCCCGCTCAGCAGCGCGAAGCTGATGCCGAACGAGAGGAAGGTCTGCCACATGCCGCCGAGCGCCGCCCAGAGCTCGGCGTCGGACTGCACCTTTCCGACTGTCTTCGTCGTGAGGTCGAGCACGAGAAGGGTCGCGGCGATGGCGAACACGGCATCCGTATACGACACCACGCGGGCGACCGAGTAGTAAGTCACCGTCTTCTTCGCGTCGTCTGCGGTCATACGCACAGGGTAGCGACGCGGGTGTCCGCGCGCGGGATCATCGATTCACTCCGCGTCGAGCGCCTCCCAGAACCCGACGATCTCGGCCGCGAGCGCGGCGGGCTGCTCGACCGTGATCAGCGTCCGCGCTCCGGTGATGACCCGCGTCCGCGCGTCCGGGATCAGGGCGGCCGCGGCCTCCATCACCTCGGGCGTCCATTCCCCGCGGTCGTCGCCGGCCACCAATAGTGTCGGTGCACCGATCCGCGGCAGTCGGTGCGTCGCATCCGCACGGTTGATGATGAACGACGAGAGCGTGGCGGCGACGCTCTGCCGCGAGACGCGGGTCAGGGCCGTGTCGATGACGTCGGTCATCGCGCGGTTCTTCGCGTGCGCCGGGATCAGCTGCGCGTCGTGCACGGCGTGCCTCAGGTGCGCGATCGGCCCGAATCGGGCGAGGATCTGGTTGGCGATGATGAGCTTGATCCGGAAGACCGGGTCGATCGGCTCGACCGGCGAGCTGATCGCGATGAGCGAGCGGATGCTGCGCGGGAAGAGCGCCGCGGCGGCCATCCCCACGTGGCCTCCCCAGGCGGCGCCGACCCAGTCGACGCGCCCGTCCCCGCCGAGCTGCTCGATGATCTGTGCGCCGACCTCCGCGCACTCCTCGATCGAGCTCAGGCGGGTGAGCGGCGAGCTGGCGCCATAGCCCGGCCCGTCGATGACGACGAGCGTGCGATGGGCGGCGAGCTCATCGACGACGGATGCCCAGGATTCGCCGTCGACGAACATGCCGTGCCACAGCAGGGCGTAGGGTCCTCGCCCCACGATCGTCGCGGCGATGTCGCCGAGCGAGGTGCGGAATCGGGTCTGAGTCGGTGCATCGGTGTGTTCCATGTCGACCAGCCTGGGCGTCCGGAAGTCCCTCCCCAGGGGCTGCCGTCCGCTGCAACGTTCGTGCAATGATCGGCTGTGCCCACCGTGACTGTGCGCCTCCTCGACGACTTCGCCGTCGAGGTCGATGGCGCGCGCATCGACATCGGAGGCCCTCGTGCGCGGGCGCTCGTCGTCCGGCTCGCGCTCGAACGCGGGCGCGCCGTCGCCCTGGATGCGCTCGTCGATGACCTCTGGGGCGGCGGTGCGCCCGAGATCAGGACGGCGCTGCGGGCCTACATGTCGCGCCTTCGCGGGACTCCGCTCGGACCGTGGCTGAGCGGCGGGCGGGTCGGGTACCGGCTCGCGCCCCATGCCGATCTCGTCGTCGATCTCTGGATGCTCGAGGACGCGCTCGCCGCGGGTGGTCAGGCGGCATCCGTCGCTGCGGGAGAGGTTCTCGCCGGCTGGCACGACGCCCCGCTGCGAGGCATCGGGGAGCCGCCGTTCGTCGTCGCCGCTCGCGCGCGGATCCGTCGCGCCGCCGACGCCGCCCGGATCCGCGCGGCGCGCACCGACCTCGAGGCCGGGCGCATCGACAGCGCTCTGCTGGCACTGCATCCTCTGCGTCTCGCGCACCCGGATGACGAGGATCTGCTGGCGCTCGTGCGCATGGCCGAGGCGCGTGCAGTGACAGCGGACCGCGCGTTCTTGCGCATCGCGTCGACGGGGTCATACGAGTCGGCGCCTCCCGCCGGTACGGAGACCCGTCCGGCATCGGAGAGGCGGGCGGCATCCGCGTGGATGAGCCGTCGACGGGGGATCCCGACCCCGATCGCGCGGATGGTCGGACGCCGAGAGGAGCGCGCGGCGATCACGGCGGCACTCGACGTGGCGCGGCTCGTCACCCTGACCGGTGGCGCCGGCGTGGGCAAGACGCGCCTGGCCGTCGATTGGCTGAGCAGCGAGGCGGCCGCGGGCGAGGAGCACATCTGGTTCGTCTCCGTCGGCGGCGTCGACGGAGCTCAGGTCGGAGAGCGGATCGCGTCGATCGTCGCCTCGCCCGACCCGTCGCCGGACGGCATCGCGGCCCACCTCGCCGATCGGCGCGGCATCCTCGTCATCGACGGAGCGGATGCCACGGGGGCGGATGTCGCAGCGATCGCGGTCGCCGTGCTGTCGCGCGCCCGCGGCCTCGCGGTTCTGACGACCTCGCGACGCACGCTGGAGGTGCCGGGCGAGAGCGTTCTCCGCGTCGACCCCCTGCCCCTCGCGGAAGCGTGCGACCTGTTCGACGCACGACTCGTCTCCGACGCTCCGTCGGCGACCGACGGCGAGGCGGTCATCGATCTCGTCGAGCGACTCGGGCGGCTGCCGCTGGCGATCGAGCTGGCGGCGGCGCGCGCGGCCGTCATGCCCGTGGAAGAGGTGGCGGAATCGATGCTGCGCGACATCGGCCGGTCAGAGCCCGCGGGAGACGACCCGTTGGCGGCAGCACTGCGGTCGTCGCTCGCCCTGCTCGCCGCCGATCAGCGCGACACGCTGCGCAGCGTCTCCGGATTCGCGGGCCCGTTCACGCGGGAGAGCGTCGCGGCGGTGTGCGGCGAGCGATCGAGGGACTCCGACCTCGATCGGCTCGTGGCTCTCTCGATGATCTCTGCGGAAAGCGGTGGCGCGGCGCCGGTGTTCCGCGTCTCTGCGCTCATCCGTCGCGCCGCTCACGAGGGGGAGGGGCCGAGCACGGAATGGTGGCGGCGTCATCGTGACTGGTTCGTCGCGCGCGCCGAACGAGCGGCCGTCGACCTCACATCCCTGGGGTCGGCGACGGCCATCGCACGGATCCGAGCGGAGTGGCCCGACATGATGACGGCGTTCGACTCCGCGGCACGTCTCGAGGATCGCGCATCGTGCGCGGCCATCGCCGGCGGCCTGCTCTGGTTCGCGGTGCGGACCGGCCGGCAGAGGGACGTGCTCGACCTCGCCCGACGCGCGGACGCGCTCCCCGGAACAGCGGATGCCGCTCGCGAGTCTCAGCTCCGCCTGTCGCGAGGGTTCCTCGCCTATCAGCTGGGAAGCATGCACGAGGCGGCCGCCAGCATCTCGTCGGCGGGCGAGGCTGCGGACCTCTCCGACGACCCGGCGCTGCGCGCCGTCGCCCGTGCGTTCGCCGCCTACCTCCTCACCCTCGATCCGCGCTCGTCGAGGGATCCGGTTCCGGTGCTCGCTGCCGCTCTGCGGGACCTCGATCGTCTGCCGGATGCCGCGGCGTCGATGGTCCTGCTCATCGGCGGGCAGGTGCACCGGGCATCCGGTCGAGCGAGGGACGCGATCCGGCTGCTCGAACGCGCGGGTGCGTTCGCGACGCGCTGCGGGCACGAGTGGGTGGCGCTCATGGCGCCGGTCGTCGCTGCGAAGGTGCACCTCGACGGACGGCAGGGAGCGCCGGCGCTCGCGACGCTCGTCCCGGTCGTGCAGCGCAGCGCCCAGGACGGCGACCCGGTCTCGCTGCTGATCGCGGCATCCGTCGTGGCGGGTGCGGCCGCGGCTCTCGGGGAGGACGCCACGGGCGCACGCATCATCGGCGCCGTCGATGCGATCGGTCGTCGCTACGGATTCGATCCGCGGGCGAACGAGCCGGCGGACTTCGAGCTCTATCTGCACCGCGTCAGGGAGGGGCTCACGCCCGCGGAGTGGCAGAGCGCCTACGCCCATGGCCTCCAGTGCGAGGTCGACGAGCTGGTGGAACTCGCCGGATCCCTCGTCGGGCGGCGTTGAGGAGAGAACCTATCGCGCGCTGCCGCCGGCGAGCCGCGCTTCGATGGGGGACCAGCCGCCGTCGAGGATCGCGAAGCCCGCATCGAGCACGCCGAGAGGGTCGTCGTTCTCGTTGACGAGCAGCTGCATCTGCAGGACGAAGCGCGCGTAGACGCGGATCTCCGGCGTCGGCTCGGGCAGTCCGAGTTCGTCGGCGATGGCATCCGAGAGCGCATCCTCATGGCGGAGCCACATCTTCGCCGCGTACTCGCGCAGTGCGGGCGTCTCGTTGAGGAAGCGCACGAAGATGCGCGTGACGTCGTTGCCGTGCTCGTCGACGTTCGCCTTGAGCTCGGTCGCGTAGAAGGTGTGGATGGCGCGATTGATCGTCGTTCCCTGCGGCCGATCGCGGACGGCGGACACGAGACGGTCGCGCTGCTCGTCGTCCTCGTCGAAGACGAGCGCCTCCTTCTGCGGGAAATGCGCGAACACGGTGGTGGGAGACACATCGGCGGCATCCGCCACCTCGCGGATGCTGACCTCGTCGAAGCCGCGCTCCAGGAACAGCGCGGTCGCCACGTCGGAGATGTTCTTCCGGGTCGCCGCCTTCTTCCGCTCGCGTCGCCCCATCGGCTCGATGCTCGTCATGGCACCAGCCTAGCGCGAAGTCGATACGAAACTGGCTTGACTCCAAAACTGGTATCAGTACACTTACGGTATGACTTCACCTATTCACTCGATCAAGAGCGCCAACCGCGCCTGGATCATGCTCATCGTGCTCACGATGCTCACCGTCATCGGTATGACGGTCGTCCTTCCCGTTCTTCCCTTCGTCGTGCTGCAGTATGTGTCCGAGGAGAAGGACCTCGCCATCTGGGTCGGCGTGCTCGAGGCCGTCAACGGTCTGTGCGCCTTCCTGGTCGCTCCGTTCCTCGGACGCCTGTCCGACCGCTTCGGTCGCCGCCCCGTCATCATCGCGGCCGCCTTCGGCGCGGCCTTCGCCATGGCGCTGTTCGGAATCGGCGGAGCGCTGTGGATCCTCGTGCTCGCGCGTGTCATCCAGGGGCTCACCGCCGGTGACCTCCCTGCCCTCTTCGCATATCTCGCCGACATCACCCCGCCCGAGAAGCGCGCCCAGCGATTCGGTCTGCTCGGCGCCCTCTCCGGCATCGGGATGATGATCGGTCCCGCGATCGGCGGACTCCTCGCCGCGATCAGCATCCAGCTCCCGGTCTTCCTCACCGCCGCCGTGGGGCTCACGATCGCGATCCTCAGCATCTTCCTGCTGCCGGAGAGCCTCAAGCCCGAGAACCGCATCACCGCGATCCGGCTGCGCGACGTCCAGCCGTTCGGGGTCTTCAAGAACGCCTTCGGCCGCAAGGAGCTGCGCGGTCTGATGATCGCCTTCGGCCTGCTCGCTCTGCCGTTCGGCTTCTTCGTGAACAACTTCAGCGTCCTCGCGCTCGACTCCGTCCAGTGGGGCCCGACCCAGATCGGCCTGCTCACCGCGGCCGTCGGCATCATCGACATCCTCATCCAGGGCGTGCTGCTCGGCATCCTGCTCCCGCGCATCGGTGAGCGCGGCGTGATCGTCAGCGGCATCATCGCGCAGATGATCGGATTGCTCGGGCTCGCCGTCGTCGCATCGGTCTTCGCGCAGCCGTGGGTGTTCATCGTCGGCGCGCTGATGCTCGCCGCCGGGCAGGGCGCTTCGACGGCCGCGATGGACGGCGCCATGTCGAACGCGGTCGGCGATGACGAGCAGGGCTGGCTCGGCGGGGCGACCCAGTCGCTCAACGCCGCCATGGGCACGGTGGCTCCGCTCATCGCCGGCGCTCTGTATGTCACCGTCAGCCACGCCGCCCCGTACTGGCTCGGTGCCGCACTCATGGTCGTCGCCGCGATCGTCGTCGGTCGCGCGCACATCGCGAACACCGCGAAGAAGCAGCCTGCCGACGCGGATGCGCCGACCGAGCAGGTCGCGGTCGCGGGCTGACGTCGGATGCCGTTGCGCGCGGGCGCCGCGGAACCTCGCAGAACGACACGAACCTCGCAGAAGATCTCCGGATCCCTGCGAGGTTCGTGCTGTTCTGCGAGGCTCGTGCGCGGGCAAAGTTCGCGGGCGAAGAGGATGATGGAGGCATGGCCGCTCCTCACCGCCCCGGTCTTCGCGTGAACTCGGGGGTCACGATCCCCGAGTCGGAGCTGTCGTGGCGGTTCTCCCGGTCGTCCGGCCCGGGCGGGCAGGGAGTGAACACCGCGGATTCCCGCGTGGAACTGCTGTGGGATGCCGCGCACTCGGTGGCGCTCTCGCCGGTGCAGCGCGAGCGGCTCCTCGATCAGCTGAGCGGTCGCCTCGTCGACGGCGCCCTGACGATCGCGGCGTCCGAGCACCGTGCGCAGCTGCGCAATCGCGATGCCGCCCGCGCCCGGCTCG
>NZ_SSDJ01000036.1 GCF_004794465.1 Microbacterium sp. K24 | reverse complement strand
TCGCCGACGAACCGGTGTCGATGCTCGACGTGTCGATCCGTCTCGGAGTGCTCAACCTGCTCGCCGAACTGCAGCGCGAAGAGAACCTCGGCGTGCTCTACATCACGCACGACCTGGCGACCGCACGGCACTTCTCGGACGAGATCATGGTCCTCTACAAGGGCGACGTCGTCGAGCGCGGCCCGGCGGACGAGGTCATCCTCCACCCGCAGCACGACTACACCAAGACGCTGCTCGGCGCCGCGCCCGAACCCGACAACCTCGGTCGTCTGCGCGACGAGGTTCGTGCCGAACTCGGCATCGTCGGCTGACAGCACCCGTTCCGGTCGCATTCTCTGCCGCCGGCATCCGTTCCGGTCGCACTTCGTGCCGCCTCGCGACGCCCGAGACGGCAGAAACTGCGACCGCAACGCACCCTCGCAGGCGCAGGGCTCCGGCTAGACTGAACCCCACAACTGAAGACAGGCCGAATGACCCCCGCGGGAGAGCCCCGGCGAACGCAGCCGGGCACCGAAGGAGCAAGCCTCCCCGCCAATCTCTCAGGTAACGCGTACCGCGCGGTTCCGGCCACTCTGAAAAGCGATTTCGAGCGCAGCTCGGGATCCGCCGACGGTGAAAGCCCCCCAGCGCGGGCGAAGCTCTCAGGCCCATGACAGAGGGGGAGTTCCGAGGAACGTCGATGGCGCCGTTCCGCCCGATCCAGCCCGGGAGAACTCCATGTCCGATCCCCGCTACACCCCGCTGCGCGAACGCCACGAGGCGCTCGGAGCATCGTTCACCGACTTCGGCGGCTGGCAGATGCCGGTGCGCTACACCTCCGACCTGGCCGAGCACCACGCCGTGCGCCAGGCCGCCGGGATCTTCGACATCTCGCACATGGCGGAGTTCCTCGTCACGGGTGAGAGCGCGGGGGAGTTCCTCGACTACGCGCTCGCCGGACGTCTGTCGGCGATGGCCGTCGGCAAGGCGAAGTACTCGCTGATCCTGTCGGAGTCCGGCGGGATCGTCGACGACGTCATCGTCTACCGGCTCGCTGAGGACCGCTACCTGGTGATCGCGAACGCCGGGAACCGCGGATTCGTCGATCAGGCCTTCGCCTCGCGTGTGCGGTCGTTCCCGTCGCTCATCGAGCGTCAGGGCCCGGCCCGCGCGGAGGGCGAGGAGCGCAGCTTCGCCGGCTTCCTGGGCGACCGCGGTGTGGACGTCGAAGACGTGTCCGACTCGTACGCGCTGATCGCGGTGCAGGGCCCGGCGGCGGAGGGCATCGTCTCCGCGACCGAGGGGATCACCGACCTCGGCACGCCGTGGGCGGAGCAGAAGTACTACGCCTGGGCCGACGCCGCGTTCCTCGGAGAGCCGCTGCTGATCGCCCGCACCGGCTACACCGGCGAGGATGGCTTCGAGCTGCTCGTCCGCGCCGAGGATGCGGCAGCCCTCTGGGATGCCGTGGTCGCCGCAGGGACCGCGCACGGTCTCGTGCCCGCCGGCCTCGCCGCGCGCGACACGCTCCGGCTCGAGGCGGGGATGCCGCTGTACGGCCATGAACTGAGCCTCGACACGAAGCCGGCGCAGGCCGGACTCGGGCGCGTGGTGGTGTCCGACAAGGAGAGCTTCATCGGGAAGGATGCCCTCTCCACGGTCCCAGAGCCCGACGAAGGGTCCGACGCCCCCGTGCTCGTCGGACTGGTCGCCGAGGGCAAGCGCGCCGGACGCGCCGGCTACGCCGTGGTCGATGCCGACGGCGCCGTGCTCGGTGAGATCACCAGCGGTGCGCTCAGTCCGACACTCGGCCACCCGATCGCGATGGCCTACATCGATCCGTCTTCCGCTGAAGAGGGAACCGCAGTATTCCTTGATGTGCGGGGGACGAAGATCCCCGCGACCGTGACCGCCCTGCCTTTCTACCGGAGGACCAAATGACCGACCTCAGCGCACTGAAGTACACCGACGAGCACGAGTGGATCGCGACCGCCGGTGACACGATCACGATCGGCATCACCGACTACGCCGCCGAGAAGCTGGGCGACGTCGTGTTCGTCGAGCTCCCCGCCGTCGGCACCGAGCTCACCGCCGGCGCGGTCGTCGGCGAGATCGAGTCGACGAAGTCGGTCGGAGAGCTCTACGCCCCGGTCGCCGGAACGGTCGTCGAGGTCAACGACGCCGTCGTCGACGACCCCTCGCTCGTCAACGCCGAGCCCTTCGAGGGCGGCTGGCTGATCAAGGTCTCGGTCGCCGACGGCGCTGCCGACGGCCTGCTCGACCGCGACGCGTACGTCGCACTGACGGAGGGCTGATCCACCCGTGGTCTCTTTCGCCGATCGTCACATCGGACCCACCGACGCCGCCCAGCGAACGATGCTGGACGCCCTCGGCATCCGCCCTTCGACAAGCTCAGGGACCCAGGGGGAGGACGCCGTCGAGGCGCTGATGCGCCAGGCCGTGCCGTCGTCGATCTTCACCGACCCCTCGGGCGCTCTGGATTCCACGATCCCGGCAGCGGCGAGCGAGACCGAGGCGCTGGCCGAGCTGCGCAGCCTCGCCTCGCGCAACGCGGTGAACCGCCCGATGATCGGCCTCGGCTACTACGGCACCATCACCCCGCAGGTGATCCAGCGCAACGTGCTGGAGAATCCGTCCTGGTACACGGCGTACACGCCGTACCAGCCGGAGATCTCCCAGGGTCGGCTCGAGGCGCTCATCAACTTCCAGACGATGGTCGCCGAGCTCACCGGGCTCACGACGGCCAACGCCTCGATGCTCGACGAGTCCACGGCGGTCGTGGAGGGGATGCTGCTCGCTCGACGGGCCTCCAAGTCGACGTCTAACGTGTTCGCGGTCGACGCCGACGCGTTCCCGCAGACGAAGGCTCTGTTGGCCACCCGGGCGGATGCCGTGGGCATCGAGCTCGTGCCGGTCGACTTCGCCGCGGGCGAGGAGCTGCCGGCCGAGCTGTTCGGCGTGTTCGTGCAATACCCGGGAGGGTCCGGCCGGGTCTGGGACCCGACGCCGGTCATCGACGCCGCGCACCTGGCCGGTGGCCTCGCCGTGGTCGCCGCGGATCTGCTCGCCCTCACGCTGATCGCGTCGCCCGGCTCGCTGGGTGCGGATGTCGCGGTCGGCACGACCCAGCGCTTCGGAGTGCCGATGGGCTTCGGCGGTCCACACGCCGGATACATGGCCGTGCGCGGAGGCCTCGAACGGCAGCTTCCCGGACGTCTGGTCGGCGTCTCGGTCGATGCCGACGGCAAGCCCGCCTACCGGCTCTCGCTGCAGACGCGCGAGCAGCACATCCGCCGCGAGAAGGCGACTTCGAACATCTGCACCGCTCAGGTGCTGCTCGCCGTCATGGCCTCGATGTACGCCGTGTACCACGGGCCCGACGGACTCAAGGCGATCGCGACGGACGTCGCGGCGAAGGCCGCGCTGCTGCGCGACTGGCTCGTCGAGGCCGGAGTCGACGTCGTGCACGACGCCTTCTTCGACACCGTCTCCGTGCGCGTACCCGGTCGTGCGGCCGAGCATCAGGCGCAGGCGCACCAGTCGCACGGCATCCTCGTGCACGTGGCGGATGCCGACACGATCAGCGTCGCGGTCGACGAGACGACGACCGTCGCCGAGCTGCACCAGCTCGTGACGGTCTTCGGCGGCAAGCCCGAGCGGGTGTTCGGGCTGATCGACACGCAGGACTCGATCCCCGCCGCCCTCCGGCGCGAGGACGAGTATCTGACCCACCCGGTCTTCCACGCGCACCGCAGCGAGACCGCGATGATGCGCTACCTCAAGAGCCTCGCCGACCGCGACTATGCGCTCGACCGCGGCATGATCCCGCTCGGATCCTGCACGATGAAGCTCAACGCGGCGACCGAGATGGCGGCCATTACGTGGCCCGAGTTCGCCGGCATCCACCCGTTCGCGCCGGCATCCGACGTGCAGGGCTACCTCGATCTCATCGAGCAGCTCGAGGGTTGGCTCGCCGAGGTCACCGGGTACGACGCCGTGTCGCTGCAGCCCAATGCGGGCTCGCAGGGCGAGCTGGCCGGCCTTCTGGCCATCCGCGGCTACCACCTCGCGAACGGCGACGAGCAGCGCACCGTGTGCCTGATCCCGTCGTCGGCGCACGGCACCAACGCCGCGTCCGCGGTCCTCGCGGGCATGAAGGTGGTCGTGGTGGCCTGCGACGAGCTCGGCAACGTCGACCTCGACGACCTCCGTGCGAAGATCGCCACGCACGCCGATGCCCTGTCGGCCCTGATGATCACCTATCCGTCCACGCACGGCGTGTACGAGCACGACGTCGTGGAGATCACGACCGCGGTGCACGAGGCGGGCGGACAGGTCTACGTCGACGGAGCCAACCTCAACGCCCTGCTCGGCTACGCGCGGTTCGGCGACCTCGGCGGCGACGTCTCGCACCTCAACCTGCACAAGACGTTCGCGATCCCGCACGGCGGCGGCGGACCGGGCGTGGGTCCCGTCGCCGCGAAGGCCCACCTGGCACCGTTCCTGCCGTCGCATCCGCTCGCGCAGCGCGCCGAGCACTTCGGCGGCTTCACCTTCGAAGGCGGTGTCGTCTCGGCGGCGCCCTACGGCTCTGCGGGCATCCTGCCGATCTCGTGGGCCTACGTCCGGATGATGGGCGCCGATGGCCTGCGCCGCGCGACCGCCGCCGCGGTGCTCTCGGCGAACTACATCGCCGAGCGACTCCGCGAGCACTATCCGGTGCTCTACACCGGCGAGAACGGCCGCGTCGCGCACGAGTGCATCCTCGACCTCCGTCCGCTCAAGGAAGCCACCGGCATCACGGTCGACGATGTCGCCAAGCGCCTGATCGACTACGGCTTCCACGCGCCGACCATGTCGTTCCCCGTCGCGGGCACCCTCATGGTCGAGCCGACGGAGTCGGAGGACATCGGCGAGATCGATCGCTTCATAGAGGCGATGATCATGATCAAGGCGGAAGCGGATGCCGTGGCGGCAGGTCGCTGGCCCGCCGACGACAACCCGCTCGTGCACGCGCCCCACACCGCGGTCTCGCTGATCGCGGGGGAGTGGGCTCACGCGTACACGCGAGAGGACGCCGCGTACCCCGTGCATGCGCTCGTCGCCGGGAAGTACTGGCCGCCGGTGCGACGCATCGATCAGGCATACGGCGACCGCAATCTCGTCTGCGCCTGCCCGCCTGTGGAGGCCTTCGCCTGACACCGGCGCACGGATCAGAACGGAGTCGCGCTCCTCGCCGGGGAGCGCGACTTCGTCGCGTCTTTCCGGGTGTTTCACGGATGTTACGTATGGTCACCACTCAGTAACAGTTCGTTAGCTGAGCGCAGTGTGGAGCGGAACCCCGGGTTACGCTCGACTATCCCTACGCGTTCGA
Organism: Microbacterium sp. K24; assembly: GCF_004794465.1. Lineage (GTDB taxonomy): Bacteria > Actinomycetota > Actinomycetes > Actinomycetales > Microbacteriaceae > Microbacterium. The sequence goes on along the minus strand of NZ_SSDJ01000036.1, from coordinate 12,599 downwards.
CGATGAGCGCGCAGTTTGAGTAACAGTCCAGGAGGACACAAAGTGAAGCGCAACAAGATCGCCCTCGCGGGCAGCGCATTTTTCCTGATCGGGGCCCTGACTCTCGCGGGCTGCGCGAGTGGCGGAGGCAATGAGCCTTCAGAGGAGCCGTCCGGCGACTCCTCGGCCATCATCTCGGTCAACAACACCGAGCCGCAGAACCCGCTGATCCCCACGAACACCAATGAGGTGGGTGGCGGTCTCGTCCTGCAGAGCATCTTCGCCGGTCTGGTGTACTACGACGCCGAGGGCGCCATGCACAACGACCTCGCCGAGTCCATCGAGACCGACGACGCGCAGACCTACACGATCAAGATCAAGGCCGACCAGACCTTCGCCAACGGCGACCCGGTGGACGCCGAGTCGTTCGTCAAGGCCTGGAACTACGGTGCCGCGCTCGACAACAAGCAGCTCTCGAGCTACTTCTTCGAGTCGATCGAGGGCTTCTCCTACGACGAGAACGTGGCGGAGCTCTCCGGCCTCAAGGTCGTCGACGATCTCACCTTCACCGTCAAGCTCAAGCAGCCGGAGTCCGACTTCCCGCTGCGCCTCGGCTACACGGCGTTCTTCCCGCTCCCCGCAGCGGCCTGGGATGACCTCGAGGCCTTCGGCGAGAACCCGATCGGCAACGGACCGTACGTCTTCGCCGAAGAGGGTGCGTGGAAGCACAACGAGAGCATCGAACTCGTCAAGAACGACGACTACACCGGCCCGCGTGAGCCCCAGAACGGTGGCGTGGACATGAAGCTCTACGCCAGCACGGATGCCGCGTACGCCGACCTCCAGGGTGGCGAGCTCGACATCATCCAGGAGATCCCGGACACTGCCCTGCAGACGTTCGAGACGGACTTCCCGGACCGCACGGTGAACCAGCCGGCCGCTGCCAATGCGACCATCACGATCCCGGAGCGCCTCGAGCACTTCAGCGGTGAAGAGGGCCAGCTGCGTCGCGCTGCGATCTCGCACGCCATCAACCGCGAAGAGATCACGGACGTCGTCTTCAGTGGCACCCGCACCCCGATGAAGGACTTCACCTCCCCGGTGATCGACGGATACTCCGAGGACATCCCTGGTTCCGACGTGCTCGAGTTCGACGCGGACAAGGCGAAGGAGCTCTGGGCCGAGGCCGACAAGATCGCGCCGTGGACCGGATCGTTCCAGATCCAGTACAACGCCGACGGCCCCAACCAGGGCTGGGTCGACGCCATCGCCAACCAGCTGAAGAACAACCTCGGCATCGAGGCGTCCGGCAACCCGATCCCGACGTTCGCCGAGCACCGCACGCTGATCACCGAGGACCAGACGCAGACTGCCTTCCGCACCGGATGGCAGTTCGACTACCCGTCGATGTTCAACGGCCTCGGCCCGCTCTTCGGAACCGGCGCCGGCTCGAACGACGGCGACTACTCGAATCCCGACTTCGACGCACTCCTCGATGAGGGCGCAGCCGCGACCGACGTCGCAGACGGTGTCAAGAAGTTCCAGGAGGCGCAGGAGATCCTGTTCAAGGACCTGCCCGCCATCCCGCTGTGGTACACCAACGCCATGGGCGCCTGGGGCGAGGACGTCGAGAACGTCCAGTTCGGCTGGGACACCTGGCCGATCCTCTACCAGGTCACGAAGGACGGCGAGTAAAGCCAGACGGCACTCAACCGTGAGGCGGTGACGACATTGTCGTCGCCGCCTCGCGGGCTGTGTTGTTCATGCTTTCCGCCTCCTGACGACAGGACCACAGATGTTCGGTTACATCCTCAGACGTCTTCTGCAGGTGATTCCGGTTTTCTTCGGAGCCACCCTGCTCATCTACTTCCTCGTCTTCGCCATGCCGGGCGACCCGATCCTCGCCCTGTTCGGCGAACGCACCCCGAATCCTGCGGTCGTCGAGCAGCTGCGTGAGCAGTACCACCTGAACGAGCCGTTCATCGTGCAGTACTGGTACTACATCACCGGTGTGTTCCAGGGCGACCTCGGCAACACGTTCTCCGGCCGTCCCGTGTCGGAGGTGCTCGGGGAGACTCTCCCGGTCACCGGCCGTCTCGCGGTCATGGCGATCGGCATCGAGTTCGTACTCGCGATCATCATCGGCACGGTCTCGGCACTGCGCAAGGGCAAGTTCTTCGACCACTCGATGCTCGGGGTCGCGCTCGTCGCGATCGCGATTCCCATCTTCGTCGTGGCGTTCCTCGCGCAGTACTTCCTCGCGATCAAGCTCGGCTGGTTCAAGCCGACCGTGGGCTCCGACAACGACTGGGGCGGACTGTGGCTCCCTGCCATCGTGCTCGGCTTCAGTCTCTACGCCGTGAGCATGCGGCTGATGCGCAGTTCCGTGATCGACACGCTCAACCAGGACTGGGTGCGCACCGCGTACAGCAAGGGGCTCTCGCGCGGCCGGGTCATCCCGGTGCACGTGCTGCGGAACTCGCTGATCCCCGTGATCACCAACTCGGCCACCAACTTCGGTGTGCTCCTGGTGGGTGCAACCGTGACCGAGGGCATCTTCAACGTCCCCGGTGTCGGCAACACGCTCTACCAGGCCGCGATCCGCAACGAGGGTCCGACCGTGGTCTCCTTCGTGACGGTGTTCGTGATCCTCTACGTCCTGGTCAACCTCGTCATCGACCTTCTCTACGGTCTGCTCGACCCAAGGATCCGCTATGCATGACCCCATCTCGCAGAATCATTTCGTCGCGCCGATCGAGACGGAGACCATCTCCGTCGACGCCGTTCGGATCGCGGAGAAGCCGCGCAACCTGTGGCGTGACGCCTGGTCAGACCTGAGGCGTCGCCCGCTGTTCTGGTTCTCGGTCGTGCTCGCGCTGTTCTTCGTCGTGATGGCGCTCTGGCCGACGCTGTTCACGGCCACATCGCCCGTCGACAACTGCCAGCTCGCCAACAGCAATGCCGGGCCGGCGGAGGGGCATCCGCTGGGCTTCACCTTCCAGGGCTGCGATATCTGGGCGCGGATCGTGTGGGGGGCGCAGACCTCCCTCGCGGTCGGCTTGCTGGCCACCGCGATCGGCTCGGTCGTCGGACTCATCATGGGTGCGCTGGCCGGGTTCTATGGCGGATGGCTGGACTCGCTGCTCTCGCGCATCGGCGACATCTTCTTCGCCATCCCGTACATCCTCGCGGCCGTGGTCGTCATGACGGTCTTCTCGCAGTACCGCTCCGTGCCGGTGCTCGCGTTCGCGATCGGTGGTTTCGCCTGGGCGTCCACCGCTCGTGTGGTCCGCGCCGAGGTGCTGAGGGTTCGCCAGTCGGACTTCGTCGTCGCGGCACAGGCGGTGGGGCTCTCGAAGTTCCGCATCCTCCTCGCGCATGTGATCCCGAACTCGCTGGCGCCTCTGCTCGTCGTGTCGACGTTGGCTCTCGCCGCATCGATCGTCGCCGAGGCGACGCTGTCCTTCCTCGGAGTCGGACTGGGAAGCAATGTCATGTCCTGGGGTAACGACATCGGTGCGGCGCAGCAGTCGCTCCGTGTCGCGCCGATGGCGCTCATCTATCCGTCGATCGCGCTCACGCTCGCCGTGCTCGCGTTCGTGACCCTGGGTGAGCTCATCCGAGACGCCATCGATCCGAGAGCGAGGGCACGGCGATGAACGATCGCACAACCGAACGAGTCCCCCTGCTGAGCGTGCGCGATCTGAAGGTCGCGTTCCGGACGCAGGAGGGGGACCGCGAAGTCCTGCACGGTGCCACGTTCGACATCTTCCCGGGCGAGACCGTCGCCATCGTGGGGGAGTCGGGATCGGGCAAGTCCACGACGGCCAGCGCCATCGTGAACCTGCTTCCCGGAACCGGCACGATCACGGGCGGATCCATCACCCTCGACGGTCGAGAGCTGACCACGCTGGGGCGTCGGGAGATCGAGGCTGTGCGCGGCCGCGAGATCGGCTTCGTTCCGCAGGACCCGATGTCGAACCTCAACCCCGTGTGGAGCATCGGCTTCCAGGTGAAGGAGGCGATCCGCGCGAACGGGATCGCCCATGGCCGGGAAGCGGTGAAGGCGCGCGCGATCGAGGTGCTGAAGCAGGCAGGCCTCGCCGATGCCGAGAGGCGTCTGCACCAGTTCCCGCATCAGTTCTCCGGCGGGATGCGGCAGCGGGCGCTGATCGGCATCGGCCTCGCGGCCGATCCGAAGCTGCTCATCGCGGACGAGCCGACCTCGGCCCTCGATGTCACGGTGCAGCGCGTCATCCTCGATCACATGGCGACGCTCACGCGGGAGAAGGGCACCTCGGTGCTCCTCATCACGCACGACCTCGGCCTCGCGGCGGAGCGTGCGGAGAAGATCATCGTGATGAGCAACGGCAACATCGTCGAGGCTGGGCCGAGCCGGGAGATCCTCGAGAACCCGCAGCACCCGTATACCCAGCGACTCGTCGGTGCCGCACCCAGCGTGGCGTCCCAGCGTATCCAGGCCGTGGTCGAGGACCGCGGTATCGAGACTCTCGAGGACCTCGCCGACATCCCGCCGACGGTGCGTGTCGCAGGTCTCACGAAGGACTACCGGATCCGTCAGGGCAACTTCCGCAGTGAGGCGTTCCGGGCGGTCGACGATGTGACCTTCGAGATCCCGCGCGGCAAGACGCTGGCTCTCGTCGGAGAGTCGGGTTCCGGCAAGTCGACGGTCGCCAAGATGGTGCTGAAGCTCGAGGAGCCCACGAGCGGCACCATCGAGATCGACGGTCAGGACGTGTCGAAGCTGTCCAACGCCCAGGCGTTTGGCCTGCGTCGGCGCATGCAGCCCGTGTTCCAGGACCCGTATGGCTCTCTCGACCCGCTCCGCAACATCGGCAATACGATCTCGCAGCCGCTGCAGATCCACGGTGTCGGTGACCGCACCTCGCAGCGCGAGCGGGTGGAGGAGCTGCTCGATCAGGTGGCGCTTCCTCGGGCGCTCGCGACCCGGTATCCGAACGAGCTCTCGGGCGGTCAGCGGCAGCGTGTCGCGATCGCGCGTGCGCTGGCGCTGAAGCCCGACATCGTCGTCCTCGACGAGGCCGTCTCGGCGCTCGATGTGCTCGTGCAGGACCAGATCCTCCAGCTTCTCGCGGGTCTGCAGTCCGAGCTCGGCCTGACGTACCTCTTCATCACGCACGACCTCGCGGTCGTCCGTGTGTCGAGTGACCTCGTCTGCGTCATGGAGAAGGGGAAGGTCGTCGAGCAGGGAACCGTCGACGAGATCTTCGCCAAACCGCAGCAGGAGTACACCGACCGTCTGCTCAAGGCGATCCCGGGTGCATCGATCCCGCTCGGCGGACGCTGAGCGTGCCGAAGGATCCAGGGCCGGAGGCCGCGCGGACATTCCGTGCGGCCTCCGGTCCGGTCTTCCTGGTGCTCTGCGCGCTGTTCGCCGTCTTCCTGCTCGGCGACGCCGTGCTGCGCGCGGGCTGGGGGCAGATGCTGCTGCTCGCCCCGTGGGTGCTGCTCGCCCTGTGGGTCGTCTACGAGGTCGCCTTCATCTCCTCCGTCCGTGTCGACGACGCGGGAGGGACCGTGCAGAACATGCTGCGACGCACGACCTTCGGGTGGCGTCGAGTGCGCGACATCGATCTGCGCTGGCAGCTCGTCTTCTCCCTCGACGACGGAACCGACATCACCTGCTACGGCGGGCCGGCCAGGGCGCGTCAGCGGCGTGGTGGTGTCCGGCAGGACGGCGAGGAGCGCAAGGCGCCGACGAGTCTGCGCGACCTGACCGACATCCGCGATCGCTGGGAGGCGGCGGATCTCGCGGCGGATGCACCGATCCGGCGCACCTGGGATGTTCCGGCTCTCGGCGCGCTCGGCCTGATCGTCGTCTGGGCCGTCGTCGCGATCCTCATCGCGAACGCCGGCTGAGCCTGATCAGACCACAGTAAACGCCTGTGGAACCCCAGACGGTATCAGGCGTTACACAAGATCGCTGCCGTCAACTGACGCTGCGCCTCGCTGTCATCGCGCCCAGAAGAAAGTCCATCGCACGACGTCCGTGGTGCGAGGCGGTTGCACGCACTGCATCACCTTATAACCGTCCTGGATGAAGATCTTTCGTTCCGCTTCGCACTTCGCCTTGGTCGAGTAACTGGACGATTCGTGCCAGTCGACGGCCTGTGCCGCGCCGGCGCCCCCAAGAATGATTCCCGTCACCAATGCCAGGCTCGCCACGGCGGTACTTGTCTTCTTCATTGCGTCTCCGATCGTTTCGATCGATCGATTGGATCGATCGCTCGAAACAGTAGGTGCTTCTCCGCAATGACGCATCATATTGGGGGGGGGCGATCCGGCATCCGTTCAGCCCGGCAGCCCGAACAGCTCCGGCCAGGTCGCCGCGGCCCATGGATAGCCGACGAACACCGTCGCATCGATGAGGAAGTGCGCGACGAGGAACGGCAGCAGCCGTCCGCTGCGCTGGAAGAGCCAGCCGAACAGCAGCCCCATCGCGAGATTCCCGATGAATGCGCCGGGGCCCTGGTACAGGTGGTAGCTCGCCCGCAGGACCGAGGTCGACACGATGATGACCCACGGGCTCCAGCCGAGCTGCCTGAGCCGGGCGAAGAGGTACCCGAGCACGACGAACTCCTCCTGCAGCGATGCCCGCGCGGCGGCGAGCAGCAGGATCGGCACGGTCCACCAGTGCGAGTCGAGACCCGCGGGGTTCACGGCGACGAAGAGACCCAGCGCACGTCCGACGATGTAGAGAGCGAGGCCGGGGATGCCGATGGCGAGCACGAGCAGGATGCCGCGCCCGGTATCCCTCGCCGCTCGCGTGCCGTCCAGCCCCAGACGCTCCAGGTGCGGGCGGTGCGACTGCCACAGCAGGAAGCACACCAGCAGCACCGGGACGAGCGAGAAGCCGATCGACAGCACCTGGTAGATGAGGTCGAAGATCTCGCGGTCGCTCCGTGAGGGATTGAGCGTGGCGGTCTGATCGGCGAGCGGGGTCTCATCCGTGAGGCGATAGGCCAGCTGCACGATCGCGTACACGGCGGACTGGCCCAGACCGAGGGCGAGCACGATCGCGATCTCCCACCGGATCCGCGTGCGAGAGGGCGCAGGATCGAGGGAAAAGGCGGGTTCCTGGGCCGGTCGTGACGTCACGATCACGATGCTACGACCTCTGCTCAGGAACGAGCCCTGAGCTTGCGTTATCCTGGAACGTCGGCTTCCCGACGAAAACCCCCACCTCTTTAGGACTTCTGCATGGCGCACGCCCTCCGCTCTGACCTCCGCAACGTCGCAATCGTCGCGCACGTCGACCACGGCAAGACCACTCTCGTCGACGCCATGCTGCGTCAGACGGGCTCTTTCGGCGAACACGCGCACGTCGACGAACGTGCCATGGACTCGAACGACCTGGAGCGCGAGAAGGGCATCACGATCCTCGCGAAGAACACGGCGATCACCTATAAGGGTGAGCACGCCACGGACGGCGAGGTGACGATCAACGTCATCGACACCCCCGGCCACGCCGACTTCGGCGGCGAGGTCGAGCGCGGTCTGTCCATGGTCGACGGCGTCGTGCTGCTCGTCGACGCGAGCGAGGGCCCGCTGCCCCAGACCCGCTTCGTGCTGCGCAAGGCTCTCGAGGCCAAGCTGCCGGTGATCCTCCTGGTCAACAAGACCGACCGTCCCGACGCCCGCATCGCCGAGGTCGAGGAAGAGGCGCACGATCTGCTGCTGGGCCTCGCCTCCGACCTCGTCGACGATGTGCCCGACCTCGACGTCGACGCGCTGCTCGACGTGCCGATCGTCTACGCCTCCGGCCGTGCCGGTGCCGCGTCGCTCAATCGCCCCGAGAACGGCACCCTGCCCGACAACGACGACCTCGAGCCGCTCTTCGGCGCGATCCTCGAGCACATCCCGGCTCCGGCCTACGACGACGAGGCTCCGCTGCAGGCGTGGGTCACGAACCTCGACTCGAGCCCGTTCCTCGGTCGCCTCGCCCTGCTGCGCGTCTTCAACGGCACGCTGAAGAAGGGCCAGACGGTCGCCTGGGTCCGCGCCGACGGGACGCACCAGAACGCCCGCATCACGGAGCTGCTGAAGACCCGCGCCCTCGAGCGCTACCCGGCGGAGTCCGCAGCGCCCGGCGACATCGTCGCCATCGCCGGCTTCGAGGACATCACCATCGGCGAGACCATCGCCGACCCGGACGACGTCCGTCCGCTGCCGGCGATCACCGTCGACGACCCCGCCATCTCCATGACGATCGGCACGAACACCTCGCCCCTCATGGGCAAGGTCAAGGGCCACAAGCTGACCGCCCGCATGGTCAAGGACCGCCTCGACCGCGAGCTGGTCGGCAACGTCTCGCTCAAGGTCGTCGACATCGGGCGCCCCGACGCCTGGGAGGTCCAAGGCCGCGGCGAGCTCGCGCTCGCGATCCTCGTCGAGAACATGCGCCGCGAGGGCTTCGAGCTCACCGTGGGCAAGCCCCAGGTGGTCACCAAGCAGATCGACGGCAAGACGCACGAGCCGTTCGAGCACCTGACGATCGACGCTCCCGAGGAGTACCTCGGCGCGATCACGCAGCTGCTCGCGGGCCGCAAGGGCCGCATGGAGGGCATGTCGAACCACGGCACCGGCTGGGTGCGCATGGAGTTCGTCGTCCCCTCGCGCGGCCTCATCGGCTTCCGTACGGAGTTCCTGACGACCACCCGCGGTACCGGCATCGCCAACGCGATCGCGCACGGCTACGAGCCGTGGGCCGGGCACATCACGACCCGCCAGAACGGCTCGATCGTCGCCGACCGCATGGGCGTGGTGACCCCGTTCGCCATGATCGCCCTGCAGGAGCGCATGTCGTTCTTCGTGCAGCCCACGCAGGAGGTCTACGAGGGCATGGTCATCGGCGAGAACTCGCGCGCCGACGACATGGATGTGAACATCACCAAGGAGAAGAAGCTCACGAACATGCGTGCAGCGAGCTCCGACACCTTCGAGTCGATGACCCCGCCGCGTCAGCTGACGCTGGAGGAGAGCCTCGAGTTCGCCCGCGACGACGAGTGCGTCGAGGTGACGCCCGAGGTTGTTCGCATCCGCAAGGTGAACCTTGACCAGAACACCCGTGCGCGTGAGACCGCGCGTCTCAAGCGCCAGGATGCGAACGCCTGACACTCGTTCCACGCGTGCTCCGCAGAGGGCCCCGCACCGCCGATTCGGCGCGTTCGGGGCCCTCTTCTCATGAAAATCCCAGGTGAGGGATTGTTTTTGTTCAGGTTGACAAGGCAGACTCGAGCACTTGCGCCTGGGACGAGCTCCCGATGAGTCTCCTGCAACGGCGTACGACGACCCGAAAGTCGAACCCATGCTTCATGAATCCCGTGCGCTTCGGCGCGCCTCCGATGCGGCATCCGCCCGCGTCACCGCCCGCCGCCCGATGATGATCCTCGGCACCGCGGCTGCCACGCTCCTCGGCATCACCCTCACGGCCGGCATCGTCTCTGTGCCGGCGTCCGGCTCCGAGCTGCCTGATCCCGGTGCGGCCGTCGCGCAGCTGGTCACCGGTGCGGAGCCTCACGCGAAGATCGCGGACGAGGCGGCCATTCCGCTGATCGAGGCGAAGGATGCCGTGCTCGATGCCCAGGCGCTCGGGTACCACGTCGCCGTCTCCGGCCTCGACGTGAGCGCCGCGCCCGCGGTCGACGTGTCTGAGCTCCAGGACGATATGGATGCGCTGAAGGATCGCGACACGATGTCTCCGCTCGTGGTGACGGTGCTCACCGAGCAGGTCGAGGCCGCGACGACGGCGCTCGTATCCGACACGGCGACGCTGCAGGACGCGTTCACCGCGGCGCAGGAGAAGAAGGCCGCGGATGATGCCGCCGCCGCTGCCGCCGCGCAGGCGGAGGCCGCCGCCGCCGCGCTCGCCGCCGCGAACACCGTCGACGGCGCGAAGGCCACGGCGCAGCAGCTGATGTCCAGTCGCTACGGCTGGGGAGGGGACCAGTTCTCCTGCCTGGAATCGCTGTGGAACAAGGAGTCCGGCTGGAACTACCAGGCCTACAACCCCAGCGGCGCCACCGGCATCCCGCAGGCCCTTCCCGGCAGCAAGATGGCGTCGGAGGGCAGCGACTGGCAGACGAACGCCGCGACGCAGATCGCGTGGGGGCTCGGCTACATCTCGTCGGTCTACGGCACCCCGTGCAGCGCGTGGGGTCACTCGCAGGCGATGAACTGGTACTGAGAGCCGGCGCCCCCGCCCGGCTCAGCGCAGTTCGGAGATGAGGACGGCGCTGGTGCCCGGCGCGGTCGCCTCGAAGATGTGCGGAGCGTCGCCGGCGTATGTGAGGTAGTCGCCCGGGTTCAGCGTGATCGGCTCCGCCACGGGGCCGATCCGCGCCTGACCGGCGATCAGGATCACGTGCTCGATGGTTCCCGGATGGTGCGGATCGGACACGCGAGGGTCGCCGGGTTCCGCCTGGATCAGGTAGAGGTCGCGGCGCGCACCGGGAGGGCTGGCGGAGAGCAGCGTCGCGCTGTACGCCGCCGCCGAGGACGGCACGCCGGCGAGGTCGTCCGCGCGGATGAGGGTGGGGGCGTTCGCCTGCTGGTCCACCAGCACCGCGAACGGCACGCCGAGCGCGACGCCGAGCGCCCACAGCGTCTCGACGCTCGGGTTGCCCGCGCCGCTCTCCAGCTGTGAGACGGTCGCCTTCGACACCCCGGCGCGCCGGGCCAGTTCCGACACCGAGATGCCTGCGGCCTCGCGCTCGCGACGGAGAGTGCGGGAGATGCGTGTGCGGAGATCCTCCATGCGTTCATCATGTCAAACGATCGTTCGCTTGACTATGCACCACGGTGTGTTCAGAATGATAGTCATGTGTTCACTGGATCGAACGATGGCTGACAGGGGGCGCCGTGACCGCCGAGCGTGAGGTCTGGCGCGAAGCCCTCGGCGTCGTGCTCGCGACGAGCGCCTACGGCATCTCGTTCGGAGCGCTCGCCGTGGCATCCGGTCTCGATGTCTAGCAGACCTGCGTGCTGAGCCTGCTCATGTTCACCGGCGGGTCGCAGTTCGCCTTCGTCGGCGTCTTCACCGCGGGCGGCCTCACGGCGCTCCCGTCGGCCATCGCCTCTGCGGCTCTCCTCGGAGTGCGCAACGTCGCGTACGGCATGCGCATGTCGCCGATCGTCGGCGGGGGACCGGTACGCCGCGCGGCCGCTGCGCACTTCACGATCGACGAGTCGACAGCCGTCGCGATCTCGCAGACCGTCCCGCGGCTGCGTCAGGTGGGGTTCTGGGTGACCGGCATCGGCATCTTCGTCGGGTGGAACATCACGACGCTGGTGGGCGCCCTCGTGGGCGACGTGCTCGGCGACCCGAAGACGTGGGGACTGGATGCCGCGGCCGCTGCGGCCTTCCTCGCGCTCCTGTGGCCGCGACTCAAGCAACGGCAGGCGATCGCGGTCGGCATCGCCGCCGCGGTCGTGGCAGCCGCTCTCACGCCGTTCCTGATGCCGGGCCTGCCGGTGCTGATCGCCGCCCTCGTCGCGATCGTCCTCGGCTGGTTCAACTGGCTCGGACGCCCCTCCAGCGGCCCCACGACGGATCCCGGAGCGGAGGGGCTGTCATGAGCCTGTGGAGCGCAGTCCTGCTGGCCGCGCTGATCTGCCTGTCGCTCAAGGCCGTCGGCTACCTGGTGCCGCCGAAGGTGCTCGAGGCGCCTCGGCCGGCACGCATCTCGGATCTCCTCACGGTCGCGCTGCTCGCCGCGCTCGTCGCGGTGCAGACGCTGGGCGACGGTCAGGCGATCACGGTGGATGCCCGCGTGCCCGCCGTGCTCGTCGCCGGCGGTCTGCTCTGGCTGCGGCAGTCGTTCCTGGTCGTGGTGGTCGCGGCGGCGCTGGTGGCGGCACTCCTGAGGGTCTTCGGGCTCGCCGCGTGATGACCGTGACCCGCGCCGGATCCACAGCCCTCGCGGGTAGGATCGTCGAGTGCGCGTGAGCTGGGTGTCGAGAGTCCTGTCGTGGGTCGCCGCCGCCCTCGTGGGCGGCGTCTACGGCATCGCCGGCACGATCGGGCACAGCCTCATGTGGGGACCGATACCGGTCGGGATCATCGTCGGTGCGATCGCGTGTGCGGCGATCCTCATCGCGGTCCGCGCGCTCACGCATGACAGAGGCGCGGCCGTCGCCGCCGGACTCGGCATGATCGGCATGCTGGTGCTCATCTCGGGCGTCGGTCCGGGTGGCTCCGTCGTCGTGGCCGACTCTCTCGCGGGGCGGATCTGGACCTATCTGGTCGCCGGTCTGGTGCTTCTGGTCGTCGCGTGGCCGTCGTTCTCACGGCTTCCTGTGCGCACCGAGGCGCCGGCTGCGGAGGAAGCGGTCAGCCGCGAGTCGTAGACTGGGGGAGTGACGTATGTGATCGCCCTCCCGTGCGTCGATGTCAAGGATCGCGCCTGCATCGACGAGTGCCCCGTTGACTGCATCTACGAGGGTGAACGCTCGTTGTACATCCATCCGGACGAGTGCGTCGACTGCGGCGCCTGCGAGCCCGTCTGCCCTGTCGAGGCGATCTACTACGAGGACGACCTCCCCGACGAGTGGCAGGACTACTACAAGGCCAACGTCGA